>NZ_CP007028.1:0-600000 GCF_000512735.1 Thermocrinis ruber
GAAATTTCTTAACAATTTCTTAACAAAACCTCCTGCCATTCCCTTATGCTATTCCAAACCATGGAAGGGGGTAGCTTCTTAAATCTCATAGAGAGCTTAGACAAGTTCGCAGTTGGAATCTTCAGACAGTTTCTAATAAGGGAGGATACAGATAAGATACTGATTCTGACTCCAAACGAAGAATACAAAAGGTGGGCTATTGCCTACCTTAGCACCCGCCTTAAGGGCTTTGGCAAAAAGGTAGTGGTAGAGTGCGAAGGAGAAAGAAAAGAGCAAAAGGAAATAGAAAGCCCAAAGGACAACCTCTTAGATAAATACACCTTTGAAAACTTTGTGGTAGGACCGTCCAACGAGCTCGCTTATAAGGTGTGCCTTGAGGTGACAAAAAACCCGGGCAAGCTTTTTAATCCTCTCTTCATATACGGAAGGTCTGGTCTTGGAAAAACCCACCTTTTGCACGCCATTGGCAACCAGCTCAAAGCCCGGTATAGGGTGCTTTACATCCCCCTCATGGACTTCTCGGACAGCATGGTCAAGGCTTTCAAAGAAAACAGGGTGGAGGAGTTCAGGGAGAGGTTCTTTAATTTGGATGTTTTACTCTTGGACGATGTGCAATTTTTGGTAGGCAAAGAGAGAACCCAAATTGAGCTCTTTAGAATTTACGAAAAGCTTCAGGCGGAGGAAAAGCAGATCGTCTTGGTTAGCGACAGGCATCCCAGAGACCTGAAGGATGTTTCAGAGAGGCTCGTCAGCCGGTTCGAAAGTGGTTTGATCATAGAGATCGGTTTGGACGAGGAGACCAAAAGACGTATCATAAAACAAAAACTGATCCTTTACGGACTGCCCTTAGACCAAGAGACCATAGACTATGTCTTTGAAAACACCGGCTACAACGTTAGGGAGATAGAGGGCTTTGTGAAAACCTTAAAGGTAAGTGGTATAAAAAGGCTTCCAAAGTCTGAGGAGTTAGACAAAGAAAAAAAGGTTCAGTTGATAATCAACACGGTGGCAAAGGGCTTTAAGCTAAACCCAGAGCTATTAAAAAAGGATACCAAAGAGAGAAGGATGATAAACGCCAGACATATAGCCATGTTTCTGTGTAAAACCATTCTAAACCTACCCTACTCTCAGATTGGTGAGTTCTTTGGCAAAAAGGACCACACCGCAGTTATGTACGCGGTAAAAAAGGTGGAGCAAAGATGCAGGGAGGACAGGAAGTTTATGTACATGGTCTCCTTTTTTGAAAAGAGCATCAGAAAAAGCTTGGGCTTATAATAATCCCAAATGGACTTTCCTGAGTTAATTCTGATCCTTTTGGTAGCTTTGATTGTCTTGGGACCAGAAAAGACCATAGAACTGGCGGGAAAGCTGGGAGAACTGCTCAGAAAGGTAAGGGAAACTTGGGATGAGCTCAGATATCAGATGTATTTAGAGGAGATTAACAGAAAGGTTATGGAAGAATCCAAAAACTTAGAAGAGGAGGCTAAAACTGAAGAAGTGTTAGAGGAAACCATGAAGCTTACAGAAGAGTCCAATAGCTTGGAGGAAGAGACTAAAACTGAAGAGGTGTTAGAGGATGGGTCAAGAACTTCCCAAGATGCCGCTGACGGAACATCTGAGGGAACTAAGACAAAGGCTGATTAAGTCCGTTGTAGCCTTTTTGGTTGCCACTGGCGCAGCCTTCTACTTAGCCCAGTATATTTTTGAAGTGCTAAAGGAGCCTGTAAAGAGGGCCTACCCTCAGGTCCAGCTCATAACCCTTTCCCCCACAGAGCCTCTCTTCATACTCATAAAGATTTCGGTGGTTTTTGGCTTTATTCTCTCCTCTCCTGTTATCCTCTATCAGCTTTGGAAGTTTGTGGAGCCAGCCCTTTATCCTCATGAGAAAAGGTTGGTGATCCCTATAACCCTCTTTTCTATCATACTCTTTCTTTTGGGTGTAAGCTTTGCCTACTTTTTGGTGATGCCCATAGCCCTAAAGTTTTTAATAGGCATAGGCTTTTCCCAATTGCAGGCTACTCCCTACCTTTCGGTAAATCTTTATGTGTCCTTCTTGCTAAAGATGATCGTGGGCTTTGGTTTGGCTTTTCAGTTGCCAATTGTTCTGTACCTTTTGCAGAGGGCGGGCATAGTTTCCGAACAGCAATTAAAAGCCTTCAGAAAATACTTTATAGTCATAGCCTTTGTGATAGGCGCCTTTATAGCTCCAGATGCCACCACCCAAGTGCTTATGGCTATACCCCTCATATTGCTTTATGAAATTTCTCTCATCTTTGGGAAGCTGGGGAGGAGAAAAAAGGAAACCTCCATAGAGCAGGTAAAGGAGAATGTTTAAGAGAGTTGCCATCGTGGGCGTGGGCTTTATGGGAGGTTCCTTTTCCCTCGCGGTGAAATCCCGCCTTGGCTGTTCAACCTTTGGCATGGACATAAACCCCGAGGCAATAAAAAGGGGAAAGGAGCTTGGAGTGATAGATGAGGGTTCCACTCAAATGTTAGCCCTAAGAGACTTTGAGCCAGATCTTGTGGTGCTGGCGGTACCCGTGGGAGCCTTTGAACAGGTTGCCAGAGGACTAAAAGAGGTGCTTGATGAGAAAGTCCTAATCACAGACCTTGGTAGTGTGAAGGGCAGGCTCGTGTATATGATGGAGGATTTCTTTGGTGGGTATTTTGTGGGAGGGCATCCTATAGCGGGCACAGAAAAGTCCGGCGTCCAATACAGCAACCCAGAGCTCTTTAAAAACAAAAGGGTAGTTTTAACACCCACACAGAGAACGGACCGGTTAGCCCTCCAAAAGGTCAAGTTCATGTGGGAAAGGCTTGACGCCTTTGTAGAATTCATGGATCCCTTTGTTCATGATGTGGTTTTTGGTGCGGTTTCCCATCTTCCTCACGCAGTAGCCTTTGCCCTTATGGACGCCATGGAAAAGCTAAGCAAAAAAACAAACATAGACCTTTTTCTATACCCCGGCGGTGGCTTTAAGGACTTTACCCGTATTGCCGCCTCGGACCCTGTAATGTGGAGGGACATATTTTTGGAAAACAGGGAGAACCTGCTTTGGGCAATAGAGGAGTTTATCCAATCCTTGGAGAAACTAAAAGGGCTTATAGAGAACGAAAAGAAGGAAGAACTCATAGAATATCTCCAGCGTGCCCGGGAACACAGGCTAAGAATAGACTAAAGCCCTTGCTTTCTCAAGAATATCTTTTACTTCCTGCCTCACTTCTCCTTCCCTTGGCTCATCCAAGAGCCTTTCAAACATGTAGCTTTTGTCCTCTTCTTCAAACTCTTCAAAATCCACCTTTAAAAGCACCTCCTTTGCCTTTGGAGTTAAAAACTTTGGAATTTCCCTTTGGGAGAGCTCGCACCAGATCAGTGCCCAAGCCCTCGCCAAGGCTATGGGATGATAGCCACCCCCACCTAAATAAATGCCCTCTCCAAAAGCGTCTTTTACCAACCTAAAAGCCCTCAAAAACCCCCAGTTGGAGAGCTCAAACTTTGAAAGATAGTCCTCTTTGAGGGTATCTGTCCCCAGCTGGAGCACGTATACCTCCGGTTCAAAGATATCCTTTACTATATCAATGGCTTTTTCTAAAGCGTACAAAAACTCACTGTCGTTGATGCCTTTGGGCAGTGGGATGTTCAGATTGTAGCCCTTTCCTTTGCCTCTGCCTCTTTCCTCCAAAAAGCCCCTGTTAAAAGGAAAGGCATACTCAGGAGACTGATGAAGGGAAAGGACAAAAACCTCGTCATCCTCGTAAAAGCCATCCTGCACACCATCGCAGTGATGGGCATCTAAGTCTATGTAAAGGATTTTGCGGTAGCCTTTCTGTTTTAGGTAGTTTATTGCCACTGCCGGATCGTTGATAAAGCAAAAGCCATTGGCCCTGCTTGGGTAGGCGTGATGCATACCACCCGCCGGGTTGAAGGCTAAATTGCCCTCCAAAAAGAGCTGGACCGCCTGCACCGAAGAACCAGTGGCAAGCAAAGAACCCTTCCACATGGCGGGAGAAACTGGGTTTTCAATGGTTCCAATATGGAATCTCTCCCTTACTTCTTTACTCACCCTACCCTCCTGGTCTGCCCTCTGGAGGGCTAAAAGATATTCCTCTTCGTGAAAGAGCGTGAGTTCCTCCCACTGGGCGGGTCTACTCTCCACCCATTCCCCATCTTCCAAAAGCTCCATAGCCTTCAAAAACTCCAAAAGAAGGCTGACTCTGGGGATCCTAAGGGGATGGTTTGGAGTGTATCTTAGCTTTCTATAAGAGTAGCTGGCAATGAGCTTGGCAGAGTGCTTTACCACTTTAGTTCGCTTCTTTTGGCGTAGGTTTGAGGCTTTGCTTGGAAGAAGTCTGTTTTTGTATCGTTTATGGTCCTGAACTGGTCTATCCACTTCATGGGGTTTTCTGTAACCTCCGGATAAAGGGGCTCATAGCCTATCTGAGTGAGCCTGAGGTTGGCAAGATACTTTATATACCTTTCAATGAGCTTGTCGTTTAGCCCAAGGATTTGGTTGTTGGTAACATACTTGCCCCATTCTATTTCCTTTTCGGTGGCAAACTTGAAAAACTCATAGACCCACTTGTTGATCTCGGGTGTAAATAGGTCAGGCTGTTCCTCCTTGAGGGTATTTATTATGTTCCTAAAGAGCGTCACGTGAGTCAGCTCATCCCTGTTGATGTATTTGATCTGCTGGACGGTGTTTAGCATCTTCCCCTGCCTGCCAAGGGTGTAAAAGAAGGCAAAGCCCGAATAAAAGTACAGGCTCTCCAAGACATAGTTTCCAAAGACAGCCTTTATAAAGTTCTCCTCGGTGGGATTTTTTATAAACTCGTTGTAAACTTCAGCTACTACCTTGTTTCTTTCCATAAGCTTTTCGTCCTGACGCCAGTAGTTGTAGATTTCGTCCGCCTTGGTAGGCTCCACGACGCTCTCAAGGATGAACTGGTAAGAGTAAGAGTGCAGTGCCTCTTGGAACTCCTGAGAGGTAATTGCCATAACCAACTCCGGTGCAGTCAAATACCGGGCAAACTCCTTTAGCATATTAACCTGATAGGAATCCAAGGCTATCAAAAAGCTGATAACAAGCTCGTAGGCTCTCCGCTCATGCTCGGACAAAAGCCTCTCATACTGCTTTTTGTCCTCTAGCATCGGAATTTCTTCCGGGATCCAAAAGTTGGTAAAGCCCATAGTCTTGTATAGGTCAAAAGCCCACTGATATTTGACGTTGTTAAGTTCCATAATGTTGGTGGGGTTACCAAAGACTATCTTTCTCTTGCTTGGCTCTCTGTCTCCCTCTGGGTTGAAAATAAGTACCCTTTCCATGGGTATAATTATATAAGCCATGGACTGGAAACATGTAGTGGTCTTGATAACAATTCCTACGGATAAAGGCTTAGAACTCGCAGACTACATTGTGAAAAATAAGCTGGGTGCCTGTGTCAATGTGGTGCCGGAGGTAAATTCCATCTACTGGTGGAAGGGAAACATTGAAAGGGACAAAGAGAGCCTGCTGATGATAAAAACTTCTCTCCAAAAGTTGGAAGAGCTTATAAAAGAAGTAAAGAGTGTCCATCCCTACACGGTTCCCGAGATCATAGCCCTCCCCATTCTGGGAGGAAACGAAGATTACCTTAGATGGATAGACGATAGCCTTGGGCTATAGTTAAGAAGTTTTTCAAAATATCCATCCCGGCTTCCGAAAGCACTGATTCTGGATGAAACTGCACTCCAAAGACCGGGTACTCTGTATGCTGGATTGCCATAACCTCGTCGTCCTCCTCAGAGCGGGCGGTTACCTTGAGAAAGGGCGGTAGGGTGCGCTCGTCTATGACCAGAGAGTGGTATCTAACTGCAGTAAAGGGATTGGGAATGCCAGAGAATATACCCTCTCCTGTGTGAGTAATGAGAGAGGTCTTTCCGTGCATTAGCCTTTTTGCCCGGACTATGTTTGCCCCAAAGGCATAACCGATGGACTGATGCCCCAAGCAAACGCCCAATATGGGATAATCTCTGTATAGCTCCTGGACTACCTTCACTGAAATGCCCGCCTCCTTTGGACTGCAGGGACCGGGGGATATAACGATGGCATCGGGGTATAACTCTCTGATCTCCTCAATGGTAGTTTGGTCGTTTCTCTTTACCACCACCTCTGCACCGAGGATTTGAAAATACTGCACCAGGTTGTAGGTAAAGGAGTCGTAGTTGTCAATCATAAAAACCTTCATGATAAAAGCTCTTGAATCTTGCTTTTTACCTGCTCTATAATCCAGTCTGGTGTGGATGCACCGGCGGTTATACCCACCCTTTGGACTCCCACAAACCATTCGGGCTTTAGCTCCTCTGCAGTCTCTACGTGATAGCTCCTTGGGTTCAAAGAGGAGGATATTTGATAAAGCCTACGGGTGTTTCCACTGTTTTTACCACCCACTATGATCATCACATCCACCTTCCCTGCCAACTCATAAACATCCTCCTGCCTTTCGGAAGTGGCGTTGCAGATGGTGTTTATGACCTTTAGCTCCTTTACCCATAGGGCAAGCTCACCTACTACCTCTTTGAAGAACTGCTCGCTTTGGGTAGTCTGGGCAACCACACCAACCCTCTCCAGGTTTTTGAGCTTTTCCAAGTCCTCTTTCTTTTCCACTACTACGCCTGTGCCACCCGCCTCTTGCAAATACCCAAGTGTGCCAATAACCTCCGGATGGTCCCTTTCTCCCACCAGTACCACAAAGTAGCCCTCTTGCACAAGCTTTTCCACAGCCTGATGCACTGCCTTCACATAGGGACAGGTGGCATCCACAAGCCTTAGGCCCTTTTGCAAAAGTTCCCTTTCCTTCTGGGGTGGTATTCCGTGGGAGCGGATGATCACCGTGTCTCCCTCTTTGGCGTCCTCTTCTGAGGCCATAACTTCAATGCCTAAACCCCTCAGCCTTTGGACCTCTTGAGGGTTGTGAATGAGGGGTCCCATAGACCATATCCTCTTGCCACCCTTTTCTGCAGAAACCTTTTCTGCGAGGGCTATTGCCCTCCTAACTCCGAAGCAAAAGCCTGCGTGGGGTGCAACTATAATCTCAGCCATCTTTTAAAAATATAACCTCTATCTCCCTGCTTATGCTGATTTCTCTCAGGCTAACATTGCACAGAAAAGCTTTAACCGTTAGCCCTCTGTTGTAGAATTCTTGGACCGCCTCCGAGAAAGGTTTATCCACTTTGTAGTTTGGAGAGAAGACTAAGGCATCTTCCCTTTGCACCACAAAAATTAGCTGAGGTTCAAAGCCCTGCTCAGAAAGTTCTATGAGTTTTTGTATGTGCCTTCTTCCTCTCTCGGTAGGTGCGTCCGGAAAGAGGGCTACGCCATCTTCTACCAAATTCACAGACTTTGTTTCCACCACCCTGCTGTCATACATGAGGTCAAAGCGATGCTTTTCAAACTTGGGCTCAAACCTAACGGGCAAATTCAAAAACTCTGCATACAGCTTTGGGGTGATTGTAGAGTCTATGCAAACTAGTGAACTTCCCATATCCACCAAGAGCACTTCAAAGGGATACTTCCCCGAATTCTTTTCCTTCAAAAAGACCGTGTTGCCCGGCTTTAAAAGCTCCGTCAGCCTCCCCGTGTTTCTTATGTGTGCAAAAACTCTTTTGCCCTCGATGGATACCTCTCCCACAAACCTGTTTAACCTTCTTAAGAACTTTGCCGGGATCAACTCTGGGAATTTCATTTTTACAAAGGCCCCACCTGGCGGTGGGGCAAACAAATTTGGGGAGGGAGGGGGAGGGAGTTTCTAATCCCCAAACTCCAATTTACATCTATCATTATATACCTTTTTTAGAGGATGTCAAGGGGGTGCTATTATCCCCTCCGAATACCTGTAAAAGAGCACTTGTCTTAGCTCTGGATATCTTTCAAGGTACGGGTCCTTTTCTAAAAGCTCCTGTGCATCTTTTTTACACACTTCAAGGAAGTGTCTATCCCTTTCCCTCTGGAGGTTTGCTACCCAAAAACCAAAGTATCCAGACTGGCTCTCTCCCAAAAGCTCCCCCGGACCCCTCATCTTCAGGTCCTCCTCTGCTATTTTAAAACCATCGTTAGTTTGCACTAAAACCTTCAGCCTTTTTAGACTTTCTTGGTCATATCGCATCTGATCTGGAACCACAAGGAAGCAAAAGGACTGAAGCTGGGACCTGCCCACCCTTCCCCTCAGTTGATGAAGCTGAGAAAGCCCAAAACGGTGGGCGGATTCTATCACCATAACCGTCGCATCTGGCACATCCACTCCCACCTCTACCACCGTCGTGGAAACAAGAATGTCCCCATCCTGTTTGAACTCCTCCATTACCCTTTTCTTTTCCTCGTCTTTTAGCCTTCCATGTAAGAGGAGAACCTTCCTATCTGGGAAGAGGGCTTTCCATCGTTCAAACTCTTTTACCGCAGACTTTAGCTCAAGCTTAGGAGAATCCTCTATAACAGGGTATATAACGTACGCCTTGTGTCCCTTTTGAAGCTCCTCTTTGATGAACTTTAAAACCTTTTCCATTTCGGACTCAAAAAATAGCCTTGTGATTACGGGCTTTCTACCTGCGGGCATCTGGTCTATTATTGAAATATCCAAATCTCCATACAGGGAAAGGGCAAGGGTCCTTGGAATGGGTGTGGCAGACATTACAAGAAGGTGGGGGAAGAATTCTTCTGACTTTTCAAGGAGCCTTTTCCTCTGCAAAACACCAAAGCGGTGCTGTTCATCAACCACTGCAAAACCCAAGCTTTTAAAACTAACACCCTCCTGTATGAGGGCGTGGGTCCCCACTACCACCTGTATGTTGCCCTCTCTTATATGCCTCAGCAGGCTCCTCCTTTGGGCGGTTTTTACCGAAGAAGTAAGAAGTCCCACCTTAACGCCAAGGGGTTCCAAAAACCTTTTAAAGTTTTCGTAGTGTTGGTAAGCCAGTATCTCAGTTGGGACCATTATGGCGGACTGATAACCCTCCTTGGCAAAGGCGTAGGAGATAGCCATTGCAACCACCGTTTTTCCACTTCCCACATCTCCTTGCAAAAGCCGGTTCATGGGTGTCTCTTGCTTCACATCCTCTAAGATCTCTTTTAGGACCCTGAGCTGGGCTTGGGTTAGCCCAAAGGGAAGGCTCCTTAAAAACTCCTGTATGTGCTCCTCTGCCCTCAAAAGCCTTGGTGCCCTTAGGGATTTTATCTCTCTTCTTTTAAGCTGGAGGGCAAGCTGGAAAAGAAGAAGGTCTTCGTATATCAACCGATGGTGGGCTGGTGTGTCCCAAGTGTTTAACCTTTCATCCCACTGATGGGGAGCGTGTAAAAAATACAGACTTTCTGGCAGTCTGTAGAGGTTGTGCTTTTTTAAAAGTTCCTCGGGTAGGTATTCGGGCATGTATCGTAGGTATTCCAACAGCTTTTGAATGGCTTGTCTTACCTTCCTGTGCCTTAGTTTGGCAGACATGCTTTCCGCAGACTTTACCCTTATGTTATAAAAGGGCAAAACTTTACCAGCTTCCTCTTCCTTCAGCAGTTCCGGATGGACCATATACTTTTCTCCCTTATACTCCATGAGCTTTCCGTAGACTATAAGCTCGGTGCCTTTTTTGAAGCTTAAAAGTGCCCTTTTATCCTTGAACCTGTATTTTAGGCTAAGGTAGCTGGTGCCGTCTTCACATAACACAGAGATGGGATACTTGGCATCTGGCTCCCATGAACTTTCCACCACCTTGACCTTTAGGGCAACCGCCTTTCCGGGAATGGAGGTTTTTATGGAGGTGTTTAGCCTTCGGTCCTCATACCTTACGGGCACATACCAAAGGGCAGAATACAGGTCTTTTATGTTCAAAGACTTTAAAAGCTTCTTTTCCTTTGGGTCTAAAATCTTTAAGCTTTCAATAGGGATAAAAAACTTCTCTATGGGCTTTTTGGGATACCCATCAAAAGAAACTGTTGGAACGAGCTCCTCCTTGTTTAATGCCTGCTCTATCTCCTGAAGTATGGCAACCTTTTTGGGAAAGGGCATGGAGTCAAACTTTTTTAAAAGCTCTAAATGGCTGTTTGAAAGTCTGTTCTTCAGAAGGTTAAAAAGATACAGCCCTACTCCAAAGCTCCTTCTAAGCTTGAGATGGTTATTCTCCTTTAGCTCCTCTATGAGCTTTTTCGCCTTTTCCACGCTGTCCATTTTCGGCTTAAACTTCCCTTAAAAAATACGATAATATATTCAGAGCCATGATAGAAAGGGTAGATTTATGGAACTTGGTAAATAATATCCTTGAGCAAGAAAGAAAAAGCAAGGAAAAGCCCGCAGAGGTTAAAGAACAAGAGGCGGTAAAGGTTGAGCTTTCAGAGGTGGCAAAGAGCAGACCACAACCCGACCTTTCAGAACTGGAAAGCAAAGTTTCAGAGATAAAGGCAAAGCTGGAAAGGGGAGAGTATAAAGTAGAGCCAGAGAAGATCTTTGAAGGGTTGAGCAAGTATTTGAGCAGTTCCGACAGATAGCTCAATCCTTTAGGTTTTTGAAGATGAACTGGGCTATGCCCACGCCTCCATTGAGGGCTAAGTGCCTGCTTAAGTTCTCCAAAAAGGCATCGTAGTATAACCTTTGCTGAAAGCCTTTACCGTTCATAAACCCTTTGAAGCCCTCTTTCAAAACTTCCTTTAACAGGACCGCCTCAAACTCCTGGGCGAGCTTCTTTTTGTCCTTTGTGTATTCCTGCATGTAGCCCATTGAAGGAGGAAGATAGATTCTAGTGTACATGATGTTTAAAATTATATCATACATCGTGTGGGAAAATTTAAACAGCCAAGACTTCCTGAAGGAAACTATGAAGGTAAGCAAGTAAAGTATTAATATTCCTCCAGAGGACTTTTCCAGCTTTTCTGATGTAAAAAGATCAACAGCTTCATTAAAAGATTTTATCAAAGGTCCCCCGGAGGGGACCCAAGGGTTTTTATTTCCTTCTTATCCTTCTTGCCAACGCAAAGAATGGGACAGATAGCCACACGAGGATGTTCCACAAGCCAGCCACAGAAGATGCGGAGCCAGTCATAGAACATCCACCGCCGCCACCGCCGCCACCGCCAGAACCACCGCCACCGCCACTACCACCGGAACCACTATCCGCCGCCAAATCAGCAGTCAGCCTTGTCACGAAGGCGTCATAGTAGGATCCTCCATGGCTTTCCTGCGCCCCGTCATTAGTACCAGGAAATTTGGTATACTCTGTATCTCCCGCCACATAGACATCACCCGTTGTGGGATGGATGGCAAGGGCGTAGGCATAATCGCCCCCGCTTCCTCCCAGGTAGGTCGATTGAAGGATTGGGTCTATCACAATAGGCAAGCTTGGGTCTGCCTTGGCTACCTCAAAGCTGTAGCGGTTTTTGCCAATTAGCTTGTATGAGACTTCCACTGGAAGCTTTTTGCCATCCTTTTCCTGCCATGCTATGGGTTTAGAAAGCTTTAAATCTCCCAAACCAGTCTTGATGATTATCTCTCCATGCTTAGAAAGCTTCAAACCTTTAGCACCGCCAACCTCTACCACAATCTTAGAAGGGTCTGCACCGGGCTGGACATAAAATAGCTTTTCCACTGTCTTTTGGGTGGCCTTTAGCTTTACCTCCACTCCAGACCATACTTCACCCAAAGAAACATACCTGTAGGTGGAAAGACCAGATTTGTGCTTGGAAGGGTCGTTTCCTATGAAGTAGCTTACCTTTGTCTGGAGTTCTTCTTCTCCCTTTATGGTTTGAACTTTTCCACCCACCCAGCGTTCAGAAATCACCCAGCTTTTGGAAGGGCACCCTTTGGCTTTTTCTGTCTTATCTTTGCACTTTTCCTTCTTGACTGCCACATGCAAGAGATCGCCATCCTTAGTTATCCATGTGTTGCCAAAGTATCCTGGGGCAGAAAAGAGTGCCCTTTCATCCCACTGTCCTTCATTTTTTACCCATCCACGCTCCAAGTCCGCAAGCTTGGCAGAAACAGCTTTCTTAGAGGGCATTGAAGGAGTGTGTGAAGGATTTGCCTTTGTTAGGCTTTTTGAGGCGGTGGATTGGCTACTTGCAAGCCAAACTAAAGACAGCAAGCTGGCAATAAGCAAGAGGGCTACAAACCATATTTTTCGCATGGCTAAGTCTCCCTTTAGTTGTTAAATGGGCTCTTAAATTTAAACTAAAGTCAAGGAAAAGATATGATATAAATCATAAAGTTGGCCTATACCTTAGGGTTAGAAATTACCTCCGTGTTTGAGACTTCCTGAGAAAGCTATAATAAGCCTTATCCCTGCCAAAGCTTTTTTAAAAGATTTACAGCTTTTTTGAATTTCTCATCGGAGGCGTGTTTAAAATTATAATCATGCTTGAAAAACTTGTTCAGAAAAACAACAGCAAGCTTTTGCTTGTAGTTCTTGATGGAATCGGTGGACTTCCCGTAAAGGATGGCAAAACGGAGCTTGAGCTTGCCCACACGCCAAACCTTGATAGCTTGGCAAAGGAAAGTGCCCTTGGTCTTCATATCCCGGTGGATTACGGCATCACGCCCGGCAGTGGTCCCGGACACTTGGGAATCTTTGGCTACGACCCCCTTGAGTATCAGATAGGAAGGGGGATCCTCGAAGCCCTTGGGCTTGGCATTGAGGTAAAGGACACAGACATCGCCATAAGAGGAAACTACGCAACGGTAGAGTATGTAGATGGCAAGCCTATAGTGAAGGACAGGAGGGCGGGTAGGATTGCCACAGAAGAAAACAGGAGAATAACCCAAAGGATCAAGGAAAACATAAAGGAAATAGACGGAGTTGAGGTGATCATTGAACCGGGAATGGAGCACAGGTTTGCGCTGGTGCTAAGGTTTCCGCATCCACTGCCCGAAGGTTCAGACCAAATAAAGGACACAGACCCCCAAAAGGAAGGAAAGGAGCCCCTAAAACCCATAGCCATGAACGCCAACGCCCAAAGGGTGGCTGAGGTAGTGGAAAAGTTCGTGCATAAGGTGGGTGAGCTTTTAAAGGATGAGCCAAAGGCAAACTATGTGCTTTTGAGGGGCTTTTCCCAAAAGCCAAAGATGAAGGGTTTTGAGGAGAGGTTTGGGCTGAAAGCCTGTGCCATTGCGGTCTATCCTATGTATAGGGGGCTTGCCAGCTTGGTGGGAATGGATGTTATAAACTTTGAAGGCTCTTCCATAGAAGATGAGATAGAAACCTTAAGAAGCCTTTGGAACGATTATGACTTTTTCTTCTTGCACATAAAAAAGACAGATTCTTACGGCGAAGACGGAAACTGGGAAGGAAAGGTCAAGGTCATAGAGGAGTTTGACAAAAACCTTCCAAAGATCCTTGAGCTAAAGCCAAGCGTTCTGGTGATCACAGGAGACCACTCTACGCCCTCTGTGCTCAAAGGACACTCTTGGCATCCTGTTCCGGTGCTTTTGAAGTCCGACTATGTGCTGGGAGGAACTTCCCAAAGATTTACCGAGAGGGAGTGCCTTAAGGGAGAGCTCGGCATATTCCCAGCTAAGAAGTTAATCAACATTATGTTTGCCCACTCCCTGCGCCTTGCTAAGTACGGAGCTTAAGAGAGAAGTCAAAAGATAGGCAAAGAGGCTTGTAAAAAGCCCCGCAAGGAGGGAAAATTCATACTCAAAGCCATAGTTTAAAACTGCCCAGACGAAAAAGCCCGAAGCCATGCTAAATATCGCGGAGTGTTGATTAGAACCCTTGAAGTAAAGTCCAGCCACCAAGGGAACAAACAAAGACACCAAGCTCAAGGCGGAGGAGTCTCCCACCAAGTGAAAGATGGACTCTCCACTGAGGGCAAAGAGAAGGGAAATAAAGCTTATCAAAATCACAGAAAACCTAGTGAGCCAAAGGAAGCCCCTGTCGGAGAGGTTTTTAAACATCGGCCTCAGAAGGTTTTCACTTAGAATTGCGGAAGGGGCAAGAATGGCAGAACTGGACGTGCTCATTATGGCAGAAAGCAGTGCCCCAAAGAATAGAACCTTTGTAAGGGTAGATGTATGCTCCATAATCAGCGTAGGAAGCATCAGTTGGGCGTCAAGTTTCAAAAGCTCTGGGTAATTTACCCTCGCGAAGATGGCAAGGATCAGAGGGATAAAGGCAATAGTTAGATACATAAAGCCCGCAGTAATGGAAGAATAGACTGCAACCCTTTCTGAACGAGAGGACATAACCCTTTGGAAGACATCCTGCTGGGGTATGGAACCAAGTCCTATGGTAATAAGGGCGGTGATAAATAGCAAGAACTCGTGGGGGTTCAAAGAAGGAAAGAACTTGTAGAACTCCGGCTGTTGGGAAGCTAAAACTTGAGGAATCTGGCTAAAGCCTTGAGAAACTTCATAGAGGGCAAACAAAAGTCCTACTATGATCATTATGGTTTGGATAAAATCCGTAAGAGAAACTGCCCACATGCCACCCAAAAAGGTGTAAAAGACCACCACCAAAGAACCTATAACAGTTCCAAGCTTTATGCTAATGCCGGTGGTTATGCTCAGGATCAGACCTATGGCAAGCATCTGGGCACCGATCCAACCAAAGTAGGATGCTATGAGTAAAAGGCTCGCCACAATTTCCGCCTTTCTGCCGTAAAACCTTCTGTAAAAATCTCCAAAGGTCAAGAGGTTCAGCCTATACAGGGGCTTTGCAAAGAATAAACCCACCAATATTAGACAGAGGGCTGCGCCAAAGGGGTCCTCTATCACGCCCCAAAGCCCTTCCTTTGCCATCTGAGAGGATGCCCCCAAAACAGTTTCTGCACCAAACCAGGTGGCAAAGGCAACAAAGGTAGCCATAAAGAAGGGGAGATTTCTCCCCGCCAAAAGGTAATCCTTTGAGTTCTTTACAAAGGTGCTTGCATAGACCCCTATGGCTAAGGTGAGAAGTATGTAAAGAACTATAGAAAGAAGTAGCATCTCAGTCTAGCTTACCCAAAAATGCCAGCAGGGCTGTTATGGTTGCCGGTGTTATGCCATCTATCCTGCTAGCTTGCCCCACCGTCAGCGGTCTGAACTTTTTGAGCTTTTCCCTCGCCTCGTTTGTGAGCCCGGGTACCTTGTCGTAGTCTATATCCTCTGGAATGGGTGTATCCTCAAGCTTCTTTAATTTTTCGTTCAACTTCCTCTCCCTTTCTATGTATGGTTCGTATTTTAGCTGGATCTCCACCTCCTCCGCCACGTAAGGATGCTCTGGCACGCTAACTCCAAGCTCTTTTAGATCCCAGATGGAACGCTCAGAGGTCAAGAGTTGAGAAAGACTGTAAGCCCTAACATCGGAGCCTATGGCAACGGATACCTTATACCCTTTGTAGAACTCAAGCCAAGCTTGAATTTCACTTTCTAACTCTTTTACCAGTTTATACTGTTCTTCTGTCAAAAGCCCTAGCTCTCTTCCAAGCTTGGCAAGCCTCAAAATGGCATTGTCCTGTCTCAAGTAAAGCCTATACTCAGAACGTGAGGTGAAAAGTCTGTAGGGTTCCGTCACACCCTTTGTGGTAAGGTCATCCACCATTATACCAATGTAGCTCTCGTCCCTTCTAAGATATATGGGCTCTTTGCCAAAAGCCCTCAGGGCAGCGTTTATGCCAGCAAGAATGCCCTGTCCAGCCGCTTCCTCGTACCCTGTGGTGCCGTTAAAGTTGCCCGCATGAAAGAGTCCTCTTATTTTCTTGGTCTCCAAGGTGGGATAAAGTTCCGTCGGAGGCACCACGTCATACTCTATGGCGTAAGCTGGTCTTATCAGCTCCACCTTTTCAAGCCCGGGGATAGACCTGTACATCTCCCACTGAATTTCCTCCGGTAAAGAGGTGGAAAGTCCATTGGGGTAAATCTCTATGGTGTCCCAGCCTTCAGGTTCTAAAAATATTTGGTGTCTTTCCTTATCGGGGAACTTTACCACCTTGTCCTCTATGGAGGGGCAGTACCTTGGTCCTATGCCCTTTATGAGCCCACCGTAGAGGGCAGTTCTATGAAGGTTCTTTCTTATGATCTCGTGGGTCTTTGGAGTGGTGTAAGTGATCCAGCAGAGGGCTTGGGGTTTACCCTTTTCAAACCAATAGCTTCCCACGGGCTCTGTCCAGAAGGAGAACTTTGGGGGTGGGTCATCACCCGGTGCGGGTTCAAGGACAGAAAAATCTATAGTCCTCCTGTCCAACCTTGCGGGAGTACCCGTTTTGAACCTCATTAGTGGAAAGCCGTGCCTTTTGTAAAAGTCCGCTAGTCCCGTGGAGTTTGGCTCCCAAGCCCTACCGCCCGGAAAGGTTTTATCGCCTATGTAAATAACTCCGTTCAGAAAAGTACCCGTGGTGACCACCACAGCCTTTACTTTGTATTCAAGCCCAAGGCGAGTTTTTACTCCCACCACTCGGTTGTTTTCCACGATAATATCCACCACCTCGTCCTGTTTTATGTGAAGGTTCTCCTGATTTTCGCAGACCCTCTTCATATACTCCCTGTATGCCTTTTTGTCCGCCTGAGCCCTCGGAGACCAAACCGCTTTGCCCTTACGGGTGTTTAACATCTTAAACTGAATGCCCGTGTGGTCTATAGCCTTTCCCATCTCTCCACCAAGGGCGTCTATCTCCCTCACTACAATACCCTTTGCTACGCCACCTATGGCAGGGTTGCAGGACATCTGTCCGATGGTGTCTGCGTTCAGCACGAACATAACCGTTTTGGCACCCATACGGGCACTCGCCAGCGCCGCCTCTATGCCCGCATGACCACCACCAATAACCGCCACATCAAACTCATCCACCAACATAGGGATAAAATATATACCAATGCAACTTAGGGAACTAAGTGAAAGACAGAGGGAGTTTTTGAAAACGGTTTTTGAAATGGAAGAGTTGCCTTTAGATCAGGAGTTGGAGGAGTTTTTGAAATCCAAAGGTTGCAAGCTTTATAGTTGTCTTGGTTGTGGAAAGCTCATATTTCACGATAACTACGAGTTTTGGAACCTGACTGATTGCTGTGATGATAACTCCAAGCTGGTGGAAGGAGGGCTTTTGTGTGAAGTATGCTATGGCAGAAGCGCAGAGAACTTGAAAGATTGGATTCTTTTTAGACCTACCTATATGAAGCCCGTAGAGTTTAGAGGTAAGTTCAATGCCTCAGATAAAGAACTTTGACGAAGTCAGGGAGTTTATAAAAGGCACCTCAGAGAAGACCGCCATATATGTGGGTTGCGATTCAAGGCAGGTAAACGATAGCACCATCTTTGTGATAGTGATAGTGGTTCATATAGATTCATGCAGGGGTGCCAAGGTCTTTTGGAAGACGGAAAAAGTAAAGCGCATAAGGTCCCTAAGACAAAGGCTCATGGAGGAGGTAAGCAGGGCTGTTTACACCGCCCTGGAGCTCATAGATGTGGTAGGCAACAGACCCTTTGAGGTGCATTTAGACATAAACCCAAACCCACAGCACAATTCCTCTGTGATCCTCAAAGAAGCAATAGGGTTTGTGTTGGCACAGGGACTAAAGCCAGTGGTAAAGCCCAAGGCGATCGCTGCCTCCTCTGTAGCGGACTACATAACAGGAAAGTACTAAAGAGCCCTTTTTACCCTCTCCTCCCTCTCCACAATGTCCGTGATCTTTACACCAAACTTTTCTTCCACCACAACGAGTTCTCCTTTTGCTACCAGCTTGCCGTTCACCTTTATATCCACGGGTTCTTCCACCAAGTTGTCCAATTCTACCACAGAGCCAGGACCCAAATTCAGAATTTCCCCTAAGGTCAAAGTGGTGGAGCCAACAACCACCTCTATTAGCAAGGGTAGGTCAAGGAACTTTTTTAGCTTTTCCTGAATATCCGGTGTCAAAACTTCCCCTTTTTCCTCCCTCTCTTTTTCTTCCTGTTCCTTTAATGTTTCCTGCCAGAGGGAGGATAGACCCTCACCTTGGGTTTGTGCTTCTTCCCTTTTTTCCTCTTCCATGGGACTAATTATATTACTTTTTTACTGGTTAGCCTCTCCATGTTTTTCTTCAACTCCAGCCAACTCTGTAATGGTGGTGGAGGTCAAATACTCCATTATGTGTTCCCTCAGAGCTATCCATTTGTCATGAACTGCACAGGGTGAACTTCGCCATTCTTCACATCTTCCTGGTCTTAGGGCACAGTAGTCTAAACGATAGTCCTCGTCCAAATACTTTATTACATCGTATATTGTGATCTTCTCTGGTGGGATCATAAAAGTAAATCCACCGTTTGGGCCTTTGTAGGACCTTAGCACCCTTTCCTTAACCAGTTTGTGGAGTATGTTTGATAGAAAAGGTTTTGGAATGTTTTGGGCTTCTGCGATCTCCTCCACCTTAACAAGCCTATCCCTGTTCAAAGCCAAGTAAGCAAGCGCCAGCAGGGCATATTTAACAGTTTCTGAGTAGATCATAATAATATAATATACTCTCAAACAGAAAGCCTACAAACTGACGGACTTAAAAGGATTTAACCCTTATCTCCGAAAGGCATCCCACGAACCTCAACCCAAAGTAAAAACCAAAGGCTTTAAATTTATAGCTATAAACCTTTAGCTGATAGCTTCCCTCCTCCTCAAGGTTCAGGGTAAGCAAAGGTTGGTCATAGACCTCAAATAGTCCTCCGTCTCTATATACAAGCATCAGCACCTTTTTGCCTTCCACCTTGAGGTTCAAATGCGCCTTTGGGAGAGGCGCATCCAGCGGAGGGTTTAATTTTGGAGGGCTGTATATGGAAAAGCTGAGTTCCCTACCCACCACTGGGTAAAAGGAGAGCATGCTATCGCAATCTGGATAGGCAAGGTTCCACCGTTTTCCCAAGACAAAAAAGTAACTTGGAAGCTCTCCCAGAGGGGTGGAAACGAGCACAGGAAGGTCAGAAAGGACTGGTTTGCAATCCTTTGGTTTCAAAAGTCCGTAGGGGTCTTCCCTCTCCGAAAAGGTTATAAGCTTGGGCACATAAGAAAAGATAAAGTAAAAAAAGAGACTCAGTCCGCCCAAGTCTCTGTATCCATAGCCTTCTGGTACATTACCTCTTCTGATGCGCGGGGAGTAGTCAATGGAGTGTCCAAAAGAAAAGGTTATACCCTTTTCTTCTAATGCCCTTTCCAAGGAACCTGGCCTTCCAACACCTCCATCAAGGGCAGTTTTTACACCAAAGACCACCTTGCAGGTTTTCTGATAGGGCAGTGGAGCAGGCTTTGGGGGTGCGTAATTTACATGAACTGCATAAAAGACTGGGGTAAGATGGTAAAAAAGGTAGCCCAAAATATAAAAAGACAGAAGCCACCTAATAACCTTCAAACATTCTTTCCTCCCTTATTGTGTGTTTGTAGTTTTTAAGCTTGTATATATGGAACTCTTTAACCACCTCTCCCCTCCAGCGGATGGGTAAAACCCTGTGCTCTATTATACCCTCAAAGCCCTCCAAAACTCTGCTATCAATGGGTGAATAATCCACGTATATGCCGTCTTTGCCTATGTAGCTCTTCATACTTTCTCTCCAAAGGTCATACTGGTTCATACGCCTTCCAAGGTTTATACAGTAGGTGCGTGGGTTTCCCCGTGTGTAAAAGGCAAGCTCTGCGGATATTTGATAGTGGGGGCTAAGGATTATTTCCTGTCCTGTGTAGAGTTTGCTCACCTCTTTACCCAAAAGTTCCCAACCTATTGCCACTTTGACTGGGTCTCTGTTTGGGGGCAAAAGTTTTTTTA
Source organism: Thermocrinis ruber (assembly GCF_000512735.1). Taxonomy (NCBI): domain Bacteria; kingdom Pseudomonadati; phylum Aquificota; class Aquificia; order Aquificales; family Aquificaceae; genus Thermocrinis; species Thermocrinis ruber. The sequence continues at coordinate 19,705 of NZ_CP007028.1, forward strand.
ACCCCACCTTGTCCAAAATTGGGCTGAAGTGGAGTAAGATAAAGAGGACAAAGCTCAAAGCGTATGTGGGCTTCAAAAACCTGCTTTTGGAAAGATAATAGCTCGCCAGCAAAAAACCGCCAAAGTAGGCAAAACCAGACCAGTTGGCTTCCACATGCTTTCTCAAAGACAGGGCTAAAAAGAACAGAAAGACGGGAAGAGAAAACACTGTCAAAAAGCCAAGCCTTCTGTCCTTCCAGCCCAAAAGCCATCCCTTAAGCATAAAAAAGAAGGGAAGGATTGAAACCAAGAGCAACTGCCCTCCTAAATACTCCAAAAGGCTATTTGGATTAAAAAGGCTTGCATGCTTGGTCGCCAAGGTGGAAACATGCTTAAAGGAAACAAACTGATGCTTGTAGTTCCAGTAAAGCACCGGCAGACTCATAAAAAGGGGTGGCAACAGGCTAAGGTAAGTTTTGGCAGACAAAAGTAGCTCTCTTTTGTATATGCTGAGGTAAAGCAAGGCTAAAGGCAAAAGAAAGACCGCCGGGTATTTACTCAAAAAGGCAAAGCCAGAAAAAACGCCCAGCAACAGCCACCAAAAGGCACTGTTTTTTTCCAACGCATACCAAAAGGCTATCAGGCTCAAGCTCCAAAAGAATATCAGCAGGGCGTCTGTAGTCATGAGAAGGGAGTTGATAGCCAAGCCCACGGAAAGCTGGGGAAGGGTTGAAGAAATTATCGCAACCCTTTCGTCAAAGAGTTTTCTAGCAAAAAAGTAGGTAACGATGGACATCAAAAAGGATAGAACGATCGGAGTAATCCTAACCGCCAGTTCGGTGTTTCCCAAAAGGGATGTGGTTAAAAAGTTTGCGTATGCCACCATAGGGGGCTTTGAGTAGTAGCTCAGGTCCAAGCGCCTTGACCAGTCCCAGTACTGGGCTTCTTCGGGGGTAAGATCTAAAGGAGAATAAAGCACATAGAGAACCCTGAAGAGAAAAAGCAGAAGATTAAAGCCCAAAACAAACTTCATCTTTTAAAGCCAAGCTCTGTCCCCTCCAAAAGCCTTTTTATGTTATCTCTATGCCTGTAAAAGATAAAAACGCCAATTATAAGGCTCATCAAAAAGAGTTTAAAGGGCAACAAAAAGAGGGACAAGACCACCGCAAAGGTGCAAGCACTGAGGGAAGCCAAGGAAACATAGCCCTTTAGCTTAAAAACCAAAAGCCAAACCAATAGGGAAAGAACTGCTAAAAAGGGAGAAATGCCCAAAAGCACCCCAAAGGCGGTTGCTACACCCTTGCCCCCTCTAAAGCCATGGAAGACAGGGTACAGATGCCCAAGAAAGGCAAAGAGCCCCACAAAGAAGGTAGTCCAACTATCAAGACCAAAGTAAAACCTTGATAAAAGAATTGGAAAAAAGCCTTTAAAAAGGTCCAGCAGAAAGACCAACAGGGCATACTTTTTGCCCAGAGCCCTTGCCACGTTAGTAGCACCCACGTTGCCACTACCCACCGCCCTCAAGTCTATGCCCTTACTCTTTGCCACCACCTCCCCAAAGAGCACAGAACCCAAAAGATAGGCAAAAACCACTAAAAGCAGGGCATCCATTGAGCTTCCCTTACCTTTATTCCCAAGCGTTCCTCTAAGAACCTGCTACCGCTCCTGCCCAAGGACTCAGCACCTAGCAAGGCTACCGCCAAGCTCCCTTCCCTTATTTCCTTCTCTTTCTCTTGTATGAAATTACAGATTTCTTGCAGGCTGACGCCCCTTTGGTCTTGTAGCGTATCCACAGGAAAGCCCAAGACCTTCTCAGCCCCTTGAGAACCCACCAGCAGGACGCTTGAGGTGTCCCAGCTTAGCTCCGCCTCCAATTGGGCACTTATAGGTTTTTCCAAGAGCATTTCCCTGTAGCTTTTATCCACCAAAAAGGTAGGGTCTGAAATAGGATTTATATCCTCAATGGGTCTATCCTGAAGCCTTTCCAAAAGCACCACCTTTAGACCCTTTTTGTAGTAGAGGACATCCTCCGTTACTTCTTCCGGCTTGCCCTTTAAGATGCCCTTGATAGCCCTTGAAAAGGGCACCACATAGTGAGGGATGGCTACCTCTCCCACCTTCAAGCTTGAATGCAAGAGTTTCCAGTTTAAAAAGGAGAACTCCCACTCCTTACAGGATAGACCGAGCTTTTCTGCAAAGAGCCGAACCTCTTTTATAAAGAGCCTTTCCTCCCTACTGCCCGGTCTTCTTCCCCCAAAGGATATAAGGTCCCACATTGCCTTTTCCTTCTTCTGTTTGAAAAGCCCGTATATGCATCCGCAGTAATCTTGGTGGTAAAGCTCAAGCTCCTTTGAAAGCCTATACATCTCTTGCGTACCACCACCCTTTCTGTAATCCAGCGCCAAAAACTCTATGCCTTCAGATTCTGAGAGCCTCCTGCCCACCTCCGAAAGGGTCTTAAAGTCCTTTTTCGGACTCATCAAAAGGGTTGTGGTAAAGTGTGTAGCAGAGATCTCTTTGGCAAACCTTACAGACCTTTGTAGTCGGTAGTCAAAACAAACCTCACACCTTTTTCCCCTCTCTGGTTCCTCTTCTAAGCCCTTTACCGCGTTCATCCAACTTTCCAGGTCGTACTCTCCTTCATAAAGGGTAATGCCCAGATGATGGCACGTTCTTTCGGTCTCCAAAAGCCTCAGCCTGTATTCCTCGTATGGATGTATGTTTGGGTCGTAAAAGAAGGCACAGATCTCCGCCTGTGGAAAGTCTTCTCTTAGCCTTTTTAGAAAATAGACTGCATCAGGAGCACAGCATACATGCACCAATATTTTCATTGATATTTCTCCATCAGATACTCTACGCAAGTTCTAAGACCAAAGCCCGTGGCACCCTTTGAGTAATAGTCAAACTCCTCTTTGAAGTAGGCAGGTCCAGCTATGTCCAAGTGGACCCACTTTATGCCTTCCTTCACAAACTCCTCCAAAAACATGGCGGCGGTTATGGCACCACCATACCTTCCACCGCTATTTAGAACATCCCCATCGCCCTTCTTGATCTTCTCCCTCAGCTTTTTGTCATCCATGGGCAACATCCAGAGCCTTTCCCCAGTCCTTTTGGAGACCTTTATAAGCTCCTCTCCAAATTCTGGGTCGTTGGTAAAGAGCCCCGCAGTGTATTCTCCGAGGGCTACCATACAGGCACCCGTCAAAGTGGCCAAATCTATGATCCAAGAGGGCTCTAAGTTTGACGCATAAGAAAGGGCGTCCGCCAAGGTAACCCTACCCTCCGCGTCCGTGTTGTCTATTTCAATGGTCTTTCCGTTCATTGCCCTTATGATGTCATCAGGTCTGTATGCGGTTCCGCTGGGCATGTTCTCCGCTGCACCTATGATCCCGTGCACCTCCACTGGGAGCTTTAACTGGGCAACTGCCTTCATAATACCCAAAACAGTGCAAGCGCCCGCCTTGTCCATCTTCATAGTCCTCATATAATCGCCCGTCTTTATGTTCAGTCCTCCACTGTCAAAGGTCAAACCCTTGCCCACAAAGACCACCCTATCCTTTGGCTCACCCTCTGGCTTATAGGTAAGGTGTATGAACCTGGGTGGTGTTGCGGAGCCCTTTCCTACACTCCAAAGGGCAAGCATGCCCATCTCCTGAATTTGCTTTTCATCATAGACCTTACACTCAAGCCCGTGCTCCTGCGCAAGCTTCTGGGCTATTTCCGCAAGGGTTATAGGGTTGATCACATTGCCCGGCTCATTGACGAGGTCCCTTACAAACCTTTGGGCGTTTGCCAGGATCTGCCCGATTCTTATTCCTCTCTCGTCTCCTTTATAGATTTCTACCGTAGAAAGCTTCGTTTCTTCCTCTTCCTTTTGGGTTTTATACTTGTCAAAGCGATAGTCTCCGAGGATGGCACCCTCCGTTATGGCTTGGGTAGTCTTTTCGTCCAAATTTTCCCCCGCATACACAAAAAGGCTTTGGACCTTGTCCTTCTTTGCCCTTTTGACTATGAGGGCTGTCGCCCTTCTAAAGCTATCTATGTGCACCTTCTCCTTTGGACCCAAGCTCCCCAAGTACAAAGTTATAACCTTTCCATCCTTCAAAAGGTTAAGCTTTGCAGTGGAGCCCTCTTTACCCTTAAAGTTCTCTGCAGACATCAAAAGCTTGACATCCTGCACCAGATCCTTTAAAAAGTTCAGGTTGGATTGATCATCCTCGTAGAGCAGGATTGCTATAGGACATTGGACATTCTCTATAGTTTTATCAACAGAAAGGACTTCCATGGGTGCCTCCTTTGATGGTGGGGAGGGTGACGGGACTCGAACCCGCGACCCGTGGATCCACAGTCCACTGCTCTACCAACTGAGCTACACCCTCCTTACGATAAATAAAATTATATCCAATGGACAAAAAACTCAAGCTGGTATTCTTTGTGGGATATCATAACAGCGGAAAGACAACCCTTATAGAGCAGGTTGCCAAAAGGCTCACGGAGATGGGCTACAAGGTAGCCTATTTAAAGCATGACCCAAAGGGACACGCCCTAACAGACAAAGAAGGCAGTGATACCCACCGGCTCTTTCAAATTCTACCAAAGGTATGCATAGTATCTCCGGGAAGGATCACCCTCTATGAACGCACGGATGAAGAACTGGAGGATTTAGTTCAAAGATACTTTTCTGACTTTGACTTTGTCCTGTTGGAGGGTTGGAAATCTATAAAAGGCTACAAAAGGGTAAGCCTTAGCCCGGAGCTAGAGGGCTTTCCCGCTTACAAAAAGAGCCTTCAGGAGGTTCTCAGCTACCTTTTCTCTGAAGAAGAACTTTGAACCTCTCTCCCATGCTTATGAGCATGGTTTTTAGTCTTGATAGCCTCTCCAAAGCCTGCGGGCTCTGATCTTCTGCTACCGCAGAGAGTTCTTCAACGAACACCTTTGAGGAGAGCAAAAAGTCCCTTTGGTTTTTAAAAAACACCACCTCAAGCCCGAAGTCCTTGCCGTATTCCATCAGTGCCCTGAAGTTGACGCTTGCGGTTATGTCAAAGGGCTCGCTGGAGTATATATCCTTTACGAGTCTGTGCCCCCTGTAGCCCACCACTGTGCCAGCCTTTGGGAATTCCAAATAACCATAATCTACGGTTAAAATGTAGCCCTCCCTGAGCTTCCTTGCGAGTTCCCCCAAAAACTTCACACAATCCAAACACACCTCGTAGGCAACATCTTCCTCCTTCATCCCGAGCCTTTCCATATAGTCCTTCACCTCCAAATCTTCCAAAGGCAACCAAACTTCCTTTCCATCTTCCAAATAGAGCTCCTTCCCACCTTTGGCGATCCTAACCGGAAGGCAATCAAAGAATTCGTTGGAAAGCACCAAACCAGAGAACTCTGGCACTTCATCCACCCAAAAGACTTTACCCTCAAAATCCCTTAAAAGCCTCCTTTGCCTTTCTTTTAAACCCTGGCTAAAGTCGTATATAAGATAGTGCAGTCTTTCAAAAAGCTCAGGACTGTAGAGCTTTAGAAAGCTCAGAATATCGTAAGCAAGTGTCCCCCTTCCCGCACCCAGCTCCAGAATGACTGACTGTGGATGATCCTTCAAAAGCTCACTGGCGAGCTCTCCCACCGCATAGCCAAAGGCTCTGTCTAACTCTGGTGCAGTAAAAAAGTCCTGTCCTATGTCTCTGCATTGGCTATAATACTCCAAGGACTTTTCCTTCATAAACTGATAAAAGCTCTTTAAAGGCATGTTTATAACCTTCTCTTATAGCTCCATTAGAAAATTCTAATAACCCTTCCAATTGGTGGATTAATATAATACTATTGCAAAACTTTTTATAGGAGGTGTAAAGATGGCTACGATAACTCCAGACAAAACCTTGGATGCGTCTGGACTTAACTGTCCTCTTCCCGTGCTAAAGACCAAAAAGGCATTGGAGGAGCTCCAGTCCGGGCAGGTGTTGGAGATAATAACCACAGACCCCGGTGCAAAGGCAGACATACCCGCCTTCTGCAACAGAACAGGACACCAACTCTTGGAAGTGGTAGAGGAGGGTGGCAAGATCATATTCTATGTGAGGAAAAAATAAGGAGGGAGTGCTATGGCTGAAAGATTAGCCATAATAGCCACAAAGGGCACCCTTGACATGGCCTATCCACCTTTGATCCTCGCCTCCACCGCCGCATCCCTCGGAGTGGAAACTGCCATATTTTTCACCTTTTATGGGCTAAACATTATCCACAAGCAGAAAATGCATCAGCTCAAGATTGCCCCCATCGGAAACCCAGCCATGCCTATGGCCTTTCCACCATCCATGCAAAACCCCATAACCAACGCCATATCCTCCATATTACCCGGACCTCCTCAAATAATGGGCATAATCCCCGGTATGACGGACCTTATGACTTATATGATGAAAAAGACCATAAAAGAGCACGGTGTGGCAGATATTCCAGAGCTTTTAGAAGCATGCAAAGAGGCAGGTGTAAAGCTCATACCCTGCCAGATGACCATGGAGCTCTTTGGCTACAAGTACGAGGACCTTATAGATGGTCTTGAGCCACCAGCGGGTGCAGCCACCTTCATTAACTACGTTTTAGAATCAGAAAAACCGATGATAATCTTTGTATAAGGAGGTTATAAATGGCTTACGAAAAGGTACTCTTCTACATCCTTACTGTACCATTTTTTGTTAGGGCAGAGCCAGCCACTGGAGAGCTCATCAACCCCCAAGCTGGTGCTCCTTTCTTCCTGGCAACTGCTGCCGCCAGCATGGACTACGAGGTGGAGATGGTCATAACTTCCGAGGCTGGATTTTTGCTAATGAGGGATAACGCCAAAAAGGTAAAGGTAAGACCGGGTGTGGAGCAAACCGTCTATGACTTTATAAAGATGGCAAAGGACGCTGGTGTGAAGATCTACCTCTGCGTGCCTTCTTTGGACCTCACAGAGGAGTATAAGAAAGAGGATGTGAACCCCGAACTGTGCGACGGTATTATAGGCGGTGCAGCCTTCTTGGACAAGCTAATGAGCGGTGAGTATGCGGTCATTACCCTTTAACTCTTCCCCCTTTTTACACACCTTTATAAGCTTATCCTTATATGCTTATAAGAAAAATTTAATTGCTTTTTCTGAGAAAGCTCATATGTTTATGCTTATTAATTGCAGGAGGTGATACCATGGATGGACACAATTATGGATATAACCTGCCCATCTCCGAGAAGACCAAGATGGTCCCTTGGGAAGAGAAAGTCAGGATCGTGGAAGAGGTAAAATCGGACTTTAGGTTTAAGGAATACATCTTTGGCTGTCTGAACTGCGGTGTTTGCACTGCATCCTGCCCATCCAACAGGTTCTTTGATTTCTCCCCACGGGAGATCGTCCAGAGGTTCTTAGAGGAAGATGTAGAGGTCCTCTACGATATGATGCACGAATACATCTGGGCTTGCTCCCAATGCTTTACCTGTTGGATCAGGTGTCCCTTTGTGAATAATCCCGGTGGGCTTGTGGCAATAATGAGAGAAGTTGCGGTCCGCAACGCCTTTGAAGCAACAAAGGACCTTCTAAAACCTTACGGAAGGGTTCTGCTAAAGGTTATGACCACCGGAAACCAGCTATCCGCCGACATGCTACAGCCCGACTTCTTCCCCGACTGGGGTCCCAAGATGGCAGACAACATGGAAAACCTCAGGGCAAAGAGACTTGCCATTCCCTTTGATGTGGGTAAATCTGTGAAGACCGCTTGGGAAGTATCCTTGGAAACCGCCATAGAAATGTACACCATCTGGAGAGAGACGGGCATCTTTGAAATGTTAGAGAAGTTGGACCCCAACCTTTACAACGTCATAATGGACATTGTGGAGGAGAACGAAGAGAGATACCAAGAGCTCTATGGAGAGGAAGAATGAGCTTACAAAAGGGCTTGAAGCCCGAAAAAACTTAAGGAGGTGTTACCATGGCACACGCCAAGTTAGAGTCTAAATGGGGCTATGTTAGCCCAGGGGGTATTCTCAGGTACCCCGAAGAGCCACCCTTCCCAGTGAAGGAGTATGACGCCCACTACGACCATATCTTTGAAATGATGGAAGAGCTGGAGGCTAAGGGCGAGATCCTCATACACAGGATCACGGAGGAGCATCAACCCATACCCGTCTATACAAGGACTGGAAGGATCAAGCTCATCCCTACCAACAAGCTTTGGCACCACAAATCCTGCGGACAGTGTGGAAACATACCCGGATATCCCGCTTCACTGTTCTGGTTTATGAACAAGTTTGGACTCGATTACCTTAACGAGCCTCACCAAACTTCCTGCACCGCTTGGAACTATCATGGTTCCGGAACTTCCAACCCCGTAGCCTTGGCTGCAGTTTGGCTCAGGAACATGCACCAAGCTTGGAAAACTGGGTACTATCCCCTCATTCACTGCGGAACATCCTTTGGTTCTTACAAGGAAACCAGGGAACAGCTCATAATGAACAAAGAGCTCAGGGATGCGGTAAAGCCCATCCTCAAAAAGCTCGGAAGGCTAACAGAGGACGGAAGGATCGTTATACCCCAAGAGGTGGTTCACTACTCCGAGTGGGTCCACGCTATGAGATACAGGATCAAAGAACTCTACGAAAAGGAAGGTAAGGCAAAGGGTATAGATGTCTCCAATGTTAGGGTTGCCATACACAACGCCTGCCATACCTACAAGATGATCGCCGACGACTATCCCTACGACCCAGAAGTTTACAACGGACAAAGACCTGCCGCATCCACCGCAGTTATAAAGGCACTGGGTGCCCAGGTGGTAGATTACTCCACATGGTATGACTGCTGTGGCTTTGGCTTTAGGCACATTCTAACCGAAAGGGAGTTCACCAGGTCTATGGCGATCCAAAGGAAGCTTAAGGTGATCGCAGAGGAAGTAAAGGCAGACGTAATCATTACCCACGACACGGGATGCACCACCACCTTTGAAAAGAACCAGTGGATCGGAAAGGCACACGGCATGTATTACCCTGTGGCGGTAATGTCCGATGTAATGTTTGCTGCACTTGCCTGCGGAGCTCATCCATTCAAGATTGTCCAGCTCTACTGGAACTGCTCCCACTACGAACCACTTCTTGAGAAGATGGGCATCACCAACTGGAGAGAGCTCAAGAAGGAATGGGAAGACACCGTTAAGTACATCTCCGAGCTTGAAAAGGCTGGCAAGTATGACGAGCTGATGGAATTCTTCAAGGAATACGACCTTTATGAGCCCTACAGCAAAACCTCCACAGGAAAGCCTAGGGCATCTGCCACTGCCAATATGCCATTGTTTAAGTCCTAAGCTTTTTTGGGGGCTTTTGCCCCCTTTAATAAACACTTTATAGGAGGTTTGGTTATGGCAAAGAGTGTGCTGGTAATTGGTGGAGGACCTGCCGGTTTGGGAGCGGCAAGGATCCTTGGAAAGCTTGGTATACCAACTATCCTGGTGGAAAAAGAGGACAGGTTAGGTGGGAACCCTATCCTGAACCACTATCACACCCTCATACCCAGAAAGCTAAAGCCAGAGCAGGTGCTCGGTCCCTACATCAAGGAAGTTGAAAGCAACCCCAACGTGCAGGTCAAACTAAAGACGGAGCTTACCGCCTGTGAGGGAGAGCCCGGAAGCTACAAGGTTACCCTCTCCAACGGTGAAACCCACGAGGTGGGTGCTATAGTGGTTGCCACGGGCTTTGAGCACTTTGACCCAAGGAGAAAGGGAGAGCTAGGTTATGGACTGTATCCGGACGTGATCACCAACCTAGAGCTTGAACAAATGTTCTCCAAGGAAGGAAGACTTTACAGACCTTCAAACGGACAACTGCCAAAGAGGGTAGCCTTTGTTTTCTGTGTGGGTTCTCGGGACAGACAGCTGGGTGTAACCAACGTGCACTGCTGTAGATATGGTTGTGCCCTGTCCGGTCTGCAGGCTATGGAAATAAGACAGCACTATCCCGATGTGGATGTCTTCTGCTACTACATGGATGTTAGAACCTACGGAACTTGGGAGTATCCCTTCTACTGGGCACCCCAAGAGCAGTATGGCGTAAGGTACGTAAGGGGTAGGATAGCGGAGATAACCTACAGCCCTGCAGACGGTAGGCTAAGGGTAAAGCACGAAGACACCATCGTCCAAAGACCTGCCGAAGTACCTATGGACTTGGTGGTCCTTGTGCTTGGTATGGAACCATCCGCGGGCACAAAGAAGGTAGCTAAAATACTGGGACTTGCTCAGGACCCAGACAGCAAGTTCTTGGTTCCATCCGAAGAGTCTGGCTCTAACATCATCTCCAACAAACCCGGTATATTCATAGCGGGTGCCTGCAAGGGACCCATAGACATAGAGTCCTCCCTCTCCGAAGGTGAAGCGGCCGGTGCAGAGGCTGCAGCCTTCGTGGGTGCAAAGGTAACGGTATGAAGAAACTTGCAGTTTTAGACGATTTTTTGGTTAGGGATTATCTCATAAAGATCCTCGGAGAGGGTGAGGAGTTTGTCCAAGAGTTTTACAAGGACCTCCTCGCCAAGTCCCTCCTTTTCCAAAAGAGCTTGAGCAAGGAAAACCTTGCTTCTTTGAGCAAAGAAGACCTGGACCGCATCTTAGAAAAGGTATTCTCTGTGAGGAGAAAGAGACAAAGGCTCGTAGAAGAGACGGGCGTGGAAAATCTAAAAAGGGCTATAAGCGACCTGCTTTATGGAAAGGCTAAGAGCTGGGAAGAAAGGGTGGAAAATTTTGTAAAGTCCATAAAGGGTGTGGATAGAAAGGCAGCGAGGGACTTGGCGTCTGAGCTTTTGCACTTTACGTTCCCAGAGGATTATGTGCTGTGGACCAGCTGGATATGGGACCCCGAAAGTGAGAGCGGAGCGGTGGTCTTCCTCAAGGAGGAGCCCCCAAAGAGGCATATGTACGGAGAAACCTACGAGGAGTTTGAACAGATCTACAAACAGATACAAGAGAAGCTCCTTGATTTTGGTATAAAGGTAAAGGGCTACCTTTTTGTAGATATCTTCCTTGCCATGATATACGCCACCTATGTGGATTACATGACGCTATCCACCATGCATAGCGCCAAGGGCTTTTTCCCACCGGCTGGTGTCATGGCAAGGAGACTTTTAGGTGTTCAAAGACCACAAGACATTGAATTGGAGGTTTAGCCATGGCAATACACGAAAGAAGCTTAGTAGAGCCAGAAAGAATTGTAAGGAAGGAAAGATTAGTTATTGACGGGGTGGATGTATCAGGAGACTGGAACCTGATCATCCTCCCTCGTGTGATCAACGATTATGACCTGGACTTTGCCAAGGAGATCATAAACTCCCCAGACGGAAAGACCATAACCCTATGCTATCAGTGTTCATACTGTACCGCTTCTTGTCCGGTGCACAACTATTGGGATGAGCGGTACAACCCAAGGCACTTTATATACTTGGCAAGGCTTGGGCTCATTGATGAGCTTCAAAAACGCGCGGATGTAATGTGGAGGTGCGTGTCCTGTCATAAATGCACCCACAGATGTCCAAAGGGTGTGCTGGTGGAAGAGGTGCTAAAGGTAATCCTCAGAACTATGGCGAAGAAGGGTCTCATAGACGAGTACCCTTCCAAGAAGTTTGACAAATTCTTTACCGAATCGGTCCTTGAGTACGGAAGGATAGAGGACGGAGAATTGCTCTTTGGTTGGATTGAAAAGCAAGGCTACAATGTGGTAAAGGACCCCATCCTGAAAAAGCCCATACCCTTCCTCGGAGAAACACCCGAGTGGCTAAAGCAGTTGGTAATGAAACCCATAAAGTCCATGAACATTAGCTTTTTGGTCCTGAACGCCAAGCACATGCTCTTCCATCCAAGGACCAAAAGTTGGAACAAGTTCAAGCAAGTTCTAAGAAAAGTTATGCAAGAAGAAGGAGCACTAACTTAAGGAGGTATAAAGATGGGTGTTATTGGTAAAAGGGTTGCCTATTATCCAGGTTGTTCCTTAGAGGGTGCCGCGAGGGCTTATGATGTATCCACCAGAATAGTGGCAAGGGAGCTAGGTTTGGAGCTGGATTATCTGGAAGATTACAACTGCTGTGGTGCAATGGAGTCCAAGAATATTACCTTTATGGGCACCTTGCTTTTGAACGCTCGGAACATGTCTTTGGCAAGAAAGCAAGGGCACGATGTGATCGTGGCACCCTGCAACGGATGTTCTTTCTCCCTGCAGAGGGCAGAATACTTCTTGCAAACGGACAGCAAAATCTTTGAAAGGGTCAATGCCCTTCTCAAAGAAGGTGGTGTGGACCCCTTGGACAAAATTCCTGAGACCTATCACATCCTAGAGTGGTTCTATCACGAGGCAGGACCTCAGAAGGTAAAGGAGAAGACCAAAAGACCCCTCAGAGGGCTAAAGGTTGCCAACTATTACGGATGTCTTTATACAAGACCTCACTTCTATGCTAGGACGTACTCCCACGCAGGTGGTCAAAGTGAAGAGGCAAGACCAAGGAGAAGGGAAACTGCCGATGACGACGAACATCCCTACTACATGAATGCCCTTTTGGAGGCTGCGGGCGCTACCAGTGTAGAGTTTGAGCCCATGCATACCCAGTGCTGTGGAGGACCACACTCTCTGTCTGACGAGCAAGTATCTGAGAAGTTTGTTATGATGATCCTGCAGACCGCCAAGAGAAATGGTGCAGACATTATAGCTACCGAATGCCCCCTCTGCCACGCATCTCTGGAGATGTACAGACACAGGCTCATGATGAAGGGCGTGCCCGATGTGGATGTGCCCGCCGCGTACTTCACACAACTCTTGGGCTTGGCTTTTGGATACAGCGCCAACGACGTTAAGCTGAAGGATAACCTTTCGGACCCTCTGCCCGTGCTAAAGAGGCTTGGGTTGGCTTGAGGCGGAAGAATGGAAAAGGAGTGGGAATATAACGGCTGTATAATCCCACTGGACCTGTACTACGAGATAGAAACCCAAACGTGGTTGAGGATAAACGAAGATGGGACTGTGACAATGGGTCTTACGGATGTGGGGCAGGTCCGGGCTGGGCGCCTGCTCCACGCCCGTATAAAGGACGTGGGTAAATACATAAAGAAGGGAAAGCCGGTGGCATCCCTTGAAAGTGGTAAGTGGGCGGGACCCATAAACGCCCTAGTGGAAGGAGAGGTGGTGGAACGCAACGAAAAGGTTTTAGAACAGCCAGACATAATAAACTACGACCCTTACGGAGAGGGCTGGATCGTGAGGATGAAGCCGGTGGACTTGGAAAGGGACCTAAAGGATCTGCTCTATGGACCCCAAGCCATAGAAAAGATGAGAGAATACATAGATGAATGGGACATAATCTGCATGAGGTGTACGTGATGGCGGCAAAGGACAAACATGTGATCCTTTTGGTCTCTCAATGGTGTGCCACATGTCCCGATGCGGACGCCCTCTGGCAAAAACTCCAAAAGGAGTATGGTTTTAAGTATGAAGTTTTGGATGTGGCACAGCCGGAGGGTAGAATGTGGGCAAAGAAGCTCGTAATTAGGGCTGTCCCCTCCACCATCATAGACGGAAAGCTTGCCTTTGTGGGCGTCCCGTCAGAAGAGGAGGCAAGGAGGGCTATAGAGTCGTGAAGGTTGTGATCCTTATGACCAGCGGACCCAGAACTCCCTGGAGATGTGCGTCGCCCTTTTACATTGCTGCGTTGATGGCTTCCAACGACGCAGAGGTGGAAATGTTTTTCAATATGGATGGAACAAGGCTCCTGAAAAAGGGTGTGGCAGAGAGGATTTTGCCCGCAGAGCCAAACTGTTTGAGCGTCAACGGAAAGAAGTTGAAGACCGTTTACGATTTTATGAAGGACGCTAAGCAGGCAGGAGTTAAGTTCTACTCCTGTAAGCAGGCTATAGACGCTTTAGGTTACAAGCCGGAGGAGCTGATCCCAGAGCTGGACGGTATTGTGCCGGCCAGTGAGTTCGCCCTCAGGGCGATGGAGGCAGATAAAGTAATCACCTTTTAAAAATCTTATAAAGGAGGGTATAGCATGGCAGTAGTGAATGGGTGCAACATACCCGAGGACCTGCTTTACGATGTGGACCCAGAGGCCAATGCCTTCACATGGGCAAAGGACAATGGAGATGGCACCTTTACCATAGGGCTAACGTCCATAGCGGCCGCAATGGCTGGAAGGCTCGTTGCCTACACTCCCAAGAAGCCCGGCAGGGTGATAGAAAGGCGTAAAAGTGTAGCCACCATAGAAAGCGGTAAGTGGGTGGGACCCGTGCCTACGCCTCTAACCGGTGAGATAGTGGAGATAAACGAAGCCCTCAAGACAAACCCCGCCTTGGTAAACGATGACCCCTACGGTCAAGGTTGGATCGCCAAGATAAAGCCCACCAATCCTGAAGAAATCAATCTACTGCTTAAGGGACAGGCAGCTGTGGATGCCCTAACAAAGGTAGCCAACGAAAAGGGTATAAAGTGCGGATAATTCAAAACCTTGAGGGGGTCTCTTCCCCCCTCGATCAAGAACTTTTAGAGGAGCTCTTTGAAGGTTTCAAGGTAAGGGAAGAGAACTTCGGGAAGAAGGTTTATTTTTATAGCCCTGGCTTCAAGCACTACCAAGTGGAAGACTTTTACGTAGCCACTGGTCCAAAGTTTGTGGATGTTTCCATAACGGGTAAAAACTGCGAGCTTATGTGCGACCACTGTGCGTCCAAAATCCTCTGGCACATGATTCCCGCCACCACACCGGAGGAGCTAAAAAGGGTTGGAGAGGAGCTAAAAGCCAAAGGTATTGAAGGCATACTAATATCTGGCGGTTCCAACAAGGACGGAGTGGTAGAGCTCTACCCTTTCTTTGAAGCCATTGCTTATCTCAAAAAGGAGCTGGGATTGATCACCACCTGCCATGTGGGACTTGTAGACAGGGAACTGGCAAAGGGCCTAAAAAAAGCCGGCGTAGATGCAGTACTTATGGATGTGATAGGAGATGATAGGACCATAGCGGAGGTTTATAAACTGCCCCATAAGTCCGTGAAAGATTACGAGGAATCCCTGGCACTTCTTAAAGAATACAACCATAAGATAGTGCCCCATGTGATCATTGGACTCCACTATGGGAAGATCTTGGGTGAATACAGGGCAATAGACATGATCTCTAAGTTTGACCCAGATGGTCTGGTTTTAGTGGTAGTTATGCCCTACTACGGAAAGGCAAAGTTCCAACTTTTACCCCCACCCACGCCGGAGGAATGTGCAAAGGTCTTTTTGCACGCAAGGTTGAAACTACCAAAGACGCCGGTGGTTATCGGCTGTGCAAGACCTGCAGGACCTGAGAGGATCAAGATGGACCTCTATGCCCTCTATGCGGGCGTCAATGGTATAACCTTCCCCGCAGAAGGTATTTTAACCCACGCTAAAGAGATAGGTCTGGAGCCAGTTGTATCTCCAAACTGTTGCTCAACGGTAATACTGCCTATAAATTAATAACCATGCAGATGAAGGTTTTTGATTTAGACACCGCAAGAGAGACCTTAGTTGTAATCAAGCCCATAGTGGAAGAGATAAACACCAAGAGAATGGAGCTAACGGAAGCTTATGAAAGACTTCAGGAGGAGCAGGACCCCCTTGAAAGGATGTATCTAGAATCCCACATAAAGGACCTGGAAGCGCTAATAGACTCCCTTTTTAGAAAGATAGAAGCACTGGGCGGAGTGATAAAGGGTATAGACCCAATACTGGTGGATTTCTTGAGCTTTCATAAAAACAGATACATCTGGCTCTGCTGGAAAGAGGACGAAGATACCATAATGTACTGGCATGAGCTGAACGAGGGCTTTGCGGGTAGGAAACCAATAAGCCTTTTGGAAGAGGAAGAGGATATGCTATAATTTAACCGCCTCCCTAGGGGGCAAAGGAGGTGGAGCATGAAGAAGTTAATTTTTGTATTCTTAAGCCTTTTTATTTTTTCCACTATCACCTTACCTGAACCCTCTTTGGCTGCAACCCAGCAGAAAAAGACAACTGTAAAGTCTTTAAAGAAGAAAGTGGTTAAGCAAAAGAAGAGGGCAAAGGTTAGATACTCCCACCACATAAACAAACCTCAAGAGGGAGACCTTTTAAAGCTAGAGGGTATGGTAAAGGACCTAAATGAACAATAAACAACTAAGGCTTATAGAAGAGTTAAAGATAAAACAGGGGGACACCTGGAGAGTTTTGAAGATAATGAGTGAATTTGTGGAGGGGTTTGATACCCTCTCCCATGTGGGTCCTGCGGTTACCTTCTTTGGAAGCTCCCGGTTAAGTCAGGAAAACGAGATATACAAGCATGCATACAGAACCGCCTTTATGCTTGGAAAGCTTGGCTTTCACATAATCACCGGTGGCGGTCCAGGGATCATGGAGGCGGCAAACAGGGGAGCTTATGACGCAGGAACTGTATCTGTGGGTTTAAACATACAAATTCCTACAGAGCAAAAACCCAACAAATACCAAAATATATCTTTGAAGTTTGAATACTTCTTTGTGCGTAAGGTTATGCTGATCAAATACTCCATGGCTTACGTGATCTTTCCGGGAGGGTTTGGCACCTTTGATGAGCTCTTTGAGGCGCTTACCCTCGTGCAAACGGGTAAAGTCTACAGATTTCCCATAATCCTCTATTACACTCCCTTCTGGCAACCTCTACTGGACTATATGAAGAACACTATGGTAGAGTTTGGAGTGATAGATAAAGAAGATATAGAGCTTATGAAACACGCCAACGCACCGGAGGAGGTAGTTCAAATAGTGCTACGGGAAGCCAAAGATAAGCTGAAGCTTTTGAAGAAAGAGGACCCACTTAATCCCTTGGTGGAGAAGTTGGATAAAATCTTAAAGGATGTTTAAGCTACTCCACATATCAGACCTTCATGCGGGGAAAACCTTAAACAAAGTATCAAGGAACGAGGATTTGGCTTATGCCTTAGAACAGGTCTCAGACATATGTCTTAGTGAAAAGGTGGATGTTTTGCTGATTTCAGGGGACATCTTTGACAAGGCGATCCCTGATTACTCCGCAGAAGGTCTAGTCCTTGAGTTTTTGACAGAGTGGGCAGGAAAAGGTATAGAGGTGGTGCTTATAGCGGGCAACCACGATAGCTACGATAAACTTAGGGCTTATGCGGGCATCAAAAAGTTGGGGAGGTTGCATATCTTTGACAGACCAAGCCCAAAGGTGGAGGATATGGTCTTTCAATACAAAGACTTAGCCATTGCGTGCCTGCCCTATCCCAGTGAAAGGGTCCTGACCACCATCTCGGAGGATGCCCACAGAAGCTACTCCCACAAAGTAGCCCAGTATCTAAAAGCCTTGGCGAAGGCGGTGGAAGGCTATAAATATCGCGTACTCCTTGCCCACCTCATGGTAGAAAAGGGGAAGATTGCTGGCTCAGAAAGGGAGGCAAGCGTGAGCAGTTTTTATGCCATAAGACCAGACCAAATACCCGAGAGCTTTCACTATGTGGCCCTTGGACATCTCCATCTCAACCAAAGAATAGAGTCAGCAGTTCCACCCACTCACTACTCGGGCAGTCTTTATCAGATAGATTTTTCCGAGAAGGACACAAAGAAGTTTGTTAATTTGGTGGTTTTGGAGGAATTTGGGGCGAAGGTGCAAGCCCTGGAGCTTTCCCTATACAGACAGTTAAAGGAGGTGAGAATAGCAAAGGGTCAAAGCATTGACAAGGTTCTGGATGAAATAAAGGATCAGAAGGCACTCTTTAAGGTGATCTTGGAGGCGGACATAAAGGACCCAATGCTCAATCTGAAAACCCAAAAACTGCATCAGGTATTGGGTGAAAAGCTTGTCTTTTTAAACTTGGAACTGCCCGAGAGTAGCTCTACTGAGCTTCCCATAGAAGTAGAAGGCTTGGACCTTTTGCAGATTTACAGGGCATACTACAAACAGAATTACAATCAAGAACTACCCGAGGAGATAGAAAGAGAAGTTTTTCGCCTTTTGAACGAAGTTCAGCATGAGACCCATCAGGCTTGAACTGGAAAACTTTACCATCTTTAGGGGAAGGCATAGCGTAGACTTCTCAGGGCTCAGATTTTTTATCATTCAGGGTAGGACAGGGGCAGGAAAGACAAGTTTAATAGACGCCATGTGCTATGCCCTCTTTGGAAAGGTGCCAAGGCACGGAGATAAAAGAGACCTCCATGAGCACCTGATCTCAAAAGGAACAGACCATATGAGGGTATTCTTGGAGTTCTCCGTCAGGGACAAAAGGTATGCCATCGAGAGGGCTGTGAGGAAGGGAAGGGGTGAGGTAAGATTCTGGGAAGGGAACAGGCTTAAGAATGTAAAGGCAAACGAGCTTCCTGAGCTGATCAAAAGGGTCTTAGGAGTTGATTATGATACCTTTACCAAGGTTATACTTTTGCCACAGGGACAGTTTGACAGGTTTTTAAAGCCCGAAAGGCCACAGCAAAGGAGAGAAATTCTAAACAAGCTCTTGGGTGTAGATACCCTTATTGAGAAAATGGCGGAGCTGATAAGGGAGACAAAAAGACAGATTGAAAACCGCTTGGAGAGTATAACCGCATCCTTGCGTGAGCTCAGCTTTGCCACAAAAGAGGAGCTTGAAAGGGTAAACAAAGAGATCACCCTTTTGGAGAAGGACCTTAACCTTTTGGAAGAAGAGAAAAAGAAGCTACAAGAAAGGCTCAATGTTGCATCCAACAGGGACCGCCTTCAAGAAGAGCTAACAGAGTGCCAAAGACAGCTAACAGAACTTCTTGAAAAGGCAGAGAAGATGGAACAGCTTGAGAGGGATCTTCAGGTAATGGAAGAGCTAAGCTCCTATGCTCCCTACGTGGAAAGTTTTAAGAGTCTTTCCCAAAGGGAGGAGCAGGAGATAAAGGAAATAAAGAGTTTAAGGGAAAAGCTTGCCAAACTTTCCCATCAGAGGGAGCAGTTCCAAATACAGTTGGAAAAATACCGTCAAGAGTGGGAAAGATTGGGCGAGTACGATGTGCAAATAGAACAACTAACAAAGGAGTTAGAAAGGCTAAAGAACGCCCTTGAAAAACACAGAGAAAGAAACCAAAAGTTAAAGGAGTTGGAAAACGCAGAAGAAGAGATAAAGACTTTGGAGGAAGATATCAAAAATCTAACTGAGAGAATAGACAGGGGCGAAAACTACATAAAGGAGCTAAGGGAGAAGATAGAAGATTTAGAGGAAAAGCAAAGAAGACTTTTGGAGCTCAATCCCATAAAGATAAAGCTTGATGAGGTAAGGAGGGAAAGGGAAAGCTTGGAACTTCTTAAAGAAGAGAAGGAGCTCTTGGAAGAACAGCTAGAAAAAATCAGAGAAGACATAAAAGAGAAGGAAAGCTCCCTTATTCGCTTTCATGTGGAACACATAAGGGCACACCTAAAGGAGGGAGACCTTTGCCCAGTGTGTGGCAACGTAATTACCCAGCTACCTCCCACCGAGCCCTCTGAGAACTTTGAAACCATCAAAAGGGAACTGGATAAGCTTAAAGCCCTTGAATCTGAGAAACTTGAGAAAAAGGCAAGAATAGAGAGCAAGCTTTCTGCCCTGGAGGAAAAGGAGAGGGAGCTAAGGCAACTGCTAAATGAATGGGAGGAAGAAGAGAGGTTTGAAGAGGAGTATAGGGAACTACAAAGGTCCCAAGCTGAACTGGAGGAATGCAGAAGAAAGCTAAAACAGGCAGAGGAAAAACTTAAGAATTTAAAGGAAGAGCTAAGCACCAAAAGAGAAAGGCTATCCACCCAGGAGGGTAGAAGGGAAAAGTTGCAAACCTTAATAAAAGAGATAGAGGAGCATTTAGCAATAGAAGGCTTTTGGGAAGTTAAGGAACAGGACATAAGGGAAAAACAGGTCCAGTTAAAAACCCTCAAAGACAGAAGGGATATGATAAGAAACAACTATACCACTATCTCCGAACAGTTAAGAAATGTAGAACTGGAGGAGAAAAGGGTCCAAACCGCCCTTTTAGAAAGAGAAAGGAATATACAAAACCTAAAAGAGGAAAAGGAAAGGGTTGCCAAAAACTTGGAGCCGGCCATAAAGAAGTTTGGGCTCGGAACGGTGCAAGAGCTGGAAAAACTCATAAAACCCAAGGAATACATAGAAAGGCTAAAGCAAGAGTTGGAAGATTACAAAAGGAACGTTGCCCTGTTGAAAGAAAAAGAACAAAGGCTAAAGGAAGAACTGAAGAACTTTGAGGGAGTAGAACCTACCCAAGAGATAAAGGCTAAGATGCAGCAGGTGGAAGAAGAACACAAAAACAAAAGTGTTCAGCTTGGACATTTAAGGGAACAAAAAACGCGCATAGAGGAAGGGTTAAAAAGGAGGGAAGAGCTTTTGAAGGATCAAGAGGAGCTTCAGAGGAAGGAGGGTATATACAGAATCCTTGAAAGGGACTTTAGGGCAGACAGGCTTCAGGAATTTTTAAGTCAGATCATGCTCCAAAAGATCATAGCAAGGGCCAACTTCTACCTGCAAAAATTCACATCTGGCGCCTACGAGTATGACTTAGAGGGTTCAGAAATCCTAATAATAGACAGGATATCCGGACACAAAAGAAGCGTAAGCACCTTGAGTGGTGGAGAGACCTTTTTGGCAAGCCTCTCTTTAGCCTTTGGTGTAAGCGACATAATATCCAAGAACGCACCCATAGAGAGCCTTTTCATTGATGAGGGCTTTGGTAGCCTTGACAGGGAAACGAGGGAAGAGCTATCTCAGTTTTTTGAGATGATAAAGCTCAATGCCAACAGGATGGTTGGGATCATAAGCCATCTGGAGGATCTGGCAGAGAAGTTTGACCAACGCATAGAAGTGGTAAGGCGAGGAGATAGGTCCTTTGTGAACGTGATAGTGTGATAAAATAAAGAACTTATGATAACCAAGGTAGGCTGGAGTATAACCCATCAGGAATTTACCGTCACAGACTATTATTACTTTTCAATCCTTCAGAGGGAGGCAGAAAAACACAACATAATCATAGAGGAAGTGGATCGTTGGGAAAAGTTAAAGGAGTATGATACGATCGTGTTCAACTATCCAGAAATTCCTTTCACTGAAAAGGAGGCGGAGGAGGTAGAAAAGTGGGTTTGGGAGCTTGGAAAAAAGGTCATACTGGGTGGATACTATAAAAATGAGGATCACATAGCGGACACCTGCAACACTCTGGCAAGAAGGTTCGGCATGGAGCTAAACCCAGATGAGGTGATTGACGAGGTAAACAACCACAACGGAGAAAAGTATTTTGTGGTAACCTCAAAAATCAGAAGATACAACAAGAACCAAAAAAACGAAGTTAATGTAGAAAAAATCATGCTCGCATGCAGTGCGACTATAAAGCCTCTTATGCCCGATATAAAGGTGGTGGTAAGAGGAGAAGACACTGCTGTCTCCAACATGGGCAACTACACCCTACTCATTGCAGAGCAGATCGCACCCACCAGCGGTGGGTACTTTTGCCTCGCTGGCACCTGCGTCTTTTGGGACAATTACTCCATAACCCTATACAACAACCTTGAATTTTCTTTGAATCTGTTGAGACACCAAACTCCTCTGCCAACCCAATCGGGCAAGCAGGTAATCTTCGGCCTATGAAGGCACAAGAATGGATAGAAAGATTGCCAGAACAATTCGTTGTGTATGAAATCACTACTATATCTCCCAACGATTACAGGGGGATCGTCTTTACCGGAATGGGTGGCTCTGGGATTGTGGGGGATGTGCTAAAGCTCTTTTTAGAAAAGGATGGGGTAAGGGTTCCTGTTCTATCTCTGAGGGGTTATGAACTGCCTCCTTACGTGAGGGAGGGTTGGCTATTGGTGGCTATCAGCTACAGCGGAAACACGGAAGAGACCTTGAGCGTGGCGGATGAAGGGATAAAAAGGGGTTTAAAGGTTGTCTGCGTCAGCTCTGGGGGTAAGCTAAGGGAGGTTGCCCAAAGGGAAGGTTTAGACTTTGTGGAGGTTCCCTCTAACTATGCTCCACGCTACGCCTTTGGCTTTATGTTATCGGCGGTTATGAGCTTGTTTGGGAAAAAGGATCCCATAGAGAGAATAAGAAAGCACTTGGAAGAAAGCAAAGGAGAGATAAAGGAAACCGCTTACCGCATTGCCCAAGTTGTTCAGAATTACATTCCCATAGTTTATGGCACACCGCTAACGGAACCCATAGCCTTCCGATGGAAAACTCAGGTCAACGAAAACTCCAAGACCCTTTGCTACACCGCCACACTGCCCGAGCTCCATCACAATGAAGTTGTAGGGCTTGACAATCCAATAACAAGGAACCTCTGCCACTTTATTATCCTGTGGGATCCAGAGGACCATCCTAGAGTTAAAAGGAGGGTTCAAATCACAGAAGAACTCTTTAAAGAGTTGGGCTTGGCTCCCATAGTGCTACAAGGCAAGGGGGATACCTTAGAGGAGAGGCTTTTATATCTTGCTTACCTTGAAGATTGGGTTAGCTTCTATTTGGCAGAATTTTATGGCTATGATCCGCTACCCGTTAAGGTGATAGACCGAATAAAGGAAGCCTTAAATGAATGAACTAAATTGGATAATCTTTGGCTCTGTGGTCCTCCTTGCCCTGTTTTTGGACTTATTTGTTTTTCACAGACACCCTCATAAAATATCCGTAAAAGAATCCCTGATCCTGTCCGCCTTTTGGATCGGAGTTGGTCTTGCCTTTTCTGGCTATGTGTATTACACAAAGGGAACCCAAGCCTTTTTGGAATACATAACGGGCTATTCCCTGGAAAAAGCCTTAAGCTTGGACAACATATTCGTGTTCATTCTTATATTTTCCTACTTTAAAGTGCCTGAAAAGTTCAGACACAAGGTGCTCTTTTGGGGAGTTTTTGGGGCAATAGTCTTTAGGGCGATCTTTATCTTTGCGGGTGTTGAACTTATAAAGCTCTTTCACTGGGTAATTTACATCTTTGGTGTAATCCTCATAGTCTCCGCTGTAAAGCTTTTGATTACAGAGGAAAAAGAATTTCACCCAGAAGAAACACTGGTCTACAAAATAGCCAAAAGGCTCATACCTTTAAAACCTAACTACAAGGATGGAAAATTCTTTGTAAGAGAGGGCAAAAAGCTTTATGCTACACCACTGTTTTTGTCCCTTCTCTTTGTGGAAAGCTCAGACATTATGTTCGCCATTGACTCGGTGCCCGCCATACTTGCCATCTCCAGGGATCCTTTCATAGTTTATACTTCCAACATCTTTGCCATATTGGGGCTCAGGTCCCTTTATTTTGCCGCAGATGCCATCTTGCCACTCTTTCACTTTTTACACTATGGGCTTTCGTTCATCTTAGCTTTCATTGGCGTGAAAATGCTGATCTCAGAGTTTTATAAAATACCGGTTTTTGTGTCTTTGCTTTTGATCTTCAGCGCCATATTCATCTCGGTGGTGGCGTCTTTGTTAGTTAAGAAGAAGCCTTCTCAACCATAACCTTTTGCACCCTTTTTTCATCTGCTTGAACCACTTTGAACATAACACCCTGGATGTTCGTCTGCTCTCCCTTTTTGGGGATTCGTTTCAGATGATAGATCAAAAGTCCCGCTACGGTGGAGTAAGGTCCCTTGGGAATCTCTACGCCCAAAAGCCTTTCAAGGTCCTCTATCTGAAAGCGCCCGTCTACGATCCACTTATCCTTTTCTATCTCTACGACCCGATCCTCTTCCAGCTCCTCCCGACCCAAGCCTCCCATAAAGAAGGAAGATAGGTCATCAACGGTAACAATGCCCAAAACCACTCCCAACTCATCTACCACTATTCCCATACCCTCCTTGGTGCTTTTAAAGGTCTCAAGGGCTTCTTGCAAAGACGCAAACTCAGGAAAGACTGCAACCGGTCTAATAAAGTCCTTTATGCTGAGGTTCCTTCCATACCACTCCGCCAAATCAAACATGTCTACATATCCCACAATCTCATCCACCCTGCCCCTATAAACGGGCAGTTTTTTGTATCCGCTCCTCTTCATTTCTGCTATTGCCTGCTCTACGGTGGCGTTTTCACTGATCATGACCACCTGGTGGATGGGCTTTAACACCTCCGAAAGGTAAGTATCCCTTGCAGACAGTAGCTTTACCGCAAGCCTTAGCTCCTCTCCTTCCGCGAGTTCTTCTTTTATTGCCAACAGATCCCTTCGGGAAAGCTTTTCCTTAGATAACCCTTCTAATCTTTTGCCCAATTGTCGGCTCAAAATTCTAACCGCCTTAAGAATAGGCAAAAGAACCCTTTTTAGCTTGCTCAAAAACCAGAGGCTGGGCACCAAAACTTTTTCTGAGTGTTTGTGAAATAGACCCTTTGGAACAAATTCGCCAAAAATAAGAGTAAAGATCACAAGGGTGGCAGAAAAAAGTACCTCCAAACCAGATAAGAACTTAAAGGTCTCCGCCAAATTGAAGATTATCAGCGTGTAAAAGGTGGTGGCAAGAACTATGCTAACGGTGTATCCAAGCATTGTTAGGGTTATGTAGTCCTCTGGATTTTCGTAAAAATCCATCAAAAACTCATACTTGGTCTTTTTGTACAGGGCAAGAATTCTACTCCTGTCTGTCTTTACGAGGGCGATCTCTGAACCAGAAAAAATACCTTCCAATATAACAAAGAAAACCACTGCAACTAAAAGCCCTAAGATTTCCATCCTACTACCACCCTATCCTGCCCTGAGTAATCTTTGAAAATTTTAGGGGAATAATCCTTAAGTAGTTCTTGGACTATCTGCCCTTGGTCATGCCCTATTTCCAAAACAAAAAAGCCGTTTTCTTTGAGAAAATCTCCCACCTGCTGGGCAAATCTTTCGTAGAACTCCCAACCCTTTTTGCCACCTATTAGGGCATCTTTACCTTCCAGCTTTACGCCTTCGGGTAAAGTTTCCCAAAGACCCTCCGGTATGTAAGGAGGGTTAGAAACCACAAAATCAAAGCGAAGGCCCTTTACAGGTTCAAAATCTTTGCCTTGCAAAAGTTTAAGCCTTTGGGAAACACCGTAGTTCTCTGCGTTTATCCTTGTAAGTTCCAAAGCCTTTGGATTTATATCCGTGCCATACATAAACAGCCTTTCCCTTTCTAAAAGCAAGGTAATGGCAATGCAACCACTCCCCACTCCTATTTCTAAGCCTGTGTAATCCCTACGAGAGTCCAACAGCTCCAAAGTTTTCTCCACCAAAAGTTCTGTTTCGGATCTTGGAATCAAAACCCCCTCCGCCACCTTAAAGGTTCTTCCATAAAAGTCCCATTCTCCAATAAGGTATTGCAATGGATAACCTTCCTCAAGCTTTTTTATAGATTTTTCGTACTCTTCCAAGAGCTGAAGGGGGACCTCTTCCTCCATTTTCAGATAGAGTTCAGGGGCTTTTACCCCCAGAAGGTGTGCCAGAAGGAGCTGTCTGTCCCTTTGGGACACTTTGCTGGGTCTGAGTATTAGCTCCTTTACCTTCATTTTCCAAAAGGGAGCCCCTCTTTGAGGGATGGAAAAAGCTTATAAGCAGGGCAATGCCCATGAGCATAAAGCCAAGCCAGTAGGTTGCCTTGGTAAGTATGGTATCCACGCCACCGGGACCAAAGACACCTTGTCCCATACCACCGAAAGCACTACCCACATCTCCCCTGCCCCTCTGCATCAAAACCACCACTATCAGGAGCAGGGCAACCATTATAAAAAGCACTGTAAGAAGGTAATACATGGGAAAAAATTATAATCCCTTGCTCACCCTTACCCAAAGCTGTATATATCCCTGCTTGAGTTTGTACCGGTTTATAAGAAGCCTGTTCTTGAACTGTTTGGGGACTCTGGCGTACTCCTCTGTTTTGGTTATAGCTTCCCAGAGATTAAAAAATACGTGCTCTCCTTCCCTTTTAAAGGGTCCCTTTTGCAAGAGCTCCTCCAAGCCTTTCTCAGTCATTACCGTAAGTCCTATTGCCCTTATATCCGGCTGTTCGTTTTTTACACTCTGCGCGTCCTCCTTTAGGGGCACCTGCACTTTCTTTGAAAAGATAAATCCCTTCTTTTTAAAGCCAACCCTCAGCAAGCCATCAAGCACCTCAAAGTTTAAGCCCTTAAAGGTTTCGTTCAAAAGCTCTTTAGGGACTTTTACCTCAATCTCTGCATCTATGAGATTACCCAGGTTTATAAGGTCCTCGGAAAATATACCCATAGTTCTTAAATATAAGTGGAGACGAGGGGATTTGAACCCCCGACCTCCTGCTTGCGATGCAGGCGCTCTCCCACTGAGCTACGTCCCCTGAGAACGTATAATGATTTTAATGCATAATAAAGCCATAGAGGAAGTCCTAAAAGAGTTAAACACCTCTCCCTTTGGTCTCTCCCAAGAGGAAGCGGAGAGAAGACTAAAGCGCTATGGGCTCAACGAAATAGAGGAGAGGAAAGAGAGCGTCTGGGCGATCCTGCTTAGGCAATACACCAATCCTCTGATTTTGATCTTGGTTGTGGCAGGCTTTTTGGCTCTTCTACTTGGAGATTGGAAAGATTCTGTGATCGTCTGGGGGCTCGTTCTCGTAAACGGTCTTATAGGTTTTTATCAGGAGCTAAAGGCGAGGGCTTCAATAGAGAGCCTAAAGAAGCTAACAAGGCAAAAAGTAATTGTCATTAGAGATGGCAAAGAGATGGAGATAGACGCAGTCTTTTTGGTGCCCGGAGACATAGTGCTTCTATCGGAGGGGGATGTGGTACCCGCAGACTTAAGGCTTCTGGAAGAGGCGGGTCTGTTGGTGGATGAATCACTTTTAACGGGCGAATCGGTGCCCGTAGAAAAATACTCCCATGTTGTTTTACCGGAGGACACTCCTCTTTACGAAAGGGTCAATTGCCTATACAAAGGCACGGTAGTGGTTAGAGGAAAGGCAAAGGCGGTCGTTTTTGCTACGGGAAGGCAAACCCAGATGGGGCTTATGGCGGAAAAGCTTGAAGAAAAGCCTCCGGAGAGCCCCCTAACCCTTGCCCTAAGAGATTTTTCCAAAAAATTGGTGGTAGGATTAGTGCTCATTCTCTCCACCTTGGTTTTGATAGGTATAGCCCAAGGTAGGAGTTGGGAATTCATCGTGTTCTTTGCAGTAGCCCAGCTTGTTTCCGCGGTGCCTGAAGGACTTCCCATAGTCATAACCATAGCCCTTGTGATAGGTGCCATAAGGCTTGCCAGAAACAACGTTTTGGTCAGATACCTGCCCGCGGTGGAGACTTTAGGTAGTGCCACCTTCATATGCACTGATAAAACTGGCACCATAACGGAAGGAAGGCTGAAGGTGGAAGACTATATACCTTTGAACGAGGAAGAGCTATTTTTATGCTCCGCCTTGTGCAACGATTCGGACGGCAAAAAGGGAGATGCGGTAGACCTTGCCCTTCTTGAGTGGTTGGACGAGATGGGCTTTAACTGGTTGGGCATAAGAAGTATCTTTGAGAGGGTTTGGGAGCATCCCTTTGACACCAAAAGAAGGTTGATGGCGGTGGTAGTAAAAAGTGATAAAGGCTACAAACTATACATAAAAGGGGCTTTTGAAAGCCTCTCAAAGCTTGCGGGCAATAGCCTAAATGTTTTACAAGAAAAACATGATCATATGGCAAAGAGGGGGCTAAGGGTTTTAGCCTTTGGATACGCAGAGCTTGAAAGGATTCCAGAGGATATAGATAGCGTAAAAATTGAGCTAATTGGCTTGGTGGGTTTCTTAGATCCTCCTAAAAAGGGTGTAAAGGAGGCAGTGGAACGGGCAAAGAAGGCAGGCATAAGAGTGATCATGATCACTGGGGACAATCTGCTGACCGCAAAGGCGGTGGCAAGTATGGTTGGTATCTACCAAGAGGGAGATTTTGCTATAGAGGGAGCTTCTCTTGCAAACTATTCAGACGCTGAACTCTACGAACTTTTAAAACGCACCACCGTGGTGGCAAGGGCTCTTCCGGAGGACAAGTATCGGATAGTTAAGGTCCTTCAGTCCCACGGAGAGATCGTGGCGGTAACGGGCGATGGGGTAAACGACGCACCAGCCCTAAGGGTGGCAGACTTGGGCGTAGCTATGGGTTCTGGTGCCCAAGTTTCAAAGGATGCGTCTGCCATGATCATAACAGACAATAATCTAACGGTTATCGTCCAAGCCATAATGATAGGTAGGCTAATAGCCCAAAACATAGCCAAGGTTATAAGATATCTCCTTTCCGCCAACGGCTTTCAGATAATCTACAACAGCTTGGCCATCATCTCCGGAATGCCTTTACCACTGTATCCTACCCACATACTCTGGCTAAACTTGGTTACCGATGGTGTGGTAGACAAGGCTTATCCCTTCACCAAGTACGAAGGAGATCCAACCAAGGAAAAGCCCAAGAGACCTCAAGAAGTTTTCCTGGGGAAGAAGCAGATAATTTACATACTCTATACCGCCATAATCTGCGCCCTTGGGCACTATCTACTCTTTAGCTATATACTGTCTAAGTATCCTTACGAGCTGGCGCTTTCTATAAGCTTTACCTCATCGGTCGTTTCCCTGTGGGCTGTTGGAATTCAAGAGATAAGCTCTAAGCCCTTCCTTTTGAACCCAATTGAATACGTAAGAACGAACCCTTACGTGTATTTAGGAATAATCCTAGGCATAGTTCTACAGGCCCTTGCGGTTTATGTTTTTGAGGATTTCTTCAAGACGGTGCCCTTAGACGTGGAACATCTGCAGTATACCCTGATAATGCCAGTGGTTGTCTTTTTAGCTATAGAGCTCAGAAAGTGGGTAGAGTGGCTTTATAATAGAAAAGCGTGGTAAGAGTTTTTGTTGGTTTCTTCTCCACAAAGACCATACAGGAACAGGTGGAAAGGCTAAAGGAACAAACGGAGGACTTTATAAAGGGTAAGTGGGTGGAACCACAAAACTACCACATGACCTTTCAGTTCATAGGAGAGGTGCCGGAGGAGAAATTGATGGATATAATAAAGGGCGTGCAGGAGGTCTCTCAGAGAAACAAACCCATAAGGGTAAAGTATAAATCCTTAGGAGTTTTCCCAGACATAGATAAGGCAAGGGTGCTATGGATTGGTGTATCAGAGGGTGCAGAAAGACTCAAGGCGCTGGCTAAGGATGTATACAACACCAACAAAAAATACGGTATAAGGAGCGATGGTAAGCCCTTTTACCCTCATGTAACCATTTGCAGAATAAAGGAGTATGATAAGAAAAAGCTAAAGAACCTTCTCAAAAGGTACGAAAACTACAATTTTGGAGAGGACCTGGTGGACAGAATATCCATAATAAGGAGTTCTTTAACTTCCATAGGACCTATCTACTCGGTTTTGGAGGAGTTTTACTTAAATGGATAAGCTAACGTACAAATCTGCGGGCGTAGACCTGGAAAAGGCAGAAAGATTTGTGGAGTTTATAAAAGAAAAGACAAGGAGCTTGGGCTTCCAAATCAAGCTTTTTGGAAGTTTTGCCAGCGGTGTTTCTCTGCAGGGCTACAAAAAGCCAATACTCATGATGACCACCGACGGGGTGGGTACAAAGCTCAAAATAGCCCAAGAGCTTGGTATCCATCACACGGTAGGCATAGACCTTGTGGCTATGAACGTTAATGACCTTATAACCTCCGGCGCTAAGCCCTTAGGATTTATGGATTACATAGCTACTGGCAGAATAGAGTTGGAGGTTCTAAAGAAGGTTATTGAGGGTATATTGGAAGGCTGTAAGCAGGCGGAGATGCCCTTGGTGGGCGGGGAAACTGCAGAGATGCCCGGCTTTTATCCGGATGGCGTCTATGACCTTGCGGGCTTTTGTGTGGGTGTGTGCGAAGAGGAGGAACTCATAACCGGGGAAAACATAAAACCTGGAGACATTCTAATAGGACTTCCTTCTTCGGGCTTTCACAGCAACGGCTACTCCCTTATCAGAAAGGTTGTAGAGATAAACAAACTTAGCTATTCCACCTTTATGGAAGAGTTTGGAAAAACCCTTGGGGAGGTTTTGCTTGAACCCACAAGAATATACTGGAGGGAGGTAAAGGAGCTTATTGAAAAGAAAGTGGAAATAAAAGGCATGGCGCATATAACGGGCGGGGGACTGCCGGGAAACTTGGTTCGGATCCTTCCAGAAGGTACAAAGGCGGTGGTGGAAGAGAAGAAAATTCCAAAAAATCCTATCTTTGACTGGGTGCAAAGACTTGGTAAAATAGAAAGGGAGGAGATGTTTAGGGTTTTTAACATGGGTGTGGGGTTTGTTCTGGTTGTGGATGAAATGAACGCAAGCAAAGTGCTTTCCCAAATCCCTCAAGCCTTTGAACTAGGTGTAATAAAAGCCGGAGAAAGGAGTGTAGAAATTGCGTAGGATTGTTCTCTTGCTTTTAGTAAGCTTTGGTTGGCTCTTTGCCCAAAGGGTGGAGGGCGTAAAAATAGAGGGTGCCCTATATGTGCCGGAGGATGTAATTAGAGGACTTATAAAGGTTAAGGAGGGTATGTCTTACGATCCCTTTGCAGTGCGGGAAGATATAAGACGCCTTTACAGAACCGGCTTTTTTGAAAGCGTGGAAGTGTACGAAGAAAAGTTGGGAGATAAAGTGTTCCTAACCTACAAGGTCAAAGACCTGCCGGTTATATACAAAATAGAATTCAGAGGAAACAAGAAGATAAAGAGCGATGAGCTTGAAAAGAAAATCGGTATAGAAACAGAGGTGGGAAAGATAGATGTGGAGGAGTTGACCCGGCAATTCACCTCCTCACCCGCCATAGAAGAGAAAGTGGAGGTACAAAGAAGGCTAAAGCTGGGAAGGGTCCTCAGCCAAGAGGAGATGGAAACCATAAAAAACAGGATCATTCAAGCATACGAAAGGGAAGGATACCCAAACGTGCAGGTCTCTTATGAACTCGTGCCCAAAAAGGGAGCGTCTAAGCTTGTGTATAACATAATAGAGGGTGAGCCTGAGTATGTGGCAAGCGTTGAAATAAAAGGAAATAAAAGCTTTAGGAAGGGAAGACTTTTGAACCTGATGGAAACGAAGCCCCCGAGCTTGCTTGCCTTTAGACTAAAGCCACCCTTTAGTGAAGAACTCCTTAAGGAGGATATAAAGAGGATCGAAGAGTTTTACAGGTCTGAGGGCTTTTTGGAGGCAAAGGTTTCATACAGGGTAGAAAAAGAAAAAAACAGGTACAGGATTTTCATAGAAGTTCAAGAGGGACCAAGGTATAAACTGAAGGCAGTGAAGCTAGAGGGGAACACTTACTTTTCGTCCAGGGAGCTGATAGGTAATCTTCTTAAAAAGAACAAGGGAGGATTTTATAGAGATGAGGTTATAAAGAACATCATTAAAAACATAAGGGATCAATACACCCAAATAGGCTTCCTTGGTGTTTCTGTGGATAGAGAGGAAAGAAGGGATAACCAAAAAAAGGAAGTGGAAGTGGTTTTAAGGATATCCGAGGGTGAGCCCTTCTATGTGGGAAGGATAGAGGTAAGAGGAAACTATGAAACAAGAGATTACGTAATAAGAAGGGAGATGAGGGTTCAGGAAGGAGACCTTATCAACCAGAGGGAATTGGAGAGGTCAAGAACGAGGATCTTCAACCTGGGTTATTACGAGGATGTTAGCATAGAACCCTCCTCTGTCGAAGGGAATAAGCTGGATCTGGAAACCAGAGTAAGAGAGAGATTTACCGGACAGTTCTCTGTAGGTTTGGGCTACAACCAGGTAACCAAGTTGTCTGGTTTTATCTCCCTTAGAAAGGGAAACTTTTTAGGCACAGGAGACATAGCCAGCATTTCCGTATCTTACGGTAGCAAAATAAAAGACAACGCCCTTTCTTACACAAAAAAATGGTTTCTGAACCTACCCATAGACCTTAGTGGTTCCGTTTACGACAGGCGTATAGAATACACAACTTACACGGTAGGAAGAACAGGTTTGGACCTGATAATATCAAGAGAGATAAGCGAATTTTGGAGGATCAGCGGTGGGATTAGCTTTCAGAGGGTCAAATACTCAAACATATCTCCGAACGCATCACCCATAATACTTCAGGAGGCTGGAGAAAGACAATCTAGAAAGTTTATTTTTGGCGTTTCAAGGGATACAAGGGATAACTATCTCTTTCCCACAAAGGGTTCTCTTACAGAGATAGGGTACTCGGTTGCAGTGCCCGTTTTGGGAGGAACGGAAAGGTTTAACAAAATTAACCTATCCCATCAAACCTTTCTAAAGGATCCATTTTTTGATACAGACTTAATACTTGCCTTTAAGGGAGTCCTTGGCGTTGTGGAACCTTACAGCAGAAAGACGGTGCCCTTGGACGAAAGGTTCTTCGTAGGTGGAGACTTCACAATCAGAGGCTACAAATATGGCTATGCAGGTCCTTTGGACCCTAACACTTCAGACCCCATAGGTGCCAAAAGGCAAATAATACTTTCTGCGGAAGCCAACTATCCACTTTACAAAAATATACTTTACGGAGCACTATTTTACGACACAGGGCTTGGCTTTGATAAAACCAGCGAGTTAAAACTTCAAAATCTAAAAGGAGGCTATGGCGTAGGAGTGAGGTTTATCACCCCCTTTGCCCCCATTAAGCTGGACTGGGCCTTTAAGACCAAAAAGGTACCCGGTGACACCTCTCGCAGTAGAATACACTTTGTCTTGGGATTCTTCTTCTAAGGGTTAACCTCTTAAGGCGGATAGAACAAGCTCGTCCAGTTCTCCTGCCTTTTGCAGGTCGCCCGTATGCATAAAGGGTATAGTTCCCACAACGGTGCCACCGGGAAAGAGCGCATCCTCCACTCTTTGGATGGAAACCTCAAACACAGAAACAGGGAACTTTACCTCTTCTATTCTCTCAAGAATGAGCTTCGCATTGCCATAGAGGGCTAAGGCAGTGTTTGCACTAAAGACCATTATGGCTACCTTTCCCGTTTCCTGCATGTTTTTTGCGCTTTTGGCGTTGGAACTGAGGGCAAGCCGAAGGGTTTTATCATCAACAGGGTAAACCCATGTTATAAAGGTGGTGTGAAGGTCTCCGTTTTTGTCGGTGGTGGTAAGGACTATGGGGAAAACTCCCACACTTCTCATAAAATCTATTAGCTCCTTGGGTAGCATTTTCAAGTCCTCCTTGAACTTTATTATAGCACGGACTTGCAAAGAATAAAGAGTTTTTTTATATTTTTATACTCCCATGAAGAGATATATGCTAAAGTCCAAAATACACAGGGCAAGGATAACAGGTACAGAACTTCACTACGAAGGTAGCCTATCTTTGGATGTTAGCCTCATGGAAGCGGCCCAGCTACTTCCATACGAGAAGATAGAGGTCTACAACGTGAACACAGGCAGTAGGTTTTCCACTTATGTAATTCCTGCACCAAGGTATTCGGGCGAGGTGAGACTAAACGGTGCCGCTGCGAGGCTTGGTGCGGTGGGAGATATTATCATAATAGCGTCTTATGGTCTCTTTGACGAGGAAGAGTTGAAGGACTTTAAGCCTGTTCTTGTTTATGTGGATGAGCATAACCGAATAAGAGAGGTAAGAAGGGAGATGATGGAGGAGTTTGTGTGAAGTGGCAAATATCCAAGGTCTTTAGGTTTGAGGCGGGACACAGGGTTTGGAAGCAAAACCTAACCTACGGAAGAGGAGCTGACTTTACTATTGGAAAGGAGATCCCAGTTAACAAGTGCGTAAATTTGCACGGACATAGTTATGTACTGGAAGTAGTGCTGGGCTCTGATACCCTCTCTGAGCAGGACATGGTAATAGACTTCTACCATGTAAAAAATGCCCTGAAGGAGCTAATAGACACCATTGACCACAGCTTTATCATAGACAAAGCGGACCCTATGTATCCAGAGCTTAAAGAATTAGCAGAAAAATACGGTGCCCTCAAGCTCTTCCCGGTGGATTTTTGCCCTACTGCAGAAGCCCTTGCCAAGTTCTTTTATGACTTCCTTGAAGACAAATTGAGGGCGGTGGGACTTTTGGAAGAGGTGAAGGTTATAAAGGTAGTGCTTTGGGAAACTGCAACTTCAAAAGCTGAATATTACGGAAATGTGTTATAATTTAATAAGGAGGTGAAGAAGGTTGGTGTTTGTGATAGTGGATGAAAACGAACCCTTTGAGAAGGCTTTTAAAAAATTTAAAAGGCTTGTAGAGAAAGAAGGGATACTTACAGAAGTCAGGAGGCGCCAATTCTACGAAAAGCCAAGTGAAAAGAAAAAGAGAAGGGAACGTCAAGCGAGGAAGAGAATATTGAAGGCCATGAAGAAAAGAAATATGCTTTGAAAAGCCATTTATCTATCCATCTTATAAGCTTTTAGTGCTTCCCTCTGCTCCTCTATTATAAACCTTCTTATGGTGTCCTCGTAATTTTTTTTCAAGTTTAAAAATTTTAAACCAAAACACGTTCTATCGGTAGAGCCCGATATATGCCTTATCTCCGCCAAAATGTTTTTAAAAGCTTCACCCTTCCATTCAAATTCTAAAAGCAAGCTATCGCCTTCCTTTGCTGAAAGGAACCTATTAAAACAAACCTTAACTCCTTCCGTGCTTATGTTCTCTATGGTTCCTTCCAAAAAGGATTCATCAGGTAGCTCTTCAATAAGAGATAGTTCCTCAGCTTTTACCTTCCTGTTGAAAAAGAACGCTCGTGCAGGGATGGATACCTTCCATCTTATGGAGTCCCTTAGCTGGACTTTACCAAGCTTTTCGGTATGAGGAACAACCAAAATCACTTTTCCACCTTCAAGGTAGGTGTTCAAAACTTCCGCTTCAAAGTAATACCTGCCATCGTCTTCTCTTAAAAAGGAAAACCTAACTTTTTCACCGGGCTGTGGAAATTCCGGAGCTCTATCAAGGATAGCTATCTTTAGATCCTCTTCTGTTTTTTCCCAAACTGCAGCACCGTATGACTTTCCTTTGTATGAAACAAAACCTGTCTGATAGACCTCTATGTCTCTCGTGGTAGCAAGTGGTAGAAACCATGGTAAATGCTCAAATTTGAGCTTCTTTCTAACACTAACAATGATGGGTATATTATCCGAGCTTTCCTTAACAAGCTTTCCCACACACCTTTCAAATACATACTTGCTGTAAAAAACTTTATTTGGCTCTTCCAACGTGCTTGCACACTTATATAGCAAAGCTATTTCTTCTTCATTAAGCCCCATCTGCTTTCCGACAACCTCAAACTCCCTCCTTACAGACCTGCTGGCAAGGTATTTTGAGACGGCATAAGGAAGAACTATAAGAACAAATACGGAGGCTACAAAACCAAAAAGAACAAGTAATACATCCGCCAGATCAGGTTGGAACATATATCTGGTAGCTTCTTTGAAGGTTTCAAATCCTCCCTGGTAATTCACATTAGAAGTTCTCCTGTAGGTATTTTTCTGCCTCTATGGCAGCTATGCACCCTTCCCCCACCGCCACAGCCACCTGACCGGTGGCTCCGCTTCGGCAATCTCCACATGCAAACACACCCTCCACACTGGTTCTCATTCTCTCATCGGTGATGATATATCCTTTATCGTCCGTTTTGACAAAACCTTTAAGAAAGCCTGTGGCGGGCTCCAAACCGATGAAAATAAACACCCCTTCCACTTCCAAGGTGGAAAGCTCCCCCGTTTGGGTATCTTTAAGAAGCAAGCTCTCCACTGCATCTGTACCCCTTATCTCTTCCACCACCTTGTTGGGTAAGAACTTGATCTTGGGATGGGAAAGCACCTTTTCCTGAAGATGTTTTTGAGCCCTCAGCTGATCTCTTCGGTGGATCAGATAAACCACACTACCAAAACGGGTTAAAAACAAGCTTTCCTGACAGGCGGAATCTCCTCCACCTATTACTGCAATAGGTACTCCATCAAAGAGGGCACCATCGCAGGTAGCACAGTAGGATACTCCTCTGTTCAAGAACTCTTCCTCCCCCTTTACACCCAACTTTCTTGGGCTTGCTCCTACAGCAAGAATAACCGTTTTGCTCCTCAAGAGCTCCCCGGTCCTAAGGTGCAAGATTAATTCTTTACCCACCTTTTCTATCTTTACCACTTCCTTCCTGTGGATTTTCAAACCAAATCTTTCTGCCTGCTCTTTGAACCTGAGGGACAACTCTTTACCGCTTATCCCTTCTGGAAATCCTGGGTAA
The DNA here is from genome assembly GCF_000512735.1 of Thermocrinis ruber. NCBI lineage: Bacteria > Pseudomonadati > Aquificota > Aquificia > Aquificales > Aquificaceae > Thermocrinis > Thermocrinis ruber. Next base: position 55,826 of record NZ_CP007028.1, read on the forward strand.
TTTTCCACCAAGTCTGTAATGGCTATCTGTCCCCCGATGGTCCCCTTCTCCAGAAGGAGGGTGTTCATCTTTGCCCTTGCACAGTAAAGCCCAGCGGTCAATCCCGCTGGACCGCCCCCCACTATAACACAATCATACAGTATATCCTCAGAGATCATATGTGGCTAAGGAGCATTTGCTTTATGGCTTCTTTAGGTTGAACGCCAATCCTTGTATCAACTACTTCACCGTTTTTGAAAAGCATCAAGGTGGGTATTGCTCTTATGCCATACTGCATAGCTATATTGGGGTTTTCGTCGGTGTTTAGCTTGCCAACCTTCACTTTGCCCGCAAACTCATCCGCCAACTCTTCTATGATGGGTGCTATGATCCTACAGGGACCACACCAGGGAGCCCAAAAATCCACTAGAACTGGCTTGTCTGAGTTAATGACCTCCGCATGCCAGTTGCTTTCTGTTAATGTGATGACGTTTCCTGCCATTTTGTTACCTCCTTGCTTAATATTTCATAGATTTTTAAAGCCCTTTCATCCTTTATATAGTAGCAAACTACAGAACCATCCCTTTTACAACCTACTATACCTTTGTTCCTAAGTATTCCAAGGTGCTGGGATACGTTGGGTTGGGAGATTTTGAGGAGCTCGCTAAGGTTTTTGACACACTGCCTGCCTTCTATCAAGGTTGCCAAAATCCTTAGCCTTATGGGATGAGCCAAAGCCTTTAAAAGCTCTGCCCACTCTTCAAGGATTTCTTCACTCAAATGCTTCATCCTTCAATATATATTAACATTGTTATATGTTTTTATCAACAGAATCCGTACAATATACCACCTCCACCGTAGTATGAACTAAGTTTTCTATTTCCTCAAGGCGTTTTACGTAGTCGTCCGCAGGAAGGTCCTGAGTGGTGGTTATAGTAAGTATGCACGCATACTTGTCGTGATGGATGCGGAGGAGGTGTATATCTTGGACTTTGCTGATGCCATCCCTTTCTATGCTGTTAATTATCCTTTGCACTATGGGGGAGCGCATCTCCCTATCAAGGAGTATCCAGGCGGTTTCTTTGAGAAGTCCATACGCCCAGTTGATGATCACAAAAAAGCCCACAATCCCAGAGAGAGGGTCCAAATACCACATGCCAAAATATTTGCCACCCAAAAGGGCACCTATTGCCAATATTGAGGTCAATGCGTCTGTAAGCACATGAAGGTAGGCGGACTTCAGATTAACGTCATGCTTGTGGTCCTCCTCGTGGGACAAGACGAAGGCACTAACCAAGTTTATCAACAATCCTCCAAAGGCAACCAAAAGGGCTTCTTCATATTTAACCGCTACCCTGTTTATGAGCTTTGACAGGGCTTCTATAAGAACAAGGAAAGCCATCATACTTAAAAGCACTGCGCTGGTGTATGCCCCAAGCACCTCCACCTTCCAAGTACCAAAGGAAAAGCTAACATCCCTTGACCACCTTCTTGCCAGCATATAGGCAGTGAAGGATATTCCAAAGGCTAAGGCGTGAGTTCCCATATGTATGCCGTCCGCCAAAAGGGCAACAGAACCAAAGATATAGCCAGAGGCGATCTCAACAAACATAAAAGCCAGCGTCAGCAAAAACACCAAAAGCACGCGCCCCTCCGCCTCCTTCTTGGGCACATGGAACACATGCTGATGTTTGCAGTAAGCCCTTTCCATAGATTTGGAATATTACACCCACAAAGGGATGGGTCAAGTAGTAGATGGGACTATTGATGTATAATTACTTCAGTGAAGGTTGCATCTATAGATGTTGGTTCCTACTCCTGCAGGTTGAGCATAGCAGACTTTTCCAAATCTTTTAGGATCATATACGAAGAGGGCAACATTACCGCCTTGGCTACAGGGTTGAAGGAGAACGGTTACCTCCAAGAGGAGCCTATGGAAGAGACATTGCGGACCATCAAAAAATACATACAAGTGGCAAAACAGTATGGAGCAGAAAGAATAGTCTTAATTGGCACAGAAGCACTACGTAGGGCAAAAAACTCTCAAGAGTTCTTAAAGAGAGTAAAGGATGAGACGGGATTGGAGTTAAAGGTAATATCTCCGGATGAGGAGGGTAGCCTTGCCTTCTTAGCGGTCGCCTTTTCTCTAAGACCGGAGGGAAAATTTTGCATAATAGACCAAGGGGGAGGTTCCACAGAGTTTGTATGTGGAAAGGGCACAGAGGTTGAGTACCTAAAATCCCTTCCGGTGGGCATAGTTAACCTTACGGAGGAGTTTATACAAAGCGACCCTCCCAAGCCTTACGAGCTGGAGTCTTTGAAGAATTTTTTGGATGAGCTAATAAAGGATGTGGTCCGTCCCTGCGATGTTTTAGTGGGGTTGGGTGGAACCATTACCACTATAAGCGCAATAAAGAACAACGTATTTCCCTATCAAGGTTCTTTGGTGCATGGCTCCAAGCTAACTTTGGAGGATATTATGTTTTGGCTGGAGACCCTCAGCAGTATGAAGGCAGAAGACAGGGTAAAGACCTTTCCACACATAGAGCCAAAGCGGGCAAAGGTGATAATCCCGGGACTTATGATCTTCTACAGGGCTATGCTTTTGTTTGGTAAAAGGGAGATTGTGGTAAGTGATTGGGGCATAAAGGAGGGAGTTCTGATAAGGGAATACCTATCCCTTGGGCTTGGTTAAGGCAGATGCCACTTTTGGTGCATAGACAAAGGCTATACTTCCAAGAATGGATGTGATAAAAACTACCAAAAAGACCAAAGCCTGGGTGGCTGGAAGTAAGCTGGCAAAGATCAAAGAGAATTCACCCCTTGCTAAGAAGGAAAGGCTAGCCCTTATGGAAACCCTCTTACTAAGCCCATAAAGCCGGGCACCCCAATAGGTGGATATGAGCTTTGTGATCAAGGAAAGCAAAAGCAAGGCAATCAAAAGATAAAGGTTCTGATCAAAGCTTATGTTGGCAGAGTAGGTAAAGGAAAAGAAAAAGACACCCAAAGAGAGCTCTTTTAGGTCAGCTAACCTTTCTTCTACCGTCTTGTAAGTTAAACTGTCTTCTGGAACCACAACGCCCAGCATAAAGGCAATCAGGGCAGAGGACACTCCCATCCATTCTCCAAGACCACACAGCAGGAGTAAAGCACCTACGATCAAAAAGGGAAAGATAGTCTCCTCTGAGATCTTATCTATCTCACCGACCGTCCTGTAGGCTAAGTTTCTAAGAAGGTAAAAGGCAAAAAAGAACACCAAAAGGGAGAGAACGCTTCTTAGCAAAAGAAAGGTAGGCTCCTCCTGCCCACCATTAATTCCGCCGGAGAGTAGGGAAAGCAGTATTATTGAAATGAGGTCTTCAAATATGAGAATGCCTATGAGCAGTTCCGCTTCTGGGAAAACAAGTCTTTTGTAGTCGGACAGTAGCTTGGCGGTTATGGCAGTGCTGGAAGGGTAAAGGGCAGAGGCAACCACCGCAGAAAAGAGAAAATCTTTGGTAGCAATATATGCCACAAGAAACACTGGAAGGAAATTTATAAAAAGGTCCGCCAAGCCGGGCTTTAGAATGTTCCTCATAGCCACAAGGCGCTCAAAGGAATACTCAAGCCCTATGAAAAAGAAGAGAAATATCACCGCAGAATGCTCTAAAAAGGTAACCCACTCTATTACTTTTTCGTGGAAGAGTTCCTTTCCCACAAGTCCAGCCAACATGAAGGAGAGTATGTAGGGAACCTTTAAAAACCTAAGAGAAAAGCCAAAAACAAAAAGCAGGGTAAAGAGAAGTCCTATCCACAAGAGGATCTCGTGAGAGTGCATCCTAAGTGCTACATCCTCCGCATAGGTCTAAAAAGGCTTTCATTTGCTGTCTGGTGCCCACCGCAATCAGTGTGTCTCCTGCCCTTATATGTTCTTTGTAAGGGTCTGGACTTGGGATCACTTTCCCTCCCCTCTCTATGGCAATTATGGAAACGCCAGTCTTTCTCCTTATTTCAAGCTCCGCGATGGTCTTATTAACAAAGTTTGAGTTTTGATGAACCTTTACCCATTCCATCACCACCTGTTGGAGGATCATTTCCATCTTTTCTGTGGAAATAGGTTGGTATGTGGCACCCGCCACCAAAAAGCCAAGCTCCTTTGCCTCCTCATCGGTCAGCTCTATAACACATCTGGGCTCTTCATCCTCCATAAGATATATCTCCCTCCTGCCCGTATTGTGGATTATTATCACAAGCTCTTTACCGCTCTTTAATAGCACCACATACTTTTTGCCTATACCCGGTAGGTCAGTCTCCCTTATTCTCATGCCTGTTAATTATATCCTGAAGGCGTGCCACCACACTTTTGCTAGAGAGCACGATTGCCTTAACTTCTTCACTTTCTTCCTCCCGTAAGCTTTTTTGGATGATTTCCAAGAGTTTTTGGATCTGCCTTTCCATCTCCTCCATCTGCTCCTTCATTCTCAGGATGATTTCAATGCCCGCCAAATTTACCCCAAGCTCCCGGGAGAGGGTAAGCACAAGCTCCAACCTCTTTAGGTCTTCCTCCGTGTAATATCTGGTCCTTCCTTTGCTCCTGTATGGTTTTATGAGGCCCTCCTTTTCATAAAGGCGGAGGGTCTGCGGATGTATGTTATACATTTCTGCCACTACGCCTATGGTGTATTTCTTTTTAACTTCCCTCTTCATGGCTGTCTTACCCTCAATCTGGTGGGTTCAGGTAGTAGTTTGTCTAACTCTTCAAGAAGCTGTTTGATCTTTTTGCCATCTCCGAAGTGTTTTTCCCAAAAGCTCAGCTTGGGTATGTCTATATGGACCCTAAGGAATAGGTCTCCAAAACCACCGCCCCTGAGCTTTGGCATACCCTTCCCTTCCACTCGGACTGTGTCTCCCTCTTTCACGCCTGCGGGGATCTTCACCTTAATCTTCTCACCATTTAAGGTGGGTACTTCAAGCTCAGTTCCCATAACCGCTTCGGTGAGCTTTAGGTTTACATCCAAGTAAAGGTTATCTCCTCTCCTTTCAAAGAGCCTATGGGGCAAAACCTTCACAAGCAAATAAAGGTCGCCGGGTGGACCGCCGTATAGTCCTGCATGACCTTTCCCTTCTACAAGAACCCTGCTACCGTTATCCACACCCGGGGGAATCCGTACCTTCACCTCCTCCCTTTCTGGAACGGTACCTTTTCCACCGCATCTACTACAAGGCTCCCTGATTACTCCCTCTCCACCACAGGTAGGACAGGTTTGAGAGATGCTTATGAAAAACTGCCTTTGGTATATACTACCTCTGCCATCACAAGTAGGACAAGTCCTTTCTCCTTTATATCTATCATATCCTAAGCCTTCACAGGCAGGGCATGGAACCTCCCTAACTAGTGGGACGCTCACCACTTTGCCGGAGTAAGCCTCCTCCAAAGTGAGCTCCACCGTGTAGTATATATCTTCGCCCTTTATGGGTCTTCTTTGAGAACGCTTTCTCCCCCTTCTCTCAAATATATCCTCAAAGCCAAAGCCTCTAAAGAGGTCCTCTACGGTTTCAAAAATATCTTTCCAAGCTTGCTCGCTGTATTCACTACCACCGGAAGAAGTCTGAAAGGCGGCGTGTCCATACTGGTCGTAGAGCTTTCTCTTTTCTGGGTCCGAAAGGACCTGATAGGCTTCGTTGATCTCCTTGAATTTCTCCTGTGCCTCTGGGTCCTTGTTAAAATCGGGATGATACTTTCTGGCAAGACGTCGGTATGCCTTCTTTATTTCCTCCTGCGTCGCGTTCCTTGGAACCCCAAGAATCTCGTAGTAATCCTTTTTGGAAGATTGCATAGATTTTTATAATAAACTTTGAGTGTGGTATTGTCAAGAGTATGGGGATATTTTGGAAGAGATCCTTCCGGCGGATAAAGGAGCAAAAATATTCCTCACTACATCCTAATCCAAAGGTTTTGCAAAGATGTATGTCAAAAGGGCTTATATTAACACCTTAAGAGTGCATCGCCTTTAGAAAATCTTTGTTGGTTTTGAACTTTTTGAGCTTGTCCAAAAGGAACTCCATCGCCTCCACCGGGTCCATGGTCGCCAAGAACTTTCTGAGCACCCAAACCCTCTGCAATTCCCACTCTTCCAAGAGTAGCTCCTCCTTGCGGGTGCCAGACTTTTCTATGTTGATGGCTGGGAATATTCTTCTTTCCATGAGCTTTCTGTCAAGATGGATCTCCATGTTTCCAGTGCCTTTAAATTCTTCGTAGATAACATCGTCCATCCTTGAGCCCGTTTCTATGAGGGCAGTGGCTATGATGGTTAAAGAACCTCCCTCTTCAATGTTTCTTGCAGCACCAAAGAACTTTTTAGGTCTTTGCAAAGCGGTTGCCTCTATACCACCGGAGAGAACTCTACCCGTGGAAGGAGTTACTGCGTTGGAAGCCCTGCCGAAGCGTGTCATAGAGTCCAAGAGGATCACCACATCCTGCTTTAGCTCCACCATTCTCTTTGCCTTTTCTATGACAAGCTCCGCCACCTGCATGTGCCTTTCTGGTGGCTCGTCAAAGGTGGAAGCTATAACCTCCGCCCCATCTCCCACAATCCTCCTCATCTCAGTAACCTCTTCCGGTCTTTCGTCTATGAGCAGGATTATTAGATAGACCTCTGGATGATTCTGTATTAGAGCTTTAGCGATCTTTTGAAGAAGGACCGTTTTTCCTGCCTTTGGTGGTGCTACTATGAGACCCCTTTGACCCTTGCCTATGGGTGCTATAAGGCTGACTACCCTTGTGGATAGCTCATCCGGTGTGGTTTCAAGATTGAACCTTTCGGTGGGATGGAAGGGTGTTAGCTTTTCAAATTGAGGTCTTGACCGTAGGATCTCTGGGTCTGGGCTAAGCCCACACACGGACTCTATCCTAATTAGGGCTTGATACTTTTCTCTATCTTGCGGTGGTCTTGCAAAACCTATGATCTGGTCTCCCGTCCTCAGTCCAAACTTTTTAATCTGGGAAGGTGCCACATAAACATCCCCAGGACTTGGCATGTAGTTGTTCTCTTGTTTTCTGATAAAGCCATAACCCTCCGGCAGAATCTCCAAAACACCCTTTACGAAGTTCAAACCCTCCAACTGGGCTTGAGCTTGGAGTATGTCTTCTATGAGCTCCTCCTTTCTGAGACCAGTGACACGCCTCAGCTCAAGCTCCCTGCCGATCTTTTGTAGTTCTGCAAAGGACATCTTCTTTAACTCTTCGTAGGAGTAAAGTTTCCTCTCCTGAACTTGGGTTTCTTCCATCCTTTGACCTCCTTATTATTTGCCTATGCAAAAGTTAGAAAATATCTCTCCCAAAAGCTCCTCCGTTGTAATAGCACCTAAAAGCTCTTCTAAATAAAGTTGAACCTCTCTGAGGTATAGCATTAGGATCTCGGGCGACAACTCTTTTAAGTTTTTTTCCAGTATTAATTTTATAACACCCAAGGATTTTTGCAAGAGGTCTGCATGCCTCAGGGAAATATAAAGCCCTTCGCCCACGCTCGCACCCAAGTTGGAAAGGATAGTGGCCTTTAGCTCTTCTATACCGCTTCCATCTTTGGCACTGACCAGTACAAAGCTCGGAAATAACTTTCTGTGCCCTTCCCAAAAGCCAAGGTCTGCCTTGTTTAGAACCACTATATGGTTTTTATCCTTCACAAGGGAGTAGATGTACAGGTCTTCCTCTTCAACAGGCTCGTGAGCCTGAACCACAAAGAGTATAAGATGGGCGGTGTTTAGCTTTTGTATGCTCCTTTCTATGCCAATTTTTTCCACTGGATCCTCAGAATGTCTAATGCCTGCGGTATCTATGAGGTTTATTGGGATGCCTTCCAAGTTCAAAGGCTCCTGCAAAAAGTCTCGCGTGGTGCCCGGAATGTCCGTGACGATTGCCCTTTGGGTGCCCAGCAATTTGTTAAAGAGAGAGGATTTACCTACATTGGGCTTGCCCACTATTGCCAGATTGACGCCTTTTCTCAAAAACTCCCCCGTTCGGACTGTGGCAAGCAATTCCTCTATTTTGGTTTTTATTTCCTCAAGTTGGCTTTTTATTTCTTCCTCGCTCAGGGTTGGTATGTCCTGTTCCTCAAACTCTATGCTTGCCTCCACAAAGGCGCAGAGGTTAAGGATTTTTTCCCTGAGGGGAACAATGAGCTGGGATAGGTCTCCTCTGAGTTGTCTTAGGGCACTTTTTAGGGCAAGCTCAGACTTGGCGGATATTAGGTCTCCCACCGCCTCCGCCTGAAGGAGGTCCATCTTTCCGTTCAAAAAGGCCCTTTTGGTAAATTCACCCCGCTCCGCAAGCCTTACACCGTTCTGAAGAAAAAGCTCTACCACCTTTTTTAATATCAAAGGGTTTCCGTGCAAAAACAACTCCACCATATCCTCACCGGTGTAGCTTTTGGGAGACTGGTAATAGATCATTATGCCTTCGTCTATAGGATTTCCCTCCGCGTCAAGGACCTTCACGAAGTGGGCATACCTGGGCTTTAGCTTACCTTTTAGCTCCACAAAGGGCAAAACCTTTTCCAAAACACCCAGACCGCTGAGTCTTACAACGCCAATGGCACTTTCTCCATAGGGTGTAGCTATGGCTACGATAGGTTCCCTTTGCTTCATAGTAAAAGCCAGCCCGGCGGGAGTCGAACCCGCAACCTTGGGATCCGTAGTCCCACGCTCTGTCCAGTTGAGCTACGGGCCGTCTATCTATTAAATTATAAGCGTGCCCGGGGGGACTTGAACCCCCGACCTTGGGTTCCGGAGACCCACGCTCTATCCAACTGAGCTACGGGCACTATAAAAATAATTTTTCGTTAAAATTTTGCCTATGTCAATAAGATTTGGCACCGATGGTTGGAGGGCGGTAATAGGAGAGCAGTTCACCTTTGAAAACGTAAGAAAAGTAGCCTACGCCCATGGGCTGGTGCTCCAAGAGGAGGGTAAAAAGAGGGTGGTGGTGGGCTACGACAGGAGGTTCTTAAGCAAAGAGTTTGCACAGGAGGTATGCAAGGTCTTTTTGACCCTTGGGCTTGAAGCTTATCTTTCGGAGGAAGAATGCACGACGCCCATGGTATCCTTTGGGGTAAAGTACCTGGGCTTTGACGGTGGTGTGATGATCACCGCCTCCCATAACCCGGGCAAGTACAACGGCTACAAGATAAAGGAATCCTTTGGAGGCTCTGCCAGGGAGGAATTTGTGAAAAAGGTAGAGGAGCTAGCCAACCGCACGCAGGAGGTAAAGGTAGACAACAAAAAGCCCGAGCTTATAGACCTGAAAGGTCCTTACATTAAAAAGGTCCAGGAACTTATAAACTTAGAGCTCTTTGAAGAGGAGGACCTTTTGGTGCACGATGCTATGCATGGCAGTTCAGCGGGACTCTTCTCGGAGGCACTCCTTAACACACCCTTAAGCGTGGTTGGCATAAGGACAAAAAGGGACCCCCTCTTTGGTGGGCATCCACCAGAGCCCATAGAGAAGTACCTTGGACCGCTCTTTGATAAGGTGCGTGCCTTGGGGGCAAGGGTGGGCATAGCCAACGACGGCGACGGAGACCGCGTAGCCCTCTGCGATGAAAAGGGAAATTTTGTGAACACCCAACTCATATATGTCCTTCTTTTGCTACACCTTTTAAAGAACAAAGGCTTAAAGGACGGCGTGGTGGTAAAGACCGTCTCCACCAGCTATTTGGTGGATCGGATATGCAGGGCGGAGGGTGTTAAGCTTTTGGAGGTGCCAGTGGGCTTCAAGCACATAAACGATGTTCTCTTTAGGGAAAAGGTCATCTTTGGTGGCGAAGAGAGCGGAGGATATGGAATAATACACTTTTTGCCTGAAAGGGATGGGCTCTTTTCTGGGCTCAGCCTTTTGGAGCTCCTATATACCAAGGGAAAGAGCCTTTCCCAAATAGTGGAGGAGGTCTTTGAAACTTATGGCAGTGCCTACTACCTACGGCATGACCTTCATGCGGAGGAAGAGAAAAAGAACAAGCTAAAGGAACTTATAAAAAATCCTCCCTCTCAGATTGGTGGGTTCAAAGTTAAGGAGGTCATAACAAAGGATGGGCTAAAGCTCGTCTTTGAGGGAGATGGATGGCTCCTCTTGAGGGCTTCTGGCACTGAGCCTTTGATCAGGGTCTATGTGGAAATGCCCACCCAAGAGCAAGCAAAGGAAGTTCTAAAATCCGCCCTTGAGATGTTATAATTCAAAGACAGGAGGTTATTGCCATGGGTCAAAGGATAAGTTTTAATGTGAATGGAGTGGAGGTTTCTGGCTATCTGGCGGAGCCTGAAAATATGCAAAAACAAGCACCCCTTATTATGGTCTTTCACGAGTGGTGGGGGCTTGTCAAACACATAGAAGATGTGTGCGAGCGCTTCGCCAGGGAGGGCTTTTACGCCTTCGCCATAGACCTCTACAAAGGAAAGACTGCGGACAACCCAGAGGATGCAGGGAAGCTGATGATGGACCTTATGCAAAACCGTCTGCAGGAAGCGGAGAACATGGTTAGGGCATCCCTCGAATACTTTAAAAAGGAAGACATGGGCTATGTGCCGAGGGTGGGCGAGTTTATGTTTGGTGCAACTGGATACTGTTGTGGTGGCACATGTGTTTGGTATTTTGGCTCAAGGATAGAGGACTTTAAAGCCCTTGTGCCATATTACGGTTTATACAAGCTTGCGGAGATTGACTTTTCAAAGATAAAAGCACCAGTCCTTGCGGTGCATGCGGGCATGGATGCTTTCGTACCCCTCTCCGAGGTGATGGAAGCCATCCAAAAGTGCAACGAAAACAAAGTAAATGCCCAGTTTTTGATCTATGCGGGTGTGGATCACGCCTTTTTCAACGACACAAGACCTGAGGTCTATCACGAAGAGTATGCCAAGGATGTGTGGCTGAAGACCATAGAGTTCTTTAGAACCCACCTGTTATGAACTTAAAGGATAGGCTAATACTTGTTGCTCTCTCCATACTCTTTGCCCTTGCCTTTTATGTCTTAGCTATTTACAGAAAGGAGCCCGTAAGTGCGGGCTGGATTTTACTATGTGCCCTCTCCCTTTACATTCTGGGCTACAGGTATTACAGCTACTACATAGCCTACAAAGTTTTTGAAGTCTCAGACCAAAATCCTACCCCCGCCCACAAGTTTTACAACGGCTTGGACTATGTGCCCACCAACAAGTGGGTGCTCTTTGGACATCACTTTGCGTCCATCTCCGGTGCTGGTCCCCTGGTTGGTCCTGTCCTTGCAGCACAGATGGGCTATCTACCGGGCGTTATCTGGATCCCCATAGGTGCGGTGGTGGCGGGTGCGGTCCAAGACATGCTCATCCTTACTATATCCATGCGGATGGGCGGTAAAAGCTTGGGTGCCATCGCAAGGGAGTATTTGGGCAGGTTCGGTGGGTTCGTGGTCCTCTTGGTTATTTACTCCATCCTTATCATCTTGCTGGCAGTTCTTGCTGGCAGTTCTTGCTTTGGTGGTGGTCAAGGCTACCGCCATGAGCCCATGGTCTGCTTTTACCTCCTTTGCCACCATTCCCATAGCCATGCTCATGGGACTATACATGTGGAAGATCAGACCGGGGGCGGTCCTACAGGCAACTGCTATAGGCATTTCCCTCTTGATGCTCTCTCTGGTGCTGGGTAGGTTTGTGGCAACCCATCCAACCTTAAGCAAACTGTTTACCTTCTCGGAGGTTCAAATAGCCTTTGGTTTGATGATCTATGGCTTTTTTGCCTCCGCTTTGCCCGTATGGCTCTTGCTGGCACCGAGGGATTACCTAAGCACCTTTATGAAACTGGGCACTGTAATCATCATAGGATTGGGCGTTTTTATAGCCAATCCAGAGGTCAAAATGCCCGCCCTAACTCAGTATGCACAAACAGGCATAGGTCCCGTTTGGCAGGGTTCTCTTTTTCCCTTTTTGATGATCACCATAGCCTGCGGTGCGGTCTCGGGCTTTCATGCCTTGATATCCTCCGGAACCTCACCAAAGCTTTTAGACAAAGAAAGCCACGTTAGGCTGGTGGGTTATGGTTCAATGCTGGGCGAATCCTTTGTGGCAATAATGGCACTCATCTCGGCGGTTTCTATGGAACCGGGGCTATACTTTGCCATAAACAGCCCCGCAAGCATTATAGGAAAGACAGAAGAGACCGCCGCCCAGATTATCTCCTCCTGGGGCTTTAACATATCCGCGGAGGAGCTAAAGAGGATAGCGCAGTTAATAGAAGAACCAACCATCCTCTCAAAGGTTGGTGGCGCTCCCGCCTTTGCCATAGGCATAGCTCTTATCTTTGCCCGCATAACAGGAGAAGCCCTCCTCTCCTTCTGGTATCACTTTGCCATACTCTTTGAAGTGGTCTTTATTCTTACCACCATAGACAGTGGCACAAGGGTGGGAAGATACATCCTTCAGGACCTTTTGGGTGGAGTTATCAAAAGCTTTAGGGATTACTCCAACCCCTGGGCAAACATGACCGCCAGCTTTATAACCGTAGCCCTCTGGGGCTATTTTCTGTATGCGGGTGTAATCGACCCATACGGTGGTATAAGGAGCCTCTGGCCCCTCTTTGGCATATCCAACCAGCTTTTGGCTACTACTGCCTTGACCCTTGCGGTTCTATATCTTGCAAAAAACCGTAAGTTTAAATACCTATGGGTGGCAGGTTTCCCAGCCCTTCTGATGGCAATAAACACCATAAGTGCGGGCATCCTCAAGGTATTCCACCCAGACCCACGCATAGGCTTTTTAGCCCACGCAAACTTTATATCCCAAAATGTTGCCATGGGAGAACTGCCAGCGGGCATAAACTCCTTTGAGATAGCCCAGAGGGTCATAATGAACGACTACACCAACGCCTTCCTTGGTACCCTGTATGTAGCTTTGGTCTCTTTGGTAATACTGCTTACCCTTAAGGAAGTTATAAGCTCATGGCAAAAAAGTTAGTGGTCTTAGGCTTAAAAAACGATGTATTTTCCTTTCTTTTGGAAGGAGATGAGGTTGTAAAGATACGGCTTGATAGCAAGGATAGAAGGAGGGTTGTGGGAAGCGTCTTCTTGGGAAAGGTAAAAAGATTGGCAAAAGGCATGGGAGGTGTCTTTGTAGATATAGGTCTAGACAAAGAGGCATACCTACCTTTGAAAGGAGAAATGTTAAAGGTTGGAGATTGGATTTTGGTCCAGGGGGTGAGGGATGAACTGGGAGAAAAGGGTATAAAGCTTACCAATCGTATAAAAATACCCGGTAAATACATCGTGTATATGCCAGAAACTCAGGAGGTGAAATGTTCTTCAAAGCTATCCACTGAGGATAAGTGTAAGCTTCTGGATCTTATAAAAGAAGACCTTCAGAATGAGGGAGTAATACTTAGAACTGCTTCAGCTAGGGCAAGTAAAGAGGACATACTGAGGGAGCTACAGCAATTGAGAGGGCTTTATCAGAGCCTAAAGGCAAAGCTAAGAGGCAATAAAAAACCTCAGCTTCTTTTGGAAGAACTGCCCCAACATTTGGAACTGATAAGGTCCCACTGGTCGGACCTTGAGGGTATCTTTTGCAACGATGTTTCGCTTTGGCATCAGATATCAAACTTCTTGGAAGGCTTTGAGCCGTCCCTCTTGAACAAGCTTTACTATGTGAAAGATGCAAGTGCATTAGCAGTATCTTTTGGTCTGAGGGAAGCCCTGAAAAGAGCCCTTCAAAAACGCCTCTGGCTAAAGGGAGGAGGCTACATTGTAATAGAAGAAACCGAAGCCATGACTGTTATAGATGTAAACAGCGGGGACGCCTGCGGTGATACCCAGGAGGAAAACGCCCTAAGGACCAACTTGGAGGCGGTAAAAGAGATTGCCAAGCAGATCATCCTAAGGGACCTGGGCGGAATAATAATGATAGACTTTATAGACATGAAGGAACAGGGCAATAAAGATAAGGTGATAAACGCCCTCAAGGAAGCCCTCGGAGAAGACCTTTGCAATGTTCAGATATACGGTTTTACCAAGTTGGGTGTGTTGGAGATGGCAAGAAGGAAAAGTGGAAAAAGCTTAACCCAAATGCTGACAGAGGATTGTCCCCACTGTAATGGTTCTGGCAGGGTAAAGGGAGACAATCTTTATGTCCTTGAGCTTGACTTGGATATAGAAAACCATGGCGCTGGTTTTGTGGAAGTTTATGTGCCCAAGGGTAGAAAGGGAGCAGTTGAAAGTTACATAAATGCAAAGAAAATGGATCACGTAGTTATCATAGAGGATGAAAACTTGGATTACAATAAGTATGAAATCAGACATGTTAGGTAGGTGGTTTTTTATCGCATTCATCCTATCCCTTCTGTTCTCCTGTGCGAAGGTAACAGAAGAAAAGAGGGCAAAGCTTGCGGTGGAGCTATACTCGGAGGGAATGTCTGCCTATGGCAACAGGGATTACAAAAAGGCTGTGGAAAAACTCAAGGAAGCCCTGAAGTATCTTGAAAACCTAACCCCTGCACAGATAAAGGAGATAAAGTTAGCGATAGGAGAAAGTTATTATTTGAGCAAAGACTATGTGAACGCGGTGGTTTATTTTGAGGACTTTCTCTTTAATTATCCAGAGGCGCCCGAATCAGAAAGGGTTCAATACCTACTCATAGACAGCTATATGAAAGTGGCACCCGATGCTTACAGGGATCAAACCTACACATACAAGGCAATAGAAAAGGCTAAGGAGTTTTTAAACAAATACCCAAACAGTGCGTATGCGGACAGAGTGTTAGAAGTGTTAGAAAGGGCTGAAAAAAGGCTTGCGGACCATGAATATCTCGTGGGCAAATTTTACGAAGACTATGGCTATTATTATTCAGCCAGCTTAAGATACAGAGACCTTCTGATAAATTATCCAGAACAGGTATCTCAGGCGGAGGTTCTCTACAGATACATAAAGTCCCTTCTGTTGGTGGAAAAGCAAGCAGAAAGAAGGAAGAGGGTATACAAAAAATGGATTGAGGAGGCAAGAAAGAGCTTGAGCTCTGCAAAGGACGAGGAAGAGAAAAAAGCAATTCAAAAGAGAATAGCCTTTTTGGAAGAGCAAATCAAAAGATGGGATGATATGGCAAGAAGTAGCAGAGAGGAAGGTCTAAGGCTTATGGAAAAGTACAAAGAGACCTTTGGAGAAAACAGTTACTACAAAGAACTACAAAGGTTGGCTAAGAGATAATGGAGCTTTTGAAAAAGATTGTCTCACTTCTTGAAGAGAAGAAGGGAGAAGATATAGTAGTATTGGATGTTTCTAAGCATACAAACATAGCGGACTACTTTGTTATAGTTACTGCCAACTCTGCTGTTCATGCCAGAGCCCTTACGGATTATCTGATTGAAAGTTTAAGTAAAGAGGGAATATACCCAGACCATGTGGAAGGTTTGGAAAACGCTTACTGGGTGCTCATAGACTTTATGGATATAATAGTTCATATCTTCCAAAAGGAATGGAGAGATTACTATGACCTTGAGTGGCTTTATTCAACCGCTAGGAGGGTTGAGGTTTGAGATTTATTAAGCTTATTCTCTTAATTTTTCTGATAGTCCTCTTTTTGGTTTTTGTGGTTCAGAACACCTTGATAGTGGAAATTTCTTTCTTTAATTACAAAGGATATGCTCCTCTATTCGTGTTGGTGCTTTTGAGTATTTTTCTTGGTTTTCTTTTTGCCTTTTTATACTTTATGCCAAGGGAGTGGTCCCTTAGGAGAATTGTGGAAAACCTCAAAGAGGGTGTTGAGAGGCTAAACAGAGGATTCTTTTTAAAAGCAGAACAGAGTTTTCAAGGAAATCCCTTCACGGAAACCTTTGCTTGCTACGGTGCCTACGAAAGGGAAGATATCAACAAACTTCTGAATTTTTCCAGTCCCCTTTGTGCGTTAATGCTTCTAAAACTACATCACATAGAAGAGGCTCAGGAGAAGTTTGAAAGGATTATAGAGCGGGAGCCTGATAACCTCTTAGCGTTGAAAGGACTAAGGGACATTAACTTTTTGAAGGGCAACTTAAAAGATGCGGTGGAGCTTCAGGAAAAGGTGTTAAAAAATTGTGAAAAGTGGGACAGGGAAAACCAAAAAAAGATTCTGGCTGAATTGCTGGCAAGCCTTTATATAACTTCCAAGGATCAAGATTATGCTGAGAAAGCCTTTGACGTTTATAGAACTCCTCTAACTTACTCCGCACATATACTTGCCTATGCTGATTCAGGAAAGGAAAGGGACGCGATAAAGCTCTTTGAAAGGAGCTTTGAGGATGGGCTTCATAACCAAATTTTGATGATTTTGCTAGGAAAAGAAGCTTTACTTACAAAGCTTATGGACATAATAGAAAGGCGAAGGGATCAGATAAACACAGTAGTTTTAGCTTTGGTCTATTTGCGTTTAGGTCTCTTTTCTAAGGTTAAACCTCTTTTAGAGGTCCTGCCAGACTATTACAGGACTTTGGCTGTATCTTCATCCTCCCATAGGGAAGAGGACAGGATGTGTGCAAAAATATTGGAAGAGTCTTTAAAAGCTTGGGAATGTGTTTGTGGAACACGTTACAAAGAATACACGCCCATGTGTGCAAATTGTTTAAGGTGGAATAAAATAGAATTGAAACTATAAAAAAAGGAGGGATGTGCTATGTTTAGAGCCCTTTGGACTTCAGCCTCTGGGATGACCGCCCAGCAAACAAACCTTGATGTAATATCCCACAATATGGCAAACGTTAATACAGTGGGCTTTAAGAAGATGAGGGCTACCTTTCAAGATTTGGTCTATCAAACTATAAGGGAGCCGGGGGCACCTACCTCACCAACCACCAGAAATCCCTCTGGCTTCCAAATAGGCTTGGGAGTCTATGTCTCTGATACCTACGGCATATTCACACAGGGAAACATATTTCAAACGGGAAACCAGTTGGATATAGCTATTCAAGGTGATGGATTCTTCAAGGTGGTCCTTCCAGACGGAACCATTGCATACACTCGCAACGGTCAGTTTCGCCTTGATGCGGAAGGAAGGATAGTAAACCCAGACGGATATCCCCTTGACCCGGAGATTACCATCCCAGCAGATGCCATCAGCGTAAGTATAAGTGCCGATGGGACAGTTTCTGTACTCAGGCAGGGTGCCACTGCAGTGGAGGAGGTAGGAAGGATAGAACTTGCCAAGTTTATTAATCCCGCAGGACTGAGAAGGATCGGGAACAACCTGTTTATCCAAACTGATGCCTCAGGAGAACCAGTTATAGACAACCCGGGCAATCAAGGTCTAGGAACACTCCTTCAGGGATACTTGGAATCCTCCAATGTAAACATAGTGGAGGAGATGGTAAGCCTTATAATCGCCCAAAGGGCCTTTGAATTTAACACAAAAGGTATAATCGCTGCGGACGAGATGCTTGGGCAAGCCGCTAACCTAAGGAGGTAATGGAAAGAAGGCTAACCATTAGGGTCTGGTTGCTGCTGAGCCTGATCTTTTTGCTGGTTATTTCTATACTTGCACTGAGTTATAGGATGTTCGCATTAAGAGAATCAAAAAGCAAAGCCTTGGCCATTGCAGAGTTGGTCAGAGATACCCTGACCTCATACATGGTAATGGGTGTTATGGACAAGAGAAATGAGTTTTTGGACAGGATCAGAGAGATTCCGACGGTGGAAAGCATAAGGGTAATAAGAGGTGAAAGTGTTATTAAACAGTTTGGTCCCGGTAGCTTACTGGAAACCCCACAGGATGACTTAGAAAAAAAGTCTTGGCAGAGGGAAAAGTCGTTGAATTCTTGGAGGAAAGTATTGGAAAGGCTACCTACAAGGTAGTCATACCCTATAAGGCGGTGCCCACAAAGGGCATCAACTGTCTAAACTGCCATCAAGCAAAGGAGGGAGAGGTTCTTGGTGCTATAAGTTTAACCATGGATATAACTCCCGTAAGAAATATGTCGTTAATCTTTCTTCTTGCTTTGGGTTTTATCTTTTTCCTTGGAATGATCAGTGCGGGTATCATCCTAAAAAAATTCTTTCAACCATATGTGAAGCTTATGGAACAAATAAAATATGCAGTACAAAGGGCAAAGAACGGAGACTTCACTTATAGGCTAGCAACCGAGTTGAAGGACGAAGCTAAAGATTTGACAGACAATATGAACAAAACTTTTGAACATCTTGATAGAATGTTGAGGGAGATAGAGGATAAGGTTAGGGCTATGATAGGGTATAGTGTTCTTAAGACGGGGGATATACTGAGCGATACTTCCAAAATGGTGGATGAACTATTGAAAATATACAAATTCAAGAGGGTAGTAGAGAAAGATAAAACAAAGCAGGATGTGTATAAACGCCTTATAGACATATTCAAAGAGTATATGAGCTTGGATAAGTTTTCCTTCTACGAGGTTGACCCAAAGGGAAACCGTATCAAACCTGTATGGGTAGAGGGTATGGAAAGCTGGTGCAATGAAGTTATATATGATAACGCGGACGAATGCAGGGCAAAGAGAACAGGTACGCCCGTGGATTCAAGGGAATTTATTTGTCTTTGTCCAAACTTCATAGACAACGAAGCATGCATCTCTGGTAGCCTAAGGTATTACTGTATTCCGGTTTATGTGGGCGGTAAGGTGGGAAATATCTTTCAGATTGTGTATGAACCAGAGATGGAAGAATTCATAGAGCTCTTGATCCCTTACATTAAAGGCTACTTGGATGAATCTGCACCCGTCTTAGAAGCAAGGATCTACATGGACCTGTTAAAGGAGCACTCAATAATAGACCCCCTTACTGGTTTATACAACAGGAGGTTTTTGGAAGAGACCATAAACACTATTACTGCCCAGATAAAAAGAAGGGGCACAACCCTTGGCATACTGGCTATAGACGTAGATTACTTCAAACAGGTCAATGATGTTTATGGGCACGAGGCGGGGGATAAGGTGCTTGTGGAGGTGGCAAAGACAATAAAGTCTTCAATAAGGGAATCAGATATTGTGGTCAGATACGGAGGGGAGGAATTCTTAGTTCTGCTTATGGATGTTCAACCGGGATACAGCGTTCATGTGGCTGAAAAGATAAGAAAGGCATTGGAAAGCAAAGTTATAGACATAGGAACTGCCCAATTGAAGAAAACAATTTCCATAGGTGTCTCTGAATTTCCAGTGGACAGTGATAAGATCTGGCAGTGTATAAAGTTTGCGGACGTTGCCCTATATAGGGCAAAGGAAGAGGGAAGAAATAGGGTGGTTAGGTTCAC
Source organism: Thermocrinis ruber (assembly GCF_000512735.1). Taxonomy (NCBI): domain Bacteria; kingdom Pseudomonadati; phylum Aquificota; class Aquificia; order Aquificales; family Aquificaceae; genus Thermocrinis; species Thermocrinis ruber. The sequence continues at coordinate 75,042 of NZ_CP007028.1, forward strand.
TGAGGACATGTGGACTAAGGCGGAGTACTAAGGTTCATAATAAGTCCCACACCTAACAGTGCGGCGGTTTCTGAACGCAGGATGTAAGGATAGAGTTTTATGGGTATGAATCCTCTTTCGCGCAAGAGCTCCGATTCTTGCCTGGTAAACCCTCCCTCCGGACCCACCACCAAGGATACTGTTTTTACTCCATTCAAGTTCAGGTCCTTTAGACTTTTTTCTCCCCCAAAGTTATCTAACAGAAGGTTCAGGTCCGCATCTGCTTTTAATTCCTCAAGCCTTGTGGGAGGTGCAATTTCCAGTGGCTTTGGTCTTTTGCACTGTTTGAAGGCAGAAAGGGCTACCCTCTTCCACCTTTCCATTCTTTTGTTTATGGCTGTGATATTCTGAAAGCTTCTTTTTGATAGGGTCGGCACCAAGCGGTATGCACCCACTTCACTGACCCTTTCCACTATGAAGTCCACAGTCTTTAGCTCCACAGGCACGCACTGATAAAGGGTTATAAAGGGTAAGGGTGTAGCAAGTTCAAGCTCTTTTATTACAATGCAAAAGGCACCTTTTGGGTTAAGTTTTTCAAGAAGACAAAGGTAGAGCTTATCCTCAAAAAAAAGTTCAAGCTCCTGACCTATCTTTATCCTCTTTGCAAATACGTGCTGTAACTCCTCTCCCTCTATAATCAGAGTATTGCCAATCTTCTTAGTGGCTATAAATCTGTCCAATTAAAAAAAGAGAAGGGGAGGATAACCTCCCCAAAAGAAATTTTACTTTACCCCTTCCCTCAGGTCCTTTGCAGGCCTAAAGACAACCACTTTCCTTGCAGGAATGTTGATCACGGCGCCGGTCCTTGGGTTCCTACCCTTTCTGGCAGCCCTTTTACGCACGGTGAAGATTCCAAAACCTGGAATGGCTACCCTTTCTCCCTTTTTGAGGGCATTTGAAACGGCTGCCACTGCAGCTTTGAGGGCTGCATCTGCTTGCTTTTTGGTTAAGCCCGCCCCTTTGGCTATTGCAGTAACGAGCTCTGCCTTGGTCATGTCTGTCCCTCCTTTTAAGGTTTTGATGGATTATAATATACAATATCTTGCAAAAAAATGCAAGTGGTATCAAGCTCTAATAGGGTGAGCGGGCGTGGCTCAGTGGTAGAGCGTCTGCTTCCCAAGCAGAAGGTCGCGGGTTCGATTCCCGTCGCCCGCTCTTGGAATAACTTTTAACCTATGGTTTATCCTTCTTACCTCAATTTAACAGAAGGGCAATGGAAGGAAAGAATAGAAAGGGCTCTGTCCCTTTTGGAAAGCTGTGAGGTATGTCCCCATAGGTGTGGAGTAAATAGACTTAAGGGGGAGCTTGGCTTTTGCAAAACTGGAAAGAACGCCATAGTGGATAGCTACTTTCCTCACAGGGGAGAAGAGAAACCCATAAGGGGCTACAGAGGTTCCGGAACAGTGTTTTTCTCCTACTGCAACATGAGATGTGTTTACTGTCAGAACTATCAGATCAGCCAGTTGGGAGAAGGAAGGGAGGTAAGCCCTGAGGAGCTTGCAGAAATATTTTTGGAGCTTCAGGCGATGGGATGCCACAATTTGAACTTGGTGACTCCTTCCCATGTGGTGCCTCAGATACTTTCTGCCCTCTACCTTGCGGTCAAGAAGGGTTTTAGATTACCCATAGTCTATAACACCTCTTCCTTTGACAGCTTGGAATCTTTGAGACTATTAGAGGGCATAGTGGATATATACCTGGCGGATTTGAAGTATGCGGACAGAGAGATTGCCAGAAGGTATTCAAAGGTTAAAAACTACCCAGAGGTTGCCATGGCTGCCATAAGAGAGATGCACAGGCAGGTGGGAGACCTGATCCTTGACGAGAGAGGAATAGCTGTCAGAGGGCTTCTCGTAAGGCACCTGGTGCTTCCCAATGGTCTCGCAGGAACCGAAAAGGTAGCGGAGTTTTTAGCTTCTCTGTCTAAAAACATGGCTGTGAACGTGATGGATCAGTATTATCCCTCTTACATGGCTTGGAAGTATCCAGAACTTAGCAGGAGAATAACCCAAAGGGAATACCATCAAGCCCTTTCATTCATGGAGGGCTTTAGGCTCTTTCTGGATTGATAAAGAAGGTAGAGTATGGGAATAACTCCCAAGAGAGCCCAGTATCCCGCATTAAAAAAAGTCCTTTCAAAGCTGTCTGAGAGGGCATAGAGGCTTTGAATGGACTGAAGGTAATACTTTGCCTTTTCCTCTGTTAAGCCTCCCCACTCGGTTAAGGTTTCCAAAAAGGACCAAGCCCTTTGGTAGTTTTGAATCTCCACCATTCTATCGTAGCTTTCCGCCATAAACTTTTGAAGGTCGTTGGTAGCCAAGGCAGTGCCAAAGGAACCACCCACAAACCTTATATAGTGCATAAGGCTAACACCCAGAGTGGTTTTAGCGCCCAAATTCTTGAGTGCTAGGTTGGTAATGGGTGCAAAGAAGAAGCCCATGCCTATACCCAAAGGCACTAAAAGAAAAGCAGCCTTAAGGGCAGGTGTGTAGTAGTTAAAGTCCGAAAGTATAAAGAAAACCGAGTATAGGTATAAAGCAGAGGCAATAACCAAGGGTAGAAGGCTGGACTTTTTATCGCTTATGAGCCCTGCTACGGGAGAAAACAAACCTACACTTAGGGCTAAGGGAAGTATGTGCAGTCCCGCCTGAAAGGTGGTAAGACCCTTAAGCTTTTCAAAGTACAAGGGTAGAAGGTAAAAGACCTGATACATGGAAAAGCCAAGCACAAAGCAATAGACCCAAAAGGCTACTACAAACTCTTTTATACGAAAGATGGAGTAATCTATCAGTTTGTTTTTTGATAAAAGCTCGGAAAGGGCGAAGAGAAGAAAGGAGCCTATAGAAAGAAAGGTAAGGTGGCCAATGAGCTCGGAGGAGAACCAACCCAACTGCTGACCCTTTGAGAGAACTATAAGCAGTGAAACGGTAGCCACCGATAGGAAGAAAAAAGAAACAAAGTTCAACCTAAAGGTATGCTTGGGCTTGTAATCGGGCAGGAAAAACACCGCACCCAAAAAGTTGAGAATGCCTATGGGAATGTTTATGTAAAAGACCCACCGCCAGTCTATGTGTTCGGCGATCCATCCCCCAAGGGTAGGACCAAGGGCGGGTGCAAAGCTAACACCCAAGCCATAAATCCCCATCGCCAGCCCCCTCTTTTCTGGTGCGTAAGCAGAAAAGAGCATAGCTTCCGCACTGACAATTATTAGGGACTCTCCAAAGCCTTGAAACACCCTTGCGGTGATCATCCACTCCAAATTCTGGGCGTTGCCCGCAAAAAAGGAGGAGGTGGTAAACAGAAAGAGCCCGGCGATAAATACCTTCTTTAACCCCACCTTGGTTTCCAACCACTCTACCAGCATTATGGCAGTGGCTGCGGCGGTCATGTATGCGGTGATCACCCACTGCACCCCATAGAGGTCTGTGGATAATGGTGCCATCATCTTCGGCACTATAATGTCCACGATGGTGGTGTCTAAAATAGCCATAAAGACCCCCACCATCAAAGAAAAGGTTAAAAATACCCGCTGGGCGGTGCTTAGGCTCTCATGAAGTGGCTTTTCTTCCATCATTGCCTTTTTATCTCCACCCTTCCGCCCATGCCCACCCGGAGGAGTTTTTTGTCCTCGTTTTTTAGCTTGATCTTAACGGGAATCCTCTGAACTACCTTGGTAAATTCCCCCGCAGAAACATCCCTTGGAGCCAAGGCAAAGGTGGCAGCGGAGGCTGGGCTTATTTCCTCCACCTCTCCCTCAAGGACCAAGCCCGGGTAGGCATCAAGCCTAACGTAAGCCTTGCTCCCCTTTTGCACACCCTTTAGTTTTGTTTCTTCTAAAAGCACCTCCACATAAAGGCTGTCCAAGTTCATAACGCTAAAGGCGGGCTGACCGGGTCTTACCAAATCCCCCACGCTTATGAACCTCTTGGCTACTACCCCATCAAAGGGTGCCATAAGCTTTGTGTATTCAAGGTTTCTCTTGGCTAACTCTCTCTGCCTTTCTAAGGCGGAAAGCTCCCCATCCAAAACCTCCAACTGTTTTTGAAGCTCCTGAACCCTTCCTAGGGATGCCCTTGCAGTGCTCACGCCCACCATAGCCCTCCTTTTGGCAGTTTGAACCTCCTCTATGGACTTTTCTAAGGCTTTTTTCCTCTCAAGCATCACTCTGTAGTTGGTGTCTATCTCTTCGTACTTTCTTTGAGGAATGAGCCCTTTATCCAAAAGCTCCTTGAACCTCTCCCTGTCCCTTTTCAAAAGCTCCAACTGGGCTTCAACCTCCCTTTTTTGACTCAGAAGGGTCTCTTCCCTTTTTGCAAGCTCTTCAAAGGCTAAGTAGGAGCTTTCCACACCCAAGCTCAGCTCCTTTGAGACCCTGCTTATCTCAAGTTGCAAGGCAGACCTTTTTGCCCTGAGGGACCTTATCTTTTCCTCCAAGGCTTCCACCTGAAGCTTGTAATCCTCCGGTTCAATTTCCGCCAGCACTTCACCCGCCTTCACAAAGTCTCCCAGATCCTTGTATATCTTTACAACCTTGCCAGAGACCTGAAAGGAAAGGGTTGCCATCTGGTCTGCCTTTACAAAGACCGCATCGCTAACTGCATATTCCATTCTGTGCTTGACCCACCGCACCGCATAGACAACAAAAAGAAGACTTATAAGCACCAAAAGGACTACGCCCAAAGTCTTTCTCATGGCTCTACCCCAAGCCCGGAGACCACTAAAAGCCTATAGTACTGCTTAAGAAACTGATAGTAGGCAATTACACTATCTACCCTCGCCTTGGTTAAGCTGGCTTCCGCTTCCAAAAGCTCCCTCTGGCTTATTATCTGGTTGGCATACTGCTCTTTGGAAAGCTCAAAGAACTTCTCCGCAAAAGCCAGGGCAGATTGGGCAACCTTTAGGTTGTCTTGGGCAACCAACAGCTCCTCGTAAGTCCTCTTTACCTCAAGCTGGACCTTATCCAAGAGGTCTTCATACTCTTTTTGTGCCTTCAGCTCCAAAGCACCAAAGGAGAGCTCCTGATAGTATGGTCTTATACCCTGAAAGCTCAGGACAACGCCACCCACAATACCAAACACACCCTTTGGTTTAATGTTGGGATTTTGGTCTGAGTAGGTATAAACTCCCTCCACAAAGAGCTTTGGGAAAAACTGGCTTTTGGCAATGCCCCTTTGTGCCCTAAAGGCTTCTATGGCTTGCCTTTGGGCCTTGAGAATGTTTCTCTCCTTTGCCCTTTGCAAATAGAACTCCAAAGGTTTCACATCCACCTCTGCCTTTGGCTCTTCCAAGTTTAAAAGTTTTTCCTCGGGTATGCCAGAAAGTCTGGAGAGGTTTGCCAGGGCAACCCTGTAATCCCCCTGTGCCTTTCTTAGGTCTCTTTCCACCTCCGCCAGACGCACCTTTGCCTGCAGAACATCCGTTATGGCAACAAGACCCTTCTGATAGAAAGCTTCCGCAGTCTGAACCTGAAGCAAAACCGCAGACCTCTGTTTCTCTATGGCGGAAACCACACCCTTTGCGGAGAGCACATCCAGGTATGCGGAGATAACATCAAGCTTTAAGCTTTCCACCTTCTCTTTCAGTAAAAATTCCTTGCTTTTTAGGTTTGAACTTGCCAAGGCAACGGAGAAGTTTCTGGCAAACCCATCAAAGACCGTATATCTGAGCCCCGCCTGAAAGGTCTGATAAGATCTTTTGGCACTTTCCACTCGCAACCCGCTGAAGATGGGTATGTTGAAGGTCTGCTTTTCAAAGTTGTAGGTGTAGGTGTATGTAAAAAAGAACTCGGGCAAAAAGAGCTGCTTTTCTGCAGAAAGTGATAGATCGGCAGACCGTAGCTCTTGCCTTAGGGCTGAAAGTTCAGGGTTTTTCTCCAAAGCCCTTTGAATAACTTCAGACAACCCTATTGCCCAAGCTTGATGGATTAGAAAAACCAAAAAAACAAAGATTCTAAGCATTTTTTAGCCCTCTAAAGAGTACCTTCACACCCTCTTGCGCTAAGCTTTTTACCCTCTCCAAATCTGGCTCCTTTTCCCTAAAAACATACTCAAGTATCAACATTCTCAAAAATCCCGCATACAAATTAACTATATTTTCTGCGTTTTTGTAGGTTATCTCTCCCCTTTGAATAGCCCTATCCACCATTTTGGTTAACAGTTCCCTCAAGTGGGCTATTTTGGTGTAATAAAGCTCCCTAAATTCTTCATTGGTTCCCACCAGTTGGAAGAGAAAAATTTGGGCTATATGCCTGTTTTGGTATATATCCTCCAAAAAAACCTTGGCGTATTCAATCAGTGCATCCTCCAAGGGCAAATCCCTCTCCAAAAAACCCTCCAACCTTTTCACAATGTTTAAATGCATCTCCTCTACCAAGCTTTTAAATAACTCCTCTTTGCTTTTGAAGTAAAAGTAAAAGGTGCCCTTGGAGAACCCTGCGCTTTCCACAATGTCCTCCACACTGGTGGCGTAATAACCCTTTTGAGAAAAGAGTATCTTTGCAGATTCAAGTAGCCTTTCCCTTGCAGAACTCATTGTATAAGCCTTTCCAAGCTTGCCAAGGAGGAGTTATATTGATAAAGAAGAAGATAATAATTTGCCAAGAGGTTGTTGTAGTTTGCCCTTGCCTCCAAGACCTCCAACTGACTGCCTACTCCCAGTCTGTATCTCTCGGTGGATAACCTCAAGCTCTCCTTGGCGAACTCTAAAGAACTCTGCACTGCCCTTATTTGAGCCTTGAGGGAATTTATGGAAAGTAGTGTGCTCCTTAACCTTGCCTTAAGGTCGTACTCTAACTGCAATAGGTTTTCTCTCTGTTTGAGAAGGTCCAACTCCGCCTCCGATATTTCCGCTTTCCTTGAAAAGCCATCAAAGATCAGGTAATTGATGCTCACTCCAAAGGAGTAGCCCTTTAGCCAATCGGTATCTCCAACGGGCGACCTTTTGCCCGTGAACAGCTGATAATTAGCAAAGCCATTTACTATGGGAAAGTTTTGTGCCCTTTTTAATTCCACCGTACCCCGTGCCGACTCTACCAACTTTTTAGCAACTCTGAGGGTGGAGTTTTTCTCTTTCAAAGCTTGTAAAAGCTCTTCCTCCTTGAGACTAAACTCCTTCATCTCCAATGCACCTTCCGGTTCCACGTCTCCCTCAAGCTTTAAAAGGGCTTTGAAGTTCTCCAAAGCCCTCAGGTAATCCGCCCTTGCCTGCTCAAGCTGGGACCTTGCCTGCTCAAGCTGGGACTGTGCCCTCAAGAGCTCCACCTTGGGCACAACCCCCGCAGAAAACTTGGCAGATACCCTTTTGTAGTTCTCCTCCCAGTAATCAAGGTTCTCCTCTTGAAGCTTTATAATTGCCTTTCTGTATAAGAGTCCATAGAATAGGTCCTTAACTTGACTTTCCAATGTTCTTTGCATGTCCTCTTTGATAAGGTTCTGAAGTTCCCTTTGGATGTTTGCCAGCTTTATAAGTTCAAAGACCTGTTTGTTAAAGATGGTCTGGTTTAGTTGGAGGACTGCGCTGTGCCTGTTATTGGGTATAGTTCCCAAGGCTAAGTCCTGCCCAAGGTAGGTGTAGTTGTATGAGATGCTTACCTGTGGTAGAATGCCAGCCCTTGCCCTCTTGATCTCTTCCTCTGCCTTTTTTATGTCCAGTTCTGAGAGCCTTATCTGGTTTGCCCTCTCTTTGGCAATCTCAAGGGCTTGCTCTAAGGTAATAGCCCCAGCAAAACCCAAAACCAAAAGCAAAAGTACTATTACCCTCACCGCTTTATCTCCACCGCAACGCCTTCCCTGAGCAAGAAGGCGTTATCTAAGGCTATTTGATCACCATCCTTAAGGTCTGCCTTGATGTATGCCTTTCCATCTCCCTGCTTTAGGACCTGTACCTCCACTGGCATAACCTTTTGTCCCTCCACCTTCCACACGATCTTTTTGGTTCCCCTCAGAACAACAGCCCTCTCGGGAACTACAAAGGTAGAAACCTTTTGGGTGGGCAGTTTAACTAAAGCATACATGCCCGGCTTTATCAGATTCTCTCTGTTATCCACCAGTGCCTTTAGGGTCAAAAGCCTGCTTTGGTCTGCGGTGGGAGACACAAAGACTACCTTTCCTTTTAATGTTCCCACACCCTCCACCTCCAAATCCACCATTTTACCCACCTTGCCAAAGGCTATCAGCTCCTGGGGAATCTGAAAGACCACTCTCAGAGGGTTCAAGGATACAAGCCTGAAGGTTTGAGACTGGGGAGTTAGATAGTCTCCCACACTTACAAAACGTTGGGCAATGTAGCCAGAAAAGGGTGCCCTAAGGACAGTCTTCGAAACCATAAGCTGGGCGTTGGCTATCTGGGAACTTATGGATTTTAAAAGCTCCTCTTGTGCCTTGAGCTGTGCCAAGGCGTTGTCATACTCCTCCTTTGCAATCAACTCCTTCTCAAAGAGCATCCTTCTTCTCTCAACTATAGCCCTCTGGTTTTCGTAATTGACCTTTGCCTGAGAGAGCTGTGCCTGAAGCTGTCTGAGGGTGTTTTCGTACTCGGATGGGTCTATCTTCAAAAGGGGCTGTCCTTTCCTTACAAAGGCACCCTCTTCCACATAAAGCTGGGCAACCCTCCCGCTTACCTCTGGCTTAAGAATTACATCCTGAGGAGACTCAAAGTAGCCCTTTGTGGTGTAATACTCCTCCACCTCCTGGCTTGAGACTGTGTAGGTGGTTATGACCACAGGTTTTTGTGTTCTTTGCTCTTGGGGTTTTTGTTCCTTTTTCCCGCAGGCAAACAAAAAAACCAAGCTTAAAAGAAGTATCCACATGTTGGGCAAAATTATAACATACCGACCAGTCAGTCAATTAGGTGTAAAAGGTCTTTGGGATGGTCCAAATGATAGTCCGGTGGGCTCTGAGGAGCTTTGTATCCCCAACGGGCATGGGCAGTTAGCATACCAGCCCTCCTTCCTGCCAGAATATCGTTTTCTGAGTCTCCCACCATCAGGCCAAGTTCAGGAGAAACCTCCAAACGTTTGGCTATTTCCAACAGAGGCAAAGGGGAAGGCTTTTTCTCCGGTAATAGGTCCGCACCCAGCACCTCGTCAAAGTAGTGGAACATCTTCAGCCTTTTTAGCACCTCCAAAGTTATGGCGTGGGGCTTGTTGGTAGCAACAGCTAAAAGTATTCCCCTTTCCTTCAAGCCCTCCAAGGTCTCCATCACTCCTTCGTAGGGCTTGGTGTGTATTACGGGCTCTGAGATGTAGTAGTGTAAAAACCTCTCCAGGGCCTCTTCTAACTCTTGTCCCTGAAAGAAGTTTGCCAAAAGGCTTCGAGCACCGTCTCCTATGTTCTTTTTAACCTCATCGGCGGGCACATCCTTGCTCTTGAGCTCTCTATAAACACGACCCACATGGAGGGCTATGTCCTCCGCAGAGTCAATGAGCGTACCATCAAGGTCAAAGATCAACAACCTTATGTTGCACAGCTTTCGCATTCCTCTATGTCCGTCATAGACTTACTCCTACAATAATACACAGTCTTTAGCCCAAGTTCCCAAGCCAAGGTGTAAAGCTTAGAGAGGGTAGGACCGTCTATCCTTTCAGGGTCAATAAACAAGTTCAAGCTTTGGGCTTGGTCTATCCACTTCTGACGCTCTGCCGCCGCACGGATGATCCACTCCTGGTCTATGTTGTAGGCGGATTTGTAGTACCAAAAGTATTTGTCCACCTCGGGCGGAACTTGAGGCAAAATGCCCGACATGTTTTCCTCTTTGTAGAACTTAGCAAAGATCGGGTCTATGGAAGGAGTAGCGGATACTATCAAAGAAGTAGAACCAGTGGGCATAAGGGCTAAGAGGTATGCATTCCTCATTCCATTCCTTTTAACCTCCTCTGCCAGCCCTATCCAATCAAAGTTGTTTCCGTTTTCCTGAGAAAGCCTTTGGTTTTCTTCTGGCGTCCTTCCAAAGAATATGCCCTTGCTCCAGTCTGAGCTGTCAAAAAGCGGATATTTGCCCCTTTCTTTGGCAAGCTCCATGGAACCCTTTATGGCGTAGTATGCTATCCTTTCAAAGAGGCTGCTGGCAAACCTAAGGTGCTCTTCTGACTCCCAAGGAATTCCGTTTTTCACAAGGCAGTAATGGTAGTTGCTAACACCGATGCCTATTGCCCTGTAGCGTTTGTTGGTGTACTCCGCCTCCTTTATGGCATAAAAGTTCATCTCTATCACATTGTCCAGCATCCGCACGAGGATGGGAACAACCCTTTCCAAGTCCTCTTTTGTCCAAACTTTACCAAGGTTTATAGAACCCAGATTGCACACCACTACATCTCCAGACTTTTTCACATGGGTTATAGTGCCGTCCTCTGATAGTGTTTCTGAGATATGGGTGGATGCACTTTGATTTTGCACTATCTCGTGGCAAAGATTTGAGGAATAGACCATACCGCAGTGTTTGTTAGGGTTTAACCTGTTGGCGGTGTCCCTGAAGAAGATGTAGGGCTCTCCCGTTTCAAAAATCACAGTAAGCAGTCTCTTCCACAGCTCAAAGGCAGAAATCTCCTTCTTTGCGTAGTCTGGAAGTTCCTTTTCCAGCTTTAGGTAAAGTTCCTCAAACTCCTCTCCGTAAAAGTCTTCCAAGTTTTTGCCGTCTCGGACGTTCTTGCACCAGTAAGGGTCAAAAAGCGTCCATTTGCCGTTTTCTTTTAGCCTTTTCATGAAAAGGTCTGGTATGGAAATGGCAGGATGTATATCGTGGGCTTTCTTTCTCTCATCGCCCACGTTGGTTTTGACTTCCAAAAAGTCCAAAACATCCTTGTGCCATATATCCAACGTAATTGACGCACTTCCCTTCCTCATCCCAAGCTGATCCACATACACCATCACGTCGTTGATAATCTTCACTACAGGCAGAACTCCACTGCTTGCACCCTTGAACTTTCTTATGGGAGCACCCGTCGCCCTTATCTTTCCAAGGTATATGCCAAGCCCACCCGCAAACTTGGAGATCATCCCAGCCTTTTTCACGTTGTCAAAGATGTCATAAAGGTCGTCATCTACCGTCAAAACAAAGCAGGAAGATAGCTGAGTGTAAGGCCGTCTTGCGTTCATCAATGTGGGCGTAGCCAAAGATATGAGGTGCTCGGACATAAGGTCATAGAAGGTCTTTGCCCACATTAGCCTCTCTTCTTTCTTTTCTGGGATCGCCAAGGTCATGGCAATGAGCATATACATCTCCTGCGGAAGTTCAATCACCCTTCCCTCTTCGTCCCTGACCAAGTACCTGTCATAGAGCACCTTTATGCCCGTGTAGGTAAAGAGAAGGTCTCTGTCTGGTTTTATGTAGTGGGCAAGCTGGTCAATCTCCTCCTTTGTGTAGTTTTCAAGCAAATACTCTCCGTATATACCTCTTTCAGTGCACTCTTTTATGAGTTCATAAAAGCTTTCAGGGTTGTAGGGTTTGTATTTGCCGTTGATTTTGTCCTTGACCTTATAGCCTCTGAGATGTCCCACATCCTTGTAAAGGTCGTAAAGCAAAAGCCTTGCGGCAACGTAAGTCCAATCAGGGTTTTCTGCGGAAACCTTCTCCGCAGCTGTTCTGATAAGCAGTTGCTGAATTTCCTTGGTGGTGATGCCGTCTCTAAACTGTATCTGTGCGTCCATCTCAAGCTCAAGAGGGTCCACCCTTAGACCTTTGCAGGCAAAGTCTATCACAATTCTTATCTTCCCAATATCAAGATCTTCCAATACACCCGCCCGCTTGACCACCTTCATGGAAAACCTCCTCTGGTTTATTTATTCTTTAGGGTTGATTTCTAAGTTTAACCCCCTTCTTAAAAGGGCAAAGGAGTTTTTGAAGGGCTTAATAAAAAGGGAAGGAGGAGACCTCCTATAAATTTCTATACCTCCGTGCTTTTTCGTAAAAAGCTTCAAAAGCCTGATATGTATAATTTTAGAGTGCTTTTTGTTCTGTTTCTGCTGTGCTTTGGTTTGACCTTTGGTGTAGAAGTTTTTTCTAAGTACATGGAGCGTGAGCCCGATGGCACGCTCGTTGCAAGGGAGGAGGTGGAGGTCTATTATGAGAACTACTACATAAGGGCAGACGAGGTAAGATACAATCCCCAGACCAAAGAGGTTATTGCAGAGGGAAATGTGTATGTTAGGTCTACCGATGGAAAGCTTGAAGTAAAAAAAGGCTCTTACGCATACATAGACCTTAACAAAAAGGTGGGCTACTTTTTGAACGCAGAGGGTAGGTTCCAAAGGTTCTACTTTAAGGCCGAAAAAGCAGAAATGGAAGGAGATACATACACGGTTGAAAACGGAGAGATAACTACATGTCCTCCAGATAGAAAGGAAATGGTTCTTTGTTTTTCCAAGGCACGCATAGACCAAAAATATGTAATCTCCGAAAACAACTCCCTAAGGCTCTTTAGGGTCCCCTTTGCCTACCTTCCCATCTTTGCCTATCCTGTGGGTGAGAGAAGGTCTGGACTTTTGCCTCCAACGGTAGGGTCAAACACCTACAACACTTTCATCTACCAACAGCCTATATACTGGGCTATTTCCAAGGATAAAGACGCCACCTTAACCATAGACCTAAGGGACAAGCAAGCTAAAGGCTTTTCCATAGAATACAGGCAGGCATTTTTCAAAGAGGACGACCTGCAGTTTAAAGTTTCTTACTACAAAGAACCCATACCCCCTGGCAAGTGGTGGGAAGGTAGGGACCCTACCACCTTTAGAGAAAACAGATACAGAGTTCAACTGAGTTTAGACCTCGGGAATTTCAAGGCGGGCTTGGACACCATCTCCGACCCTTACCTTTTGGAAGACACTTACCTCAGGGCAAGGGAGAGAACAGTTCCATACCTTACCTCCTATGTGATCTACAAAAAGGATTTTGAAAGATTCCTGATAACCTTTGAAGCCAAACACTTTTATGACACCACCTCACTCAACAACGAAAGAACGCTACAAAAACTACCAGAAATTGCCCTCTATTGGAAGTCTCAACAGCTTTGGGGACCCATATTTTTTAGCCTTTTTTCCTCTTACACCAACTTTTACAGAGAGGAAGGGTTAAGAGGTCAAAGGCTCACACTCTTTCCGGAGCTTTCGATCCCCAAAAATCTTTTTGGCAGAGTTTTTTACTCTAACCTTGTCTTTGAAAACCTTTACTACTTTGGCTTGAACCAACAGGGCTACAAACAAACCGTATCCAGCCTCTATTTTTCAGAGAGCGTGCCCTTTATCTTTGACCTGCAAGCGGGAAACTTTAAGTTCAAGAACTTTTTAAAGGTAGGTTACAGCTTCAGAGAAAAGGACTTTAACAATCCAAGGTTTGACAACAGAGACCAACTTAACAGAACAAGCCAGATTGATGCCCTATGGACAGGCAGTATGGGCTACAAAGACAAGGAGTTTTTAAACCTATACGTTAGCTCCGCCTACAATTACCTTGGAAAATATACCTACGGAGGCATAACCGCAGACAGAAGACTTCTACCCATAAGAACCATCGTCTCGTTGAAGCCTTTTGAAGGCGTGAGCTTAACCACAGATAGCCTATACGACACAGAAGGAGGTTTCCCCCTGAGAACAAGCAACAGCCTTAACCTGAGCTACAAAAATAATAGCTTGACCTTAAGCTATCAGACTGCAAGAAACCTGCTAAATCAAAGAACCACCGACCAAACAAGTTTGAGCTTTAGTACCTCCTACGGTACAGCGGTCTTTGGTCTTCTTTTAACGAGGGATAACAGAATAGGCAAAGACCTTGTGCGACAGGCAAGCCTTGATTATAGAGGTGCCTGTTGGAGCCTGGGACTGCTGGCAAGGGACAACTACAGTGGCACAAGAGGTAAACACATAAAGGAGTTGTATTTGACCTTTAACATCTTTGATCTGCAAAGGTTTACAGTGCCTCTGAAGAGATAAGAAGATTTTTCAATTTTCTCGTTTGGGCTTGAACATCCTGATGGGCAAAGATGCCCGAGCCCACCACCAAAATGTCCGCACCAGCCCTTGCCACCTCTAAAATGTTCTCTTCTTTTATGCCTCCGTCCACTTCAATGAGCACTTTGGGATTGATGGCGTTCACCATCTCCTTTAGTCTTCTTAACCTCTCCAAAGACCTTGGAATGAACTTTTGCCCCCCAAAGCCCGGATTTACCGACATCAAAAGCACAAAATCCACGTAGTGGAGCACCTCCTCTAAAAGGGAAAGAGGAGTTCCGGGGTTTATCACTACTCCCGCCTTTGCGCCAAGACTCTTTATAAGCTCTATGGAACGATGGATATGATAGTTATTCTCTATGTGTATGCTGACCATGTCCGCCCCAGCCTTTATAAACTCGGGAATGTACTTATCCACGTTCTCTATCATCAGATGGGCATCCAAGGGAATATTGCAGTGTTTTTTTATGCTCTCAAGAACTACAGGTCCGAAGGTTATGTTAGGCACAAAGTGCCCGTCCATTACATCAAAGTGCAGAAGGTCCGCACCACCTTTGATAACTGCCTCTATCTGCTCGCCAAGCCTGTAAAAGTCCGCAGACAGTATTGAGGGTGCCAAAAGCTTCAATAGGCTTCCTCCTCAACTCTTATGATAACAGGCTTTCCTTCCACCACGGGTAGCTGTTGGATTTCCCTTATAGCCCTTTGCATGTCCATCTCATAGGCTTTGTGGGTAAGGATCACCAGTGGCACTATAGGTTGCCCCTCTCTGCCCGCCATTTTGCAGACCTTTTCCTTTTGCAAAACGGAGGCTATGCTAATTTGATATTCTGCCAGGACATTTGCAATCTTTGCCAACACTCCCGGCCTATCGGGCACATCAAACCTCAGATAATACCTGCTGTAAAAGTTTTTGTTTATTCTAAACCCTTCTTTGCTTTCCCAAAGCCAACTTTGACTTTTGCAGGAGCCTATACTTTTGGCAATATCCACTATGTCCGACACCACCGCAGAGGCGGTAGGTTTTGAGCCCGCACCCCTCCCGTAAAACATGGTTTTTCCCACAAAATCCCCTTCCACCAAAACTGCATTGTATACATCGGAGACCTTAGCCAGTGGGTTATCGGAGGGAATAAAGGTGGGATGCACCCTCAGTTCAACCTCCGAATCCATCCTTTTGGCTATGGCTAAGAGCTTCAAAGTGTAGCCCAAGTCTTTTCCCAGCTCCACATCCAAGAGGTCTATGTTCCTTATGCCTTCTACATAGACCTCTTCAAAGGGAAAGAGTTTTCCAAAGCCAACGAAGGCTAAAAGGGTTATCTTATGGGCAGAATCCCATCCGTCTATGTCCAAAGAAGGGTCCGCCTCCGCGTATCCGAGCTCCTGAGCCCTCTTAAGGGCAGTGTCAAAGCTAACATCCTGCTCTAACATTTGGGTAAGTATGTAATTGGTGGTGCCGTTAAGGATGCCGTAGATATTCTGCACCCTGTTTCCCACAAGCCCTTCTCTCAGTGCTTTTATTATGGGTATTCCACCGCCCACCGACGCCTCAAAGCCCACCATAAGCCCTTTTTCCTTGGCTTTTTTGAATATCTCTTCTCCATCCTCCGCCAGCAGGTGTTTGTTGGCAGTGACTACGTGCTTTCCCCTCTCAAGGGCTTCCAAGAGGAGCCTTTTGGCAAAGTCTTTACCCCCAACCAGCTCCACCACTATGTCCGAGCTTTCTATAACTTCTCTGTAATCGGTGGTCCTTAGGGTGGAGGGCACCTCGTACTCCCGAGGTCTGCTCCAGTCTTTGTCCGCAACCTTGCTTATGGAAAGCTTGATGCCCGTTTTTTCCTCAATGACCTTTGCGTTTTCCAAAAGCAGGGCAACGGTGCCAGTCCCAACTACCCCGCATCCAACTATGCCTACCTTGACTTCCACAGGGCTATTTATTTTAAACTAGAAACCCAATGTTTATCTATCTTATTGCGGTGGGTTCTGTGGAAAAGAGACTTTTGCTTGCCTGTGCGAAAAATGTAAAGGAGGTTTTTGGCTTTGAAGTTCGGATTTCGGATGTCCCCGTCTATTACAAGAGCGCCTACAATCCACACAGAGGACAGTTCTCCGCCAGCAAACTTTTAGAACGCATAAAGGCAGTGCATTTACCCAACATGCTAAAGGTGGTGGGTATAACTGATGTAGACCTTTACGAGGAAGGCTTGAACTTTGTATTTGGAGTGGGAGAACTAAATGGCAGGTGCGCCCTTGTTAGCATCTACAGGCTAAAAACTCCCGATGAAAGATTGCTTTTTGAAAGGACTTTTAAAGAACTCAACCACGAGCTTGGGCACACCTTTGGACTTTTGCACTGCAATAGCCCCCGATGTGTTATGAACTTTTCAAACTCCGTCCTTGAGGTAGACCAAAAGGGCAGGTTTTTCTGCGAGGAATGTCAGAAGAAGCTAAAGCTTTAGGCTACAGAGTATCTACGCTCCAAAAAGCCCTTCCAGACATCTGGCATACGTTCCAACTCTTCCTCCGCTATTTTACGTGCGAGCTCTTGGATGGCGCTTAGGTTCTTTTTAGTCCTTATCTTCACATCCAAGACCTGTGGTTCGTTGATAGGCTTACCTATCTGGGAAACGATGTAGCAGTACGCTTCCTCAACCTCTTCGATCTCTTCCACCACTCTTTCGCTGATCTTCTTGGCTACCGTATTGTAGATCTTACCTATGTGGGATATTGGGTTTTTGCCTGCCGCCGCTTCCAAGCTCATGGGTCTGTAGGGAGTAATAAGACCATTAACCCGGTTGCCTCTTCCTACCTGTCCATCGTCCCCCTGCTCTGCCGAGGTGCCCGTGACGGTTATATAAACGCTACCCTTTGTGTCTGCGGTGTTTATGAAGAGTTCCACTTCCCTTCCCAAAAGCTCCTGTATGTAGTTTTTGGTTTTCCTTAAAATTTCCTCCTTTTTAGCAAAGTATTCGTCTTCGTTCTTTATGTATTTGCTCACAAAGGCAAGGGCAACGGTTAGCCTTATTTTCTCTCCGAACCTCACCCCCATAACCTTTATATCCTCCCCTATTTCTGGGTGCTCCTCCTTGATTTCTGAAGAGTTTAAAAACCGCTCTGTTTGATAAACCGCCCTCTCCAAGTCATCGAAGGGTGCAAAGCCTACCCCAAAGGAGGTGTCGTTTGCCAAAGGAACCTCTCCCTTCTTTTGAAATCTTTCAAAAAGTTCCACCAAGTCCTTGCTACCAGGTTTTAACTTTGCGTACACCTTTATATGTTTTTTAGGATCCAAGTTCCTTAAATTTTCAGAAATCCACTTTTCAACTACATTTTGAACAAATTCCTGCACGTTTTCAAGTTCCTTACCATCCTTTTCCAAAATAGCCCTTCCAACCAAGTAAATTTCTATGGGTTCTATTACTTCTCCTCCACCAAAGACGGGCTCTGCCCTACCACCCACCAAGAGGGCTTTATCCACGTTGTGGTGCATAATTGCCCCGAAGTTTTCCTGATACCACTTGCATAGGGCAACGGAGAGCTCCTCCGCCAAGTAATCACATATAGTATCTGGGTGTCCAGTCCCCTTTCTTTCTACAATCTCCACCTGCTGAGCATAAACAGGCTCAAAGGTTATTGGAGTGATCACTATGTTTTTCATGCTATCCTATTATATCATCGTTAAAAGTTGTGCCTTACAAAGAATAGATTGATCAAAGAAAAAATCGCGCCAAGGATAACTCCCTCGGAGAACCTTCTGGGTTTGAGTTTTTTCAAAAGGTTTAGATGAGAAAGCAACGCATAATACAACCAGAGCAATAGGGTGGTTATGAGCTTTGGGTCATCTATCCAATGCTTTCCGAATTGGGTGCGTGCCCATAAGCTTCCAAAAATAAGGGTAAAGGTAAATCCCAAAAAGGCTAAGTTTATAGAGAGCCTTTCTGCCCTTCTTAAACTATCCAAAGGTACATAAGCCTGAAAAAAGACATGTTTTTTTAGGCGCCTCTCCAAGATAAGCCTGAGGAAGGCGGAAAGTCCCCCCATTAGGGCAAAAAGATAGCTAAGGGATGCAAAAAGAAGATGAAGACCATAAAGGGTACTTTTGTAAGGAGAGGGTGAAGAGGGCAAGGCAAAGAGTGTAGCCAAAAATCCCACAAAAGCCACCAAGTGGGCAAAGCCCAGGAGGTTTCTGTACTTATACGTCAAAAAAAGAAAGGTAGGAACAAAAAGATTTCCAAGGAAGGATATAAAACCGTAAGGGTCCCCCAAGGGAAAGGTTTTTTCTCTAAGGTAGCTGTAGAAAAGGCTAAAGAAATACAAGCCAAAGGCAGGTAGCATCAGCAACACAGACAAAAGACCACAGAGAGGTCTTTTAAAAAGGGCACACACACCCAAAAGAGTGGCAACAAAGTAGAGGGAGAGGGAACCAAAGAGCATAAGTATAAGTTTAAAGCACTCTTCTTAGGGCTTTCCTTACGCTTCTTGCTATGCCCTCTGCGTCTATGCCCACCAAGTTTCTCAAAAGGTTTTGATTGCCATGCTCTATGAATCTATCTGGAATACCCAAAGTGATCACCCTCTTGAGAATACCTCTATTAGAGAGAAACTCAAGCACTCCGGAGCCAAAGCCACCCACCACCGTGTTGTCTTCCACTGTTATAAAAAGGTCATACCTACTGCAGAGGTCCAGCAGCATTTGCTCGTCCATAGGCTTTACAAAGCGGGCATTGACAACTCCAAGCCTTATGCCTTCCTTTTTGAGCTCCTCCGCCGCCTTTAGGGCTTGATAGACCGGATAGCCCACCGCCAGTATAACACCGTCCTCCCCTTCCAAAAGTTCCTCCCAGCTTCCTACGGGTATTAGCTTTGGATCACCGGTGGGCACGCCGTAGGCTGGTCCCCTTGGATACCTGAGGGCAAAGGGAAGGTTCTGATTTAAACCGGTGTACAAAAGGTCTATGAGCTCCTGTTCATCCTTTGGAGCGCAGACAATCATGTTTGGTATGCATCTCAGGTAAGAAAGGTCAAAGACGCCGTGATGGGTTGGACCATCCTCGCCCACCAAACCAGCCCTATCTATGGCAAAGACCACGTGCAATTTCTGCAAAGCTATGTCGTGTATAACCTGGTCATACGCCCTTTGCAAAAAGGTGGAATAGTAGCATGCTACGGGCTTTAGACCCTCCGCTGCTAAGCCACCCGCAAAGGTGCACGCGTGCTGTTCCGCGATGCCCACATCAAAGAACCTGTTGGGAAACTTCTCCGCAAACTCCACAAGCCCAGAGCCCTCCTTCATGGCTGGAGTTATCACCACCACCTTTTCGTCCATCTCCGCCATCTTCACGATTGCCTTTCCGAAAACGGAAGTCCAGGTGGGAGGAGAAGGCTTCTTTATAAACTCGCCCGATTCTCTCTTGTAGGGTGCCACTCCGTGCCATGTAACCGGGTCCTTCTCTGCAGGCTTGTAGCCTTTGCCCTTCTTGGTGTATACATGCAAAAGAACAGGTCCCTCAATTTCCTTCACATTCTTTAAAGTGCTTTCCAGTGCGGGCAGATCATGTCCGTTTATGGGTCCTATGTAGTTAAAGCCCAGCTCCTCAAATATTACACCCGGTGAGATCAGACCTTTTAAAAACTCCTCCGTTAGCTTCATAAACCTCTCCGCGGGACCTCCCAGATGTTGAACCAAACGCTTTATCTTTTGGCGTGTCTCTTGAACAAAACGCCCGCTTATGATCTTGCTAAGGTAAGTGGATATTGCCCCCACGTTGGGAGATATGGACATTTCGTTGTCGTTGAGGATGACTATAAACTTATTTGGTCTGAGATGCCCCGCATTGTTGAGGGCTTCAAAAGCCATACCCGCAGTCATTGCACCGTCGCCTATGACCATAACCACATAGCCATCCCTCTTTAAAAGGTCCTTGGCAACCCTAAAACCCAAACCCGCAGAGATGGATGTGGAACTATGCCCCGCACCAAAGGCATCGTATGGGCTCTCTTCCCTTCTCAAAAAGCCAGAGATGCCTCCATACTGTCTGAGAGTAGGGAATTTATCTTTGCGGTCCGTTAGGATCTTCCAAGGGTAAGCCTGATGCCCTATATCCCAAACTATAATATCCTTTGGAGGGTCAAAAACTCTCAGCAGGGCTATTGTTAGCTCCACCACACCGAGCCCCGGTGCCACATGCCCTCCGTTTTTTGCGGTAACATCAAGGATGTAGTCCCTTACTTCCTCGGCGAGCTTTTCAAGCTCCTCGTAGGTCATATACTTAAGGTCTATGGGTCCAGTGTATTTTTCCAAAATCATAAAGATTAAATATAGTTTCTTTTGTGAAATCGGACTACGTGTAAATTACCCTTGGATGCCTTAATCTCTCTTTCTGTAAAACCTCAAAAGCTTTCCATCGTTGGCATCTATAACCGCAGTGCCCTCCGTTCCCCTAACCCTGTAATAACACTCTCCCTTCTTGTTCTTAGAAAGATTAACAGACAGAACCCTCCCTACATACTGACTTGCCTGCCTGCTCGCTTCTTCTACACTGAGCCTTGGCACACAATCGGAACCAAAAGCTACTCCCACAGCCAACACCAACACTAAACTCCCGAATAGATGCCTCATGCAAAAGAATTATATCATTACTCAATTCCAACTTTTCTTTCAACTCCACACGGTACATTAGGAACGCCCGATAATGCACCCGCACGGCCACCAGCGACCTGCTTTCAACTCCACACGGTACATTAGGAACTAACCTTCGTTTAGGTGAGGCTTTTGTGGCGTTTCTGAGCTTTCAACTCCACACGGTACATTAGGAACCTAACGGACAAGGCAGAAGTCTTATCCACCATCCTACTTTCAACTCCACACGGTACATTAGGAACAAAGCTTCTTTTTGTGTGCTACGATGATAACAAAGCTTGCTTTCAACTCCACACGGTACATTAGGAACAAAGCTTCTTTTTGTGTGCTACGATGATAACAAAGCTTGCTTTCAACTCCACACGGTACATTAGGAACAAAAAGTAGTCGTAAGTAGAGGCTTGTACGGGCGTGATTCTTTCAACTCCACACGGTACATTAGGAACTTAGAGTTCTTCAGGGCGTTAGCATTGATACTGGTTCCTTTCAACTCCACACGGTACATTAGGAACATAGAAGAGGTGGGCAAGGTTCAAGACAAAGACGCACTTTCAACTCCACACGGTACATTAGGAACGAAAAGACCGCAAGAGTAAGAGTGCAAATGCCAGACCTTGACTTTCAACTCCACACGGTACATTAGGAACCGGTATTCTGTAAGCTTTATATTGCAGTAAATCACAACTTTCAACTCCACACGGTACATTAGGAACCATACGCCCGCAAAGTTGCAATAGACGAGACAGGGATCTTTCAACTCCACACGGTACATTAGGAACCGGTATTCTGTAAGCTTTATATTGCAGTAAATCACAACTTTCAACTCCACACGGTACATTAGGAACCTACGACGAGAAGGGCGCCTTCAGACTTGAGGAGTTTCTGACTTTCAACTCCACACGGTACATTAGGAACCCCAGCAATGTGATGAGAGTCAGGTTTTTAACTTAGTTTACTTTCAACTCCACACGGTACATTAGGAACCCTATTATTGGATGGACATTCCCAGCTATATGGAAATATGCGGCTTTCAACTCCACACGGTACATTAGGAACAGTTCCATACTTTGCTCCGTTTGAATTAGGTTATACAACTTTCAACTCCACACGGTACATTAGGAACATACTCAACCCAAGCCATCCCACACCCTCAAACAACCACTTTCAACTCCACACGGTACATTAGGAACATCTCAAAATAGCTAAGAACCTAAACCAACGGAATACTTTCAACTCCACACGGTACATTAGGAACCCCAAACGACCACATTAACTAAAATAAGACATATCAATAATTTTGTCAAGAGGGTACCCCTTTCAAATGAAGTTAATTTTCCGAAATCCGAGATCATGCAAAGTTGAGTCTGTTATTGTTAAATTTAAACCCTTGTCTCTCAACGCTTTCCGCCACCGACCATAATTACGGCATTACGGCATTACATAATTACGACTTTACGGTGAGACTATCCCTCCAAAAGCTTGAAAATCAAAACTTTCTCCCTATCAAAATTGAGATCTTCAAAATAAAAACACCACTCCCATATTCAGTTGCCAAGTTGACAAGGGTCCAAGTTGGACCCTCAAACTCTCTTTCACTTAGGGAATAATTATAACACCTCTTCGGTCAAAATCTGCCATCAAAAGGAAAAACTGAAGCGATTATATTTTTACCCTATGAGAATTATTCTGTTTTCCGGAAAGGGTGGTGTTGGAAAGACTACGGTTTCTGCTGCTACTGGCTACAGGCTCTCAAAGCTTGGCTACAAAACCATCGTGGTCTCTTTGGACCCAGCCCACAGCCTTGGAGACTCCTTTGACATCCCGGAGGAAGAAAAGATCAAAGCAAAGGGACTACCCATAAAGATCAACGACAATCTTTACATCCAAGAGATAGATGTGCAGGAGGAGATAGACAGGTATTGGGGCGATGTGTATAGGTTTTTGGAACTGCTCTTTAATACCACTGGGCTGAGTGAGATCGTATCGGAGGAGCTTGCCATCTTACCCGGTATGGAGGAGGTTACCAGTCTTCTGTATGTGAATAAATACTACAGGGAAAAGGAGTTTGATGTGCTTATTTTGGACCTTCCGCCCACTGGTGAGTCTCTGCGTTTTGTTTCTATGCCCACTGTTCTAAAGTGGTATATGAAAAAGATCTTCAAGGTGGAAAGAACCGTAATGAAGATAGCAAGGCCTGTTGCCCAAAGGCTCACCGATGTGCCACTGCCCGATGATGAGTACTTCAAAGCCCTTGAAAACTTCTACGAAAAGCTAAAAGGTGTGGATGAGATACTCATAGACCCAGAGATAACCTCCGTTAGGCTTGTGGCTAATCCAGAAAAGATGGTTCTAAAAGAGAGCCAAAGGGCTATGCTATACTTCAACCTCTTTGGTGTGAATGTGGATGCGGTTGTAGTCAATAAGGTGTTGCCACCCGTTTTAAGCGAGTGCGAAAGCATGTCCAAGTGGGTCATAACCCAAAAGAAATACTTAGAAGAGATGGAAGCCCTGTTTTACCCCATACCCATCTTTAAAGTGCCCCTGATGGAGGATGAGGTGGTTGGCGAGGAAAGGCTCAGCATCCTTGCGGACCTCATATACGGAGACAGGGACCCTTCCACGGTCTTCTTCAAAGAAAAACCCTATGAATTCATAGAGGAAGGCGACGGATACATCGTAAAGCTAAGAAGTCCCTTTTTGAGCAAAGAGGGTCTTTCTGTTATAAAGAGCGACGGAGAAATTGTGGTGCGGTGGAAAAACTTCAAAAGCCACATAATGCTTCCAAGAAAGTTAAGGGATTATGAGCCGGTGGGTGCCAAGCTGGAGGATGGCTTTTTAAAGATCAGGCTTGAGAAATGAGCTGAACTACCTTTTTTAAGTCCTCTGTGAATTCTTTGTCGGCGGAGGGATTTCTTAGCACATAAGCGGGATGATAAGTCAAGAAAACCTTTATGCTTGGGTTGTAAGGGTATGGGAAGACCTGTCCCCTGTATTTAGTGATAGGATACTCCTTCCCAAGAATGCCCTTCATGGCGGTTGAGCCCAGACAAACCAAAAGCTTGGGTTTTATTATTTCTATCTCCTTTCTAAGATAAGGAAGGCAGGTCATCATCTCCTCCCTTGTGGGCGTCCTGTTTCCGGGTGGTCTTGATTTTACCACATTGGTGATATAAACCTTTTCCCTCTTTAGCCCCACCTGTTCCAATTTGCTGTTTAAGTACTGTCCTGCCCTTCCCACAAAGGGTCTTTTTAGCTTGTCTTCTTCTTCTCCGGGCGCCTCCCCTATAAAGACCACCGGGGAGTTTGGGTCTCCCTCTCCGAAAACATAGCCACTGGCACCTTCATAGAGAATACATTTTCTTTCCTCTTCCATCTGTTGGTAAAGCTTCCTCAAAAGCTCAGCCTTATCTTCCTTTTCCTCCTTGATAGGCTCTTCACGCTTTTCTTCCGTTGTATCTTCCGTTATATAAACCTCGTCAAAGCCAAGCTCCCTTAATGCACTTGCAGTGGCGATTAGCTTTCTCAGGCTCATCTTTCCTTGATTATGCTGAGTATGTATTCAAGCACCTCTTCCACCCTTTTGTTGGTGGTATCTATTATAAGGGCATCCTCTGCGGGTTTGAAAGGATACAGCGGGCGGTTGGCATCCCTGTAGTCCCTCTCTTGGATGGCTTTTAGAATATCCTCATAAGAAACATCCATACCCCTTTCCTTTAGCTCCAAGTATCTCCTCCTTGCCCTTTCCTCTGGCGACGCGGTGATGAAGAATTTGTAATCCGCCTGTGGGAATATGTGGGTGCCCACATCCCTGCCCTCACCTACCACTTGGGAAGACCCCACCAACTCTCTAAAAAACTTTATCATCCTTTCCCTAAAGGCGGGCACTTCTCCCAAAAGGGATGCATACCTTCCCACCTCCTCTCCTCTTAATTCCTCAGATAGCCTTTTTCCCTTCCAATACACTTCGGTTTTTCCCACATCAATAACAACCTTGAAATCCTCTTTAAAAAGCTCATCCGGTGGTAGTTCTATGGTTCCCCTTTTATAGGCTATGTAACCAAAGAATCTGTAAAGAAGCCCCGTTTCTAAGTACGGAATTCCAAGTCTCTGGGATAAAAGTCTTGCAATGGTGCTTTTGCCACTGGCGGAGGGTCCATCTATGGCTATTTTCATCAGAAGTAGCCCCTTCCACCGGCAGAAATACCTTTTAGCTTGATCTCCATATCCGTAGGCTTGTTGGCGTAAGCGATAGCGGTGTTGAAATCTATGATGCCCTTCCTGTATAGCTCTTCTAGGTGTTGGTCAAAGGTCTGTGTGCCATAAACAGGTCTTCCTTTCTCTAGTAGCATTGGGATCTCATCAGTCTTCGTGGGATCTAAAATGCACTCCTTGATTGATGCGGTGTTTATCAAAACCTCCACCGCAGGAACAACACCCGTTCTATCCGCCCTTGGCACCAACCTTTGGGAAAAAACTGCCACCAAAGTCTCCGCTAATTGAACCCTTATTTGCTCCCTAACCTCTAAGTTGAACAGCCCGATAAATCTGTTTATTGTCTCCTTTGCATCCAGAGTGTGCAAGGTGGAAAGAACCAAGTGTCCCGTCTCTGCAGCCTGAAGGGCTATCATGGCGGTCTCTGTATCCCTTATCTCACCTACAAATATAATATCCGGGTCCTCTCTGAGTGCAGCCCTTAGCCCCTTCGCAAAGGAAGAGGTGTCTATTCCCACCTCCCGTTGGACTATATAACTCTTTTCGTCTTTGAAGAGATATTCAATTGGATCCTCTATGGTGATTATGGTAGCTTCTTTCCTAAGGTTTATTTCATTGATCAGAGAGGCTATGCTTGTAGATTTCCCTGAACCTGTGGGACCCGTAACCAATATTAGGCCTTTTGTGTTTTCCAAAACTATCCTTCTCATAACCTCGGGCAGGTTTAAAGATTCAAAGGGAGGCACTGAATAAGGTATAACCCGAAAGGCCATACCTATGGAGCCCCTCTGTTTGTATATATTCACACGAAACCTTGATACGCCCCTTAGGGAGTAAGAGGTGTCCGTCTCGCCCAGCTCTTCAAACTCGGCCATTTTTTTCACGTTTTTTCCTATGATCTCTTCCACAAAGCTTGCCATCATCCTATCATCTATAGGATGAACATCCTCCATACGGACTAAGCCTTTCTTCTTGATTCTCAGTACGGGTAAAGAACCAACCTTTAAATGAATGTCCGATGCGCCAAGCTCAACCGCCCTCTTGAGTATCAGTGCCAGCAATCTTTGCCACCTCCCTTACCCTTTTTTCTATCTCTTGGGCAAGTTCAGGGTTTTCTTGCAAAAATTTCTTTGCTTGGTCCCTACCTTGTCCAAGCCTTATCTCTCCGTAGCTATACCACGCTCCGCTTTTCTTGATAACACCCAACTCTGATGCGGTATCAATGAGGTCGCATAGCTTGCATATTCCCTCTCCGTATATCATGTCAAACTCTGCCTCTCTGAAGGGTGGTGCCAGCTTGTTCTTCACCACCTTTACCCTTACCCTGCTACCTATTCTGCTATCCCCTTCCTTTGCGTCTCCAATCCTTCTAACGTCCAACCTCATGTCCGCAAAGAACTTCAGAGCCCTTCCACCGGGCGTGGTTTCTGGGTTTCCAAACATAACACCGATCTTTTCCCTCAACTGGTTGATGAATATTACCGCAGCGTTGGCGTTGTGGGCTAAGCTCTTTAGCTTTCTGAGTGCCTGAGCCATCAGTCTTGCCTGCTTTCCCACATGGGCTTCTCCGATCTCTCCCTCCAGCTCGTCCTTTGGCACCAGCGCAGCCACGGAGTCTATCACGATCACATCCACCGCCCCGCTTCTGAGCAGACTCTCTGCTATTTCTAAGGCTTGTTCTCCATAATCTGGCTGAGAAATGTAGAGGTTATCCAAATCAACCCCGATTTTTTGGGCATACTTGGGATCAAGGGCATGCTCTGCGTCTATGAAAACCGCAATGCCACCTCTCTTTTGGGCTTCCGCTATCACATGCAAGGCTAAAGTTGTCTTGCCCGAAGACTCTGGTCCAAAAATTTCTATTATCTTACCCTTGGGTATTCCGCCCACACCAGTGGCTATATCCAGGGCAAGGGAGCCTGTGGGAATAGCCTCCACCTTTACCCTTTCCGCACTTCTCAGTGGCATTATGCTACCTTTACCAAAGCGCCTCTCTATGGAGGCTAACGCACTTTCTAAGGCTTTCCTCTTTTCCAAAATTTCCTTTTGCTGTTCCTCTATCATAAGTTTTAATCTTAACACTCTGGGATTAAAGTTCAAGTATTTTTGGCACCACAAAAAAGCCATTTTCCCTTTCGGGTGCGTTCGCCAAAGCTTTCTCCTGGGAAAACTCCCTTTTGGGAATATCTTCCCTCAGAGGTGTTCCCTCCTGTCCATACCACACCGCATCCACTCCCTCTGTGTTAACCTCGTTCAGCTGATTAACAAACTCCAATATACTCAGAAGTTGTTTTCCTATGGTTTCTTTCTCTTCCTCTGTTAGCTTCAACCTTGCCAACTGGGCAACCTTTTCTACCACATCTTCCTTTAGCATGGGATAACCTTTATTATAATCTTTCTTTCCCTTGGACCGTCAAATTCTGCCAAGAATATGGACTCCCAAGTGCCAAGGGTAAGCTCTCCATCCTCTATGGGTACCACCCTTGAG
Organism: Thermocrinis ruber; assembly: GCF_000512735.1. Classification (NCBI taxonomy): domain Bacteria; kingdom Pseudomonadati; phylum Aquificota; class Aquificia; order Aquificales; family Aquificaceae; genus Thermocrinis; species Thermocrinis ruber. Next base: position 102,355 of record NZ_CP007028.1, read on the forward strand.
TTGCCTATTATACTGCTCCTTATGTGGGCAGCGGAGTTTCCTTCTGCGTGGGCGTAGTTTGGATCGCTCCAAGGGATCAGCCTTTCTAAAGCATAGGAAATATCCCTTATCACATCCGGGTCCGCCCCCTCGTTTATAAAAACCGCACAGGTAGTATGAGGTACATATATCAAACAAAGACCGGATTTTACCCCTGATTTTTTAACCTCTTCTTTGACCATATGAGTTATATTCACAAAACTTGTCCTTTTGGTAGTCCTAACCTTTAGCACACTCATTCTTTAATAGATATTTTAAAAATACACTTTTCGTGTCCCTGCGCAGCGCATGCGGTTTCTTTTACTTCTACTTTTTTACCCAAAAGCTCACTTAAAAAGCCGGAAAAAAAGCCAGCCATTGGCTCACAGACGGGCTTTTTACTACTTCCCACCGCCTCCACTAAGATGGAACCCTCCACCCTTATTTCCATGGCATCTATGTCAAACTCAAAAACATCTATAAGCCTTGAGGATTCTGCGATCACCGTTAGAATTTCCAAAGCCTCGTCCAACCGGTCGGTTATCACTCCGTACCTTTCCTTTAGGATTTTGGCACCCTTTTTTCCACCGTATTCGGTAGCTTTTTTAATAAGCTTATCTATGCCCAAGTTTGAAAACTTGTATATGTCTCTGTATCCGTCAATGAGTGCAGCCCTGTGCACCAAGACGGATTCCCTTTCTATGGCTTCCGCCAACGCCCTAAACTTATCTCCCAAAGGTTCCATCTTATGCTCCTAAGCTTTTATTCCAAGGTGCTCAAGAACATAGTTTATCACAAACATGCCTTATAAGTATAGTTCTTCTCCCAATTCCATGCGGTTTTGATTATGAACTCCAGGTCGTCGTATTTGGGAGTCCATCCCACCAGAGTTTTTAGCTTTGTGGCATCAGCCACCACCTGAGGAAGGTCTCCCGGTCTTCTGTCCGCATAGACCACCTTAAAGTCTACGCCCGTCACCTTTTTTACAGTTTCTATAACCTCCAACACCGAGTAGCCCCTTCCATAGCCCACATTAAACACATCGCTCTCTCCACCGTTCATAAGGTAATCCAGAACATCCAAGTGGGCTTGGCAAAGGTCCATTACATGGATGTAGTCCCTTATTCCTGTCCCGTCGTGGGTTGGATAATCTGTGCCATAAACCTCTATGTAAGGCAACTCACCCTTTGCGGTCTTCAGCGCCCTTAGGATGAGATGTGTGGGATTTTTGCTCACCTGTCCTATTTTCCCATCTGGGTCTGCACCCGCCACGTTGAAGTATCTGAGTATTCCATACTTTATACCTTCTGCCCTTCCAAAGTCCTTTATAGCTTGCTCCGAAAATAGCTTACTCCAGCCGTAGGGACTTATAGGGTTTGTAGGGTCTGTTTCTTTGACGGGAACCCTCTCGGGAATACCATAAACTGCCGCAGTGGAGGAAAAGATCAAATACTTTACCTTTGCCCTCTTCATAGCCTGCAATAGGTTCAACGTGCCGTAAAAGTTGTTCTCGTAATAAAGCAAGGGCTTTTCCACGCTTTCAGGCACCACCACCTTTGCGGAAAAGTGCATAACCACATCGGGTTTGAAGTCCAAAAGCACCTCTTCTATCTGCTTGTAGTTCAAAAGGTCTCCCACCACTAACTGGCGGTTTATGACTGCCCACTCGTGACCGTTGGAAAGGTTATCAAAGGTTAAAACCTCATGTCCTTTTTCCACCAAAAGCTTTACCATGTGGGAACCAATGTAGCCAGCCCCTCCAGTCACTAAAACCTTCATAGCTTTATATCCTTAAGCCAATGCCAGTTTTCTTTAAACCAATCAACAGTTCGCCTGATGCCCTCTTCTAAGGAAACCTTTGATTGCCAGCCCAAAAGCTCCTTTGCCTTTGTTATGTCTGCCCAGGTAGCCTTTAGGTCCGCCTTATGAAACTCCCTGTTTTCTACTCTCGCGGTTTTGCCCGTGAACTTTTCTATAAGCCCTATCACCTCCGATAACTTGTGAGGTTGGTTGTTGCCAAGGTTTATTATTTCATAGCCCAAGGGCTTTAGGGCTAATATGGTCCCCTCCGCAATGTCGTCTATGTAAGTAAAATCCCTGCTCTGAGAACCATCTCCAAAGACTTCCAAAGGTTTTTCTTCCATGATACACTTTATGAACCTAAAAACGCTCATATCCGGCCTTCCCGCAGGACCGTAGACGGTAAAGTATCTAACCACAGAAACATCTATGCCATAGAGGTAGTGATAGGTGTAGGCAATTACCTCCGCAGATTTCTTTGAGGCGGCGTAGGGAGAAATGGGTGTATTGACCGGCAGGTCCTCTTTGAAGGGCATGGGCTGTCCCGCGTAAAGGGAAGAGGTGGACGCAAGCACAAACTTTGGCACACCGTAGTTTTTGCAAAGCTCCAGAAGGTTCAAAGTGCCCAAGGCGTTGGTGGTAAAATAAACAAAGGGATTTTCCAGAGATGCCCTAACTCCCGCCCTTGCAGCCTCGTTTATCACCGCATCAAAGGAGTATTTCTTAAAAACACCCTCCAAAAACTCAAGGTTTTCTATGTCTCCCTGATAAAAGGTGAAATTTTTGTGGGCCTTTAGGTCTTCAAGGCGATATTCCTTCAGTCTAACATCGTAGTAATCGTTGAGGTTGTCTATGCCTACTACCTGATGCCCCTCCTCCAAAAGTCTTTTTGACACACGCCAGCCTATAAAACCAGCACAGCCAGTTACTAATATGTGCATATTAGGGAAGGTATTATAAACTCCATTCTTAGTTTTTGAAATGACTCAAAGCTTTTATTTCCTCCATTATTTTGATGGCTACCTCCTTGTAGTTTTTCTCATGGGAATAATCTTTTGGTTTTCCTATGAACACCCTTATTTTGGCTCCCAGTTTTGGAAAGCTCTTGCCCCTTGGCATAACCTTATCGGTGCCATCTATATAGACTGGCAGGACTTTCTTTTTGCTCTTTATAGCCAAAAGGCCTACGCCCGGCTTGGGTCTGAGAAACTGTCCAGGCTCTGCCCTTGAGCCCTCCGGAAATATGCATACCTTACAGCCCCTCTCCAAAAGCTCAAGGACTGTGCTCAAAGCTTGCACGTCTCCCGCACCTCTCTTTATTGGAATAGCTCCCATATGGGAGATCAGCTTGCCAAAGATGGGGATTTTAAAGAGTTCCTCCTTTGCCACAAATATCAAGGGCTCGGGAAATACTGCGTTCAGGACGGGAGGGTCCAAGTGGCTTCTGTGGTTGGACGCCACTATGCAAGGCTCAGATGGAATATTCTCCAAGCCAAAGACCTCTATCTTAAAGACCGCTTTAAAGACGGGCTTTACCACAGGGCAAAGGGGCTTGAGAACATAGTTGGCAAAAAAGCTTTTTATGCATGGATGTCTTTTCATACTGACTTCCTCACCTTTTGCAAAAGGTTGTGGGCAAGACGGGTGGGCTCCGGTATGCGATACAAAGATGTCTTTAAAACCAGTTCAAGGGCAGTGTTCAAGCTGATCATGTGTCCTGGGGACACGTAAATGGGTGCAGTGTTGTCCTTTGTTCTGAGTACTGCACCTACCACCCTTCCCCTGTAGTGGATGGGCGAAAAACTTCCACGCTTTGGGGGAGGTTCTTGTGCCTTTCCCACCAGGATCGTTTTTGCTACCCCTACAGTAGGCGTGTTTGTTTCCACACCAAAGTGGGACGCTATACCGCAACCCCTCGGATGAGCAATACCCTGCCCGTCTATAAAATAGACATCTGCCTTTACCTTTGCCTCCTTATAAAGCTCCAACATCAAAGGCATTTCCCTAAAGGCTAAGAAGGTAGGAATGTAAGGAAAATCCACCATGCCTTCCACCACCTTTTGATAGATGGGCCTTAGGCTTTTGAGCTCCAACACCACCAAACTTGCCCAAGCCCTGGTGGGTGTTTTCTTTATGTCTTCAAAGGTCAGGTCCATTCCACCCACCAGCTCAAGCTTCTCAAATCTATCCTCCAGGACAACCCTCTTTGAACAGTCTAACTGAATTTTTTCCAATTCTCTTAAGTCCATTGGGTAATAATAATTGTATTGGAGCTTTAACTGGAGGGGACCACTTTTGGGTTATGCTATATAAACATGACGGACTTTGTGCATTTACACCTGCACACCCAATACTCTCTCCTTGACGGGGCTATAAAGATAAAGGATCTGGCAAGCAAGGCTAAAGAGTTTGGCTACTCAGCAGTTGCCATCACAGACCACGGAAACCTATTCGGGATCTTGGACTTTTACAAGAGCATGAAGGAACATGGTATAAAGCCCCTTTTGGGTATGGAAGCCTACTTTACCACGGGTTCTCGCTTTGACAGGAAAGGTAAGGGCTCAGAGGACAACATTACCGATAGATACAATCACCACCTTATCCTGATTGCCAAAAACGACGTGGGGCTAAAAAATATATACAAGCTCTCTTCCCTTGCCTTCAAGGAGGGCTTTTACTATAAACCAAGAATAGACTACGAGCTCCTTTCAAAATACTCGGAGGGCTTAATAGCTATAACCGCATGCCTCAAAGGTGTGCCTACTTATTACGCCAGCATAGGAGATGTCCAAAAGGCAGAGGATTGGGTAAAGAAATTTAAGGATATATTCGGAGAAGACCTGTACCTTGAGCTTCAGGTAAACTCACTTCCGGAGCAGGAGGTTGCCAACAGGAATTTGATAGAAATAGGCAAGAAGTTGGGAGTTAAGCTCGTAGCTACAGGGGATGCCCACTACCTACTGCCGGAGGACCGTATAGCCCATCAGGTGCTTATGGCAGTGCAGATGAAGAAAACTCTGAACGAGCTTCAAAGGACCGAATTCAAATGCGCCAACGAATACCTACACTTTGCCAGCCCACAGGAGATGTGGGAGAGGTTCAAAGGAAAGTTTGACGGATGGGAAAAGGCTTTGCTAAACACCTTGGAGGTAGCCGAAAAGTGCCAAGATAGGTTTGAAGTGCTTGAAAATAAAGGCTATCTTCTCCCAAGCTTTTCTGAAAACTCCTCAGAGGCTGAGCTATTAAAGGAGCTTGCCGTAAAGGGACTTAGACAGAGAATTGAGCAAGGGCTTGCCAAGGATTCCAAAGAATACTGGGACAGGCTTGAGTATGAACTCAGCGTGGTAGAAAAGATGGGCTTTGCGGGATATTTCCTGATTGTGCAGGACTTTATAAACTGGGCTAAGGGACAGAAAATTCCCGTAGGTCCGGGCAGGGGTTCAGCGGCGGGTTCTTTGCTTGCCTTTGCCCTTGGCATAACTGACGTGGATCCCATAAAGCACGGACTACTCTTTGAGAGATTTTTAAACCCCGAAAGGGTATCCATGCCAGACATAGACGTGGACTTTTGCATGGAAAACAGGGACAGGGTATTGGAGTATGTAAGGGAAAAATACGGTGCAGAGAACACAGCCAAGATCATCACCTACAATGTGATGAAGGCAAAGCAAACCTTGAGGGACACCGCCCGGGCTTTGGGACTTCCCTACTCAGAGGCGGACAAATTGGCGAAGCTCATACCCCCGGGAGATGTGCAAGGCACTTGGCTATCCTTGGAGGAAATGCTACTGACACCCATAGAGGAGCTCCTTGAAAAATACGGAAAGCACAGAACCGATATTGAAATCAACGCAAAGAAGTTAAGAAAGCTTGCCCAAGAAAACCCAGAGATTAAAAAGCTTTTGGAAATTGCTTTACGTTTGGAAGGCTTAACAAGGCATACATCCCTCCATGCAGCGGGCGTGGTTATATCTCCCGTTCCCTTGGAGGAGCTTGTACCCCTTTACTACGATGACGGAGAGCTCGCCACCCAGTTTGATATGGTAAAGCTTGAAGAGGTTGGGCTAGTAAAGATGGACTTCTTGGGTCTCAAGACCCTCACAGAGCTTGAGAAGATACGTCAAATGGTGGCACAAAGGCACGGAAAGGAGATAGAGTTTTTAAAACTTCCCTTGGATGATCCAAAGGTCTATGAACTTTTGAAGAAGGGACTTACCTCCGGCGTCTTTCAGTTGGAAAGTAGCGGTATGAAGAACCTATTAAAGAGGCTTGAGCCGGACAGCTTTGACGATATAGTGGCAGTTTTAGCCCTATACAGACCTGGACCACTCAAAAGCGGTCTGGTGGACAGCTACATAAACAGAAAGCACGGAAGGGAGCCGATAGAGTATCCATTCCCAGAACTTGAGCCCATCTTAAAAGAAACCTACGGTGTTTGGGTCTATCAGGAGCAGATAATGAAGGCGTCCCAAATATTGGCAGGATTTACTCCGGGTGAAGCAGACACATTGCGTAAAGCCATAGGAAAGAAGAAAAAGGAAGTTATGCAGGAGATGAGGGAAAAATTTATAAAAGGTGCAGTTGAAAGGGGCTACCCAGAGAAAAAGATCGTAGAGCTTTGGGAAGACATAGAAAAATTTGCCAGCTACTCCTTCAACAAATCCCACTCCGTAGCCTATGGCTACCTTTCTTACTGGACCGCATACATGAAGGTGTACTATCCTGAGGAGTTCTTTGCTGTAAAGTTCTCAATGGAAAAATCCGACAGGAAGTTTATAAACCTAATAAACGATGCAAGAACGAACTTTGGAATACAAATACTACCACCGGATATAAACAAAAGCGACGCAGACTTTGTCATAGAGGATAGGAAAAAGATCAGGTTCGGCTTTGCAAGGATAAAGGGTGTGGGAGAGGAAACCGCCAGGCTTATAGTGTCAAAGAGAAATGGTAGGTGGAAGAGCCTTGCGGACTTTGTTAAAAGTGTAAAGGTGAATAAAAAGGTCTTGGAAGCCCTAATAAAGGCAGGTGCCTTTGACTTTACCGGAATGTCAAGGGCGGAAATGCTCTCTAAGCTATCCGAAAAGGACAGCCTCTATACCACAAGAGGGCTCTTTCAAACAGCTCAAAAGGTCCAAGAGGACTACTCCAAGTATGAAAGAGAGGTACTTGGCTTTTACCTTGCCCAGCATCCTCTGGACCCATACGAAAGGCTACTTAACGGAAAAGTAGTGCCTTTGGAAAATATAGAGGACTTGGAGGAGGGCGAATATACCTTTGCGGGCGTAATATCGGAGCTGAAGGTAAAGAAGAACTCAAAGGGAAGCTTGTATGCGGTCTTTAATCTCATTGATAAAACAGGCATTGGTGAGGTAGTCCTTTGGCCTGAAATCTACGAAGAAAACAAAGAAAGGCTAAAGGATGATGAGCTTGTGGTGGTACATGGAACCTTGGTAGAAGACCAAGAGACAGAAACCCTAAAGATCGTCGCAAAGGAAATTTATTCCATAGAAGAGTTTCTCTCAAGCAAGATAAAGTACGTGCGTATAAAGATTCAAAGGGAGCTGACGGACAAAGAGTTGGAAAGCCTCCACAGGGCGGTTAGCCAATGCCTTTCTGAAAAGGGAGCGGAGCTTTTAATAGAGTGCAGATTAAACGGTAAAACCGTGCTCATGCAAGCGGACCCAAGGTATAAGTTAGAACCAAAGACGGAACTGTATAATCTCCTGCGGGACTTGCCGGTGGAAGTTAGCTTAGAGCTTTAGGTATATAAAGCTGACGTTGTCCCTCTGGGGTTTTTCCTTTAAGGCTTGAAAAATTGCATCAACGGGCTCTTCAAGGCTTGCAAAAAATCTCATCTCCTCTTTGCTGAACTCCTCCCAAAAGCCGTCTGAGCATATTAACAGGGCCGTTTCCTTTTTAGGAATTCTCTTCGTGTAAAGTTCAAAGTCCGAGTAGTCTCCGAGTATGGCCGAAGTTAAAATGTGCCTTTGTGGATGAAACCGGGCATCCTCTTCGCTTATCTTTCCCGCAATGATCAGGTCCTCCACCAGGGTGTGATCCCTTGATACCTTTACAAAATCTCCATCTTTCTTTAAATAGACCCTGCAGTCTCCCACATTAAAGACGATGATGTCTTTATCTCCCAGGATCACGCCCGCAAGGGCAGTGCCAAGCCCAAAGGCAGAAGGTTCCTTCTTAACATAATCCAGAAGGGTTTCCTTAGCCTTCCAAAGGGCATCGTGCAAACTTTTCTCATCAAAGGGCTCAAGCTCAGAAAGAACCCTCAAAACCTCATAAGAAGCGATCTCTCCCTTGGCATGCCCTCCCAAGCCATCCGCCACCACAAAGAGCCTTCCCTCCATCTCTTTAAAGGCAGGTTCTTCCATAACCTCCCTCCTTATAACCTCTTTTCCCACCAGCAGGGCATCCTCGTTATTCTGTCTTACCTTTCCTCTATGGGTAAAATACCAAACCTTCATTGTAGTAGCTTAGAGAGGTCTTCTTCTAACTCCCTGTAAACTCCGAGCCTTATCTTCTTCACCGAACCGTCTTTATCCACCAAGTATGAGGTAGGAAGCCCGGGAATGTTCAGCCCTGCCTCTCCCTTTATCCTAACTATGGGAAAACTATAACGGTTTTTCTCCAAAAATTCTTTCATAGCACCCTCGGATGTGTCCATATTCACCGCAAGGATCACAAAGTTTTTGTCGCTGTATTTCTGATAGACCTTTTCAAAGATGGGCATCTCCTCCTTGCAAGGAGGACACCAAGAAGCCCAAAAATTTACCAAAACAACCTTACCTTTGTAATCAGACAGCTTTACCTCTTTACCATCAAGGGTTAAGAAGTTTAACTCAAAGAGCTTTTTTGTGGCGTCCTCAAGAAGTTTTTTGTTCTCTTCACCTGGAGCTTTCCCTTTGAGACCCTCTTCCACCACCGAGGACAAATGCCCTCTTTCTTCTCTCTTATCCATAAAGGATATGTAGAGCAAAAGGATCAAAAGAAAAGCCAGCAAACCAAAGGCAACAAGCTTAAAATTCCTATCCATAAAGGATAAGTTTAGCACATCACGAAAGTTTTTATAAACCCTGTCAGAAAATCCAAAGTTGAGCGGTTTTATAATAGATGTAAAATCACACAAGGGAGGTGGTAAAATGAAAAGAACCCTGCTTTTTATGTCTTTGCCAATAGCCCTAAGCCTTGCGGTTTCCTGTGGTAAGACAGATACCGCCAGCAAGGAAAAGAAAGACCGTATTTACTGCTTGGTTGAGGATTTGGATGACGACCTTAGCAAGTGTGATAACGGAGAAACCTTAGCCTTCTTTCCACCAAGCTGGGGAAATGAACAGTACCCACTTTATGCAGTCCTTCTCTTCTGCGACCTTGATAAGACAATTGTCCATACAAGAGGAGGAGTTATATGTAAGTTTGATAAGGCAAAGTGGCAAAGGTTTGTAGAACTATCTAAGAAAAATCAACAGCAAAATCAACAGGAAGGTGGAAAGTGATAGAATGCTTATCAAGGAAAAATGGCGTGTTTGTCAGATTTTTAAACAAAAGTTGGTTTCATAAAAACTATAAGGAGGTGAAGCCATGGACTTAGCAACTCTTATATTCTTAGCCTACTTAGCCCTTGTGATTTATGCCATAGTGCGTATAGCCAATGTGGAGTTTAAAAACAGCTGTGATAGGGTCTTTTGGTTTTTAGTAGTGTATTTTGTGCCTATAGTAGGGCTTATACTGTGGTTTGTATTCAGTGGCAAGTATATAAAAAAGGAAGGAGGTGAGGCATGAAAAGACTACTGACCTTTACCCTGCTTGTTTTCCTTAGCCTTTTTGCCTTTGCCCAGCAAAAGCCCGAGCCCTTTGGTCTGAAGTTGGGAATTAGCACAAAGGAAGAGACTATGAACGTTATAGCAAAGGAAGGTGGAAGGGTAGTAGATTCAGGGTATAAGGTAATAAAGGGAGATGTGGTAAATCCCAATGTAGAAGGAGTGGTTGTTAGAAGACTTCCCGTAGATAATCTGGTATCTGCTACTTTTTGGTTTTTCAAGGGAAAACTATACAAGATAGAATACCTCTTTCCGCTTTCTATGGAAAAGGAAGAGTTTTATATGGTTTACGAACAACTTAAGAAGAAGTATGGCAATCCCAGAAGGTATGTAAGACCTTATCTTGCAGATGGTATAGCGGAGTGGAACTTTGGAGATGTAAGAATGAGCTTAATAGCACCTTGGGTATCTCGGAGCATGTATCTGATCTACGAGCACACGCCCACCGCAAGGGAAGTAGAAAGGAGCGACCAAGAGGTCTTTGACAAAGAAACCGCAAAACCAAAAAGAGGACTATAAAAGGAGGTTAAACAATGAAAAGAGCAATAAGCCTTCTTTTCATCATCCTCAGCCTTTTTGCCTTTGAAAACTTTGCCTTTGCCCAGCCAGAAGTGGATGCGTGCTATAACTTCCATAAAGCTGGAGACTACAGAAGGGCTATAGAGGCTGGAAAGAGGGCTATTCAAAAGTATCCAAACAACATAGACGCACATTATTGCTTGGGAATAAGCTATAGAATGGTGGGAGAGTTTAAACTTGCTTTAGAGCATATGAAAAGGGCAGAAAGCTTAACTTCAAACAAAGAAGACTTGATGTATATCTACAATCAAATTGGATTGATTTACGATAGAATGGGCTACTTGGACGATGCACTTCTTTACTATAGTAGAAGCCTAAGTCTGGCAAGAGATTTGGGAAACAAAAGCATGCAAGCGTCAGTCCTGAATAACATCGCTGTGATATACGATAGAAAAGGTGAATTAGATAAAGCTTTAGACTTTTATGAAGAATCTTTAAGGTTGAAAACAGACGAAAAAGAAAAAGCTACCACTTACAACAATATTGCTATTATCTATGGCAATAAAGGCAACTATCAAAAGGCTGTGGAATACTTCCAAAAGGCGATAGAAGTAGAAGAAAGGTATGGGAATTATCACAGAGCTTCTATGTGGAAACTTAACCTTGGGGAGTTATACAGAAGAATGAAAGATTACGAAAAGGCGGAAAAATATATTCTGGAAGGTCTTGAGGGTGTAAAAAAGGTTGGTGATAAATACTGGGAGGCTGTGGCATATCACTATCTTGGTTGGCTATACAAAGACAAGGGAAACAAAAAGACTGCCAAAGATTACCTCACTCGTGCCTATAATCTGTATAAATCCATCGGTGCGGAAGGGAAGGCTAAGGAAGTCCTCTCTGATATACAAGAACTTGAAAAGCAAAGGGTGGCTGTATACGGTGGTGTGGAGATTGGGTCAAAGGGTGTGAAGGCTCAGGCTTACAGGATTGGTCTTAAGGGGGATGAGTTTTATGACCTGCAGGAGGTCTTTAGGGAAAGCATAAACACCACCATAATAGCTGGGGTAAAAGAGACGGGAGCTTTTTCTAAGGATGGTATAGAGGAAACTGCACAGGCGGTTAAGACTTTGATAGAAAAGCTAAAGGAAAGGGGTGTGCCCGGGGATAACATTTTTGTGGTGGCAAGTAGTGCTATATCCTCGGTGAAAAACAGGGATGAGTTGGCAAAAAGGGTGGAGGAACTCACGGGTTATAAGTTGGAGTTTTTGACGGTTAAGGATGAGGTGCTTTTTGGTATTGCGGGGGCTGTTCCGCCCAAGTATTTTTATAACTCCATCTTTGTGGATGTAGGCAGTGGAAACACAAAGATAGGATACCTTGAAAATGTGGGAGGCTCCATAAACGTGAGGAGCTTTGAAATTCCTTATGGGACTGTGAGCCTGACGGAGAGGGCAAGCAAGGGTAAAGATTTCAGAACGGAGTTGGTGGAGGTTTTGAGTAAAGAGGTGGAGCCTGTGCTCAAAAGGGAAGCCCAAAAGAACCCTGCTTATCTAAACAGGCAGAACGTTTTCTTGGTGGGTGGCATAGTTTGGGCTATAACTACTCTTCAAAAGCCGGGGCAGGTTGAAGAGGCTTATGTTAAGCTTAGCAGTTCGGATATAAGAAACTTCACGCTGACGATTCCTAAAAATACAGACAGAGTTTTAAATCCTGACCTTTCAAAGCTAAAGCCTGAGCTCAGGGACAAGGCTAAAAAGCAGATAGAAAAAGTAAAGGATGTTTTCAGTGTGGATAATCTTTATGCGGGTGGCATGCTTTTGGACAGCATTGGCAGAACCCTTAACTTTGAAAAAAGGAATTTGATATTCCCGAGGTACGGCAATTGGCTGGTGGGCTATGTGGTGTTGAGGGGATACCTTGAAGAAACGGAGGCGGTGAAAAAGTAATATACAGGGGTGATGTAGGTGTTATATTTTATAAAGCATGGGTACTCTGAACAGATTTAAGATCTTTGGTGTAGCCTTAATTACCTTTGCCCTTGGCTTTATAGTTGGCTTTGCCTCCCAGGGTAAGCAGTCTGAGGACGAATACAAATACCTAAGAATGTTCACCGATGTTCTCCGAATCATAAAGGAAAACTATGTGGAACCGGTAAGTACAAAGGATCTCATATATGGTGCCTTGAACGGAATGACCAAATCCCTGGACCCCTTCTCCACCTTTTTCACTCCTAAACAGTACGAGAGCTTCAGGCAGGAGACGGAGGGTGAGTTTGGTGGTGTGGGCATTGAGATCGGCATGGAAAAGGGAAGGCCTGTTGTAATATCGCCCATTGAGGGAACGCCCGCCTTCAAAGCAGGCATAAAGCCCGGAGATGTGATCCTTGAGATAGATGGTGAGGACACCTCCAACATGAGCCTTATAGATGTGGTGCAAAGGATAAGGGGAAAGGTGGGTACAAAGGTTCAGCTGACCATACACAGGAAGGGAATGGAAAAACCTATGAAGATAGAGCTTGAGAGGGCTCTTATAAAGATTGAGAGCGTAAGGTGGACCACCTTGGGAGATGTGGGTTACATAAAGCTATCCCAGTTTAACGAAAATGTTGGCGTTCAGGTGGAAAAGGCCCTTAAAGAACTGACCTCCAAAAGGGTTAAAGGTATTATCCTTGACCTGAGGAACGACCCGGGTGGGCTTCTCAGCGAGGCGGTTAATGTGGCAAGCCTTTTCCTCCCCGAGGGTAAGTTGGTGGTTTATACAAGAGGCAGGAACGGAGAAACTCAAAAATACTTTGCCAGAAGGAAGCCTGTGGTGCCCGACAATCTTCCGGTAATAGTTCTCATAAACAAGGGTTCTGCCAGTGCCTCCGAGATCGTGGCGGGTGCCCTCCAAGACTACAAAAGGGCGATCATACTGGGTGAAAAGTCCTTTGGCAAGGCTTCTGTTCAGAACATAATACCCTTGGAGGATGGCTCTGCCTTGAAGCTAACAGTAGCCTATTACTACACACCCTTGGGTAGGCTCATCCACAACAGGGGCATAGTTCCAGATGTTCAGGTAGCGATGGACGAAAAGCAGGAAGAGGCACTACAAGAAGCCATAAGGCAGAAAAAATTGGAGGGCAAGAGTGGATTGATACTTCTTCCCGAGAAGGATCCCCAGCTGAGCAAGGCAATAGAACTTATAAGGTCCGGGCAAGCCCTCAAAAGGGTGGCTAACCTATGATTACCTTGGCGGTGGAAACCTCCTGCGACGAGACTGCACTGGCCATATACTCAGATAAGGAAGGTATTATAGGGGAGGTTCTGCTATCTCAGGCAAAGGTGCACGAGCAGTTCGGGGGAGTGGTCCCAGAACTCTCCGCAAGAGAGCACACCAAGAACCTTTTACCCTTGCTTAAGGTTCTTTTAGACAGAACTGGCTTTGACCTAAAGAGGGTAGATTTCATATCCTTTACCCTTACCCCTGGACTGATCCTGTCTTTGGTGGTGGGTGTGTCCTTTGCAAAGGCTTTGGCGTATACCCTGAAAAAGCCCTTAGTGCCCGTCCATCACTTAGAAGGACACATATACTCTGTCTTTGTGGAAAGACCCATTGAAGAGCCCTTTTTGGCTTTGGTGGTTTCTGGAGGGCACACGGACCTTTACCTGGTGGAAGGATTTGGTAAATACAGGTTCTTGGGTGGCACCTTGGACGACGCAGTGGGTGAAAGTTATGACAAGGTGGCAAGGCTCATGGGACTTGGATACCCGGGAGGTCCCATAATTGACCGTCTGGCAAGGCAGGGAGAGCCCAAGTATCCACTGCCCAGGCCGATGATTGATGATCCTAGCCTGAACATGTCCTTCAGTGGGCTAAAGACTGCAGTACGAAAGATCGTAGAAGGTGGGAACTATTCCAAAGAGGACCTTTCTGCATCCTTTCAGCGGGCGGTTTTGGACGTTTTAGAGGCAAAGCTCCTGAAGGCAGTAGAACTCACGGGTGTAAAGAGGGTTGCTGTGGTAGGGGGCGTCTCTGCTAACAGTGAGCTCAGGGAAAGATTTCAAAAGCTCACAGAAAAGGGCATAATCTCCGCATACATACCCCATCCAAGGCTATCCACCGATAACGCGGTGATGATTGCCTATGCGGGCATAGAGAGGTTCAAAAGGGGTATTACCGCTCCAGAGGATATAAACCCAGAGCCCAACATACCCTTAGAAACCTTTGGGAGGTATTGGTCGTGAGCGCAAAGGAACTTATAAAGGAAAAGGCGGGCTATATACTTTCTAACCTACTTTCCCAGGGTGGAGAGTATGGAGAGATCTTCTATGAGCGGTCCCGCACCTGCCGGATGCAATTAGAAGACAACAAGATTGACAAGGTTCAGTGGGGAGAAGAAGAGGGTGTTGGTATAAGGCTAATAAAGGGAGGGAAAACCTATTATGGCTACACCACGGAGATCACCTACGAAAACCTTTTGGAGATTGCAAAGACCTTGGCAAGGGGGCAGGGGCATGGACCCGTAGCCATAGGTAAAAGGCACATAAAGGGCTGGACTTTAACTCTTATAGACCCGGATGAAATGAGCCTTAGCTACAGGGCGGAGCTTTTGCACAGGGCTAACCAGAAGGCAAGGAGCTACGGAGATAAGATAAAGCAAGTGCTCGCAGTCCTTATGGACAAAACCCGGGACATAATGATAATAAACTCCTTTGGTGAGTGGGCGGAGGACCTACAAAAGAGGGTAGTCTTTTTTGTGGAGGTGGTGGCGAGCGACGGAAACACCTTGCAGAGGGGTTATGAGTCTGTAGGTGGCACAAAGGGTTTTGAAATTTTTGAGGAAACACCCCCAGAGCTGGTGGCGGAAAAGTCCGCCAAGAGGGCCCTTTTGATGCTCTCTGCGAAGCCTGCCCCTGCGGGGCAATTTACCGTGGTGCTCTCTGGAGAGGCGGGAGGAACCATGATCCACGAGGCTGTTGGACATGGCTTAGAGGCAGACCTTGTACAAAAGGGGCTCTCTGTGTATAAGGGAAAGCTGGGGCAGAAGGTGGCCAGTGAGTTGATCACAGTCATAGACGATGGCTCTCTCGTAGGAAAGAATGGACACTTTGTGGTGGATGACGAAGGGGTGCCTTCCCAAAGGACAGTTCTTATAGATAAGGGCTACTTGGTGGGATATATGTATGATCGGCTAAGCGCTATGAAGGAGGGTAAAAGCTCCACAGGAAACGGCAGAAGGCAAAGCTACGCCCACATACCCATGGTGCGTATGACCAACACCTACATAGCTGCCGGTAAGGACAACCCGGAGGATATAATAAGGGATACAAAGAAAGGTGTTTATGTGGTTAAGATGGGTGGAGGGGAAGTGAATACGGTGACCGGAGACTTTGTCTTTGAGATCATGGAGGGGTATATGATAGAGAACGGAGAGATCACCTATCCCATAAGGTCTGCTACGTTGATCGGCAATGGTCCAAAGGTTCTTCAGGATGTGGACGGAGTAGGATGGGACTTGGGCTGGAGCATTGGCACCTGCGGTAAAGACGGACAGGGGGTACCCGTATCAGATGCCCAACCTACCATAAGGGTCAAGTCCTTAACCTTGGGCGGAACGGAGGTTTGAAATGAAGGGCATCCTTGATCTTATACCTTTTATAATTTTTATAGTTATTGTCCTCCTTTCCATCTTTGGGGGAGAGGCTTTAAAAATTTTGGGAGGTTTAGTCATGGATTTTTCACCACTCATAGTAATAGCCATACTGGTGGTTATCTTTTTGGCTGCTTCCCTAAGGATAGTGCCCGAGTATCAAAGGGCGGTTATATTCCGTTTGGGAAGGGTAATAGGTGCCAAGGGACCGGGTCTCTTTATACTGATTCCCATAATAGACCGAATGGTAAAGGTGGACCTCCGGACTGTCACTTTGGATGTGCCCACCCAGGATATCATCACAAAGGACAATGTGTCTGTTAGCGTGGATGCGGTGGTTTATTTTAGGGTAGTGGACCCGGTAAGGGCAATCGTAGAGGTGGAAAATTATCTTTATGCCACCTCCCAGATAGCCCAAACTACCCTCAGGAGCGTCTGCGGTGCGGTGGAGCTGGATGAACTTCTCTCGGAGAGGGAAAAGCTAAACTTACAGCTTCAGGAGATCATAGACAGGCAAACGGACCCTTGGGGTGTAAAGGTTGTAGCGGTGGAGCTCAAAAGGATTGACCTTCCGGAGGAGCTAAGGCGTGCTATGGCAAGGCAGGCGGAGGCAGAAAGGGAAAGGAGGGCAAAGATCATAACCGCAGAGGCAGAATACCAAGCAGCGCAGAAATTGGCAGACGCAGCCCAAATCCTTGCATCTCAGCCTTTAGCCCTCCAGCTAAGATACTTAGAAACCATACAGAACGTGGTCTCAAAGCCCGGAAACACGGTTCTTATACCATTGCCCATAGAGATGCTCTCCTATTTTGCTAAGGATGGTTCAAAGGTACAGGGTCAAGGTCAATAGGGCGGGCGTCTTTTTCACAGGGGTGACCATATTCCTTGGCGTATCCGCGGTAAATACCTCCAACAATCTGCTCTATTTGGTGGTCTCCTTTTTGCTCTCCTTTATGCTACTCTCGGGCATGCTTTCCCTTTACAACCTGAAGGGTTTGAGCCTTGAGCTCATACCACCCAAGGAGGTTTTTGCCCAAAGGGCTGAGAACTTTAAACTCATCCTAAAAAATCAAAAGAGATTTCCCTCCTTTAGCCTTTCGGTGGAGGCACAGGGCTCAAGGGCTTTCTTTCCCATTCTGAAAAAGGAGGAGGTGGGCTTTATAACCTTAAAGTTTCCAAGAAGGGGCTACTATGACAAAATATCCGTTAAGGTTTCCTCCTCCTTTCCCGTGGGGCTCTTTGAGAGGTTCTTCTACATGGATGTTCCCGTAAACTTGATGGTCTATCCTTACCCTATAGCTGTTTCAAAGAATATAAGGGTGGAGGGTTTGCAAAGGGGAGAATGGCTAACCGTTGGAAGAAGAAGGGGTTATGAGCATCTTCATTCCGTCAGGGAGTATATGGGGGAACCCGTAAAGCTTATCCACTGGAAGTTGTCCGCAAAGGTTGGAAAGCTCTACGTTAAGGACTTTTTGGCGGAGGAGAGCCCGCCGGTGGTTCTAAGCTTGGATATGGTGGATGGTGGCTTAGAGGATAAGCTTTCAAAGTTAACCTATCTGGTCTTGGAGTATTCAAAAAAGGGCACGCCAGTGGGCTTAAGGCTGGATGGTGTTTACCTTGAGCCTGCCTTGGGTGAAGAGCACAAAAGAAGGATGCTCAGAGAGTTAGCCCTCTTCGGTGATAGCCCTAGGGTAAGAGCCTAATACCTTTACCATCTGGGTTCTCTCTTTTAGCATCTCAAGGGCTAACCTCACATTCTCGTCCTCAATGTGTCCCTCCACGTCCGCAAAAAAGACATAATCCCAAGCCTTTTTCTTTGATGGTCTTGATTCAATCTTTGTAAGATTTACTCCGTATTTGTAAAAACTCTCCAGGGCTTTATAAAGGGCTCCTACCTCATCCCTGACCGCAAAGAGAATGCTGGTTTTATCTTTGCCCGTTCTTTTCATATCCCTTTTGCCAAGCACCAAAAAGCGTGTGTAGTTGCTGAGGTTATCTTGAATGTTTTCCGCCAGTATGTTTAGGTGATAGGTGTAGGAGGCAACCTCGCTGGCTATTGCAGCGCTTCCTTCCCTTTCCAGAACGATCTCGCAAGCCCTTGCGGTGCTGTCGGTCTCTATTAGCTTGGCATGAGGTAGGTTCTTTTCAAGCCAGTTTCTGCACTGGGCAAGTGCCTGTCTATGGGAATAGACCTCCTTTATCTCCTCCAAGCTTCTGCTCGTTGAAAGAAGGTGCAGTTTTATGGGTATTACCACCTCCCCTACGATCTTTACGCTAAATTCTAAGAACATGTCCAAGGTGTAATTGACTACTCCTTCTGTGGTGTTTTCCACCGGAACCACGCCGTAATCTACCCTTTCCGTTTCAACCTCCACAAAGACATCCCTTATAGTGGGAACGGGTATATAATAGGCAGAAAGTCCAAAGTGTTCCAAGCTCGCTTGATGGGTAAAGGTTGCCTTTGGTCCAAGGTATGCAACCCTTAGCTCTTTTTCCAAAGAGAGGCACGCGGACATAATCTCCCTAAAGACATGCTTTACCGCTTCTGAAGGAAACTCTTCTCCATAGAGCTCCTTGTTCAGTTTTACCAGCCTATCTATAACCTCCCTCTCCCTTTCGGGTGAATGGATCTCCAAGTTGAGCTGTTTTTTTATTTCTCCAATGGACTTGGCAAGCTTAGCCCTTTTATTGAGTAGCTTTAGTATTTCTTCATCTATAACATCAATTTCAGCCCTGAGCCTTTTTATCTCTTCCATAGGAAGGAAAGATACTTGGGCTTGCTCTTTAGATGCTCCAGCAGAAGGTGGTTTTCTCTGCTTTTTTGTCTCCAGTGCTTTCTCCTTTTTCTATAAATTTCCCTTAGATATTCCTTTAGTTTTAGGCTCGGATATTTGCCCTTGGCAACCTTGTGCAAATGCCACCACCACTTTTCTATGGGCTGGCTTTCATCGTCCTCCAAGGGCTCATCGCTGGATTCCATGAGCTCTATGAACCTGTGTACGTTTTGAAATAGCTTTCTGTCTGCCTTGATCACGTATGGGCTTTCTTCCAAACCCTCCTGATGGATCCTCTCCCTCAGGGAAATTATAAAGTTGGGATAGCCCACTCCATAGTTCAGAAGCATTTCTAACTCTGCGAAGTAGATGTAATCAATCTCTAAGCTTACCATTAGAGATAATTATAAAACACTCTCTCTGCCATATAGGAGCTTCTAACATTGGGACCACTGAAGACATGGCTAAAGCCCAGGCTGAGGGCAATCTCTTTTAACCTTTCAAACTCCTCTTGGGTGTAAAGCTTAACCACTGGGTGATGCCTCTTGGAAGGTTGGTAATACTGCCCAATGGTTAACACATCACACCCTACCCTTCTTAGATCTTTCATAACTTCCACGATCTCTTCCTCCCTTTCTCCAAAGCCCAGGATGAGGGCAGACTTGGTTATGATGTTTGGGTTGAGTTCCTTTGCCCTTTTTAAAAGTTCTAAGCTTCTTTGATAATCCGCACCCTTTCTGACCCTCTGATATAGTCTTGGTACCGTTTCCACATTGTGGGCTAACACATCGGGCTCCGCCAAGAGGACAGTTTTTAAAGCTTGGTGAGAGCCACCAAAATCGGGCACAAGAACCTCCACCTTGATGTTCTGGATGTTTTCCTTTAAGACCCTTATGCATTTGGCAAACTGTCCTGCTCCACCATCCTCCAGGTCATCCCTGGTGGGGGAGGTGATTACCACATACCTGAGGTTTAAAGTCTTAACCGCTTCCAAAAGGCGGTAGGGCTCCTCTGGGTCCAGGGGTTCCGGATTTCCCCTCTTTAAGTTGCAAAAACTGCAAGCCCTCGTGCATTGATTTCCAAGGATCATAAAGGTGGCAGTGCCGGAGCCAAAGCATTGAGAGATGTTGGGACATCGGGATTCTTCGCAGACGGTATGTAGGCTTGTCCTTCTTAAAAGGGCCTTCAGTTGGTGGGTTTTGCTCAAAACCAAAAGGGGCTTAGCCATTAGGACAATATTATCACAGAACCCATTGACACACAAGAGTTTTAAGGCTAAAATCTAAGCTTAATGTTTGTTAGCTTACAGTTCAAGCTTGAAATGAAAAAGGAAGACAAAGAAAAACTCATAAAGCTAATGCGCAAGCAATCCTCCGCCATCCGAGTTGCATACAACATGCTAAAGGAGTTGGAAAAAGAGAAAACAAAAAATCCACACGCCCAAATATACCACAGACTAAGACAGCTATTTCCTGAGTTGCCAACAAGATACATTGACTCAGCCATTTACAAAGCTAAACAATATCCCACCGATAAACCAGTGGTGTTTGGAAGCAAAAGACTTTTTGAAAAACTCTGTAAAAACCACCTTACAGGGAAAGCAAGGGAAAAACTTAAAAAACAATGGAGAGAATTAAGACAGGGAACATTGATTGCCATAGGTTCAAAACATAAAACCGCACAGGGTAATCTACTACTCAGGTTTACGGAACTGAATGGAAAACTGCATCTAAGAATTACCACAGGAAGCAGAGAGTTTATCTACGCCAAAGTGTTAAGAGAACCCAGCAACAGCAAAGACAAGTGGCTCACCTTTATGGCTATGCTTTTAGAAAGCTGGCAAACAAAAAACTACTTTGCCTATACAGTGGAGTTAAAGCTAAGAGATGGAGAGATTTATGGGAGTGTATCCTTTGAAATCCCAATGCCTAAAGTGAAACACACAAAAGAGAACGGAGTAATAGCCATAGACATAAACGCATCACCCATACACTTAGCCATAGCGGAAGTGTCAAAAACTGGAGAACTACTAAGCTATCAAACAATCAGCTTACACCACCTTTTAGGACTTTCTCAAAACAGCAAAGACCATCAGGAGTGGATATTAGCCCATCGGATAGTAGATTTAGCCATTCAGAAAGGTAAAGCAATAGCAATAGAAAACCTAAAGAAACTCAAAAAAGGAATGCGTGGAGATGGGAAAGCTGAGTTAAGAAAAAGACTTCATCAGTGGAACGCCAAAAAGTTTTTGCAAAAGCTAAAAAGGGTAGCAATGTTAAAGGGAGTGGAAGTGATAGAGGTCAATCCTGCCTATACATCAATCATAGGCATGCTAAAGTATGCACCACAGTTGCACATAGACAAAGACGTAGCGGGTGCTTATGTGATAGGAAGAAGGGCACTGGGCTTTAAAGAGGACATGCCTGAGAATTACGAAAGGCTGCTAAAAGACAAAGCATATTTAGAGTTTGCCCTAAAGAGGTATGAAAAAAGGGAAGAGGAACTTAGAGAACTTACAGAGAAGGAAAGCAACGAATACAAGAAAAACGCACTAAAAAGCGAACTAAGGAGTGTAGAGAATGCAAGAAAGCTATTAATCAATCTCATACAAAGCCTTCAGAGTGAGCCAAGCTCCTGTGAGGGAGCCAATGGAAGGAATCCCAAGCAGGGAAGGGTGGCAAAAACTACCCTTCAAAGTGCTTGGCAAGTTCTGAAGGTAGCCCTCCTCTTCCCTATTCTTGGAAAGGTCTTACCAAGGGACCTTTCCCCTCTGAAGCCAGTGTTGGTGGAAGGGTTGTGGGATAGGGTGAGGAGTAGGTTAGTTCCCTTAGAGGCTGGGGGGACGGTCCCAACAAGGGATTTTTAGAACAGCCTCCGGGTTATAATTATTGTGTAGCTTGCTCATGGATTATTGGAAAGGTATCATACACCATTACAGAGAATACCTGCCAGTGAATGAGAACACTCCCATCATCACCCTCTATGAGGGAAACACTCCCCTGGTGCACGCCCAAAACTTGGCAAGGGAGATTGGCTTTAAAGGGGAGATATTTTTAAAGTACGAGGGGCTAAACCCTACAGGTTCCTTTAAGGACAGGGGCATGACCTTGGCTATTTCCAAGGCGGTGGAGGCAGGAAAGAAGGCAGTTATTTGCGCATCTACGGGGAACACTTCCGCTTCTGCCGCTGCGTACGCTGCAAAGGCTGGTCTTAAGGCTTATGTGCTTTTGCCGAAGGGTGCGGTAGCGTTGGGAAAGCTCTCCCAGGCGGTGATCTATGGAGCACAGGTGATTGCCATTCAGGGTACCTTTGACGACGCTTTGGAGATTGTCCGGAAGCTTGGGGAGATTTTGCCGGTGGAGGTGGTAAATTCTGTAAATCCCTACCGTATTGAGGGACAAAAGACGGGAGCCTTTGAGGTCTGCGATGCCCTTGGCTTTACACCCGATTATCACTTTATACCCGTTGGCAACGCGGGCAACATCACCGCCTACTGGAAGGGCTACAAGGAGTATTACCAAAGGGGAAAAATTGAAAAACTGCCCAAGATGATGGGATGGCAAGCGGAGGGTGCTGCGCCCATAGTGAAGGGCTACCCAATAAAAAACCCACAAACCATAGCCACCGCCATAAAGATCGGAAATCCCTACAGCTGGCAATCCGCCCTGCAAGCTGCAAGGGAATCGGGAGGGCTCATTGATGCGGTTAGCGACGACGAAATACTCTACGCCTACAAGTTGGTGGCTTCAAAGGAGGGGATCTTCTGCGAGCCTGCCTCCGCCGCATCGGTGGCGGGGTTAATAAAGCTCTGCAGGGAAGGGTTCTTTAAAGGGGGTGAGGTGGTGGTATGCACCCTGACGGGCAATGGACTAAAGGACCCAGACACCGCCATGAAGGTATGCCAACAGCCCATAAGCTTACCACCGGTTTTGGAGGAGGTGTTAAAGCTCATAGAAATCTAATATACCGACTGGTCGGTTGGTTATAATAGCCCTATGTATAAATTTTTCATAACTAGACCCGTCACCTCCTGGATGTTTATGATCTCCTTTATCCTCTTGGGTCTTTATTCACTGCGAAACATTCCCATAGACAGATTGCCCGATGTGGATTTTCCTACTGTTTCAATAGTAACCACCTACCCGGGGGCAGACCCAAGCGTGGTGGATGTGAACGTAACGAGGGTAATAGAGGACCAAATATCCACCATAAGCGGTATAGAAGCCATAACTTCTCAGAGTTTTTCCGGTATATCTCGGATCATCATTACCTTCTCCCTTGAGAAGGATATAGACGTGGCAGCGCAGGAGGTTAGGGATGCGGTTCAAAGGGCTATGAGAAGGCTCCCGGAGGGTGTGGACCCGCCCGTGGTCAGAAAGGTGGATACATCCTTGGCGCCAATATTAGCCATTCTACTTCACTCAAAAACTGCAGACTATCAGACCTTAGCCTACTGGGCGGACAAGGTCATAAAAAGGGATTTTGAACGGATAGATGGCGTAGGGCAGGTGGATTTGGGGGGCTTTAGGGACAATGTAATGTGGGTTAGGATAGACCCACAGAAACTATACTCAAGGAATCTCTCCATCCAGGATGTAATAGAAGCTATCGCCAAAAACCATCTGGACGCACCCGCGGGCGCCATCTACGGCAAAGAGAGAGAATACATAATAAGGCTTTACGGCAAGGCAAAGGATGCAAAGGAGCTTGAAGAAATCGCCATCACTCCAAACCTGAAACTCAGGGATGTGGGCTATGCGGAGTTCGGAGAGGATGAAAAGAGAGGAATGGCAAGGTTCATGGGAGAGCAGGCGGTTGCCCTCATCATATACAAGCAGTCAAAAACCAACACGGTGGCGACCGCAGAAAAGGTTAAGCAAAGAATGGAGTATTGGAACAGGCAACTTCCCCCCGGCATGCGTATGGACATTACCTTTGACTCAAGCGTTTTCGTCAAGGACAGCGTCAAGGCAGCCATAGAGGAGATCATCATAGGAAGCCTTTTAACTGCGGTGGTAGTCTATTTCTTCCTCGGAAGCTTAAGGCTAACCCTCGTGCCCATATTTGCCATACCAATAACCCTTTTGGGAACGGTCTTTTTCCTGTACCAAACGGGGCAGTCTTTGAACACCTTTACGTTGCTTGCCCTTGCGGTGGCTGTGGGTATAGTCATAGACGACGCCATAGTGGTGTTAGAGAGCATATACAGAAGGAGAAAGGAAGAAGGGCTATCGCCCATGGAGTCCGCAATAAAAGGGACCCGTGTGGTGGTGTTTGCCCTCCTTGCATCCACCGCCTCTTTGGTGATCGTGTTCATTCCTATAGTGTTCCTGAAGGGAGTGGTGGGCAAACTCTTTGGGAGCTTTGCTTTAACCTTGATCGTAGCCATAGCCCTCTCCTACTTGGTGGCCATAAGCTTTACGCCTATGGCTGTTGCCCGTCTGGTGGACAAGGTAGGAGAAGAAAACCCATTTACGAGGGCTTACGCCCGCTTTGAGGCTTTCTTTGACAAGCTTTTGAGGTGGTCCTTGGAGCACAAGTTGGTGGTGGTGGGTCTTTCTCTTGTAAGCGTGTTAGTTGGTTTTCAGTTTTTGAGAATGGTAAAAAAGGAGTTCTTTCCTCTTGTGGATGAGGGGAGGTTTTTGGTAAGGTTTGAAACGCCCGTAGGTTCCTCCTTTGAATATACGGAGCAAAAAACCAGGGAGGTAGAGGAAGTTATCAGGAAAAATCATTATGTGGATCGTTTTGGCTTGGCTATGGGACAGGGTGTAGCTGGCAGGCCCACCCTCAATGGTGGTTTAGCCTTTGTCTATCTAGTGGATAGGAGTAAAAGACCCCACCAGAGGGAAGTGATGGAGATGATGAGGAGGGAGCTGGCAAAGATAAGGGACATCAGGGTAAGTGTGGAGTCTGCGGGCATTATAGGTCCTGCGGGCGGTAGGCAGGTGGACCTGCAGTATGTAATAAAGGGTCCGGACATAGAGGAACTTCAAAGGATCTCGGAAAGATTAATAGCAGAATTCAGAGGAAGGCAAGGCTACAGGGACGTAGACACGGACCTGAGACTAAACGAACCTCAAGTGCATGTGAAGGTAAAGAGGGAAAAACTGGCAGACCTTGGGCTGAGCGTGGAGCAGATTTCCAACACCCTTAATGTCCTCTTCGGTAAATTCCAGCTGGGTACCTACGAGCTGGGTTCTGAGAGTTACAAACTTTACGTAAAGGCGGTCCCCGAGTTTGTTCAAAACATAGAAAACCTAAAAAAGGTCTATTTGAAGAACTTCAGAGGTGAGCTGGTGCCCTTAACGGAGGTGGTGGAGATACAAGAAACCACCGGCTATCAGGTGCTAAACAGATACAACAGGCAGTATTCTTTTTCCTTCTTTGCCAACCTTTCTGGCGAAAAGTCTTTGGCGGATGCGGTGGCGGAGCTTGAAGGATGGCTCAGGGCTAACCTTCCTCCCGGTTATACCTTTGAGGCAACCGGTCAGGCAAAGGAGTTTGCCCGTTCCTTCCAAGGGCTAGGCTTTGCCCTCATCTTTGCTCTGGTGGGCGTTTATATGGTTTTGGCATCCCTCTTTGAGAGCTACAGGCATCCCTTTACGGTGCTCGTGATGGTGCCCTTGGCGGTTATGGGTGCCTTTGGTCTCTTGATACTTACAAATACCTCTTTGAGCGTTCCCTCCTACTTTGGCGTGATACTGTTGGTTGGGATCATAGTCAGGGACGCGGTGCTGTTCATTGAGAGAATAATCCAGCTTAGGAAGGAAGGACTCCAAACAAGGGAAGCCATCCTTCAGGCAAGAAGGGAAAGGCTAAGACCCATTCTGATGACCACCGTAACCATAGTTTCCGCACTGTTGCCCGTAGCCCTGGGGCTTACCGCCGGTGCAGAGTTAAGAAAGCCCTTAGCTTTGGTGGTTATAGGTGGTATCTTTACCGGTCTTCCACTCAGCTTGTTCCTACTGCCCGTTCTTTACGAGACCTTTGACAGAATTAAGCTAAGAAAGAAAGAAAACCTTTAGATACCTTTCCTTATCCTTTATTTTTCTTGCAAGCTCCATTGCCTCTTTGCTTGCCCCCTTTGGTAGATTGTGTTTTTCCAGCCACCTTAAAAACTCAGCCCTTGCCTTCATGCTGGCACAGGCAACCTCCACCTTTTCCTCCGCTTTGTGTTCAAAGGATACCAAACTGCCAAAGGGACTTCGGTGGGAATAAGCATCCACCGTGATCTTGGCGGAGGGCTCCTTGGAAAGTATTTCTTTTATCAGCTCCCTGTATGCCCAATCTAAAATCCTGTTTAGGTTTTTTCCCTCGCTGTGGAGGCGGTTTAGCTCCAGAGGTTCCAAAACCTTGCAGTAAAACTCTACGTACCTTTCTAACATGGGAAGTTTTTTGAAAAGCTCTCCGTCTTGGATCTTTTTTGAATCCTTTGGTGCTAACTCAAGGACCTTGTGAAAGTTCTCCGGTCTAATTAGGGCACAGCAGACCACCAAGGGACCAAAAACATCCCCCTTGCCCGCCTCGTCGCAACCCACCAGAATACCCTCCGCTCGCACCAAAGCCAAAATCTCATCCTTCAAGCTTTCGGGATAATCCCCCTGAAGTAGCACACTGCCCGAAGGATAAAGGGTAATGTAAGCCTTGCCATCGGTAAAGCTGGCGTAGGCGTTTGGGACATCCCTTTTTTGAAAGCCCTTTTTGAGCAAAAGCTCCACCGCTTTTTGTAGATACTCTTTGGGAAGCTTTATAGAGGGCATTCAAAAATTATAGCCACTTTCTAGCCTCGTGTGGATTAAAATTTAGCACTATGATTGAGAAAAGGCTTATTTTGGGTGGAGAGTTTGTAAAAACAGATAACCTAGTGGAGATAAAGTATCCCTACACTCAGGAGACTGTTGCCAAGGTGTGCTTTGCTACGGAGGAGGAAGCCCTCAGGGCGGTGGAAATTGCCAAAGAGGGTGCAAAAGAGATGGCAAAGCTTACACCCTACGAAAGGTACAACTTGCTTATGAAAGCTGCCAAGCTCTTGGAGGAGAGGGCTGAAGAGTTTGCAAGGACCTTGGTCTTGGAAGTGGGAAAGACCATAAGAGAGGCAAGGACGGAAGTTCAGAGGGCTATCCAGACCCTCCTCTTTTCTGCGGAGGAAGCCAGAAGAATAGGTGGCGAGGTCATTCCCATAGATGCACATCCCAACGGAAGAGGAAAGTTTGGTTTTTATGTAAGGGAGCCGGTGGGCATAGTAAGTGCCATCACACCCTTTAACTTTCCGTTGAACCTTTCTATGCACAAGGTTGCTCCTGCCCTGGCGGCGGGTAATGCGGTTATCCTAAAGCCATCCGAGAGGACACCTTTGACCCCTCTGATGCTGGGAGAAATACTCCTTGAGGCGGGCTTTCCACCATCCGCCATTTCTGTGCTACCGGGCTTTGGAGAGGTAGGCAAGGTTATAACCACCCATCCGGATGTGAGGGTTGTTTCCTTTACGGGTAGCAGGAAGGTGGGTGAAATAATAGCCAGACAGTGCGGAATAAAAAAGCTTGTCCTTGAGCTTGGCTCCAACTCCGCCATAGTTTTGCACAAGGATGGAGACCTCCAAAAGGCTGTCCAGAAAACTGTCCTTGGTGGATACGCCATAGCGGGGCAAGTTTGCATCTCCGTTCAGAGGGTTTTTGTCCACGAAGACCTGTTTGAAGAGTTTCTGCAAAAGCTCTCCTCCGAGGTGGAAAAGCTCCGGGTGGGAGACCCTATGGACGAGAGGACCGATGTGGGTCCCATGATCTCTCCCGCTGAAGTGGAAAGAATTCAAAGCTGGATAGACGAGGCATTGCAGATGGGCTCAAAGCTCATAACTGGGGGTGTTGCTTGCGGTGATAAGGTTTCTAGTGTTCTGGCACCTACGGTGGTTAGCCTTGTTCCACCAAATGCCAAGCTTTTTAGAGAGGAAGCCTTTGCACCGGTGGTGGTAGTCAATCCTTACAGAGATGTGGAGGAAGCCATCAACTTGGTCAATGACTCCGACTACGGCTTACAGGTGGGTGTGTTTACTCAAAGTATAGACACCGCTTGGGCTTTTATAAAGGGCATAAAGGCGGGCGGAGTACTCATAAACGAGGGTCCCAACTTCCGGGCAGACCATATGCCCTACGGTGGCGTCAAGTTCTCGGGTGTAGGAAGGGAAGGTCCAAAGTACGCCATAGAGGACTATACGGAAATCAAGATGGTTATATTTAACCTCAATGGGTGAAGTTTCTTTATTTATAGCCTTTACTGCGGGCGTTTTGTCCTTTTTGTCTCCATGCGTTTTGCCTATTGTCCCGGGCTATCTTTCTTACCTTTCTGGTGTGGTAGGTGCGCAGGAACAACCCAAGGGCTTTAACTTCAAGGTATTTCTTGCTTCCATCCTCTTTGTTCTTGGTTTTTCCTTGGTCTTTACCCTCCTTGGGGCATCCGCCACCACTGTGGGGCAGTTTCTTAGAAGCTACCAGGACCTCATAGCCAAGGTGGGTGGCGGTGTGGTGGTTTTCTTTGGTCTTCACTTTGCGGGAGCCTTTTTGAGACCGAACTTTTTAAGGGAAATTCTTGGCTTTTCTGCCTTTTTAATAGCCCTTTACCTTTTTTCCGCCGTAAGCCAAAAACTGCTCTTTGACCTGCTTGGCATAGTACTGATAGTTTTGTTTTTGTATGCCTTTGGTGTTCATGAAAAGCTATACGCCCAAAAAAGGCTTGAGGTAAAAGCCGGAGGTATTCCCATCTTTGGTGCCTTTTTAGTAGGCACTTTCTTTGCCTTTGGTTGGTCTCCCTGCATTGGACCAGTTCTTGGAAGCATTCTACTTTATGCATCCCAACAGGAGACTGCCACGCAGGGTGCCATGCTTTTGTTTTCTTACTCCATGGGCTTGGGTATTCCCTTTGTGGTGGCTGGAGGCTTACTCTCCTTGTTTTTGGGATTTGTGAGGAGCTTTGGAAGGTTCTTTGGTGTGGTAGAACTTGTAGGTGGCTTAGCCTTGATAATTCTGGGTGTGCTTTTGACCACTGGGTACCTTTCAATGCTTGCAAACCTCAGTTTTTAGATGCTAAAATTCTTTAAATGGCAGTCTACAAGATAGCAGTTTTAAAGGGAGATGGAATAGGTCCAGAGATCGTAAATTCAGCCCTTAGGGTTCTGAAAAGGTTGGGAGAGCTCTCCGGTGTTAGCTTTGAGTTTGAGGAGGGCTTGATCGGTGGCATAGCCATAGACCAAAAGGGCGAGCCATTACCTCAGGAGACCTTGGAACTTTGCCTAAAGGCAGACGCAGTCCTTTTGGGTGCGGTGGGTGGACCCAAGTGGGATAACCTGCCCACATCCAAAAGACCCGAGAAGGGACTTTTGCAAATAAGGAAGGCTTTGGACCTCTATGCAAACCTCAGACCAGCCAAGGTTTATGAACCGCTCATCTCCGCATCACCGTTGAAAGAGGAAGTAGCCAGAGGCACAGACTTCATAGTAATAAGGGAACTAACGGGGGATGTGTATTACGGAGAGCCAAGGGGCATCTTTATTGAGAACGGAAAGAGGGTGGGAATAAACACCATGAAATATACAGAGGACGAAATAAGAAGGGTGGTTAAAAAGGCTTTTGAGGTTGCCCTCAAGAGGAGGAAAAAACTAACCAGCGTGGATAAATCCAATGTGCTTGAGGTTAGCGGTCTCTGGAGGGACATTGTAGAGGAGGAGAAAAAGAACTACCCGGACGTAGAGGTGGAACACCTTTACGTGGATAACTGTGCCATGCAGATCGTCAGAAGACCATCCTCCTTTGACGTGATCGTTACGGGCAATATCTTTGGAGACATCCTCTCCGACGAGGCGGCAGTTATAACGGGCAGTTTGGGTATGCTACCTTCCGCAAGCCTTGGGGAAAAATACGCCCTTTATGAGCCAGTGCACGGCTCCGCTCCAGACATTGCAGGCAAAGGCATAGCCAACCCAATAGCAACCATCCTCTCCACCGCCATGATGCTGAGATATTCTTTTAACTTGGAAAGGCTGGCGAGTGCCATAGAGAGGGCAGTGGAACTTACCCTACAGAAGGGCTACCGAACTCCCGACATATACTCAGAGGGTTGCATAAAGGTGGGAACTGAGCAGATGACAGATGCTATAATAAACTCACTGGAGGAGATATGGGAAGGCTTATAGTTCTTTTTATGCTCTTTTCCGCCATTGCCCTCTCCCAAGACTTAAAGGAAAGTTTAAAAGCCTTCTTTGGAAGGGAAGGCTATGTGCTAAAGGTAGAGGGAAACAAGATTTTGGTGGATGTAAAGGACCTAAAAAAGGGAGAGGAGCTCGTGCTTTTTAGGGAGGGCAAGGAGATTATCCACCCAGTAACCAAGCAATCTTTAGGTAAAGAGTTAGAGAAGGTTGGAAGGGCAGTGGTGGAGGAAGTGGGACAGAACTTTTCGGTGGCAAGGCTGGTAGAGGGTAAGGACGTCAAGGTTGGAGACAGGGCAAGGGTAGATATAAAGAGCGTATGCTTTGAAGGTTCCGAGGAGGGCTTCTTTTTGGTTAGCTCAGCCTTTCCCAAGGTGGAAAAGGGGAAAAACTGCCAATATGTGATAAAAGAGTTTGAAAGGGGCTACGGCGTTGAGTTTAACGGTTCTGCAGTAGCCTTCTTTGAAAAACAGACCTTTAGTATGCCAAGAGCAAGCTTAGAAGACCTTAACTTGCTGGTTAGAGGTAAGTTTGTTAAGCAATTTTCAGGACTGCCCATCTCTGCGGATGTGGGAGATGTTTTTGGGGATGGAAGGGAATATTTGGTGGTTCTTTACTCCAACAGGGTAGAGGTCTATGAAATTTTAACCAGGGACATACTTTTAAAGGCTTCCTATCCTCTGCCCGCCGGTGTGGCGGTGTCTCTCACGACCGCAAAGGTGGGCGAGGAAAAGAGGGATTACATACTTGTAAGCATGATTTCTGGTGGCAAGGCAAGCTCGGTGATTTTAAAGGTGGTGGGTGGCGTCTTTGTGCCCGTGGTAAAGGACGTTCCCTATCTTTTTGGTGTCTTGGATAAGTCAAGACCAAAGGAGACCTTTTTGGGGCAGAGGTTTGAAACTGGCAAAGGTTTTGGCAACGTGGTAAGGCTCAGTTTGGAGGGAGATAAGCTAAGAGAGACGGGCGCCTTTTTAGCGCCACGGGGATTTCGTATTGATTCTGCCTTCTATTACAAAAACTATCTGGTTTTTGTGGATAGCTCTGGTAGGCTAAAAGTTTTTGAAGGGGATTCAGAGGTTTATTCTTCAGAGGTGGGCTTTGATGGTTCTTATGCCAGCGTAGAGTTGACAGTAGAAGGGAGGGGAAACTTCGTCTTTTATCCAAAGGCGGGCGTGGTAAGCGTGTTGAACTTTAACTTTGCCCTGGTGCCCAAAAACACTGCGGGGTCCATACTCAAGTTCCTCGACGTGCTTAAGTTCTCCCGTGGTGAGCTGGTGATGTTGGGAGAACAGAAGAAGAGTTTGATCTTTTCCAAAACGGTGAGGGGAAGTGAGTTTGTGGAGGCTATCCAATCGGTGGTAAGCACAAGGGACGGAAGGGTTTTTGTGATCACAGGAAGGGTTGGCACCATACCAGTTCAGAACAAAGGAGAGTTGTACGAGCTTGAGTTCAGACTCCTTTGAACTTTCTAAGGTTTATAAGGCTCTGAGCCAAGGCGTTTTTGTAATCCTCTGCAAGGGCTATCAGATGCTCCACCAATCTTAGAATTTCCTCTAGTTCTTCCTTTTTTAGCCCTTCGAGGGAAAGTTCAGAGAATTCCTGCAATTTTTCAAGGGCTATGTCTATCTGCCTTTCCTTCAGGGCTAACTCACACTCCAGGAGCAACCTTTTGAGCTTTTCCATAATGGATCCTTTCCACCTCCTCCCAAGCGGACTTTAAGTTTTTGAGAATTTTTATCACCTTTTCCAACCTTTCCTTGTCTTCCTTTAGCATCTGGTAGGTCAGTTCGTCCGTAAGAGATCTGTATATTTCCCTTAGGTTTTTTGCGATCTCTCCACCCTTTTCCATATCAAGGACTGCATCCAACACACTTATTATTTCCAAAGCCCTTCCTATCTCCTCATACTTGCTTTTTTGCATGTCAAAGTCTTCTGTGTCTCCTATCTCAAGGGCGTTCTCAAGGCAGTTTATAGCCTTTTCGTAGAGCATTATAACGAGCCTTACTGGGTTTGCGTTTGCCACCATGTTTTCAAGATAGGGATTGTTTATCATCTTCTACCTCCTTGCATTTCCGACAGGGATACTATAAAGTTCTTTATACGGTCCATCGTTTCTTGGGCTTGGTTCATGAACATTTCTACCTTTGAAAACTCAAGCTTTAACCTTTGTTCTTCCTGTAGGAGTTGTTCTCGAAACTTTGCCATATTCTGGGTCAATCTATCTATCCGGGATTGATAATCGCTTATGAAAGACTGAAAGTCTATCCTTGCCCTTTCCAAGTAGGATCCATAGTTGGTTTTTACGGTCTCCACCAAGCGTCTTAACTCCTGAGGGTCTTTATTTGCCAGTTCATCTATTGCAGAGCTGTTGAAAGTTAGGGTTCCATCTTCGTTGTAGCTAACTATGCCATACTTAAACAAGGGGTCAAGCATGCCCGCAAGGGAGTTTTTAACACCTGTAATAATCTGGTCTCCCTGAAATAGCCCCTTGTCTTTGTCTGTCATCTCATTTACCTGCTTAATCACCGCGTTGTATTTGGCAACAAAGTCTGCAAAAAAGTTCCTGACCCTTGAATAGTCATCTACAATGGACACAGTTGCATCTCCTGTGGCTTTTAGTTCAAGGGTTAAACCGGGCAAGAGGTTTTCTATCCTGTTGGTGGGGCTTTGGACGATTGTGGTCCCAACTTGGACCTTTGCGTTTTTAGCCTGTTGGAGAGGTGTATCGTCAAGGTCAGATTGACCGTTTATAACCAAACCGGAGGTGGAGATAACATAAGTACCTGCATTCGCATCCGTTTCTACGGTAGACAAAGCCTCGCCCTTTTCCGAAAGCATGAGCTTATACTGGCTCCCATCGTAAAAAACGCTTGCTATTATTTTGCTTTCTGCAGATTTGTTAATCTTATCCACTAGGTCTTTGAGGGTGCCCGACCCTCCCTCTACGGTAAAGGTCTCCACATCCTCTGGGTTTGGACCTTTTTTGTAGGTTATGGTAAAAGCAGACCAACTTATGTTGGAACCAAGGTCAGAAACACCCCCTTTGGAAAGTCTAACTTCCTTTGAAGAGAGCTGAATTACGCTTAAGTTAAGGGTAACGTTTGGTGTTTCCGCAGTGGCTGTGGCTGTCAGGACATTGGTGTTGGAAGAGTTTGCAGATTTTGATTTAAAAAAGTCATCCACCGAAAGGTTTGAAAAGAGATTGTTGAAGGCGTCTATGGAGTTTGCAAGCTTTGAAAGGCTCTCCTGCTTAGCCTTTAGCTGATTTGCCTCATTAGCCATTCTCTCAAGGGGCAAAGACTTCAAGCGAAGAAGCTGGTCCACTATATAGCCCCAGTCAAGCTTACCAGTCAAGTTGCTAAAGTATATTTCCCCAGCCATTTTTAAACCTTCCTTTCCATCAGCAGACCCAAAAGCTGATCTATGCGTTTCATTAGCTCCAAAAGATACTCAGGAGGGATCTGCCTTATAACTCTGTTGGTATCCTTTTCCATGATCTTTACCACGGGTATTTCAAGCTCTTGGTCTATGTCTATTTTAAGGTATTTGCTGAGCATGTCAAATTTCCTCTTTACCTCCTCAATAAGCTTTTGCAACTCTTCAGGCTTTATATCCCTTTTTTCCTGTGCATCTTGAACCTGCTGGTCCACCTCCTTTTGGAGCTTTCTCAAAGCCCCATCCATAGGCTGGACTTGCTGTTGGTTTAATTTCACATCCACGTATTCAAAGCTTTGGTCTACTCTTCCAACCCTCATGGTTTATTCTCCAAAGGGGGAGGGAAAAGACCTCCCCGGAGGTTCATTATCTGAGCAATTGGAGCACCAGCTGAGGAAGTGCGTTCGCCTGTGCCAACATAGCTATTGTGGATTGCATCTTTATCTGTAGTGATGTGAAGTTGGACATTTCTTCTGCATAGTCCGTGTTCCTTATTACGTTTTCCGCCTGCTTGGTGTTGTCGTAGGCCACTTTTTGGGCATCAAATATAGATTGGAGATTGTTCATAACAGCACCAATCTGAGACCTGACGGTATCCACCTTTTGCAGTGCCTTGGAAACGATCATCAGAGCACGTTCCGCTCCTGCGTTAGTAGACAGGTCTATGGTGTAGAGGTTGGAGAAGATCGCGGAAGATCCGGTAGTTATATCAAAGTTCAAGCCTTCGCCTGTACCTGAAACACCACTGTAAGCAAGGGTGAAGGTTTCGTTGGCAGCTATGGTGATCCTTCCCACTTTCACTGCTGCGGAATAGCTGGTGGCGCCCGTATAGTCGTGAGATACTGACATTATGTTTGCACCCTCCAAAAGCTGACGATAATCAATTACAATATCACCATCGTCAGCAGGGTTAATTATCTCTACTTCTGCCTCAATGGCAATGGTTTCACCGTTGGTGGTGACGAGTTTTAGTCTTCCGCCGTCGTTCATGGCGACTATGGGCACACCATTGGCAGAGGCTTGGGAGTTGATCTGGGAAACGAGCTCGTCCAAGCCCATGGTATTTACACTTGAAACATCCACACTTGCAAAATTACTAATGGTGAAATTCTTTGTCCCATCGCCAACGTAGAAGTTCAGGTGTACTCTAGCTTCTCCAATTGTTGGAGTGCCAGTAACAGTAACAGGGCTGGTGTAAGCGTTTGCCACACTTGTATTAACCGCCTTTGCCTCTATACCTATTGCTTTTAGGTTTGAATTTTCGTTTATATTCTTTGCTAACTTTGCGGCGTCCACAAGCTCGGGTGTTCCGCTATACTGATACACCGTTGTGCCGTTTATTCTTACATAATCTCCACTGTCCAACCTGAAATTTGCTGCACCTGCAATGCCTAAAGCACCTTCATTACCAGGTGTTGTATTGAGCAGGTTAGTCAAAGTGCCACCGTAATCTGCTACGCCAGAAGTATAAGTTGCACCCAGACCTTGCGCTATATGGGCACCGAGGCTCTGAGCCCTCACATCCGCTATGGAAACATTCACCACCTGATCCATTCTTGCGCCGTAGTGGATGTATTTGTCCCGGAATGTTCCATCAAGGAGTTTGATGCCGTTGTATTCGGTGTCTGTTCCGATCTTTTGGATGGCGTCTATTAGGTTGGCAACTTCCCTCTGCAGGGCAGCCCTTGCGTTGGGGTCGTTGATGTCGTTTGCTGCCCTTACCGCCCTTGAGTAGATGCCTTTTAGCCTGTCAAAGATCTGTCCGGACGCATTTTCTGCGATCCGTAGGGCAGATATACCTGTAGATATGTTCCTGTTGCCCTCTTGCAAACCGGTGGCAACCAGTGAAAGCTGGTCTGCTATAAACAGACCTGCGGCGTCGTCGGACGCCTCCAAAATCCTCATGCCAGTAGAAAGCCTAAGCAGAGATTTGCCCATCTCCCTCTGATTGACGAGATAGGCTGTGTGTGTGGATGCTGCTTCGTAGTTAAAGTTTACTCTCATAGCTTGCACCTCCTTATAAGGTCTTCCATTTTTTAGAAATCGGATTTAAGGAAAAATTTTTAAGCTTGACGTTAATCATAGGAGAGCCTAAGACCTACCGCTTACAATATATAGCCAAACTCAAGAAGGAGGTATAGCATGGACTTTAGGCATGTTTTTGTTTGCGTTCAGCAAAGACCGCCAGGGCACCCTATGGGTTCCTGCTCAGACAGGCAGAGCAGGGAAGTCTTTCAGAGGTTTATGGAAAAGCAGCAGATGGACCCAGAACTCTTTATGAGCTGTATGATCACGCCTACCGGATGTTTAAACGCCTGCGGGGTAGGTCCGGTAGTGGTGGTCTATCCGGAGGGAGTTTGGTATGGAGGAGTTAGACCGCAGGATGTGGATGAGATCGTGGAAAAACACCTAAAGGGAGGAGAGGTTGTGGAGAGGTTGGTAGTATCTAAAGGAAAACCACCGGGTATGTTCTAAATGAGGGGCTTTAGCCCGCACCGGGCACCCCTTCCTCTTCAAACTCAATTTGGAGCTTTTCTGCGGGCACTATGGTGCTTATGGCGTGTTTATAGACTAAAGTTTGTTGTCTTCCATCTTCTACAAGAATGGTAAAGGTGTCAAAGGACCTGATCTTGCCTTGAATCCGCACTCCGTTGATTAGAAAGATTGTCACCTTTACCTTTCTCTTCCTCGCAGTGTTCAAAAAAGCTTCCTGTAACCTATAGGACATGGTCCTGCCTCCTGGGGATGTTTTCCATCGTTATTTCCCAAAGCCTTTCAGATAGAGAAATATAATAATCTACCTTTTCCAATTTTTCAACAAGCTCTGTATCAAAGGCAGACATTCCAAAGTAAGCACCCAAGTAGGCACCAACAAGATAACCTATAGCGTCCGTATCTCCACCAAACTTACCATAAGAATTCACCGCTTCAAAGAATGCCCTCTGAGGATTTTCTATGTTCTTAAGGAAAATAAAAAGGGACAAAGGGAAAGCTTCCAGGGCGTAGGAAGAGTTTCCAAGCTGGAATATTGCTTCCTCTAAACCGCTTCCTTCTTCCAAAAGTTCTTGGACCTTTTTTATAGCCCTTTTGTTTGCGTCATACTTTGCAAATTCCTGCAGGTGAGATAAGAGTTCAAGTCTTTCTGAAGTATCTTCCAGATTCCATTCTCCACTTACCAAATGGGAAATAAGAGCAGAGAGCATACCAGAGACATCGTAAATCTCTTTACTTCTGTGGGTTATCAGGCTCACAAGCCTTCCACCCTCTGCAGAAAGGTAAGGATTGTAAAAGTGAAATAGCCCTACTACCACACTCCTTAGAGCACCCTCTATGGAGGAAGAGTAAAAACCTGCAGACTCTAAGCTAATGCCGGAGGATAAAAGGTCTATAGCGGTCAAAAGGGTAGGGTCTGGGTAGCGATGGCTCTTTTCGTCTTTACGCCATTTGAGGAGCTTTTCAAAAAAGTGATAGGGATCTATGGACTTTCTTTCCAAAATGCTCTCGAGCAAAAGGATGCTTATGGTGGTCTCGTCAGAGACTTCCCATGGTTCAAAGCCAAAGGCAGGGCTTTTGGGATGTGGCTCCACAAAGCCCTCCACCGGACCACCATAAAAGCTATAAACCTCCTCCTCCGTTAGGTCCTCCACGCATTTACCTATGGCATCCCCAAGGGCGGAGCCCACAATAACTGCACTGAACTTATCTCCCATTAGTAGAGCCTACCCATTTTTCTTGCAAGCTCCTTCAATCTCTCTATCCTTTTTTCGGTGGATGGGTGGGTGGAAAAGAGCTCCCAAATTCCTCCGCCCTTGAGAGGGTTTTCAATAAAGAGATGGGCAGTACCTTGATTGACCTCTGCGGGAATTTGATACACATAGTTGTGTATTTTTTCCAGAGCCCTAGCCAATGCTAATGGGTCTCCACTGATTTTAGCCCCGGTTTCATCCGCCAAATACTCCCTTGAACGAGAGATCGCCATCTGAATGATCGTAGCTATTATGGGTGTGAGTACGATGAGGGCTATGCTTCCTATTAGGGAAAGTGGGTTCTTGTTTTCTTCATCCCTTGAGTGTCCAAAGATAAGCGCCCACTGGAGCATATTAACGAGGTAGGATATGGCTCCCGCAATGGTTGCCGCCATGGTTGCCACCAGCACATCCCGGTTTTTTATATGTCCTATTTCGTGCGCCAAAACTCCTCTTAGTTCATCCCTATCAAGGAGCTGGAGGATGCCCGCAGTCACTGCCACCGCAGAGTGGCCGGGACCCCTACCGGTAGCAAAGGCGTTGGGCTGTTCCATGGGAACAAGGTATATTTTGGGCTTTGGTATGTTTGCCCTTTGGGCAAGCTCTTCCACCATCCGATGTAGCCAAGGAGCCTCTTCTTCCGTTATTTCCCGCGCGCCATACATTGCCAGCACAATCTTGTCTGAGAACCAGTAGGCTATAAAGTTCATAATACCCGCCAGTATCAGGGCAATGGTCATACCCGTTTTACCACCTATCAAATTCCCTACAAAGAGGAAAAGACCCGTCAGAACACCAAGCAACAGCACGCTTCTAATCATGTATCCCATGGAGAGACCTCCGGAGAATTTTTTTAAATATATTCTAATATTTACCGCCAGTTTTTCAAGTCCCTTTCCATCTGCCTCTTTATGTCCCTCTCTCTGAGTTCCTCCCGGCGGTCGTGGATTTTTTTACCCTTTGCCAAAGCAATTTCTACCTTTACCTTTCCGTTTTTGAAGTAAACTCTGAGGGGGATTATGGTAAATCCTTTCTGCTGGACCTTGCCCAAGAGCCTGAGGATCTCCCTTTTGTGCAAGAGCAATTTTCTCTTTCTGAGGGGGTCGGGTGGCTTCAGTGTGGCATACCTGTATGGGGCTATGTAGAGGTTATAGAGCCAAGCCTCTCCGTTTTCTATACGCACAAAGCTGTCCTTAAA
Source organism: Thermocrinis ruber (assembly GCF_000512735.1). Classification (NCBI taxonomy): domain Bacteria; kingdom Pseudomonadati; phylum Aquificota; class Aquificia; order Aquificales; family Aquificaceae; genus Thermocrinis; species Thermocrinis ruber. The sequence goes on from NZ_CP007028.1 coordinate 140,506, forward strand.
AGAAACAGTTTGTTTGTTTCTGAGGGCTTTAACTTCGGAGCCCTCAAGCACTATGCCCGCCTCGTAGGTTTCAATGATCTCATACTCTGCCTTTGCCTCTTTATTGAAAGCTACTGTAAATTCTTCAGTCTTCTTCAAGGTGTTAATATTATACAGGCTGGATGGAAAGGGAGAAGTTTTTTAAGTACTCCGTTCTGACTAGCACCATTGGGCTTTTGATGGTAGTTTTGTATATACTCTTGCCTTTTATTACACCCATCCTCTGGGCTCTGATTTTCTCCTTTGTGCTCTATCCAGTTCATCAAAAACTAAAAAAGCTCCTCCCAGGGGCAACTCTTTCCGCTTTAATTCTCACTCTGCTTACCTTGCTCGTTATAGTGATACCCTTCGGAGTTTTGGGTGCCATAATCCTAAACCAAGCCATAGAGCTCTCTGTCTATCTTTTGAACTTTATTCAAAATCATACCTACCAGCAGTATCTGAGCTATTTGGAAGCCCTGTTGAAAAAATTCCTCCGCCAAGAGCAGGTGGAGGTCTTTTTGAACTATATAAAATCCGAAGAGTTTAGGTCTTTGGTGGTGGGAATGCTCAAGGGCACAAGCCAACAGCTACTTCAACTTTCCACAAACCTATTCACCTTTGCCCTCTCCTTTCTCTTTAAAAGCTTTATCTTCTTGCTTACCCTCTTTTTTATTTTGAGGGATGGCGAAAAGTTCGCAAGCTTTATTGAAAGATTTATACCTATGCACGAGGAGGATGTTAGGGAAATTTTTGGCACCGTCTATAAAACTGTTCTGGCTACTGCCTACGGTTCAGTGGTTGTAGGCTTTGTTCAAGGATTGCTCGGCGCTATTGGTTATGCTATAGCGGGCATTAAATACTATCCTCTTTTTGGTCTTGCCACCTTTTTTGCTTCTTTTGTCCCACCCTTTGGTGCAGGTGCGGTTTGGGCACCGCTGGTGGCTTATCTGTTTATCACCCAGAGCATAAAGTCTGCCATTTTTTTACTGATCTGGGGAATGTTCATAATTTCCACCGTTGACAACATCATCCGCCCTCTCATTATGAAAATTGGCGTGCAAATGCCATACATTGTGCTGTTCTTTTCCATCTTGGGAGGGATCATCGCCTTTGGCTTTGTGGGGATATTCCTGGGACCTATAATCTTTACTACGCTGTTTAGCCTTTTTGTGATTTACGAGAGAAGAATTTTGAAGTAAAGGTTCATCTAATGTATAGCCTTTCTATGGAAACTAGGATATCTTCAAAGAGCTCATTGGCGGTATCCTCTGTGTCAAGTTTTATTACAACCCTTTCTACGCTGTCCGTTTGGATCACTAAGTTATTTTTCGATACATACAAAAAAGCTATGTGAGAGTATGGCACAGCTACCCTACGGTTTTCCTCCTCGTAGATTAGATACCTATCCTCAAGCTTCACTCCATACTTTAGATACCTTTCACTTCTTTTCATTGCTTTACAAACATCGCATAAAAGCCGTAGGCGTAGGGTCCCACCTCCACCACCCTTCCTACCCTTAAACCCGCCTCTTCTAGGATCATTCCCACCTCCCACTCAGAATAAACCTCCTCGGGTGGTGGTCCTTTGTCCCTTTCCTCCTTCTTCCAGTCTATGAGGGCAAGGTAGCTAATGGGTTTGCTTACCCTTTCAAGCTCTTTTAAAAACTTCACTGGGTCCTCTAATTCATGAAATACAAAAGCCATGTATGTGAAATCTACCGTGTTGTCTGGGAGTGGAATTTGGTTCTCTTGGGACAGCAGAACCTCCACATTTTTGAGCCCAAGCTGGCTAACTTTGTTCCTTGCATACTCCACCGCCTCTGGGCTTATATCTATGGCATAGACCTTTCCGCTATCTGAGACCATTTTGGAAAGGTAAGGTAAATAAAAGCCTGCACCTGTGCCCACATCAAGAACTGTCATACCGGGCTTTAACCCAAAGGATTTGAGAACTGCCTCCGGGTCAAAAAGGCTAAGCCTTTCTGGATCGTCCAACTTCTTCAGTTTTTCTGGGTCAAACTTATGCATGTTAAGATTTTATCATGCTCGGTATTATAGGTGGAAGCGGGCTTTATAGAATGGATGGGTTAAAAAATCTCAGAGAGGTGTCCCTAAACACACCCTTCGGAGAGCCTTCTTCTCCTGTGATCTTAGGTGAGCTAAGCGGGAAGCAAGTTGCCTTCATATCAAGGCATGGGCTAAACCATCAGTATCCTCCCTCCCTTGTGCCATACAGGGCAAACCTTTGGGCTTTTAAGGAACTTGGAGTAAAAAGGGTCTTGGCTATTTCTGCGGTGGGGGCTATCAATGAGAGGTTTAAGCCGGGGGACTTTGTGGTGGTGGATGACCTCATAGATTTAACCAAAAGGCGGGAAGACACCTTTTATAAGGGTGCCTACTCAGTGGAAGTACAAGGAGAGGACAAACCCTCCAAGCTCCTGAGAGAAAAAAAGGTAGTTCATGTGGATATGACGCAGGCTTATTGCCCTCATATGAGAAAGGTTTTGATTGAAACTTTGGAAGAGTTAAAGCTCAGCTATCATCCCGCGGGCGTCTATGCCTGCACGGAGGGCCCAAGGTTTGAAACACCCGCAGAAATAAGGGCTATAAAGCTATTGGGTGGAGATGTGGTAGGTATGACCGGCTATCCGGAGGTTGCCTTGGCGAGGGAGCTCGGCATGTGCTGTGCGAGCCTTTGTGTAGTGGCAAACCCAGCGGCGGGCATTGCAGGCTATCGTCTAACCAGCGAGGAGGTTATTTTAATGATGAAAAACAAGGAAGAAGAGATAAAGAAAGTGTTAAGGTTATTTGTAGCAAATCTCCCAGAGGAGAGATTATGCAAATGTGAAGAATCTTTGGAAGGGGCGGAGGTTTAAAGAAGTCCGTTACTTCTGAACGAGAAAAACTCCTTTTGGTTAATGATAATGTGGTCTAAAAGTTCAAAACCCAACAGCTCGCAGGCTTGCTTTAGTCTTTTGGTGAACTCTATGTCTTCCTTTGATGGTCTTGCGTCTCCCTTTGGATGGTTGTGCAGGACGATCAAAGAACTGCATGCTTTTTTTACGGCGGTGTAGAGTATATCCTTTGGTTCTGCGTAAAGGGAGTTCATTTTACCTATGGCAACCACTTCGTAATCTACCACCTTGTTGGTTGGTGTAAGATAAAGGGCAATGAGATGTTCCCTCCTTTCATCAAAGAGCACCTTTTTTTTGACAAAATTGTAGGCATCTTGCGGGTTGGAGATTTTAAAGTCTCCATAGGGGTCGTTTATCCTTTTGGCAAGTTCTATGACTGCTTTGAGTTGGCAAGCTTTAGCAAAGCCCAAACCTTTGATCTTCTTAGTTAGCTCCTCCACATCCATAGACATAAGCGTTTCCCATCCTAAGCTAACTACCTTGCTTGCTAAGCTTATAACATCCTCACCTTTTGTGCCAGAGCCGAAGATAACCGCCAAAAGTTCCTCATCCGATAAGTTGGATGCACCAAACTTGGCGAGCTTTTCCCGAGGGCGCAGGTCCTTGGGTAGTTCCCTTATGGACTTCTTTGGATACATCAGGAGCCCAGCATAAAATCCAGGATGGACGCCTCTATCTGCACTTCCCAGTCCTGAAAGCTTTGATCTTTATTGCTTATTTGCAGGTACCCATCCCTTTCCAGATAGAGGATCAGCTTGGCTAAGTTGGCAAGACCGCAAAGCCTGGCGGACTGAAGATTTGTGAGCTTTACCTTTGGAAAGGGTGTTTCTGCCTCCTTGTAAATCCTCAAAAGTTCATCTCTCAGATGGTAATACAGGTTCTCCAGATCACACATTCAATACCTCCTTCACAACATCTTGGTCTTTAAAGGGATATTTTACTCCTTTTATTTCTTGGTAGTCTTCATGTCCTTTGCCTGCTATGAGGACTACATCTCCCTCTTTGGCGTTCTGCAAAGCGAACTTTATTGCTTCCTTTCTGTCCTTTTGCACAAAGACCTTTTGCTTTTGCTCTATGCCCTTCAAAATGTCCTCTATTATAGCTTCGGGTTCTTCCCACCTTGGGTTGTCGGAGGTTATAACCACAAAGTCTGCCCACTTTCCCGCAACCTTTCCCATCAAAGGTCTTTTGGTCTTATCCCTGTTGCCACCAGCACCAAAGACCACCCATAACTTGCCCTTTGTCAGTCTTCTGGCAGTGATCAAAACCTTCTCCAAGGCATCTGGCGTGTGGGCATAATCTACTATTGCCAACTTCCCTTCCTTGAAAAAGGTCTCAAACCTGCCGGGAACGATTACCCTTTCTACACCGTGTTGTATTGTCTCCGCATCCAAGCCAAAGAGAAAGCCCACAAGGATGCCCAAACTGAGATTGTAAGCCTGAAATTCACCCCTTAGGTTGGAGGAAAATTTGTAGGTCCTACCTTCCCACTCAAGAGTAAGCTTGCTACCCTCAATAGATGTCTCAAAGTCTATTATTCTAAGATTTCCATTCCTTCCGTAAGTTATAGCTTTTCCTTTGAGCTCTTCTAAGATTCGCCTACCGTATTCATCGTCTATGTTTATTAAAGAATACTCCTGCGGGTACTCTACAAAGAGCCTCAGCTTTGCCCGAAAGTAGTTTTCCATAGAGCCATGATAGTCCAGATGATCCTGAGAGAGGTTGGTAAAGGCAGTTATAAAAAACTTTGTGCCCCAAACACGCCTTTGGTCTAAGGCATGGGAAGAAACCTCGCAGGCTACCACCTCTGCCCCATCCTCCAACATCTGCTTTAATGTACGGTGCCACTGGATAGGGTCCGGCGTCGTTCTTCCTTCATACTCGTATATTTTGTTTTTAAAGCGGTAGTATATGGTGCCTATAAGACCGGTGGGAATACCCCCTGCGTTGAGAACAGCTTCCACTATATGGCTACTTGTGGTCTTTCCGTTGGTGCCCGTTATACCCACTACTTTTAGCCTTTCGGAAGGTCTGCCAAAGAACTCATTAGCCAACTCTCCAAGAAATTTTCTGGTGTCTTCAACCTTGATGATCCTCTCGTCTTTTATTCCTACGTCCCTCTCCACAAATACCAAACTGGCACCTCTACTTAGGGCTTCTTGAACAAAGTTGTGTCCATCTGTGGAGGAACCCTTTATGGCCACAAAAACCCAACCTTCCTGAACTTCCTTTGAATTTTGGGTGATGCCCTTTATCTTGGAAGGCTCCACCTTAGACTATTTTAACTCAGAAAGGTATATTTCCGCCCTCTTCCAACCATCCCAGCCTTTCACAAACACATCCTCTATGCTTTTTATGTTAAGTTTCCTGAGCCTCTTGTATTCGCTTAGGTCCTCCAAAAACCTCTTTAATTGTTCTTCTTCGTCAAAATAGTACAGGTCCTTTCCCTCCCGCGCCACGCAGTAATAGTCCTCTTTGACAAAGCCCATGCATACTGGACATCTGGTGCCCTTTGGTGGTGGCTTTGGAGGCCTGAGCTTTTCTTCCCGCTTTTCCTTAAAAGCATAAAAGCCCAAGGCAAGTATAAAACCCGCAAAAACAGATTCTATAGCAAAGGACTGGATAGCCGAAATCTTCCCACTAACAAAACCAAAGAGGGATATAAGAATACCCGAGGCGGTGAGCCCCGCAGTGATAAAAACATGCTTGAGGGCGACCCCTTTGAATATGAAGAGTAGCGTCATAAGAAAGCCAAAAACCTCAAGGAGCCTTGAAGCAAAGATCAGAAGGTATCCTGCGTCACTCATTGGTTTTTTCCGGCAACTTTGTGGGTTTAAAAAGAGGAAGCTTTCTTATGTTCTTTAGTCTATACACGAAGTATTCCCTGTTTTTTTCGGAGAGTGCCATACCCAAAAGACCCGTCATAAAACTTGCCAAAACAAACATGCCCAAAATTATACCCACAAGCCTTACCCTTTTTCTTCTCTCCATATCCATCTTAAACTCTCCCTTTTTACAAAGCCCCGCCCAAGGGGGCGGGGAGTTTTGGCCACAGCACGAGGCGCACCATAAGCTTATATGTGGGTGTGATAACCCTTATAGTATGCGTAGGGATGCCAGTCTTCGGGCACCTCTACGGGGTACTTTTTGAAGTTGTGAGGTCCAACGGGGGTGTCTGTCATGGTCCATTCGAGGGATGGAGAACCCCATGGATTGTCGGGTGCCTTTGGACCCCAGAGGCTCTTGATCCAGTTGATAAAGCTAAGCAAGATTCCTATTCCGAGTATTACCGCACCAACAGTTTGGATCTGCATCAAGCTAACCCATTCGGGAATAGGTGGATAGTCTGCGTACCTTCTTGGCATACCGTGAACCATTCCCATATACATTTGGAAGAAGTAGAAGATGTTGGAGCCGATCAGCATCAACCAAAAGCTTAGCTTTGCAAGCCCTTCCGAATACATCTTGCCTATAATCTTTGGATACCAATAATACATACCGCTGAAGGCTCCAAAGGTAAGTGCCATACCAAGCACATAGTGGAAGTGTCCTACTACGAATAGAGAGTCAGATACACCAAGGTCTATGGACACCATGGCGTTTGGAATGCCCGTAAGACCTCCTATCAGGAACATGAGAATTCCACCCAACGTAAAGAGCATGGGCGCATTGAACCTTATGGCACCCTTGTGCAAGGTTGCCACCCAGTTGAAGATCTTTATACCCGTCGGCACTGCCACAAAGAGGGTTGTATAAGAAAAGATCACCCTTGCCCAGTCTGGCACACCGGAGACGAACATGTGATGGACCCAAGTAAAGAAACCAACCGACGCTATGGCGTAAATAGCGAGCATCATGGATATGTATCCAAATATGGGCTTTCTGGACATGGTGGATATTACCTCAGAGAACACACCGAAGGCTGGAAGGATCATGATATAAACAACTGGGTGAGAGTAGAACCAGAGAAGGTGTTGGTAAAACAGTGGGTCTCCACCCAAGGCTGGGTTGTAAAAGTTTGTTCCAAGATATTTGTCAGTGAAGAGAAGGGCTACTGCTCCCAGAAGGGCTGGCACACCAAAGAGGTTTATAAGGCTCGCTGCCATTATGGAGTGCACAAAGAGGTTTAACTTTGTCCATCCAAGACCCTTTGCCCTAAGGCTAACAATGGTAGTGATCATGTTCACAGAACCTGCGGTGGATGATACTCCATAAAGGGTGACTATGGCAACGTATAGGATGGTAGAACCTGCGTTCTCGTTTATAGAATAGGGAGGGTATCCAGTCCATAGCATCATGATCCAGTTTTGGGGAATGAGGGTAAGAAGCACCAGCACGCTGGCACCAAAGAAAGCCCAGTATCCAAAGGCGTTTAGCCTCGGGAAGGCAACATCCTTCGCCCCTATCATCAGGGGAACAAGTATGTTGGCAAAGCCACCTACCCAAACATTGACCGCCCACCAGAGCAGGATAACCGCACCGTGTCCAGTAAGCAGATAGTTGTAAAGGTCTGCCCCAGTTTTACCAAAGAGGGAGGGTAGTTGAATACCGGGTACAGTCTGCTCAAATCTTATCAGCATACCAAAGAGACCTGCTACCGCAAAGTATAGGAGCACTGTTACAAGGTAGAGCATACCTACCTTTTTGTGGTCTGTGGTAAAGAGCCATTCTTTTAAGGTGGCTCCGTACCATGGAATTGAAGGAGCTTTTGCTACCGCCATGGCTTTACCTCCTTTTATTGGGTTGTAATATTAGCTTCAATGCTTGAAGTTTGTTGGGCTGGCTCGGCTCCACCAAGCCACTTGTTGAACTCTTCCTCGGGAACAACCTTTAAGATCGCAAACATCCTTGCGTGCCAGGTTCCGCAGTATTCCCTGCAAAAGACAAAGTATTCACCGGGCTTGTTGATTTGGAACCAAAGCTTTGTGATCCTACCGGGCACCGCATCCTCGGTGATCTTTGCAGGATGCACAAAGAAGGAGTGGATCACATCCCTTGAGGTTAGATAGACCTTAACGGGTTTGCCAGCAGGTATGTATGCCTTTTGTTCTTCTGGGGCTGTGAATCCTTCCGGGTTAAAGAAGGCATAAACCTTCTTTCCGTTGGGATACTCAAACTCCCAACCCCACATGAAGGCAACCACTTTGAGCTCCAAGGCACCCTCTGGGGCGTTCCTCTGCTTTACAAAGTTTGCGAAGGAGTAGGTGCCCAAAAACAGCACGATGATGGTGGGTATGACAGTCCAGACAACCTCAAGGGCAGTGTTTCCTTCAATGTGCTCTCCTTCCTCACGCTCTCCCTTTTTGTAGCGATACTTGATGGCAAAGTAAATGGAGGGAATGGCTACTATGAGGTAAATTATGACCGCTACCCAGAACCATACCTTTACTGAGTTCTCCCAGTAAACCCTCGGGTAGGCAAGCACCTCCTCTGCAAAAACTGACCCAGTGAGGGCAAGCAGTGTTAATAGGTACTTCATGGCTACACCTCCTTTGCTCTTTTAATAAAGGCGTAAGCAAGGGTAAAACTACCCAAAGTAAAGCCGGCTATAGCAAAGAGTACCACAGGGTTTAGTCCATACTTGCCTGTGTTGGGGTCGTACTTGTAGCAGACCATGAAGGCTATATCCACTATGGTGTTTTTGGTGATCCTGAAGGTCTCCGCCTCCGCTAAAGCGATCCTAAAATCCGTTTCCCTCGGAGATATACCATACAGGTATCTTGATACCTTACCCTCTGGGTCTATAAATATCACCACGTTGGGATGGACAAAAACCCTGTCCTGCCTTGAGTAGAAGAACCTATAGCCCAAAGACTGAGATAACTTCTTTATATCCTCTTCCTTCATAATGCCAAAGGTCCAGCGGGAGGAGGGAGAGATACCCAGCTTTTTCTTGAACTCCTGCAAATCTCTTAGGGTATCCTCCTTGTCAAAGGAAAGAACAATTCCCCTAAAGTCTTTGCTTATGTTTTTGGATGCCTCTATGGCGTTTTTGATTATGAGAGGGCACGCGGAGTCGCAGGTGTAGTAGCCGAGGATCAGGGCGGTAGGATGTCCCTTTATGTAGTCCAGAAGTTTGTGGGTTCTTCCGTGTTCGTCGGTAAATTCCACATCTGCAACCTGTTTACCCAAATACTTCTCCTCTTCAATTTTCAAGATTGTTGGGTCAAAAAAGCCTTCATGGTCTTTGGGCATTGGTACAGCCCAGCTAAGGGTTAAGACCCCAAACACGGTAAGCAGGACTAACACCCACCTCATGGCTTAAAAGGTTCCGTAAGAACCTACTATATAGGCAGTGCCGGCTACCAAAAGCCAAGCTAGATCCACAAAGTGCCAGTAAAAGCTTGCAGCCTTTATTGGGGTGATCTTTCCAAGGGCTTTACCGCTTGTTAGCAAAAGCACCAACTGCATACCTATTCCTACGATAACGTGGGAGGCGTGCACACCGGTTAGCATGTAAAAACCAGTACCATACATGTTTGAGCTTATTGTGAAGCCCTTTTCCCAAAGGTGCATCCACTCCCAAGCGTGCAAAGCTATGAACAGAGTGCCAAGCACCATAGTTGCTATAAGCCACATCCGGTATCCACCAAGATCATTATGCTCCAAAGCCTTCTCCGCCTTCCATATGGTAAAGCTTGAAGCCCAAAGGATAAGGGTCAGAAGACCTACGAGGGGCAAGTTCATTCCACCCTCTGGAATCCATTTAGTAACCCACTCAGTGGCGTGTGTAACCCTTGCCATCCAAAAGCCCGCAAAGATTGAGCCGAATATTACGACTTCCGCAAAGACAAACCAAACTATACCCTGAAAGCCAAGCCCTTGGTCCGGCTCCTTTGAGAAGTGCTCATTAGCCCAACCTATTACACCTATTACCAAAAGCACAAGGGCTACGCCTGCAAGTATTAGACCCACGAGACTCCATCCCCATCCAAAATACGCAACCGCCGCTAAAGAGAGAACTAAAGGCACCAAACCTACTGGTAAGCCCCATGGGCTTGTTTCGTGATGTGCTACATGTGTTTCTTCATGCGCCATTTTTGCACCTCCTTATGGTTTTAATTATTGATATAAATCATCTTTCCTCTTTTGTCAAGTCTAAACTATATGATTTTTTAACTTTTTTGTCGTTTTATGATGTTAAATTTGTGTTAAATTGTGTTAAAAATATAAAAGTTAATGAAATGCTTGAACAAAGCTTATCGGAAAAACTCTCTAAGATGGACAAAACGAGAAAATGTTAATTTTTTTAGCTCCACGATGGTATAAATGACAATAAAGGAGACAAATTATCTATAGACGATTTCATACTTAGCATTCCAAAGAAACCTCCTGTAGAACCTTCCTACCACATTCCTCTTCCCAACTCACATGCTACGGTCCCTCTCGCAAAGCTGTCTGAAAAGGATCAGTTTGGTTATAATTAACAACAATGCTGAAAATACCTAGGCACATAGCGGTCATAATGGACGGTAATGGGAGGTGGGCAAAGGAAAGAGGTCTGCCAAGGATAGCAGGACATTATGAAGGCGTAAAAAGGGCAGAAGAAGTAGTCTATGCATGTCAGGAGCTAGGCGTGGAGTTTTTGACACTGTACACCTTTTCCACAGAAAACTGGAAAAGACCCAAGGAAGAAATAAAAGCCCTCTTTGAGCTTTTTGAGAACTATTTAACCAAAAAAGTTCCAGAGTTAAAAAAGAGAGACATAAAGCTGAAGTTTATAGGAAGGAGAGACAGACTTCCTAAAAGCACTCTGAAGGTTATGGATTACGCGGAAAAAGAAACAAAGAACTGTACATCCCTTACGGTTATTTTGGCAGTGGATTACGGAGGTAGGGATGAGATAATTAGGGCAGTAAACAAACTGTTAAACTCTGGCATAAAGAGTATAACTGAAGAACAATTTGCCCAATTTCTAGACCTTGTGGGTATTCCAGAACCTGATTTGCTTATTAGAACCGCCGGAGAAGAGAGAGTATCCAACTTTCTACTTTGGCATATTGCCTATACTGAATTTTACTTTTCACCGGTTTATTGGCCCGATTTTACAAAGGAAGAGCTCATAAAGGCCTTGGAAGACTTTTCCTGCAGGGAGAGAAAATTCGGTGCGGTTCTCTAAAGGGAGGGAAGGTGTAGGTCTTCTCATAGGCGTAGCAACTTTTCTATCTGCCTTTCTTCCGAATTCTATGTTTTTACTCTTTCTGTGTCTCTTAGCCTTTGGTATGGCAAGGGAATTGGGAAAGGCTTTGGGAGCTTCAGAGGTTTCTTATCTTGCCCCTTTAGTACTTGTTTTATCTGTTTTTAGTTTTGAGCTTGGAATCGCTGGAGTTCTACTGCTTGCTTTCTTGTTTGCATACCTTAGGTGGTCCTTGGACTGTCTTTTGAAGGCGGTTTTTGTACTTATTTACGCTGGTTTTTTACCGATATATTTGTATATGGTCAAGAGCCAAAGTTCGTGGGAACTTATTAAGTTAGTCTTTTTTGCATACACGGTGGATACTGCCTCTTATTATGCGGGTAAGCTTTTTGGTAAAAGACCTTTGGCGGTTAGGTTATCCCCTAAAAAGACCTGGGAAGGTTTGGCGGGCGGTATGCTTGGTGGTATGCTCTTTTTTTACTTTATTAATAAGCCCGTACTCCTTGCAGTGCCTTTTGTTCTTATCGCCTTAGCGGGAGACCTCTTCAAAAGCTTTATTAAAAGACAGGTGGGAATTAAAGACTTTTCTAACCTGCTTGGAGAACATGGTGGTTTAGTGGATAGATTTGATTCGGTGCTCTTTGTTGCGATTTTTTGGAAATTCCTATAATATTGAATAGGAGGGGTTGAGATGAAAAAATTGTTGTTAATTATTTTATGTGCGCTTGTAAATCTTGCCTATGCCACTACACTCCGGGAGATGAGGTTCGAAAACACTAAGCTTGAGACTGTTCTCAAAGCCCTGTTTCAGGTGGCAGAGTTAAATGTGATCTTTGACCCAAACATAAGCGCAGACCTGCAAAAGCCTGTTAGCGTATCTGTTTTTAAGCCTATGCCCATTGGGGAGGCTATTAACCTTATTCTCAAAGAGTACGGCCTTATAGCAGTTCCTGTGGATACTAAGGTTTATAGGATCACAAAGGCTGGAGAACTGACGCTAAGTGTGGGAGCCCTTGGAGAAGACCAGGTTAGAAAAATAGTGAGTTTTCTAAAGGAGAGGGTAAGTCCTTCTGCGGAGATCGTAATAGATAGAACCCTTGGGACTATTTACATAAGGGACGAGGAGGCAAGGATTAAAAGGTTGGAGCCAGCCCTAAGGGATTTTCAAAGAGTAGCTGAAAGGATAGCCCCCGTAGAAGAGAGAATAACAAGGGTCTTTTATCTGAAAAATATAGACGTGGAAGAGGCGTACAGGTTGATTTTACCGAAAATTAAAAAGGACACAGTTATAACCAAGGTACCAACCTTTAACGCCTTGGTAATAACCGACACACCCTCTCAAATTGAAGAATACACCAAAACACTTAAAAGTTTTCTAACTGAAACTCCAAGGGAAAGAAGACCAATAACTAAAATCTTCTACCTTAAATACATATCCCCCGAAGAGTTTATAAGGATGATAGAACCTCTCAGGTCTGAGGCGGGTGTAATATTGAGTGGGGGAGGATTTAAAGTGGAAACTGCACCCCAACAACCCCAAGCAGTTGCAGGACAACAGGCACAAGCCCAAGTGCAAACAGCACCTACCCCTATCCTAAAAGAGTTCAACGCAGTAATGATCACAGACTACCCAGAGGTAATAGAAAACATAATGGATAGGTTCAAAGAATACATAAGCGAGGAGCCTGTAAGAATTAGAATTGAGGCGAGGATAACAGAAGTAAGCGAGGAAGCCCTTAGGGAGTTGGGAATAAATTGGAACGCTTTGTTTTCTAATGCACCAGTTCCACAGGCTTGGTTTGGTGGGGTAGGTTCAAACGTAAGAGCGGAATCTCCTCCACCACCATGGTGGCCGATCCCTGGTCTTTCTCCTGAGCCGGGCGGAATAGCCATATTTACTTATCATAAAGGTATGCTAAACGCCCTCAATTTAAGGATATCCGCCCTAGAGAGAATAGCAGCCATAAAAAACATTGCAAAGCCCTCAGTTTTAACCATCAACGGACAGAAGGCTACTATAAAGCAAGGCATCCAGGTGCCTTATCAAACTGCAGCGGTGGGTGCGGGTGGAACTGCTGTTCCAAACATTCAATTTAAAGACGTAGTATTACAGCTTGATGTAACTCCTATAGTCTCTCCAGATGGAAGGATAATGATGGAAATTGAGCTAAAGAGAGATACGCTTGGCATACAAACTCCTGTTGGACCTGCCATAAACACAAAGGAGGTTAAGACTAAAGTTATCGTGGAAGACGGACAAACTATCGTTATAGGCGGAGTTATAGATGAACAGAACAACACAACCAATGAGGGAATTCCCAGGTTGGTTAGAGTGCCCCTTCTTAAATATCTTTTCGGGCAAGAGAGGGTAAATACCCGGAATAGCGAACTACTCATATTCATAACTCCATTGCTTGTGAGACAATGAGGGCTAAGTTCAGGCTTTCAGATGTAAAGGATTTAGAGGGGTTAATCTACAAGCTTTCCGAGGTCGGTGTGAGCGTGGCCGATATATACCGCCAGCTTGCGGAGGAGAAAGAAAAGAATATAGAATTCTACGTAGAAAAGGACAAGGTTCAAGCGGTAAGCTCTGCTATAAAGGAGTTTTGCCAATTTGAAGTTGTTTATGAAGTGCAAGAGAACAAATGGATTCCCTTTCTTTTGCTTGGAACTCTTTGGCTAGACAGTGCCCTTCTTTATGTTCTCTTAAAGCTATCTTTTCTCTCTGAAGATTTCAACTACTTTTTAAGCCAAATCTTTGGCTCAAACAAACTGGTGGCTTTTGTGAAGGGTTTGGTTAGCCTTTTGGCTATCTTAGTTTATTATTTGGGATTTATTTTTGCCAGAGGGACCACACCAGTAGGTAAGTTCTTTGGTTTGAAGATAGAAAGGGACCATGTTTACGCAGTAGTTCTCTTCAGCTTACCATTGATTGCCTTTTACCTTCTTCAGTTTAATCAAACCTTTATAAAAATCTTAGGGCTCTTTGCTTTGAGTTTATGTGTGGTAATGCCCTTCTACCTAAAGGACTCCGTTAGGGGTTAAAATTTCATTGTTATGGTCGTCCTGCTTATTTTGCTTACCTTTCTCACCCTCTCCTTTGCCAAGGTCTATTATGCCAAGTGGGAGGATGCGGTAAGCCCTATAATGGTGGAATACATAAAAAGGAGCTTAGCAAAGGCAGAAAAAGAAGGGGCTGGTGTTTTTATCCTTGAACTGAACACACCTGGCGGTTTGGAAACCTCCATGAGGCAGGTGGTTCAGGAGTTTCAAAGAACTCCTATTCCCGTTGTGGTTTATGTGTATCCACCGGGAGGAAGGGCAGCTTCTGCGGGTGCTATAATTACTGCCTCCGCAGACATTGCAGTGATGGCTCCGGGTACCAACATAGGTGCGGCGCATCCGGTACAGGCTACTGGGGAGAGGATGGAGGAAACAATGAAAGAAAAGGTTGTACAAGATATGCTTGCCTTTGTTAGGTCTATAGCAAAGGAGAAGGGTAGAAATCCAAGCATTCTTGAAAAGATGGTAAAGGAAAGCATATCCTTAACACCTGACGAAGCCCTAAAAGAGGGTGTAATAGACTTTATCGCAAGTAATAGACAAGAACTTTTAGAAAAGCTAAACGGTAGAAAGGTAAAGAAACACGGAAAAGAAATAACCATAAAAACTCTGGGTGTGCCTGTGGTCGAGGTAGAGGAGAGCTTGAGGGAATCCTTTCTGAAGGTTATAACTAATCCCACCATAGCCTATATGCTACTGCTTATAGGTTTTTATGGCATATTCTTTGAGCTTTACAATCCGGGTGCGGTGGTGCCCGGAGCGGTGGGTGTTGTTAGCTTATTGCTGGGTCTTTATGGTCTTGGGATCATAGGTATAAATTGGTTGGGACTTTTGCTGATATTGGCGGGCATACTACTTTTGGCTTTGGAGCTTGTTACGCCAACCTTTGGTGGATTAGCGATAGCCGGTGCTATAGCGTTGGCCATAGGTTCCTTGGTGCTCATAAGCCCAGACTCTCCTTACGGAGATATACCCATATCCATAATAGCCACTATGGTGCTTACCACTGTTTTCTTCTTTTTAGTGGTAGGTAGGCTGGGCCTAAAAGCCCAAAAGAGAAAGAAAATGACCGGTTATGAGGAACTGATAGGAGAAGAGGGGGTAGCCATGGTAGATTTTGAGAAAGGTAAAGGCAAAGTTTTTATTAAAGGTGAAATATGGAACGCAGTAAGTGAGGATGATATTAAGAAGGATGATATTGTGATAGTGGAACAAGTGAAGGGGCTTACTCTGTATGTTAAAAAGGCTAAGTAGTCTCTTCCAGCTCTTCTTTTGTAAATCTATGATGGCAAAATGGACATACCAGAGCCTTTCTATGCACTTCTGAATAGCACACTGAACATCTCTTTTTGCCTTTCAAAAGCAAAAACAGATTTATATGAAAGATTTGCTTTATCAGGAAGTAAACTATTAAAAAGCCAAAGATTATAGTCCAACCTTTTAAGGGAGTAATCGGTTCAAAGCTTTTGACCCAAAAGTATGTGGTGGCTATAGACGCTATCCAAAAGGCGGGCTTTCTATCTAAAAATACCTGAACGAGGATTTGAATTAGTGCCATGTAAACAAAAAACTGAAAAAGTGGATTGCGGAAAAGAGGTTCAAGAAAGTTTAGAAGCTCCAAGCTTTCCAAACCCCCTCAGGAAGGTATTCAGTAAAAAACCAATAAGAAAACCGCCCATTAAAGGGATAGTTTTGATCAAACTTCCTTCCATAAGGAACACTGCTATTATTATAGCAAAAATGAAAATCCTTAGCGGATAAGTAAAAAGTGCTAAAGACGTACCTTTTTTAAAAAGTCTATAAAGTACCTCCACATAGAGGGCACCCAGACCATCCCCCACGAAAAATTCAAGCATTCAAGCCTTTAAAAGCCAAAGGTGGTTGGTATATCCAAGTTGACGTCTCTTACTTCTTTTATCTCGGGGAATCTACTCTTTAGAGCCCTTTCAATGCCTGCCTTTAGGGTAAGCACAGACATTCCACAGCCTGAACAGGCTCCCAACATTCTAACCAAGACTACGCCATCTTCCTGCACATCCACAAGCTCTACATCTCCACCGTCAAACCTGAGGGCTGGCCTGATCTCATCCAAAACTGCCTCTATCTCTTCCCTTGTTGGCATAGCCATGTTTAACCTCCTTTAGAAAAGAATATAATCAACCAAAGGCTTATCTTCAATAACAAAGATCATACTTTAGCAGTTCTTTCCAATCCAGGTGTGGAATACAGCTCCTCCTTTATGGCGGATAAGAGCATTTCAAGGGCAGATTGATAATCTTGGGCTTTTATTTTGCAACCGCTTGCATACTTGTGCCCGCCTCCACCGAGCCTTTCCGCAATTTTTGCTACGTCCACCTTTCCTTTAGATCTAAGGGAAACTTTAAAAACTCCCTCATCGGGTTTTTCTATTAGAGCAAAGGCAACCTCCACGCCCTCTATGGACCTCGGATAATTTACCAAACCCTCGCTGTCTGAGTATTCTGTACCTGTTTCCTTAAAGAACCTATCAAGGATGACTACACCAGCAATAAGACCATCTTCATAGCAAGCTAGAGTTTCAAGAACCTTGGAAATGAGCTTCATTTTATTCAAAGATTCCCTTTCGCTAAACATCACATAAGTCTTGTAAGGGTCAGCTCCAAGCTGGACCAATTCCTTTGCCATCTCAAAGACTTCCGCGGTGGTGTTGGAGTATCTGAAAAAGCCCGTATCCGTTGCCAAACCGGAATACAAGCATTGGGCTATATCTTGGTCTATGCAATCTTTGTCCCAGCTCTTTAAGAGCTTGTATACTATGCTTGCGGTTGCCGGTTCAGAGTAGTCTATGTAATCCCACTCCCCGTAAAATTCACCACCTATGTGGTGGTCTATGCGTGCCCTTTTAATAGCCTTTACTTCCGCACCTATTCGGTAAAAACCGGAAGCGTCCACCACGATGGCAAGGTCATAAACCTCTTGGGTGGGAAGCTTTATCACCTCTTCCACATGGGGAAGGAAGTCAAGAAAGTGGGGCACCTTGTCTCTACAACCCACACTGACCCTTTTGCCCTTCTTTTTCAAAAATAGATATAAGGCAAGGGCTGAGCCAAGGGTGTCCGCATCGGGGCTTTCGTGGCTTGCTATGAGTATAGAACCTTTTTCTTCTTTTAGAAGTTCAATCAGTGGTATCGTCTCCACCTTCATAATGCACCTCCAAGTTATTTAAATATAAATCGTTCAACCCCTTTTTACCCAGCTTATTGGTCCGTAATGGACTTCCATAGCACATTGAACTATAGACTCAGAAAGGGAAGGATGGGAAAATATTGAGCTGGCAAGGAAGTCTACCCTAATATTTGCCTTCATAAGATGCACCACTTGGTGGATCAACTCTCCTGCATGGGGACCAACTATGTGGCACCCGAGTATATTTCCTGTCTGTTTATCCACCACGAGCCTAACAAAGCCCTCATCCTCTCCGTCATCCATAGCCTTTGGGTTAGACATAAAGGAAACCACACCCACCGCACAGTCATAACCTTCGTCTTCTGCCTGATCCTCCGTTAGCCCTACAGAGGCAACCTCGTAGGCGCTGTATATGATCTTGGGCATGAGTTTGTCGTTTCTGACGTTATCCCTATCTTCGAGCATGTGGCTAACAGCTACCTTGCCCTCATACATAGACTTGTGGGCAAGCATCAAGGGTGATGTAATATCCCCACAGGCGTATATGTTCTCTACGGAAGTTTGGCAGTATTCATTAACTTTTACAAAGCCCCTGCTATCCTTTTCCACACCAACTTCCTCCAAACCTATGCCCTCCGTGTTTGGCTTTCTACCAACGCCCAACAAGATACAATCTACCTCTACAACGGAACCATCCGAGATGCTGACCTTTAATCTACCGTCTTCTTCAGAGTACCCAGTTACCTTAGCTTTCAACCTAACATCTACTCCAAGCCTTTTTAGCTTCCTTGCAAGATATCTGGAGGATTCCTCGGGTATGTCTGGAGAGGGCAAGAGCCTGTCTAAAAGCTCCACTAAAACCACATCCACACCGTACATTCTGAATATGTAGGCAAACTCCACACCCACCGCACCACCACCCACTATCAGCATACGCCTTGGAAATTCTCTCAAACTCCAAATTTGGTCTGTGTTGAAAATCCTTTTGCCGTCTGCGGGTAAATCCTTCAAGTCTGCACAGGATGAACCGGTAGCCAAAAGAATGTAGCGGGTCTTTAAGGTAATGTCCGAACCTTCCACGTAGACAGTGTTTTTGTCCTTGAGAATACCCCTTCCGTAGAATATGGGAATACCCAGCTTTTGGGCAAACTTTTTGAAGTTCTCTCTTATGGTAAGCACCACTTGGTCTCTACCCTCTGCCAACGTTCGAAGGTCAAGGCTTAGCTTTTCTAC
This sequence comes from Thermocrinis ruber, assembly GCF_000512735.1. Lineage (NCBI taxonomy): Bacteria > Pseudomonadati > Aquificota > Aquificia > Aquificales > Aquificaceae > Thermocrinis > Thermocrinis ruber. The sequence goes on from NZ_CP007028.1 coordinate 159,039, forward strand.
CTTTATGCCATAGTTCTGTGCCTTTGATAACTTTTCCAACAAGTAAGCGCCGTGTCTCATATACTTGGATGGAATACAGCCCCTGTTCAGACAAGAACCTCCCACCGTCTCTGGAGAAAGTTCCACAAAGGCAACCTTCATACCCCGGCGGTAGGCGTAAAGTCCCGCCTCATAACCACCACTGCCTGCACCCACTATAACCAAGTCAAACTCCATTCTTTTTGTTCCTCCTTCTTTCCTTATAGACCGCCTGCCTACACTGCCTTATTATGGTTCTGTATTTGTAATACACAGATGGCTCTTTGATGGGTAGCTTGTAATACTTTTCCAGAAGTAGCATAATGTCTTCGGTGGTCAAGTATTTATGGTTCCTTATTAGCCCCTTTATGTATTTAACTATACGAGTCTCTTTCATCTGGGAATTAAGTATATACCAAACCTAAGTTTGTGTTATAATGATTATCAACATGGAAGGTTTGAGCGTAAGTCATGTATATACGGGACTTTTGGCGATGGCGATTTCTGTGGTTTTAGTTTTACTTGCAGGCAAACCCTCCATAAGACCTACCAAATTCCAAGCCCTTTGGGAGGGATACATAAGGTTTGTTAGGGGTATGGTTATAGAAAACATGGGACATGAGGGTTTAAGGTATGTGCCTCTAATATCCGCTATTGGTCTTTTTGTGTTTTTTTCCAACCTTTTGGGAATGGTGCCTGGGCTGGAGGCACCCACCGCTAACGTAAACACCAACTTAGCCCTTGCCCTAATTGTGTTTCTCTTCTACAACATAGAAGGCTTTAGACTACACGGTGTGGGATATCTAAAGCACTTTATGGGACCCAGTCCTTACTTGGCTCCCGTTTTCTTTCCCATAGAGGTCATTTCCCATTTGGCAAGACCCATAACCCTAACACTCAGGCTTTTTGCCAACATGAAGGGAGGAGCTATGATTCTGGCAGTTTTGGTGGGCCTTGTGGTGCAAAACTACCTTATAATGGCCCTCTCTCCTATAGCCCTGCTGTTTATAATCGCTATAAAGTTTTTGGCGGTTTTCATACAGGCATACATATTTATGATCCTTTCCACCGTTTATTTGGCTGGTGCGGTAGCCCATGAAGAACATTGAAAATTTCATAATAAGGAGGTAATGCAATGAGAAAGGCGCTTCTTATGAGCATGCTAATCCCTGCGCTGGCATTGGCAGCTGAGGGAGAACCCCTAAAGCAAGGACTCATGTATTTGGGAGCAGGCCTTGCAATAGGCTTGGCAGCTTTTGGGGCTGGGATAGGTATGGGTCACTTGCTTAGGGGGACTCAAGAAGGGTTGGCAAGGAACCCCACCATAGGTGGTAGGCTTCAAACTACAATGTTCATAGGATTGGCTTTCATAGAAACTCTCGCCCTTTATGGTCTGCTGGTAGCTATAATACTCCTGTTTGTGAAATAAGAGGTGGGGGCTTGCTCCCCCCTTTTGGAGGTAAAAGAACATGGCGACTAAAAGGAATATTACACACCTTTCAAACAGGAAGAGGAGGCGTAAAAGCGGATTTTTGGCACGGATGTCCTCCAAAAGCGGGAGAAAGATAATAGCAAGAAGGCGCAAGAAAGGCAGAAAGGTGCTTGCACCTAGGTGAAGAGGCTTGCCATCCTTCTTATAAGGCTTTGGCAGAGGTTTATCTCTCCTCTGTATCCGCCCTCTTGCCGGTATTACCCCACGTGCTCTGAATATGCTATAATGGCGGTAGAGAAATACGGTGTGATAAAAGGGATCGCTAAAGCCCTATGGCGCATAGTGAGGTGCAATCCCTTTTCCAAAGGAGGCGTTGATTATCCCTGATGCAAAGGCAGGATATTGACCCTAAAAAGCTGTTTGCGATCGTTGTTTTGGCAACTCTTTTCATATTTGCTTACCAGGCTTACCTTATCCTTTTCCCTCCGCAGAGTACCAAAAGTCAAGGAAACCAGACCATAAAAGAAGAGAAGGCGCCCCAAGAGGTACCTCAGCTCTTGCTGGGAACTACAAGGGAAAAGTTAAAGCCCACAAACCTTGTGAGCTACAAATCTGAGAACTTTGAGCTTGTCTTTGCCCAAGAAGGTGGAAGACTGGTTGGATTCAGGGACCTAAAATACAACAGAGAGCTTATTACAGAGGAAGAAAAAAGGCTAAACCTGTTTCCCCTTGAGGTATTCACTGGGGATCCAAACATTGACCTTGCGCTGAACTCAGAGGGCTATGAGGTAAAGGTAGAGGGCAACAGAATAAGGCTAAGCCTCAAAAAAGAAAACTGGAGCATAGAAAAGATTTTGGAGGACAAGGGAAATTACTTTGTGCTCTCTGTGGTTGGCAAAAACCTCCCACCTCTGTTTGTATCCTCCGGTCTTCAGGTAAGGGAAGAGGACTTCTACACCCACTCGGGTCCTGTACTAAAGGTGGGAGAGAGGGTTTTAAGGTTGGAGATAAAGGACATCCAATCTAAAGAGCTTATAGTTGGAGATATAAAGTTTGCGGGTGTGGAAAGTAGATACTACTTTAAGGGTTTTCAGGGTGATATATCCGCCTCTGCAGTGTACAGAGTGGGCGAAAAGGATAGCCTAGTTCTTGTTAGGGCAGAAAAACCTCTAAACCTCTACATGGGTGCCAAGGAATACAGCCGTCTAAAGCCCTTGGGTCTTTCGGATGTTATAGACTATGGTAGCCTCAAGCTTTTGGTAAAACCCCTCTTCCTGTTTATGTATTGGATCTATGAACATCTTAACTCTTGGGTCTTTTCCATCCTTGCCCTTACCCTTATTGTCAGACTTTTGATGTTTCCCCTTACCTACAAGAGCACCATTTCTATGATGAAGCTTTCGGAGCTTGCACCAAAGATGCAACAGCTTAAAGAAAAATACAAAGACGACCCTGTAAAGTTTCAGGAGGAAATGATCAAGCTCTACTCGGAGGTGGGCTTCAACCCTGCTTCGGGTTGTCTGCCTATACTCTTACAAATACCCGTTTTCTTTGCCCTCTATAAGGTTCTAACCATAACCGCAGACCTACAGCTTGCTAAGTTTTTATGGATAGGTAGCTTGGCAGAAAAGGATCCCTTTTATATCTTACCCGTGCTCATGGGAATAACCATGATCGCCCAACAGTTCATAAGCCCATCCCCTGAAAAATCTCAAAACTTTATGATGTATATATCGTCGGTTGTGTTCACCTTCCTCTTTGCCAACTTTCCTTCCGGTTTGGTACTCTATTGGACCTTTAACAACATCATAAGCTTGGCTCAGAGCTACATTATAAAGAAGCTAACCACAAAGCCAAAGGTAAAGGAAGGGAAAAAGGGCAAGAAAAAATGAGGGTTCTTATCACCGGTGGTGCGGGTTTTATTGGCTCCAACCTGGCAAAGGAACTGCAAAACACCTATCCCAAGGCAAAGATTTGGGTTTTGGACAATTTTTCCTCTGGGCACTTTAAAAACCTGCTGGGCTTTAAAGGGGAGGTGATCACCGCAGACCTATCGGAGCCATCCCTCTGGGAGTGGCTAAAAAGAAACTTCCACTTTGATGTGGTTTTCCATCAGGGTGCAATAACAGACACCACTGTAATGGACCAGTTTAAGATGCTAAGGGTTAATGCAGACAGCATGAGGTTTATACTGGATGCGGTCCTTGCATGGAATGCAAAGCTCATATATGCCTCCTCCGCCGGCGTCTATGGAAACAGCCCATCACCCATGAAAGAAGGAGAAGGAGAATTTCCAGAAAACCCTTACGGCTTTTCTAAGTTGATGATGGACCGAATAGCCCTGAACTTCATAGAGGAGAACCCACATATAAAAGTTGTGGGTCTGAGATACTTCAACGTGTATGGACCAGGGGAAAGCTATAAGGGAAAGACTGCCAGCATGGTCTATCAGCTATACAGACAGATGAAGGAAGGGAAAAGACCGAGGCTTTTCAAGTGGGGAGAGCAGAGGAGAGATTTTGTTTATGTAAAGGATGTGATAAGGGCAAACCTGCTGGCAATGGAGAGGGATGTTTCTGGTATTTTCAACATAGCTACTGGCGTTGCAAGAAGCTTTAATGAGATAGTTTCCATTCTAAACCAGCTTTTGGGCACCAACTTAGAACCCGATTACTTTGATTGCCCCTACGACTTTTATCAGAACTACACCCAGGCGGACATAACCAAGGCAAGGGAGCTTTTGGGCTACGAACCTCAATATAGCTTAGAAGAAGGCATAAAGGATTATCTTAAACATCTGTGAACTGGGAAGAGGTCCTCAACGCCCTTGGAGAGGGGGTTTTGGTTTTAAAAGGTTCAGAGGTAACCTTTGTCAACCGTTTTTTGGTAGAAAACCAGCTTGTTAGAGAAGACTGGAAAGGAAAACACTACTACGAGGCAATAAAAAGCCTACCCTTTATATCCATCGTAGGAAGAGCTCTTGGTAAAGACTCTCTTTCTGAGGAATTTCAATATCTAGAAAGGTTCTACAGAGTAGTTTCAAAGAGGATAGGCGAGATGCTTGTCTGCGAGGTTTCCGATGTTAGCTCTGTGAGGAAATACGAGCAATCAAAGAGGGAGTTTGTGGATAACGCCTCCCACGAGCTGAAAACACCCATATCGGTTTTAAGGGGCATAGTGGAAACCCTTTTGGAGGAGGAAGAAGACCAAAGAAAAAGGCATTTTTTAGAGAAAGCTTTAAGAAGAGTAGAACAGATGCAAAACTTGGTGGAGGACCTGCTAACATTAACCAAGCTTGAATCGGGCAGGGAGAGGTTAAACCTTTCGGAGTTCAAGCTGAGAGAATTAGTGGAAGAGGTCTACGACAGCCTTGAGCAGGAGTTTGTAAAAAAGGAGGTTAGCTTTGAAAACTTGGTAAGTGAAGACTTTAAAATGTTTGCAGACAGGCAGAAGCTCTTTTTACTTTTGAGAAATCTTATGGACAACGCGGTAAAGTATAACAAAAGAGGAGGGAAAGTGTGGGTGCGGGCAAAAAAGGAGGGAAATAAACAGATCCTAGAGGTTGAAGACACGGGCATAGGCATTCCACCGGAGCATGTTCCCTTCATATTTGAGAGGTTTTACAGGGTAGATAAAGGAAGGTCTAGAGAAATGGGTGGCACAGGCTTGGGACTTTCCATAGTAAAGCACATTGTTTTTTTGCACGGAGGGGAGATAATGGTTCATTCTGAACCCGGAGAGGGAAGTAGGTTTTCTATCGTGATACCAATGTACAATTAAATATAAAATTAAGAAGGAGGATTTAACTTGGAATTAGACATAGTTCAGTATGATTTGGATGAGGCTACAAAAAATAGGCTTGAAAATGTCATTAAGAATTTTGTGTCTAAAAGCGGTTCTATGCTGGCAGTTCTCTGCGACGATGCAGGACGGGTACTATCCTACGATTCAAGGGTGCCTTTGGAAGAGTATAAATCGGAGTTCATTACCAGTATAGTCAGCGGTATATTTGGTGCTTCTTTGGAAATGTCCAAGCTGTTAGAACTGGAAGAACTGGACCTTATTCAGTTTGAAGGTAAGACCCTTAATGTGATCATAAAGCATATAAAACCAAGGTTCTTGCTTGGCGTTTTGGTTAAGAAAACAACCTCTATAGGAACTGTCCGTTTGTTTCTGAAGGAGGCGAGCGTTGAATTGGAAGAAATCCTAAAGGAAATGAAGAGTATACCCCAAAAGACAATAAAGATAGATGTAGAAACCTTGGAAGAGAAGTTGCGTGAGATAATAGGAGGCATTGAATGAAGTTAAAAATAGTTTATTTTGGGTCCAGTTTGGCTGGTAAAAGCACTAATATAAAACATCTTTATTCTATTTTGAAAGAAAAGAATATGGTAAAGGGTGACCTAATTACTGTGGAAACTGAAGAAAACAGGACACTTTTTGTAGAAATGTTCATAAGCAGTATAAACCTGTTTGGTATAGATCTTGAAATAAAGCTTTTAACCACACCAGGTCAATTTAGACTACATCCTTTAAGAAAAGCCATAATGAAGGGTGTAGATGGGTTGGTGTTCGTGGTAGATAGCAGTGCAGAAAGGGAGCGTATAAACTTCTTAGTTATGAGGGAAACAGCTGCAGTTTTGAAGGAGATGGGAGAGGACCTTTTAAATTTTCCTGTGGTTGTTCAGTATAACAAGAGGGACCTACCGGACGCTATGGATATAGATACTATGGAGATGATGTATAATCCGTGGGGCACTGATTATGTTGAAGCAGTTGCCATAGAAGGAAAGGGAGTGCTGGAAACCTTTATAAAAATTGTAAGAAACGTGCTTATAAGTAAAAATGCAAAGGATAGAGTTGTATAAAGATTTAAACTTAGAAAGCGTAAATTTGAAAGAAATATTCAGGGAAATTCAGGATAAATCGGAATCTGGTTATTTAAAGATAACATACTGGGATCAGGAGGATTATATATTCTACGCAGGCGGTAAGCCAATAGGCGGAGCTACCTACGACAGACAGGGTAGGAAAATGACACTTGATTATCTGAATTATAGGATAAGAAACTATAACGGTACTCTTTCATTTTATAAACTTCCTACACTGGAAGTTCTTGTTTTTAAGTATAAAGAGTTAAAATTTCCAACACCTTACAATTTTGTTTCTTACGGTGACGAATTTTTGGCACCAGTAAAAACTACCATGGTAGATCCAAACAGGGTTCTACAGCAGGTAAAGAGGTCCCATCTGAATGGTTATATTGTAATTGGCGACGATGAAAATTATAAGTGTATGCTATTCTTGCAAGGAGGAAACTCCATTGCCTTTTATAATGGTAAGCAGTTTATAAGGAAAGGCAATGTAAGATTTTCTGTAAAACGGGAGACAGATTATGTTGGTGTTTATTCTACAGAACCTGAGTTCTCTTTGTTGCTTTCCTGTATGGACACCTTAAAACTTGATGAGGAGTATGATTTTAAAAGCAAGGAAGAGCTGGAAGCTATTGAAAAAAGTATAACTTCAAGAAAATCTACTTGTCTATTGGATGCCACTTTGAGCAACGGAGACAGGCTTTACCAGTTCTTTTACAGCGGAGCTTTCATTGTAAGAATACTTCACAGCAGGGAAGAACTGGCTTCAGCAAGCAGAATTGATATAAAACCTGGCACGGAAAATAGGCTCAAGGTTTTTTCTATAGATGTTCCCTTGGAGATTGGAAGTGTTAATGTTGAGTTTGTATATGAGGATGCAGATAGAAAGGTATATACTTCCTATGTACCAGAGGATAAGGTCACAAAGCTCAAGAAATTTTTTATAGAGGAGATTGGTCCGATAGGTAGTTTCCTTTGGAACAGAATACTTAAAAGTAATGGTTTAGACGAAGCAAAGCTTAGCAAGGACGATTTTGAAAAGTTGGTAAATATACTCAGGGATGAAATACCTGATGAGAGGCATAGAGATAAATTCATTGAAAAAGTAAGGAGGTTAGAAACATGAAGTTTATACCGCCAAAAAGTATAAGATGGAAGGTAGGTCTGCCAATGCTTTTTGTAGGCTTGGTATCTGGCTTGGGAGTTGGTTATTACACCTATAAACAGGAGGTGGATAACGCCAAGCTCTTAGCCCAAGAGAAAATAAAGATAGCCTTGACTTTTTCAAAGGCCTCAAGGGCTTATGTAAGGGAAGTTCTAAGACCAAAAATAGACCAGCTTTTAGCTTCTGCCTCTGGATGTATAAAGGAGGACTTTATTTTAGAAGCTCAATCCTCCAGCTTTTTTACTGCATCCATATTCAGGGCGGTAAGTGAGGAATTGCCAGACTTTAAGCTAAGGCAGGTGGCGTTCAATCCAATAAACCCCAAAAACAACCCGGACGAAACCGAAGCCAAAATAATAGCCTTTTTAAGACAAAATTTAGCTAAGGAATACTCTGGTGTGATTGAGAAGGGAGGAGATAGATACTTTTTTTACGCTTCCGCAGTAGTGGTAGAGAGCGGATGTCTCAAATGCCACTATTCCATAGAAGCAATGCCAAAAGCTTTACAGGCTATTTACAAACCAACTCAAGATCCAAAGTGGGAGGTGGGAAAAGTGCAAGGTGCGGTGGTTGTTTCTATGCCCTTTGAGAAGGTTATTCTGAGAGCTCAGTTGGAAGGTTTAAAAAATGGACTTCTAGTGTTTGGAGTGTTCTTTGGTATAACCCTCTTGCTGTTGATAGTCCTTGATAGATTGGTGTTTAGACCTTTGGAACTTCTTGAAAGGAAGGCAGAGGAAATAGCTAAGGGTAATGTGGATGAACCAATTGAAATAAAAGGAGAAGACGAGATTGGCAGGCTGGCACAAGCCTTTGAAAGGATGCGTGTAAGCATAAAGAAGGTTATGGACCTGCTAAAGTAATTTCTTAACAGATTTTTAACAATGCTGACGTTATAATTCTACCTTGGAGGTTTGGCATGAAGCTACATGCGGAGATAGAAGAGACAAAACAGCTCGTTCTAAAAATGGCAGAGCTTGTACGGACTGCGGTTGATAAGGCTATAGACTCTTTGAATAAGCAGGATGTCAACTTGGCGGAGGAGATCATAAAGGGGGATGATGCCATAGACCAGTTGGAAGTGGAGATAGAAAGGCGTTGTATAAGGATGATTGCCCTCTATCAGCCGGAGGCGGTGGACCTCAGGCTAATAATGGGTATGTACAAGGTGGTTTCCGATTTGGAAAGGATAGGGGATGAAGCGGAAAATATAGCACAAAGGTCAATTTTATTGGCGCAGGAGCCTCCACTGAAGCCTTACGTAAATCTAACCTTGATGGCAAACACCGTGAAAACCATGATTGAGGATGCGGTAATTAGCTTTTTCCACAGGGATGTGGAGCTTGCAAAGAAGGTTATAGAAAGGGACGATATGGTGGATGAGCTATACCATCAGTTGGAAAGGGAGCTGATAACCTACGTCATGGAGGACCCAAGAAATATAAAAAGGGTTATAAGCCTTTCCTTTGTGGCAAGACACTTTGAGAGAATGGCAGACCACGCAGAAAACATTGCAGAAATGGCCATTTATTGGTCTGAGGGAGAGCTAATAAAGCATCAGCATATAGTGGAGAGGAAGGCAAAAGAGGAAAAGGCTGAGTGAAAGGCTTTCTTATAAGCTTTGAGGGAATAGACGGTTCTGGCAAAAGCACGCAAGCCCGTAAGCTGTATGAGTTTTTAAAGGAAGAAGGCTACGAGGTCTCCCTCTATAGAGACCCAGGTTCTACTCCCCTGGCAGAACAGATAAGGGAGCTGATAATAAACTACGCTATGGACCCAATCACAGAGCTTTTGCTCTTTGAGAGTGCAAGGTCTAGCTTAGTGTGGGAGAAAATATTCCCAGACCTGACCAGTGGAAAGATTGTAATAGTAGATCGGTTTATAGACTCTACGACCGCTTACCAGGGCTACGGAAGGGAGATAAACTTAGGAACTGTTAGCATTTTAAATCACATAGCCACAAGGGGAAGAAAACCAGACCTTACCTTTATACTTAACCTACCCTTGGAGTTGGCCCTGCATAGGTTGAAAGAACAAAAGACCAAGTTTGAAGAGCCGAACTACCTAAAGAGGGTCAGGGACGGATACCTTCAGATTTTCTATTCTGAAAAGGAGAGGGACATAAGGTTGATAGATGCCAGCAGGTCAGAGGAGGAGGTTTTTGAGGAAATAAAAACCATAACCTTGGGAAAGCTTAAGGTATTGTAAAATAAAAAGCTAAACCATGCGGGTGGTTATGGTTGCCAGTGAAAGCGCTCCATATTTGAAGACGGGAGGGTTGGGAGATGTGATCCACTCCCTTTCCAAAGCCCTTACAAAGCTTGGGCATACAGTTTATGTAATAATGCCAAAGTACGCCAAGCTAAAAAGGAGCGTAGAGAGAAAGGTAAAGGAGGGGATGAAAATATACATTGACCATCAGTGGAGAGAGTTTGACCTTTATGAAGACATTCTGGACCATGTTAGATATTTTTTCATAGACTACAAACCCTACTACGGAAGGGAATATGTCTACGCACCACCAAAGGGGGATTACTACGACAATGCCCTGAGGTTTGGCTTTTTGTCTATGGCAAGTCTTCAGGTTATAAGGGAGTTGGAACTAAAGCCGGAGGTTATCCATATCCACGACTGGCATACGGGAATTCTGCCCTTGTATAAGTCCTTGTATTACCCAGACTTAGAGAGAGTTCCCGTTGTGTTTACCATCCACAATGCCATGCATCAGGGCATTTTTGATGCCCATTCTCTACCCGCTTTAAACCTACCATGGGAGGTATTCCACCCTTACGGGGGCATAGAGTTTTACGGGAAGATAAACTTCATGAAGGCGGGGATACTGTTCTGTGATGTTTTGACCACAGTTAGCCCATCCTATGCGGAGGAATTGAAAGCTAACTGCTATGGTTTGGAGGGCGTTATAAGGGAAAAGAAATACTTTTTTGGTATTCTCAATGGCATAGATTACGATGTGTGGAACCCGGAGAAGGACGAACTTATCTTTGCCAGATATAACATTAAGAGCTTCAAAAGGGGTAAGTTAAAGAATAAAACTCACCTTAAGGAGATCTTTGGATTGAAAACTGAAAACTATAGACCTCTTATAGGCATAGTGGCAAGGCTTACCGTCCAGAAGGGCTTTGACCTAATATTTTCCTCCGCAGAGGAGATCGTAAAAGAGGGCTTTGATATGTTGGTTTTGGGTTCTGGCGAGGAAAAATACCAGGAGATGCTCGTGGAATTAAGTAAAAAGTTTCCAAACAACATCAAAGCTCGCATTGAGTATAGCGAAGAGCTTGCCCACAAGATATACGCGGGTGCAGATATGTTCTTGATGCCATCCCTCTTTGAACCCTGCGGAATATCTCAGATGATCGCCATGCGGTATGGAACTGTGCCAGTGGTAAGGTGGGTGGGCGGGCTAAAAGACACCGTCAAAGACTTTTTGAAGGACCCAGAAAACGGCACGGGCTTTGCCTTTGAAAATTTTGAGCCAAGGGACATGATGTCTGCCTTGCTTCGGGCAAGGGTCTTTTATGATATGGAGTTCTGCAACTCCGAGAAGGTGTGGTCTGAAATCGTAAAGCGGTGTATGAGGCAGGACTTTTCTTGGGAAAGGAGTGCCAGAGAATATGAGTCCGCTTACACCACCGCAAGGGTGCTGAGGTTCTATGATAGTTGAGCTCAAAGAACTTTTGGAACTTTTGGAGAAGGTCCGAGGAAAAAAGAAAATAGTTTTCACCAACGGTTGTTTTGATATACTCCATGCGGGGCATGCGGATTATTTGAACAGGGCAAAATCTCTGGGGGATATTTTGGTGGTGGGCATCAACTCGGATGCCTCCGTGAGAAGAATAAAGGGTGAAAAAAGACCCATACTGCCACAGCAAATGCGTGCCTATCTTTTGGACAATCTAAAGCCGGTGGATTATGTGGTGATCTTTGAGGAAGACACACCTTTGGAACTGATAAAAGCCATAAAGCCGGATGTTTTGGTAAAGGGTGCAGACTGGGATTTAGAACGCATAGTAGGGGCGGACTTTGTACTCTCCTATGGCGGAAGGGTGGAAAGGATACCCTTCTCCTTTGATATATCCACCAGTAAGGTCATTGAAAGGGTTTTGGATCTTTACTGCAAGTGATATAATTTTTAACGATGCTTGCCCAAAGGTTAAAAGCTCCTTCTCAAGACAACCCTTCAAACGACACGCAAATGGGTTTTATCTTTGTGTGCACAGACAAAAGCGAGAAATATATGTTTTACGGTGAAACATAGGAGGAGCTAACAAAGCTATGCCAAAGGATACATCCATAAAAAGCATACTTATAATAGGCTCTGGACCCATAGTTATAGGGCAAGCGGCGGAGTTTGATTATTCGGGCACACAAGCTTGCAAAGCCCTAAAGGAGGAGGGCTACAGGGTTATTTTGGTCAACTCAAACCCGGCCACCATAATGACAGACCCAAACATGGCAGACAGAACCTACATAGAGCCTTTGACCTTAGATATATTAGAAGCCATCATAAAAAAGGAAAGACCAGACGCCCTCCTGCCTACCCTTGGGGGACAAACTGCCCTAAACTTGGCAGTAAATCTGTACGAGGAAGGTATTCTTGATCGCTACGGTGTGAGGCTAATAGGGGCAAACTATCAAGCTATAAAGAAGGGGGAAGACAGGAAGCTCTTTGCCCAGTCTATGAGAAAGATAGGATTGAAGGTTCCAGAAAACGCGGTAGTATCATCTGTAGAGGAGGCGCTCAAGGCTGTAAAAGATATAGGTTTTCCCGTAATTCTCAGACCAGCCTTTACCCTTGGTGGAACCGGTGGTTCCATTGCATACAACATAGAGGAATTCAAAGAAAAGGTAGAAATAGCCCTAAAGACCTCGCCCATTCATCAGGTGCTTTTAGACAAGTCTCTGATCGGTTGGAAGGAGTATGAGTTTGAGGTGGTAAGGGACAAAAAGGACAATGTGATCATAGTTTGCTCCATTGAAAACTTTGACCCAATGGGTGTGCATACGGGAGACTCTATAACTGTTGCACCCGCCCAAACCCTTACAGACAAGGAGTATCAGATTCTCAGGGATGCGTGCATAGAGATCATGAGAGAGATCGGAGTGGATACGGGAGGTTCCAACATCCAGTTTGCGGTGAATCCAGAAAACGGAGATTTCTATGTTATAGAAATGAACCCAAGGGTATCAAGATCTTCCGCCTTAGCATCAAAGGCTACGGGCTTTCCTATAGCCAAGGTGGCGGCAAAATTGGCAGTGGGCTATACCCTTGATGAGCTTAAAAACGAAATCACAAAGCATACACCCGCCAGCTTTGAGCCTTCCATAGACTATGTGGTAGTTAAAATCCCACGCTTTGACTTTGCCAAATTCCCAGAGACGGACAGAACTTTGACAACAATGATGAAGTCGGTGGGTGAGGTAATGGCAATAGGTAGGACTTTCAAAGAAGCCCTTTTAAAGGCAATAAGAAGCTTGGAAATGGACAGGTATGGGCTATATTTACCTCAGGTGCAAAAACTATCGGATGAGGAGTTAAGGAAGATGATAAGAACACCCAACCCAGACAGACTTTGGCATTTGGCTGAAGCCTTCAGGAGGGGCTGGAGTGTGGAAGAGCTTTATGAGCTTTCTCACATAGACAGATGGTTCCTGTATAACTTAAAACAGGTGGTAGATTTTGAAAAAAGGCTAGTGGAAGAAGCGTTGGACGGGGAACTTTTAAGACAGGCAAAAGAGCTTGGTTATTCGGATATAGAGATCGCAAGGCTTAAAGGGACCACAGAGGACCAAATAAGACAACTGAGGGAGACCTATGGAATAGTTCCCGCCTTTAAAGGAGTGGATACGTGTGCAGGAGAGTTCTTTGCCTACACGCCCTACTACTACTCTACTTACGAAAGACCCTATTACCACCTGCAAGAAGGTGTCATTCTTGATGAAGATTGAGCATAAAATTAAAAAGCCATGAACCTTCAGGAGATGATTATAGCCATCCCTGCCATTATGATGGCGGTTATACTTCATGAATACGCCCATGGATGGGTTGCCTACAAGATGGGAGATAGCACCGCCAAAGAGTATGGCAGGCTTACTATAAATCCTATACCTCACATAGACCCTCTGGGAACTATTATTTTTCCAGCAATACTTCTTTTGCTAGGCTCACCTATACTCTTTGGTTGGGCAAAGCCTGTTCCCATAAATCCCTTCAGGTTTAGGGACCTTAGGGTTGGCACCTTTTTTGTGTCTATTGCGGGTGTTTCTATGAACTTGGCTTTAGCCTTTCTCTTTGGGCTTCTCTTCAGATTGTCCCATGGGGGATATTTGGACTTTCTTGGTTCTGCTGTACTTGAGCCTCTTGAGATCTTCTTTGTGAAATCGGTAATGATCAACACCGTTTTGGCAGTTTTCAACATGGTGCCCATTCCTCCCTTGGACGGTAGCAGGGCGATTATGAGCTTCTTTTCTCTCAAACACTGGGAGCTTTTTTACAGGTTTGAAATGTATGGCTTTTTGGTAATAATGGTCCTGCTCTTTACGGGCATCCTGCAAAAGATCATTGCACCTCCCATACTTTTTCTTTACAGTTTATTTTTAGGATTATGAGGTCGTGGAGTTATTTAATACAGGTTAGGGCACAGTTTGAAGATGGAAGGGTGGAGGAGGAAGGGGTGCTTTATGTGGTGTCGCTTCCTTCAGACCCAACGCTTTTAAAGGAAGTGGAAATGGAGTGCTACGCGGTTTCCTACATACCCTTTCAGACGGTATTAAGAGTGGCACAGGCTTATGCATTGGGCACAGACGCACAGATCCAAGACTTACAAAGCTACCACCTACAGGGCTACAGGGAAGACATGGACCTTTACATCTTCCAAGAAGGGGTGGGTTTTAAGGAGGGCTTGACGAAAGCTTATGAGCTCATACTTAACTTACTCAAAAAGAAGGGGAAGGTAGTAAAAATAGAGCCTGTAGTGGATGTGGGCACGCCACCTATGGAAGTTATGATGGAGTGTTTGAGGTCTGCCTTAGCCTAATCCTTTTTCAAAATCCTCGGGCTTTATATTCTCCAACCATTCTCTGAGCTTTTTCTTTTCTTCGTCTTCTTCTGGTTTTGGCACCCTGGACTTTTCCAAAACACTCTCTTCTACGAATATTGGTGCAGAAAAACGCAATGCTATGTTGATAGCATCGCTGGGTCTTGAGTCAATGATCAAACGATTGTTTCCTTGGAGTATATGCACCTCTGCATAATAGGTGCTGTCTCTCAGGTCGTTGATTACCACCTTATCTACCACTCCACCCATTTGAGTGATAACGTTTTTCATCAGCTCGTAGGTCATGGGTCTTGGTGGTTCCACATTCTGAAGCTGTCTGAGGATGCTGTCCGCCTCAAAAATTCCTATCCATATGGGAAGGACTGTTTCGTCATCGTCCTTTGCCTTTAGTACCACTATGGGCATCTGAGACACTGGGTCCAGGGTAATGCCGTGAACCACCATCTCTAACATTTTTGCTCCTCCTCTTTATTAAAATATAAGCCTGTGATTTTGGTTGAAAACGTTCACAAGGTTTATCCCGACGGCACGAGGGCATTAAAGGGTGTAAGCTTTAGGATAGAAAAAGGGGAATTTGTGGGCTTGATGGGACCTTCTGGCTCTGGCAAAAGCACCCTATTGCACATCATAGCTGGCTTGGACAAGCCCACAGAGGGAAGGGTACTGGTGGATGGAAAAGACATCACCCGCATGAACGAAGACCAACTGGCAGAGTTCAGAAAGAACAATATAGCCTTTATTTTTCAGTTCTACTACCTTTTGGAGGACTTTACCGCCTTAGAAAACCTTGTATTAATAGGACAGTTGGCTGGGCAAAGGGAGCCCAAAAAGAGAGCCTTGGAGCTTTTGAACTTTCTGAGGCTTTCCCACAGGGCTAACCACAAACCCTATCAACTATCGGGGGGAGAACAGCAAAGGACAGCCATAGGCAGGGCATTGATGCTAAAGCCTAAGCTCATACTGGCGGACGAGCCCACTGGCAACTTGGATTTGGAAGAAGGTAAGAGAATTTTTGAGCTTTTTTTGGAACTCAGGGATAAGGAGGGTATCACTTTCTTGATAGCAACCCACAACCAAGAGATGACAAAGTATTTTGACAGGGTTTTGAGGATCAGGGATGGACTTTTGGAAAATTGACAGGGTTCTTTTGCAATTCCTTGAGGAGGACATAGGTCACGGAGATATAACCACCGAGGGCGTTTTTAGAGGAGAAAGGGCTCGGGCGGTAATGGTGGCAAAGGAAGGGGGAATCTGTGCGGGGCTACCTTTTTCCGTTAGGGTTTTTGAACTTTTGGGTGGTGTGAAGGTTTTAAAATCTATGGCGGAGGGGGAACGTTTTAAAAGGGGGGATGTGATTTTGGAGCTGGAGGGTCCTGCGGATGTGCTTTTGAAGGGGGAAAGGGTTGCCCTCAACCTACTTCAAAGACTGAGTGGTATAGCAACCCTAACGGGGGAGTTTGTGAAAAGGCTTGAGGGGACAAAGACCAAGCTATTGGACACAAGAAAGACAACGCCAGGGCTTAGGTTCTTTGAAAAGTATGCGGTGAGGGTAGGTGGTGGCACCAACCATCGCTTTGCCCTTTACGATATGGTCCTCATAAAGGATAACCACAAGAGGGTGGCTGGTTCCCTCTCCGAGGCGGTAAAAAGGGTAAGGGAAAGGCTTGGACCTGCATATAAAGTAGAGGTAGAGGTGGAAAGCTTGCAGGAGTTGGAGGAAGCCCTTGCCTGTGAGGTGGACATAGTAATGCTGGACAACTTTGGCTTGGAGGAGGTGAGGCAAGCGTTGAAGCTCATAAAGGGAAGGGTGAAGGTGGAGGTATCTGGCAACATAACCCTTGAAAATGTCAGAGATTATGCCCTGGAGGGTGTGGATTATATCTCCACCGGTGCCATTACACACTCCGCCAGATGGGTGGATGTTAGTATGAATATAATAGAAGTGTTATGATCGCATACTTTGTGATGGAAGTAGGTATTGAGGATAGAATTCCCACCTACAGTGGAGGGTTGGGGACGCTGGCGGGTGATACGCTTTATGCCTTCGCGGACTTGGGCATTCCTGCGGTGGGTGTAACCCTTCTATACAGAAAGGGCTATGTTTCACAAAAGCTAACTCCAAGTGGAATGCAACTGGATTTTGACACCACGTGGGATTATAAGAAAATACTAAAGCCTACAAGGATATACTTGGACATAAGCTTCGGAGACCTTGATCAGAAATTTGCCGCTTGGGAGTATTCCCTGTTGGGAAGGGAAGAGGTAAAGGTTTTCTTTTTGGATGCAAACCTTCCGGAGAACGACCCAGAGATAAGAAAGCTTAACGACAGGCTGTACGGCGATGATGGAATCTACAGACTTAGGCAGGAGATTCTTTTGGGTATTGGTGGATACAGACTTTTGAAGGCTCTAGGCTACAATGTCAGCGTCTATCATATCAACGAAAGCCACTCCGCCTTCTTGGTGGTGGAGCTACTTAAGGAGCTTGGTAGCAAGGAGGAGGTTCGTAAGAAGTGTGTCTTTACGACCCATACGCCTGTAGCTGTTGGACACGACAGATTTCCGGTGGATATGGTAAAGCAGGAGTTAAAAAAATACGACCATATAAATTGGGACGAAGAGGCAGAAGATGGCTTTATAAACCTCTCAAAGCTTGCTCTAAAATACAGCGAAAGGATTAACGCAGTTTCTTACAAACACATGTTTGTGTCTGCAAACCTTTTCCCAGAATGTTCAAAAACATCTCAGAGCAACTGCAAAATAGATTATGTGACCAACGGCGTCTACCATAAAAGGTGGATTCACGAGGAGATACAGGAGCTTTTGAACGAATACCTGCCCGATTGGGACGAAAATCCCATACTGCTTGGACAGGTGTACAATGTGCCCTCTGAGCTTTTGCTTAAAGCTCACATGAAGGTAAAGAGTGAGCTTGTAAACTTGGTAAACAAACTTACAGATACCAGTTTTTCGGATGATGTGCTAACCATAGGCATTGCAAGGAGGGTAACAGCATACAAGAGGAACAATCTGATACTCCAAGATTTAGAAAGGCTAAAGTACATAGCAGAGCATAAGGGAGAGATACAGCTTCTTTTTGCGGGAAAAGCCCATCCAAAGGATAGCGTTGGTAAAGAGATGATCGCAGACATAATAAACAGGGCAAAAAAACTTAAAGAGATGACAAAAAGCGTAAAGATAGCCTTTTTGGAAAACTATAGCATAGAGATGGCAAAGTTAATCATAGCGGGGTGTGATGTGTGGTTAAACGTTCCAAAGAGACCTTACGAAGCCTGTGGTACCAGCGGTATGAAGGCGGGCATGAACGGAGTTTTGAACTTTAGCACTTGGGATGGGTGGTGGTTGGAGGGTGGCATTGAGGGAATAAACGGTTGGGGAATAGGACCGAGGACCAAGTGGGATGACCTAACCGAGTCAGACGACAAAGAAGATTTGGAGGACATATACGGAAAGCTTTCCCACATAATAATACCTACTTTTTATAATAGAAAGGACGAATGGGTCAGGATGATGAAAAATAGCATCGCTACCATCGGTCCTTACTTCAATACCTATAGGATGGTGAACGAATATTTAGGTAAAATATACCAAATTGGTTTGAGGTGATAGCCATGAACAAAAGGGAGCTTATAAATCTTTTGCTTTACGATGTGGCTTTGGAGCATTCTGCCATAGTGCAGTATCTTTATCACATTTTCTTAATAACCGACGCAAACATCACCGCTGAGATAGAGCAAATTGCCAGACAGGAGATGAGGCATTTAAAGTGGTTTGCTCAAAAGGTGGTTCAGTTGGGTGGTGAGGTGGTCCTGAACAGACTGGAGGATATGATCGTTATAGGTGGTCCCGATTGGGCGAGTATGCTTTCAGAAGACGTAAAAGCGGAGGAAATGGCCATTGAAATATACACAAAGCAGTTGGATATGGTAAAGGACGATTCGGTAAAAAGACTGCTTGAAAGGGTCATAAGGGATGAAAACTTTCACAGAATAGAGTTCAGTGAGCTGAAGGAAAAGGTGATGGAAGGTATTGTGTGCATGCAGGAGGAACCGAAGAGGGCAGACCCGAAGGTTATAGAAGTTCTAAACAAGTTCCTCCAAGAGGAGTACCAGAGCATAATAAACTACCTTTATCAGTTCTTCCACTCAAAGGACCTAAACCACAGGGACACAATGCTTGATATAGCAATAGAGAGCATGGTGCATATGGGTAAGTTGGGAGAGGCCATTGGTGAGTTAGGTGGTATGCCAGACATAAGGGCAGACCTGGGCAGGAAGGACAGAAAAACTATGCAAGAGAGCCTTGCGGAAGACATAAAGTTTGAACAGGAAGCGGGCGGAGATTACAGAAAGGAACTTGGGCACATAGAGGATGAGAGAGTGAAAAAACTTTTTGAGTTCATAGAGAGCCAAGAGGAATATCACAAACACATGCTGATGGAACTTTTCAAAAAGATGAGAAGGCTAACGGTGGGAGATCTGAGGAAGAAAGAATGATTGACCTGGTGATAAACTCATTCAGGGAAAGTGCAGACGTAAAGCTTGCCTTTGTGGAGATGTACGCGGAGAGGCTTTTGGAGGTGGGAAAGATCATAGCAAACGCCCTAAAGGAGGGGAATAAGGTTCTGCTCTTTGGAAATGGGGGATCCGCAGCGGACGCCCAACACATTGCCGCAGAAATCGTGGGAAGGTTCAAAAAGGAAAGGAGAGCCCTGCCTGCCATAGCCCTAACCACGGACACATCCATCCTAACTGCAGTGGGTAACGACTACGGATTTGAAACGATCTTTGAAAGGCAGGTGGAAGCCCTGTGTATGCCCGGGGATATAGTCATAGGCATATCCACCTCCGGCGAGTCTGAGAATGTAATAAGAGGACTAAAAAAAGCCCGCGACCTTGGTGCAACCACGGTAGCCCTTACGGGGAAGAAGGGAGGAAGGTTGATTGATATAGCCCACTACTGCTTCGTGGTTCCCTCTTACGATACCGCAAGAATACAAGAGTGCCACATTACCATAGGACATGTGCTCTGTGAGATCATAGACCACTATTTATGAAGGTTTTACTTTTTGTAAAAAACTCTCCCAACGCTATAAACACCGCAGAAGCCCTTGAGAAATTCTTAGAGAATAAAAAAATACAGGTGGAATTTTTTGTGAACGAACCCGGTAAAAAACCAAGGGAAGGAGATTACGCGTTAACTTTGGTGGTGGGTGGGGACGGCACCTTTTTGGCTGGGGCCCGCTTTTCTGCAGTCAGAAACATCCCAATAATGGGAGTAAATGAGGGAAAGTTTGGTTTTTTGACGGAGATAGACAGGGATGAAGCCTTTGAGTATGTAGAAAAGGCTTTGGATGGAAAGCTAAAACCTCAAAAAAGAATGTTAATCTGTGCCTTTGTGGATGGAAAGCTCGTGGGACATTACCTTAACGATGTGGTGCTTTCTAAACTAAACTTGGCAAGGATGATGGAGGTGGAGGTCTTTGCGCAGGATGAGTTTATGGTCAGGGTCTATGGGGATGGGGTGATAATCTCCACACCCACTGGCTCCACCGCCTACGCCCTCTCTGCAGGAGGTCCCATAATACACCCAACCATGGAAGCCCTTCTGTTTGTTCCCATATGCCCACATACCCTTTCCAACAGACCTATGCTTATACCTCCCGATTTTCGCATCAAGCTAATTTCTAACATGCCCACCTTTTTGACCCTTGACGGGCAGGAAGGCATAGAGGTTAGCCCAAGGCAGGAGGTTTGGGTGGAAAAGTCACCCTTTTATTGCACCCTATACACCCATCCTCATAGAAGCTTTTTCTACATCCTCAGGGAAAAACTCAAGTGGGGAAGGTAGCACAATTACAGCTGCGGGCTTTAATCCCAAGTAAAGCCTTCCGAGTTTGAAAGCGTAGCTAAAGCATACATAGACATTTCTACCCTCTGCAAGTGGCAAAATCAAGTTCTCACCCAAATAGAAATCTCTGCCTTTTTCTGTAAAATGTACCACCAGAAGGGGTCCGTGCGGAGCTAGAAGCCTTAACTTTCCCTCCTCCACGTAAGCCATAAAGGGTTTTCTTTGAAAGGAAATCAGGTTCAAGCCCGACCTTAGTGCGCTGGTCAGTTCTTCCGCAGAATTAATCGGCTTTGGTGAGATTAAGAGGTTTCTCATCAAATAAAAGGAGTGTTCATAGGAAGGGAATAAAAACCTTATTCCTACCTCCCGTATATACACTTTTGTGTGATGGTCCAGCCCACCCAAAGCTGGGTTTTTCCATCCCTCTTGCATATACCTTTGGACATACTTTTCCACCGGCAAGACCTTTTTTAAAAGCTCAAGGGCTCTATTCTTTAAAAAGGGATAAAGTAGCACAGTACCAAAGAGAAAGAAAAAGAACTTACCTTTATCTTCCAAAAGGGCATCCTTTAGGTCTATGAGTTCCAAAAAGTATCCATCCCTTTCCAATTTCCATCTGTATTTCTCTTTAAAGGGATGGGCTATTACCTTTAGGCTACCTATCTCAAGGAGGTCTCCAAGCAAGCCTTTTTCTCCTTCAATTTTTCTTTCTACACCCGCAAGGCACCTTTGGTTGCAAAAATTTTTAAAGTGGTTGCTGTCGTGGTCTGTTATCAGGGCAAAGTCTATGCCCTCCGCCTCCATGGCGCTGTATATATCCTCTGGCTTTCCCAAAGAATCGTAAGAAAACTGGGTGTGGATATGAACCTGGTAAGAATACACATAGAGTTTTGGCAGTTTTTGGGGCAGTTGGTCGGCGGGTATAGCTTTTACCCACCTTAGGGGCAGGGCAAAGAGAAAGACAAAGTATGCAAAAAATAAAGTCAGGACAAAGAGCCCGAACTCTATCACAATTTCATCTTCTCCCTAACTTCCTCCAAGGTTTGTTTTGCGGTCTGCCTTGCCTTCTCGGAGCCTTCCAAGAATATGTCTTTGAGCTCCTTTAGGGAACCCTCCACCTGTGCCCTCCTTTCCCTTATGGGCTCCAAAAAGGCGTTCAAGCCCTCAAACATTAGCCTTTTACAATCTACGCATCCAAGGGCACCACTTTTGCAGTCTGCCTCTATCTGTTTTGTTTGCTCTGGATTGGTGAAGATCTTATGGTAGGAGAAGACGGGGCAAAGGTGAGGTCTGCCGGGGTCTCCTTTTCTGAGCTTTTGGGGGTCTGTAAAGAACTTCATCACCTTTTGCTGAACCTCCTCTTTGCTGTCCGCAAAGTATATGGCGTTGTTGTATGACTTGCTCATCTTTCTGCCATCCGTTCCCAAAAGCCGGGGTGTTTCCGTTAGCAGTGCCTTGGGTTCTGGAAAGACCTCTCCGTAGAGCTGGTTGAACCTTCTGGCGATCTCACGGGTAAGCTCTATGTGAGGCAGTTGGTCCTCTCCCACGGGCACCGCCTCCGCCTTGTAGATGAGTATATCCACCGCCTGCAAAACAGGATAGCCCAAAAAGCCGTAGGTGTCTGTATCGTAAAAGTCCCTCTTTGACACATTTAGCTTACTTAGTATCTCCGGTTCAAGTATTCCATCAAAGACAGTCCTTACAAAGGTTTCCGAGATGGTGTCCAAAAGGGTCTCCTCCAAGGCTTCAAAGTCCTCCACCTTGTAGGGTAGCTTAGCCAAAAACTCTTTTACCAGATCCCTTATCCCTCCCTTAAAGCTGAGCTCTAAGTCGGCGATCTTTAAAAGGTTGTACTTCATATCCTTGTAGGTGGGGTTCCACTCAAGCCAACTTTTTGGCGTGATCATAGAAAAAATCAAAAAGAGCTCCAGCTCCTCCTTTACATGGGATTGGATAAAGAGCACGCTCTTGTTTGGGTCTAAGCCCAAGGCGATCCAGTCTATCATTACCTGCTCAATGTTCTCCTTTATCTGCTCGGGGTTTTTGTAGCTGGTGGTCAATGCGTGCCAGTCTGCGATCATGTAATAGGTTTCGTGGTTCTTTTGGAGTTCTATCCAGTTTTTTATTACGCCAAAGTAATGTCCCAGATGGAGCTTTCCCGTTGGTCTCATACCGCTTAAAACTCGCATGGTACTACTATTTTAAACATTCCCATAAAAATCTAAGCGTTGTCCAATAGCCGGATGCATAAATTCTTCTGATTTCCCACTTACTTGGGCTTTGGGCATAGGTTCCCTTTATGGTAGTAAAGGCATATTGATAACCCGCCTTCTTTACCATTTCTACCACTTCCCTGTTGTGGTCTCCGTATGGATAGCAAAAGCTCTTTACCTCAACGCCAAGCTTGTCTTCCAAAAGCTTCTTTGAGTCCTCTATCTCTCTGCGTGCCTCTGGGGGAGGGATTTTTGTCAAGAAGGGATGGGTGAGGGTATGCGAACCAATCTCTACGCCCTCCTTTACGAGAAAGGAAAGCTCCTCCCAGTTCATTATGGGTTTTATCGCATTCACCTTTCGGTAGTCCCAACGGTTGAACTGCCCTACCAACTTGGCGGGCACAAAGACTATGGCGTGAGCCTTTAGGGCTTTGATAACCGGGAAGGCGTTTTCCAAAAAGTCCCTGTAAGCGTCGTCAAAGGTAAGTAGCACACCTTTGCCCGTAGGTTCAAGCTCTTGAGGCTTAACAAACCTGAAGTTAAGTCTGTTTAAGAGGTTTAGCCAACGTTTGAACTTTTCTGGTTTAACGTAGAGGGATTTCAGCCGGGCATTCTTTGGTGGTTCTCCCACATTGTGAAACATAAAGACTTTCATAATAGCCTCTGTGCAAGCATATAGTTTATGAGTTCCTTGGCGGTTTTGAACCTCTTTTCGTGGTCCTTTTCAAGCATAAGCCCTAACAACGTCTGGACTTTTGGGGATATTCCCTCCGGCATAGTGTATATAACCAGCTTGTTCCTTCTCAACTTCTCTTGCTCATCCTCTGCGTCAAAGGGAGATTTGCCCGTAAGGGTAAAGTAAAGAACGCATCCCAAGGAGAATATATCACTGCTCCTGTGAATTTGATTTTTGAAAACCTCCGGTGCTATGTATCCCACCGTTCCCTTTATGTCTATTATACCCGAGTATCCTCTTACCCTAAGTAGGCTGAAATCTCCAAGCTTCCAAAGGATGCTCTTCATGACCCTTTTGCCAAAGATGTTGTCGGGCTTTATGTCTCCGTGTATGTAGCCTCTGTTGTGTAGAAACTCCAAGCCTTTGGCAACTTGGAATATTACCTTAAGGGCTTCTCCTTCCTCAAGGGGACCATGCTTTGCAACGTAATGCTTAAGATTCCCAACGTCCATAAACTCGTAGATCAAAAAGAGCTCTCCTCTGTCCTTTTTATAAAGGTAGCTCTGCATGGTTAGGATATGGGGATGGTTAAAGAGTATGTGGGTTTGGGCTTCCTTCCAAAGGTAGGGTAGCATAGTTTTGTCCCTTGCCACCTTCAGCGCCACAATTTGCCCTGCATATCTTCCCTTTAGCACCTCCACCTTATAGACCTCTCCAAAGTTTCCTACGCCGATCAAGTCTATGACCCTATACATTCCCAGCAAGATGTCTCCTTCTTTATAAAGGCTCATTCCCTTACCTTCTAAGTATAAACCCTCTGGAAATTCCGCCCAAAGGGTATAATATTTCCACTCACAATGGGCATTCCTTTCTTACTGATCATCTTACTGGCTTACCTTTCTTATGCCCAAGAACAATGTTCAAAAGAGGAAACCTTAAACAAGCTAAGGGAGTATATCATGCGGTATCACCTCTGGAAGAATAAGTTTTCGGAACTTCCACAGTGGAAGGATGAATCGGAAGCCATAGCTTTTTTGCGCTCAAAAGGAGACAAGTGGACCACCATAACAAAGCTTGAGGAGGACAGAACTTGGTATTCAGAAGCAAAGCTCTTTGGATTGGGTATTAGGTGGAACGACGAGGGGGTAATCGTAAAGGTCTTTGAAGGTTCGCCCGCAGAAAAGGCAGGGTTAAAAAAAGGAGACATCATCTACTCAATAAACGGGGAGACGGATAAAAGTAAGTGGAGCTCTGCTATAAGAAACACACCTGCCAACACACCGGTAAAGCTTGAGATCATACGCAACGGATTCTTTGAAAGCCTTGAGGTGCAAAAGGGATACTTTACCATAAATCCTATTGAAGAAAAAAGGATTATAAACTTAGGAGACAAAAAAATAGGCTACGTTCATCTTGTGAATTTTACAAACCCAACGATAAGGGAATTTAGACAAACTATGGAAGAATTTGAAAGGGAAGGAATAGATGGGCTGATCATAGACCTTAGCAACAACAGCGGAGGTTTAATAGGTGTTGCAAAGGCTCTTGCGGATATGCTTTTGGGTGGGGAGGGAGTGATGTTTTACCTGGAGACATCCTCAGGGGGTCTCAGTGTTTATGAGTTCAAGTCAGAAAAAGCCTTTAAAAAGCCTATATTTGTAATAGTGAACAAAAATACAGCCTCCGCTGCGGAGCTTTTGGCGAGCCTTCTAAAAAGGTACGCAAAGGCATTCGTAGCTGGCGAGAGAACTGTGGGCAAGTATGTGGGTAGCAATATGTACCCCTTGAACGACTGTGGTTTAGTCCTCAGGCTCGTTACTTTTGCTATGAAGCTTCCTGATGGCACTTTGGTAGTTGGAGAAAAAGGTATGGAACCAGACTGTCCTGCAGAAGGTGGCAATTTGGAAAAGGCTCTGGAGTGCTTTAAGAGTGCTATAAATTTAGGAGTTCTTTCAGCTTCTCCTTAACCTTGTGTTCGTTCTCTGAGGTGTCTAAGGTGGGAACTCCCTCCGGCGGTTCAAAAATCTCCTTCTGGCGTAGGTAAGTTTCTACTCCCGCGTCCGATATATCCTGCCTTGAGGAGAGCCTTTTTATGATCTCTTCCTCTTTGGCAATCACCCAGATAAAAACCGCAGAAGGGAACCGTTCCTTTACCTTCTCTCTCTGCCAAGCCCTCAAAAAAGTTGCATCCAAAACTACGTTTTTGCCCTCCTTTAGCTTTTCTTCCGCCAAATCAAGCATCCTCTCATAGACCCTCCTTGTCCATTCTTCGGAGTATATGCCCTCCGAAAAGCCCACCTTTACTTTTTGGGTAGGTTCAATACCTGCCATTTCCTTTCTTATTTGGTCGCTTCTGATCCACTCAAAGCCAAACTCCCTGTGGAGGATATTTGCCACAAAGGATTTACCACTGCCCGATAGACCAATAAGAACCACGATCACTTTTTAACACCCATAATCTTTAAAAGCTCTGGATTGTAGCCCTCAATAACTTTGTAGTCTTTTAGTATTATGTTATAAGGCGTTCCGCCCACATTGAGAGACTCTGCCAGCCTTATGTGCTCATCCACAAGGGGGCATCTTGGCACCTTGGGTGGTTTTCCATCAAACTTGCCGGAGAACACTTCATCTAAGGCTTTTATGGGCTCCTTTGAGCAGGCTATGTAGTCTGCCTTTGCCCTGCTCTCTTCGTGCCCTCTGAAGGGTATTAGAAATATATAAACCTTCACTTTGTCTGGCACCTTCTTTAGCTCCTGCCACTCTTTCCTGCAATGCCCACAATCTGGGTTCATAAAGGTGATGAGCTTTGCCTTTCCTCTACCAAAGACTATGGCTTTTTTAAGTGGAATCTGCCTTACCTGCTCTTTCACAAACTCCTGATAGAGGTCTTGGGCAAAGAGAAAACCAAAGAGCACAAGTAAAGACAACAACGCTTTCATGAAAAACCTCCCGCAAACACAAATTATAATTCCTCTTTAAAGCATTAAAATAGGTAGAAGGAGAGAAGCCATGGTAGACCCAGATATACTTCTTTTGGCCATAGTAAATATGTCAGAGGGTGTTAGAGCCCTTATAGGGGACAAGGGTGCCAAAGCGGTTCTCAGAGATGCGGGAAGGAAATCGGGACCAAAGCTTTTGGAAAGCCTGATAGGGCACTTTCCCGAGGTACTGGATAAGGAAGAAGCCCTCAAGAGGGCGTGCATAATACTTGAAGACTTGGGATTTGCAAAAAGTATAAAAAAAGAGAATGGAAATGTTGTGATAGAAGAGGACATATTCACGGACGCTATAATGGGAGAAAACCTGCTGGACTCTCCGATTATATATTTCTTTGCGGGCTTAATAGAGGGCTTTGTTTCCTTTATGAGCGACCAAAAGGTTACTTTGGTGCCAGAGGTAGTTGAAAGGGGCAAGATCGTATACAAATATTCATAGATGGCATAGGCTGTTTAAGAGCCTAAGATGAAAGCCTTTACCGTCAAACTCCAACAGGCTTATGCCTGTGTTGTCCATGTGAATGTTCCATAGGTTGTTTAGAGTTATTCCAGTAGTCAAACACACAATGGCGTGCAGAGTGCCCCCGTGGGCTACTACGCATACCTTTTGATGTGGCAGTTTCTTTAAGTCCTCCAAAAAACCGCCCACCCTCTTTTCAAACTCCCCCATATCCTCCTGGGTGGGTAAAGGATGGCTTACTGGGTCCCTCAACCAGTTGGTAAAGGTTTCCCTATACTCCTCCACTAAACTCCAAAAGTGTTTGCCTTCAAAGTCTCCAAAGGACATCTCCCTGATCCTTTCATCTACCTTTAGGGGAACTTCCAAAACATCGCTTATGGTTTGGGCGGTTTTGTATGCCCTCCTTTGGGGTGATGTGATCACAAGCTCTATGCCTTTGTCTTTGAGTGCTTCTGCACAAAGGCGCGCTTGGACAAAGCCTAAGGGAGTTAGGTCGCTGTCAAGCCTTCCCTGAAATATTCCCTTTTCGTTAAATTCGCTCTGGGCGTGCCTTACGAGAAAGATGAGCTTTTTCATTCTGAAAAGCCCCCGCACCCGGGACGGCGGGCTTACCGTTGCTCCCTTTCGGGCCTGGCGGGGTTCACCCTGTCCCGTTGCGAGGGTAGTATAATTATAAGTCCATGAAGTTCTACATTACAACTCCAATATACTATGTGAATGATTTACCCCATGTGGGACACGCATACACCAACATCTCCGCAGACACTCTAGCACGCTTTTACAGGCTAAGAGGTTATAGGGTCTTTTTCCTCACGGGCACAGACGAGCATGGACTAAAGATTCAGCGTTCTGCGGAAGAGCGGGGCATATCTCCACAGGAGCTTGTGGATCAAAACTCGGAAAACTTCAAAAAGCTCTGGGAGTTTTTGGGCATAAGCTACGACCACTTTATAAGAACCACCGACGAAGGGCACAAAAAGCTCGTTCAGGAGGTTTTCACAAAGTGCTACGAGAAGGGAGACATATACCTTGGAGAGTACGAAGGTTGGTACTGTGTGGGTTGTGAGGAGTTCAAACCCGAAAGCGAATTAATTGAAGGAAACAAGTGTCCCATCCATCTTAAACCCTGCGAGTATATAAAGGAGCCCTCCTACTTTTTCAGGCTCAGCAAATATCAAAGTGCCATAGAAGAGCTCATTGAGAACAATCCCACCTTTGTCCTACCCTCCTACAGAAAGAACGAGGTCCTATCCTTTGTAAAACAGGGTCTGAAGGACCTTTCCATTACAAGACCCCGTCATAGGGTTCAGTGGGGCATACCGGTGCCCTTTGACCCAGACCATACCATCTATGTGTGGTTTGACGCCCTCTTTAACTATCTTTCTGCGGTTAATGATAAGATGGAACTTTGGCCTCCTGACCTGCACCTGGTGGGAAAGGACATCCTCAGGTTCCACGCCATCTATTGGCCTGCCTTTTTGATGTCTTTGGGTTATGCACTGCCCAGAAGCATTTTTGCCCACGGCTGGTGGAAGGTGGAAGGGCAGAAGATGTCCAAGTCTTTGGGAAATGTAATAAGTCCTTACGAGCTTGTGAAGGAGTATGGGCTGGATGAGATAAGGTATTTTCTCCTTAGGGAGGTTCCCTTTGGACAGGATGGGGATATATCCAAGTCTGCACTAAGGAACCGCATCGTGGGAGAGCTCTCCAACGAGATAGGAAACCTCTTTAGCCGGGTCCTTGCCATGGACCTAAAGTACTTGGGAGGCAAGGTGGAGGGAGACAAAGACCAAGAGTACATCAACTTTTGCACAGAGGTTATAGAAAACTACGAAAAGTTTATGAGGGAGGTAGATTTCTACCATGCCTTGGAGGAGGTTTTTAGGCTTTCTTCCTTCTTGAACAAGTATGTGGATCGCAAGGCACCTTGGAGCTTGGAAGGAAAGGAACTGGCAGATGTGCTGTACACCCTAACGGACGGGCTCTTTGTGATCGCCTACCTTCTTCATCCCTTTATGCCCTTCAAAACAAAGCTGGTTTTTGAAAATATGCACATTGAAGTGCTACCCAAGGAGATCAAACCCTACACCTTTGGCTCTTATTCTGTAAAGGAAAAGCTTATACTATTCCCTAAGCCCACATGAAGGTTTTGGTTGTAGGCAGTGGCATCGTTGGACTAAGCACAGCCCTATACCTTGCCCTGGAGGGCTTTGAGGTTAAGGTGATCACAAGAAACCCAGAGGAAGCTACCTCTTGGACGGCGGGTGGCATGCTGGCACCCTTTTCGGAGGGCTTAGAGGGAGACCTCTTTGATTTTTCTTACAAAAGCTTAAAGATGTATCCGGACTATGTTAAGCTCGTGGAGGATGTTTCCAAGCTTAAGGTTGACTTTTGGACCGATGGCATATACAGAGTAGTCCTTGAGGGAGAGGAGGAGCTTGTAAAAAAAGCAGAGGATTACAAAGGCAAAGGCTACAAAGTGGAGCTTTTGGAAAGACCGCCATACCTTTCTCAAAGGGTTTCCCTTTTGGTGCATTACTTGGAAGAGGGGTGGGTGGATGTGGAGAATTTGATGGACGCCCTTTTGAGGGCTATGGAGCTTTTGGGCGTGCCCATAGAAATTGACGAGGTGGTTGGAGTTGAGCAAAGGGGAGATAGGGCGGAAGCTTTAAAGGGTCTTAAAAGCACCTACACCGCCGACTATTACATCTTTTGCACGGGGGCATGGGCTAAGGAGCTCTTTGATGTGCCCGTTTATCCCATAAAGGGACAAGCCCTAAAGGTAAAAGCCAAGCCCTTTGAAATAGTTCATTACTCCACCATTTCTTACCTGATCCCAAGGAGCAGGTACATGTACATAGGTGCTACCTCTGAGGATGTTAGCTTTTTGGGTGGAAACACGGTGGAGGGTTTGGCAAGCCTGTGCCTAAACGCCACCAAAATAGCCCCATCCCTTGCAAAGGGCGAGATCCTATCCACTCTATACGGCTTTAGACCCGCAACTCCCGACGGAAAGCCCGTGTTTTTGTTGGGAGAGAACTATGCCCTGCTTTCAGGTCATTACAGAAACGGCATACTTTTTGCCCCACTCACCGCCCATCTAATGAAAAGTCTTTTGAAGGATAACGAAAAATCCATCTACTTTGAAAGTTTTTCTCCAAAAAGGTTTTAAATATTCTTAATGCAAATCGTATACCTCCTGCCAGAGAGTCAGTTTAGCATAAACCCACCTTCTGGCAAGGCGGTTTTCCGAAGGGAAGGGGAAACCCAAAAGCGGAGCCTTGAGCTTATCCCATCGCAGGAGATAGACCCAAACATTCCCTATCCCCTTTTGAACCCCCTTCAGACCCTTTTTTATCACACCTACGAAAAGGGCAATGCGGTAGTCTCTGCACCCACCTCCGCAGGCAAGAGCTTGCTTTCTTATCTGTTCTTTAAAAAGTTCAAAGGAAGGAAAGCGTACACCGCGCCCACAAAGGCACTGGTCTATGAAAAGGCGGTGGAGTTAAGGAGGTTCTACAAGAAGGTGGATGTTAGGACAGGGGATCGGGTGGTGGAGAACTTCAAGGAAGTATCCGGTGAGCTGGTGGTATGCACCTACGAGAGCTTGGTTCAAGCCTTCAGGAACTCCGCCCGGTGGGTAAAGGAGCTCTCTGCGGTGGTTGTGGATGAGGTGCATCAAATAAAAAAGCGTTGGGTGGTGGAGGAGCTTTTGGCATACTGCCTAAAGGAGGGTATTCCCATTCTTGGGCTTTCCGCCACCATACCGGGTGTGGAGGAGCTCGCCCTTTGGACCTCTTCACAGCTTTTAATAAAAAGCCAGTGGAGACCAGTGCCCCTTGAGAAATTCTACCACTCATTGCGAGAATTTATGGAGGTTTGCGAGGAGGACAAAGTAGCCTGCAAACTTTGGGATGCCCTTTGGAAGCTTAGCAAGCCCGACGAGAAGACCGTACTCTTTGTACCTCAAAAAAGGCTGGGGTGGAAGCTCTTAGAAATTGCCGCCAAGGAAAAGGTGGGCATCTTTAACCAAACACTGCCCTTTGAGGTGGATGAAGAAAGACCTCCAGAGATTGCCTTTCATAACGCGGATGTACCAAAGGAGGAGAGGGAAGCCATTGAAAGGGAGTTCAAAGAAGGGAACCTCCGACTTCTCATAGCCACACAGACCTTAGCCTATGGGGTAAATTTGCCCGCAGACAGGGTGCTTATAATGGTAAGGGTCTTTAAAAACAGAAAGTGGATGTGCATACCCGATGAGCTGGACATTTTACAGATGGAAGGCAGGGCAGGAAGGTTAGGACTAAAGGAGAAGGGTTATTCCCATCTCATCATTCATGGTGGCAGTTCAAGCCTTGTGGAGGACCTCATAGAAAGGACCTTCTCTCAGGGTTTTAAGACAGCCATTCAGGAGGAAAAAAACATAGATGTGCTGAGCTTTTTTATCCTACTTGGCTATCTTTACGAAGGTTTTAACTACCAAAGGTTTTTGGAAAAGTTCTACTCCTTCAGTCAAGTGCCGAAGAGGACAATAGAGAATGTAGAAAGATTTCTCAGGCAAAGGGCATACCTTGAGAGAAATTCCCTAACACCCAAAGGGCTATTGTGTGTAAGAAGCGGGCTACCTCCCACCAAGCTGGAGGAGTTCTTGCGTAGGCAATATCTCAGCCTTCCCACTCTGGCGGTTATAAGACCTTTACTTTACACCAAACGCTTTGATACGCTTTACGACTTTGTGGAAAAGGGAGAGAGTTTTGAAGAGGATGATCACTACGTTAGGGGCATGCTGGTAAGCTGTGGTCAAAACTGCTTTGAGGACAACACCCATCAGTTTCTCTTTTATACGGAGGGTCTTACCTTTAAGTATCCCAACCTGCGCCATCCACCGGGGGAGTTTTCCTACCTTGGCACAGATGCATTGCACCTTTTAAAGCTTATGTGGGAGTTAAGAAAAAACGGCTTTTTGCATGGTGATGACCAAAAACTTCTTTTGATTGCCCACTCGGTAAAGTTTGGACTGAACGAAAATTGGGCCAGTCTGGCGGGAGTGAAAGGCATAGGACATCTCAGGGCAAACCTACTAAAACGCACACTACAGCGGGAAGGCTTGAAACCTCCCGCCCTCTTTGAAGAAACCGCCCATCTTTTAGAAAAGCTAAAGCCCTTAAAAGAACTAATGGTGGAGATCCTTATAACAGAAAGAAAAGTAGAAAAACCAAAGGCACAGGA
The DNA here is from genome assembly GCF_000512735.1 of Thermocrinis ruber. Classification (NCBI taxonomy): domain Bacteria; kingdom Pseudomonadati; phylum Aquificota; class Aquificia; order Aquificales; family Aquificaceae; genus Thermocrinis; species Thermocrinis ruber. The sequence goes on from NZ_CP007028.1 coordinate 191,046, forward strand.
GGAGGTCAAAAAACTCTTTAAAATCCTTGAAAACAACGCAAAGGGCAGGCTTATAGACGATAGGATACTCTTAATGTACGGCTTTTTGCACTTTGGAGTGGATGTTCTGAGGATGAAGAAGGAGGAAATCATAAAGGAGCTTGGTTTATAATCTTTTTCATGAGTATCCTTGTCTTTGTAAGCATGACACCTTTGGGCAAAGGTGAAAGCGTAAGCCAGTATGTGGCAAGGGTGGTGGATGTGGTGGACAAATCTGGGCTACCCTACGTGCTAACACCCATGGGCACCATCATTGAGGGGGAAAGCTGGGATGAGGTAATGGATGTCCTCAAAAAGGGCTTTGAAGAGCTAAAAAAGGACTGCCCAAGGATCTCCATAACCATGAAGATAGATTACAGAGAGGGCAAATCTAACAGGCTCGTATCCAAGGTCAAATCGGTGGAGGAAAAGCTGGGAAGGGAAGTAAAGAAGTTGTGAGCATAAAAAAGCTGAGCAAGGAAGATTTAGAGTATGGCTACAAATACGATTTTTCTACGGAGGATGTTCCTCCGGAGGAAGTCTTTCTAAAACAAGATAGGGTAGAAAAGGCTTTTGATTTAGCTTTAAACACCACAAAGGAAGGCTACAACATATTTGTGTCTGGTCCAGAGAGTATAGGAAGGACCACTTATGCCCTACGCCGTCTGAAGGAAAAGGCCCAAAAGGAGCCAGTGCCCGAAGATATATGCTACTTCTATAACTTTGACGATCCACTGCGTCCAAAGTATCTTCTACTGCCCGCCGGCGTTGGCAAAGGTTTTGTGGAGGAGGTGGATAGGGCTATAGAGTCTTTAAAAATTGAACTGCCGAAGGCTTTTGAAGGCAAAGAGTACGAGGAGGAGGTTGCCAAGATAACCAAGGAGGCGGAAAAGAGAAAGGAGGAAATACTGGAGAACTTGGCCAAAGATGCGGAGGCGAAGAACTTAGGGGTTGTGGTTACCCCTATGGGTATAAAGCTGTTGCCCTTGGTGGGAAGGAGAATTGTAGAGGAGCCCGAGCTTTTTGCCAATCCAAGACTTCAGGAGACTTACCAGAGGAATCTTTCTGAGTTTGAAGAACGCTTCAGGGATTATATAAGGGCCCTAAGGGAGGAGGACCATAAGCTGGCGGAAAAGTTAAACGAGCTGAAAGAGAAGGTGGCTACCTTCGTGGTGGAAAGGGTGTTTTCAAGGTGCGACGAGCGATACTGCCACGAGCCACAGGCGGTTGAGTTTTTAAACAGGTTGAAAAAAGAGATAGTAAAGAATGTAGACCTGTTTCTTATGTGGAAGAGCGCTGAAGGGAATACCCAGATGCTCGCCTATTTGGAAAAGCTCTTCAAAAGGTTCAAGCTTAACTTGATCGTGGATAATTCCTCCCTAAATGGTGCGCCGGTGATATACGAGGAAGTTCCTTCCTTTCAGAGCCTCTTTGGGACCATATCTTACACCATGGAGATGGGGGTGCTCTATGCGGACCACACCAGCATAAAAGCGGGAAGTCTCCATAGGGCAAGGGGTGGATACCTTGTGATAAGGGCTTCTGACCTTTTGAAAAATTACATGCTTTGGGATGCCTTCAAAAAGGCGATAATGCACTCTAAAGTGCATATTCCCGGCTATACGGTGGAGGATTTTCTGCTACCCTATGTGGGCATAAGCCCTGAACCTGTGCCACTTAACGTAAAGGTTGTTTTGATAGGGGACTATCTGACGTACCAGCTTCTTTCCATTTATGACCCTGAGTTTAACAGACTTTTTAAGGTCAAGGCGGAGTTTGACCCTGTTGTAGATTTGGATGAAGAAGTCTACGAAAAATTTCCCAGGCTTATAAAGAAGATCCTTCAGGAGGAGGGAATTAAAGACCTGGATGGTTCTGCCCTGTCTGAGCTCTTTAAGTACGCGGTCATGCTCTCGGGTAGTAAAAAGAAAATAAACGTAGTTATGGGGGATATCGTGGATGTTATCAGGGAGGCCAACGTCTTTTCTGAAGGGGAAAGGATAATAAGGGGAGAGCATATTAAAAGGGCAATAGAAGAAAAGTTCTATCGTTCTAACCTTTTGGAGGAAAAAATAAGGAAAGCCATCGTGGAAGGAAAGATCCTGTGTGCTGTGGATGGCAAAAGGGTAGGACAGGTAAATGGTCTCAGCGTCTATGAGCTTGGAGATATAAGCTTTGGTAAGCCTACTAGAATCACTGCATCTGTTTATCTGGGGGACAAAGGTGTAGTAAGCATAGAAAGGGAGGTTGCCCTAAGCGGTCCTATCCACTCAAAGGCGGTTCTAACCCTGAGTGGATACTTGAACGGTAAATACGGAAAGGATATGCCACTGTACCTTTCTTGTACCATTACCTTTGAGCAATCCTACGAAGAGGTGGAAGGAGACAGTGCTTCCGTGGCTGAGCTTTTGGCGATCCTTTCTGCCCTCTCTGGGGTGGAGATAAGGCAAGATATTGCGGTTACAGGCTCCGTGGATCAGTTTGGAAACGTACAACCAGTTGGGGGCATAAAGGAGAAGGTGGAAGGATTTTACAGGGTATGTAAGGCGATGGGCTTTACTGGGACGCAGGGGGTCCTTTTGCCCTCGCGAAACTTTGAAAACCTGGTTCTTTCGGACGAGGTTATTGAAAGCGTAGAAAAAGGAGAGTTCCACCTTTATCTGATGGATACCATAGATGATGCTATTGAACTTATGACGGGTTTAAAGGCCGAAAAGTTTCACAAGCTGGTAAAGAAGAAGCTTATTGAGTTCTTCAAAAGGGCAAATGCTCGGGGAAAAGGGTTAAAATCTTAAAGCCATGGGAAAACTTGCGTACATCTTTCCCGGACAGGGTTCTCAGTATGTGGGTATGGGCTACGATTTTTACAAGGAATTCCCCACAGCTACAGATGTCTTTCACTCTGCGGAGAAGGCACTGCGCTATGACCTCCCTACCCTTATCTTTAAGGGACCGGAGGAAGAGCTAAACAAAACCATAAACACACAGCCTGCTATTCTTACCACCTCCATTGCCATATACAGGGTTATGAGGGAGCTCGGTTTTCCTGAGCCCGATGTAGTAGCGGGGCACTCCTTGGGTGAGTATTCCGCCTTGGTGGTGGCGGGTGGTGTGGAGCTCTTTGAGGCGGTCCGTCTGGCATACATAAGGGGCAAGCTCATGCAGGAGGGTGTGCCTGAGGGAAAGGGTGCAATGGCGGCAATTCTTAAGCTACCACCGGATAAGGTAGAAAGTGCCTGCGAGCAGGCTCGTCAGTTCGGTGTAGTAGAACCTGCCAACTACAATTCTCCCGAGCAAACAGTTATCTCTGGTGAAAAAACAGCAGTTGAAAAGGCTATGGAGATATGCAAGGAGATGGGAGGAAAGGCTATTCTCTTGAAGGTCTCTGTGCCATCGCATTGCTCCCTGATGAAGGGTCCTGCGGATGCCTTTAGACTAAAGCTTGCCCAAACGCCCATAAAAAATCTTTCAATTCCACTGGTGCAAAACTACACCGCAAGGGAACACACAATGGCACATGAGGTTAGGGAGAACCTATACCGTCAGCTCTTTTCCCCCGTTAGATGGTTTCAAAGCGTCCAATACATGGTGGAAGTCTTGGGGGTGGATACCTTTGTGGAGATAGGTCCCAAAAACGTGCTTTCAAAGTTGGTTCAGCAGACCGTAAGCGGAGTGAGAGTTTTTAACGTGGAAAAGGTGGAGGATTTGGAGAAGGTGAAAAAAGCACTATAAAAAGGTAAGCCGGGCAAAAGCCCGGCAAGCTTTAAGTATAGTTTCTCACTACAATTATGAGCCCTACACCTATGAATACAACAGCCCACAGAACGACTATAAAAACAGAGAGTTCTCCAAGATGGTGTTCTGTCTCGGAAGCTTCATAAACTTTACCTTTGGGTGTCTTCCCTGCTTGGTAAGCCATCCACCATGCGTAGGCATACAGAACGAGCCCTGTTAGGAGGGTTCCCAAAAAGAGCAGTGGGCTCAAAAATTCCAAGTTCAGCTTGTAGTCGTATATGGAATATCCAAACCTCGCGGTTGAGGCAATCCTAAGGTACTCCCTAAATATTGCTATTAGCAATAGGGCTACAGACCCAGCTAAGAGAGAAGGTATTGCCATCTTGACTGGGTTCTTTTGGGAAGAGAACACCACGCCTGCAAGAAGAACAAGTCCCAAAACTGAAAGCCATGTAAAGATGCTTCCTTTTGCACCCCAGTCTGCGGGTATGGTAAGTATGTAAAGGATGTGAGATACAAGCCAGCCTATACCTGCGTACACAGCGGAGCGTGCTCCCACCTTTCCAGCCCAGTCAAGGTAATCTTTGTCCATATCCTCCCTGCTTCTGAAGTACCAGTTGTAAAGCATTAGAAATACACCCGTTACGGCGATTGAAGGGAATACTAAGAAGGATAAATACCTGAACACGTTAAAGGCGTATATGTTCCATCCGCTTACGTTCATAGTCCTCCCACCATCCGTGTACCACTCTACCCATTTTTCTGGATAAAGGGCTTGGTAGTTCACCACGTGGATGATAAACCCTACAAGGAGCAAGAACAGAACGCCGAGAATCGACATAAGCATGGACATTGAAGGTTTATTCTTTGTAAAGTAAGCACCCCATATAAGGTAATAACCTACGAGGAGGAAGACGATAAAGAGTATATACCACCAGGCAGAAAGGTTGGCGGATGTGTACCAAAGTGGGTCATAGATCACCTGATAAAAGAGCAGTGGAGCTACCCCAAGGACTATAGCCAGAGAGACAGAAACCTTTGAGAGTTCAAGGGTTGCCTTAGCAAGCCTTTGCCACCTCTCTTCCTTTTTTGTAAAGCCGTAGATAGTAAAGAAAAGACCGCCAATAGATGTGTAGACAAAGAGAATATGAAGCATCCATGTGAGCACCTGAAGCACTTGCATAGTAATAGGGTAGAAGGGGGCCCCCGCAGGGTCAGTCATAGCCTTTAGCATAGCCCCCACATCAGCAGCAAACGCCCATTTTCCACCTATTAACATAAAGGAAAGGATGAACAGTAAAAACCACCTTACCATGTCTCTCATGGCTGAACCTCCTTTTTGGCTTCTGCAGATGTATTGGGAACTTCTATCTTTGCAGAAACGGAACCACCGTTAGAGATCATGTGGGCTATGTAAGCAGAGAGGGCTCTTAGCTCTTCATCGGTGCCTACAAATTTTGGCATATAAGGTGGAGGATTGTCTCTAAGGTAGCCTGCCAAAAAGCCATAGACAACGTTAGGGTCTGTCATTCCTGCAAACTTTTGTCCAAAGGGTCTTAGTCCAGTAGAACCCGTTACATTATGACAACCAGAACATTGGAGGATTGCGATTGCCTTTCCAGCCATTATCTCGTTTTGAGAATCTATTTTCTTGAGACCTTCTGGAACGAAAGCATTTACTGTCAATAGTCCTTTTTGGTCTATAACGGGAACTTCAGACTCTATACCCTTGGCAGGCACATCCCTGGAGACTATCTGGTTAACCCACACAAACTCACCGGCTACGTAAGGCTTTCTTATGGTCTCTCTGATCTTCTCTTCAGGAAAGACACCCAGGAAGAATATGAGGATGAATATGGGAAGGGATATCCAGAACCTTGCAACCTGTGGTCTGATAGCGGTTAGGAAGAAGTAAGTAAGCACGATAAGAATGGTTAGCATTATGGATACCTTCAGGTAAAGGGGTACAACGCCTTCAAGCATTACAAGGCTTCTTTCGGGAAGGGTGGACACATACCATGCAAAGAACATAAGCCCAAAGACTATACCACCAATGCCCCAATAAGAGAGAGTTTTGACTATATCCTTGTAGATTTTCTCTGGCAGGTCCTTCTTCATAAGCGCTGCTATGCCAAGACCTATAACACCGGCTATAGCAAACATGTAAGCTGTTCTTGACAATAGGTGGGGGAAGTAGTTCTTGTTGTAAAAGGCGTCAAGTATGCTACCCGTGGTGAACCATTTTTCGTGCCCTGGAGAGAGCATAAAGGAAAGGATTCCCACTATTATGTACATGGTTGCCCAGGAACCTATAGCAAAAGTCCATGCAAGCCTAAGCCAGCTTTTCTGATCAATCCTTCCCAAGGTATAAAAGAGGATATACACAAGGGTCACCTCCGCCACAAACCATACCCACTCCGCAGCCCACACCCACACAAAGTTGTGAATGAGTGCAGAAATGCCCCGTGGGTTAGCAACGGTTGCGGAAAACCATATGCCCGGACCAGTTATAGAACCTGACACGTAAGAAAAGACAAGCAGTGTTAAAAGATACTTTTTGATGTAATCGTAGATCTGCGGCTGGTTTTCCCTGTAGGCTTTTGTAGCCAAGTACGCCAAAAGAATGGAGGCACCCACAGAGGTGTGGGATGCCAGCACGTGGAGGGAGGCTATTATGCCTATGATAGTAGCACTGCCCACTACGGGCACATACCACATAGGGTAGAAGCCCAACACATCCATGCTACACACCTCCTGTTAAATTATCGTGAATATAGCAATAAATTTAACATGATTTTCATCATTGTCAAGGGGTGAAGGCTTGCTGTGGTAAAATACATGTAAATGCTTTGGCAAAAACCTGTCTTTGAACTGCTTGAACTTTTGAAAAGAAAGGAGGTCAAACCCTCCGAGGTAGTTCAAGCCTTTTACGAGAGGTTCTATCAGACAGAAGAAAAGGTCAGAGCGTACATCACACCCACCTACGAACAAGCCCTACAGCAAGCCAAGGAGTTGGAAGGAAAAAACCCAGAAGACTATCCCCTTTACGGCATCCCCATAGCCATAAAGGACAACATAAACGTGGAGGGCTATCCTACCACCTGTGCGTCAAAGATTTTGGAGAACTACATCTCTCCCTACGATGCCACTGTGATAGAAAGGCTAAAGAAAGCGGGTGTCCTCATTGTGGGAAAGACCAACATGGATGAGTTTGCCATGGGCTCTTCTACTGAATACTCTGCCTTCTTCCCCACTAAAAACCCTTGGGATTTGGAAAGGGTTCCCGGAGGTTCCTCTGGTGGCTCTGCAGTAGCGGTGGCGGTTTTGTCTGCTCCCCTGTCCCTTGGCTCGGACACGGGAGGTTCCATCAGACAGCCTGCCAGTTTCTGCGGTGTAATAGGGCTAAAGCCCACCTACGGGAGGGTATCTCGGTATGGGCTTGTAGCCTTTGCCTCCTCCTTGGACCAGATAGGTCCCTTTGGAAGGAGAACAAAGGATGTAGCCCTTCTGATGGAGGTTATCAGCGGGTATGACCCAAAGGACTCTACCAGTGCTAAGGTGGATGTGCCCAAGTTCAGCGAGGAGTTGGAAAGGGAGGTCAAAGGTTTAAAGATCGGCATTCCTAAAGAGTTCTTTGAGTTTGAAATGGAGGAAGGTGTTAAAGAGTGCTTTGATAACTTTGTAAAATTCTTTGAAGGGCTTGGCTTTGAAGTAGAGGAGATCTCTTTGCCCCACAGCAAGTATGCCATACCTACCTACTACATAATAGCACCCTGTGAAGCAAGTTCCAACCTGGCTCGTTACGATGGAGTGCGATATGGTTATAGGGCAAGGGCTAAGGATATAAACGAGATGTATGCAAAAACTCGGGACGAGGGCTTTGGTCCAGAGGTAAAAAGGAGAATTCTTTTGGGCACCTTTGCCCTCTCCACTGGATACTATGAAGCCTACTACCTGAAAGCCATGAAGGTTAGGGCACTTATAAAGAGGGATTTTGAGGAGGCTTTCAAAAAAGTAGATGTGATCGCATGCCCCACCTCTCCAAGCACCGCCTTTAAGTTTGGAGAGAGAACTCAGGACCCCATAAAGATGTATTTGGCGGACATCTTTACAGTGAGCGTCAATTTGGCAGGACTGCCAGCCATCTCAGTGCCAATAGGAAGGGTAAATAACCTGCCGGTGGGCGGACAGCTCATAGGTAAACCTTTTGACGAATCTACCCTCTTAAAGCTCTCTTACCTCTGGGAGCACCACTATAAACACTACCAAGAAATTCCTCTATGAGGCTTCTCTCCATAGACACCTCCTTTTCCTTTTTTAATCTATCTGTGGTGGAAGATGGCAAAATATCAATGCTATACTACGAGGATAGCAAAAAGAAGAGCTTGGAGCTTTTGCCCACCCTTTTAAACAAACTGGACATAAAACCCGAGGATTTTGACGCCTTTTCCCTCTCGGTGGGCGTTGGCTATACTACCCCCTTGAGGATAGGCATAACCTTTTTAAAGACCATAGCCTTTTTGACCCAAAAGCCTTTGTACACCTATGAAAATTTGGAGCTGATGCTCAGGTATGTGCCTGTGCCAGCACCAAAGATTGCCCTTTTGAGGGTGAGCAGTCATATCATCTACAGGGTTCAAAATCAAAAGGGCATAGGTCCCATAAAGCGCTGGAAAGGGGAACCTTTGGAGGGCACCACCATTGCCCTCAGAAGCCACTCTATAGACTTTGCGGACCTACAGCTTGATTTTTTCCCTTTTTCCGCCTACGGTGGGCTACTTTCTTATGAAAGGTTAAAGGCTGGAGAGCCCGGGGTGGACCTTTTTAGCTTGGAGCCGTGTTATATTTAATGGGATGAGGGTAGGGATAGTTCTCGGTACCACACCCATAACTCCCTTGGAGTTTTGGGTGGGGGTAGAAAAAGATAATTTGGTCCAGTTGGACGATGTGCTCTACGCGGAAACTCAGCTTGCCAACGGACAGAAGGTAAAATTCTACGGAGTGGTGCAGGAGGTTCAAAAGTTTTTAGAGGGTGCCCAGTGGGTCTATGACGCCCACTTGGCTATACAGGGAGTGATACCGGTAAACATAGCATACATAGCAAAGGTAGCTATCACAAGAGTTGAGCCGGAGTTCTTTGTGCCACCTTCTCCGGGAGATCCCGTTTATTTTGCGGAGGGTGAGGAGCTTGAAAAGGCTCTGTACTACGACCAGATGAAGGTAAAGATCCCCGCAGGACTCACCCGCTCCGGACAGGTGGTTTACATCAACTATCACTTTTTGGACGGTACAGAGGGTGCCCATGTATCTATATCTGGTATGTCTGGCGTAGCAACAAAAACCTCCTATGCCCTCTTTTTACTCTACTCCATATTCAACAAGGTGCAAGACCAGAGGATAAAAGGGATTATCTTCAACGTGAAGGGCAAAGACCTTCTTTGGTTGGATAAGAAAAACAAAAACCTTTCCCCCGAGGACGAAAAAGCCCTAAAAAAGTTGGGTTTGAAGGCGGAGCCTTTCAAAGAAGTAAAGTTCTACGTGCCACCCTATGAAGGAAATCCAACGATCCCAGATGCAGAACGTCAGGATGAAAAGGTTGTTCCCTTCTTTTGGAGCATAAGGGAGTTTGCAGAGGAGGGGCTGATTAGGTTCATGTTTGTAGAAGAGGACGAATCAAAGTCTCAAGTGCCTTACCTTGTGGAGAGAGTAGCCAACAAGCTGTACTATCTGGCAAAGAACAGCCCGGAGGGGAGGCTTCTTGATGATCACGCGCAGGACATAGAATCCCTTGAGGACCTGGAGGAGAGGTTTAGCGAAGCTATAGAGCAGGCGGAAGGAAAGGAGAGAAGTCTGTTCAGGGAATGGTTCGGAGATGCATCCTTGCAAACTGCCAGAGCATTTCTACGCAGGTTCTCAAGGGCGAGCAGGCACATAAAAAGGTTCATCCAGCCAAACATGTCAAGCCCTATAAACTGGGAAGAAAACAGGCTCTCTGTGATAGACATAAGCGGGCTTCATCACATAGCCCAGATGTTTGTGGTGGGCGCAGTGCTAAAAAGGCTCTTTGAAGAAAAAGAAAAGAGGTCCAACCCATACCCTAAAGTTTTTGTTCTTTTGGACGAACTTAATAAATACGCACCGAAGGAAGGCTGGAGCCCCATAAAGGATGTGATCTTGGACATTGCAGAAAGGGGGAGAAGTTTGGGAGTGATACTGATCGGTGCCCAACAGACCGCCAGCGAAATAGAGAAGAGAATACTGGCAAACTCCGCCATAAAGGTAGTAGGGCGGATGGACAGTAGCGAACTACTCAGCAAAGAGTATGAATTTTTGGTGGGAAACTTTCGCCAGAGGGCTCTTATGCTAAAAAAGGGCACCATGATCCTTTACCAGCCCGACATACCCTCTCCGTTGATGTTAAAGTTTCCCAAGCCTCCCTGGGCAACCAGAAGGCAAGAGGTAGAGGAGGAGATTCATGTTCCTGAGGATTTTAATAACTTTTAGCCTTTTGGTTTGGTTCTCCTTTGGCGTGCAAGTATCATACAGAGAAGGAAACTATCCGGACAAACAACGCATAGTTTTGCAGTTTGAAAGAGGTGTAGAATACAGAGTTCTGCTTTTGGACAATCCAAAGCGCATTGTGTTGGATGTCATGGAGAAGGTAGAGGTTCCCAAAAACATAAAGGCAAGGGTAGGACATCATCCTTGGGGCACTCGTTTTGTTTTTGATATGGATTATTCCGAGGTAAAAGCCTTTTCTTTGGAAGCACCCTTTAGGATAGTGCTGGATATTTATAAGGCAACCACGAGCCCACCACAGGAGGACACCCTCCTTGCTATACTTGACCCCACTGTCCTAAAGATTATAGCTTACCTAGAGGTTAAAGGGGAAAAGGAAAAGGTGATCTCTGAAAGAAGTAAAGATCAGGTGATCACTCAAAAGCGGGTGGTGGTTTTAGATGCGGGACACGGTGGACACGACCCCGGTGCGATAGGCTTTGAAGGGATAAAGGAAAAAGATATAAACCTTGCCATAGTGCTTAAACTGGCAAAGCTCCTTGAGGAGGATGGAAGGTTCAAGGTTGTGCTTACCAGAAGGGATGACAGATTTGTGCCACTCCAGGAGAGGGCAAACATAGCCCTTCGCAACAGGGCAGACCTCTTTGTTAGCATTCACGCCAACGCCTCACCAAAGGGCATTTCAGAACACGCCAAGGGCACTTATCTGTTTGCCATATCCTCCGAGGCTGCCCAAAGGAAAAAGCACGCAATAGTTAATAACGATCAGTATGCCCAGTTAGCCCTTGGCACTGCGGATATACCTTACAACGTGAGAAGGGTGATGGCGGACTTGGCGATGGACGTAACGCTGTACGACAGCGTTCAGTTTGGCAATTTGGTTGCCAGAAATCTAAAAAAATACTTAGACAGGCATGTGGAGTTTAAAGGTATTCAGAGGGCTGGCTTTGCGGTTTTGAAAACTCCTGGCATACCCTCCCTTTTAGTGGAGGTGGGCTTTATAACAAACCCCCAAGAAGCCCTCTTGATGGCGCAGGAAGATTTCCAATATAACTTCGCAAAAGCCCTATACTCCGCCATAGTAGAATACTTCTTCCCCGGTAGCGTCAAGGAAGCCCGAGGAGCTTATGAAGCTGAGGCAAAACTCTCACACTAAAACCAAGCTCAGAGAGATCCCTCTGAAGTTCAAGGGCCTTCTTAAAAAAGACAGCCTTATTCCCTTCCGGCTGAAGGACAACCTTACCTTCCTCAAGGAAATTCCTAAACTGAGCCTTCAGCAGAACTTCTATGCTTAATACATCATCCACCACAAACTTTAGCTCTTTGGCATTTTGCAAGATTTTGGGATGGACAAACCAGTGGGCAGACCACTTGGGAGAGCATGTTATATGAAGGTTTTCCAACTTTTCCAAACCTTCCTGCCAAAGGGTGCCGTTGGTCTCAATCTGCACAGAGTAACCTCTTTGCACAAGCTCTTTAACCAGCGTAGCCAGCCCTTCCTGGGCAAAGGGCTCACCGCCCGTGATGACCACATGCCTTATCTTATACTCAGAGACCTTATCCAGAATTTGTTCCACCTCAAAGCTTGTACCACCCTCAGAGAAGGAGAGGGCCGAAGGTTGGTCGCACCAAGGACATCTAAGGTTGCAACCCTGAAGTCTGATAAAGACAGCGGGCAGTCCTATCAGCAGACCCTCTCCCTGTATGGAGGGATATATTTCATTTACCTTCAGAGCGATGGTTTCTCTAACTTGACCTCGTAGCATTCTATTATATCACCCACCTTTACGTCGTTGTAATCTTTGAGCTTTACACCGCATTCAAAGCCCCTTGCAACCTCTTGCACATCCTCCTTGAACCTCTTTAGGCTCTCTATCTTACCCGTGTATATTACCACGCCGTCTCTTATTAGCCTGGCGTTGGCGTTGCGTACAATCTTACCATCCAACACATAGCATCCAGCCACTGTGCCCACACCTTTGATCTTAAAGGTAGCCCTAACTTCCGCAGAGCCCAACACCACTTCCTTTTGGACTGGTTTTAGCAGACCCCTGAGAGCGTTCTTAACATCTTCTATGGCTTCGTATATGATGCTGTACAGTTTTATATCTACCTTTTCTCTCTCTGCGGCTTCTTTTGCCTTTAGGTCTGGGCGTGTGTTGAAGCCTATTATGATGGCTTGGCTTGCCTTTGCAAGCATTACATCGTTTTCTGTGATACCACCCACCGCACCGTGAAGGATCCTTACGGACACCTCCGGTGTAGAGAGCTCTGTCAGAGCTTTTTTTAGGGCTTCCAAAGAGCCTATCGTGTCGGTTTTCAAAATGAGCCTGAGTTCATTTAGCTCTCCCTCCTCTATTTTCTTAAACACATCCTCTAACATGAGGCCCCTTGAAAGCTTCTCTTGCTGTTCTTTCTTCTGCTTCCTAATCTCTGCGATTTGCCTTGCCTTTTTCTCGTCTTCCACCACTATAAAGGTGTCTCCCGCCATGGGCAGTTCCTCAAAGCCAAGAACCTCCACTGGTGTAGAAGGTCCAGCGGAGTTTAACTTTCTGCCCTTGTCGTCAAACATAGCCCTTATTTTGCCGTAGGTGGTGCCAGCTACCACAGGGTCTCCAACCTTTAAGGTTCCCTCCTGCACGATAAGGGTAGCGACAGGGCCCCTTTGCTTGTCCAACTTTGATTCTATAACTGTTCCCTTGGCGGGACCTTCTACCCTCGCCTTGAGTTCCAAAATCTCTGCCAAAAGGAGGATATACTCCAACAGGGTTTCCACATTCTGTCCTGTCTTGGCAGATACATCCACAAAGATTGTGTCTCCACCCCACTCCTCTGGGATAAGCCCCAGCTCTGATAGCTCCCTTCTGACCCTCTGCGGGTCAGCACCGGGCTTGTCTATCTTATTGACCGCCACTATGATGGGAACATTGAAAGCCCTTGCGTGGTTTATTGCCTCCACCGTTTGGGGCATAACTCCATCATCAGCAGCCACCACCAAAACCGCAATGTCCGTTATCTGTGCACCCCTTGCCCTAAGAGATGTAAAGGCTTCGTGTCCGGGAGTATCCAAAAAGGTGATCTTCCTACCATCTGGCAACTGGACCACAGAGGCACCTATATGCTGGGTTATTCCACCCTTTTCCCTCTCTGCTACGTTGGTCTTTCTTATAGTGTCCAGAAGGGTGGTTTTTCCATGGTCCACGTGCCCCATTACCACCACTATGGGAGGTCTTGGCAGTTTTTCCCAATGGTCTGGGATCTCTTCCTCTAAGGTTTCTTCTTCTTCTTTTTTGATCTCTGCCAAAAAGCCCAAAGCTTCTGCCACCTGGAGGGCAACCTCTGAGGGCACCGTTTGATTTATGGTAGCAAGAACACCCCTCTTCAAAAGCTCCGCCATAACCACATTAGGTGGGACTCTCAAAAGCTCTGCCAGTTCCCTAACTGTAACGATTTCGGGTATTTGGACGATCTTTATTTCCTCTTCCTGCTCCTCCTTCTTTTGCTTCTTTTCAATCTGCTTTTCTAACTTTTTCAAAATCTGCTCTTCTTCTTTTTGGGCTTTCTTTTCTTCCCTGACTTCCACCTTTTGTGTTGGTGGTGGGCTTGGTGGCTTTGGTGCTGGCTGGGCTACCGCCTGAGGCACAGGCTTTGGTTTATGCACAGGTTTTTCTTCTTTTTTGGGCAAAGGTCTTTCTTCCCTTTTGAAGGTTTCCTTTCTTCTTTCCCCCTCCTTTACCTTCTGTGGAGGTTTCTCTTCTTTTATAGGTTCTTTCTCTTGAACACTTTCAACCTTTTCTTCTTTCTTTTCTTCTTTTATTTCTTGCGTTGTTTCTTTGCCAAAGTGGTCCAGCACTATTTGGATCTCTTCTTCCTCAAGGTAGGCAAAGTTGCTCTTTTCTATGCCCCACTCCTTTAGTACTTCTTGCACATCCTTTACCCTTACACCAAGCTTTTTGGCTAAATCTTGCAGTCTAACTTTCCCCATAACCTTATATATTCTAAGCCAAAAAAGCCTGATGGGTATGCCCAATGTTTAATAATCGTCCCCAAAGGCACCACTGCGATGGCTAACCATAGTCCCCAAGCTTTGCAGGTATTTCACCTCTGAAAGCCCAAATACCTTCTTTTTCTTACCATCAGACCTCAGAAACTACTGCTATCAGGACTCCCTCACGGGCAAAAAGCTTTATCGCCATAAAATTTTAAGCTTATGTGCGTTAAACTATTTCCTTATGTTCATCTACGAAAGGACGCATCCTGATGTGCTCCTCATACATCTTCATGGTTTTGCTAGCAATGTGAAAAGTTCAAAGGTCCTGGCCCTGAGGGATTTTGCCTTGAAAAGCGGTAGGTTTTCCCTCTTTGCCATGGATATGGACTACCAGCACACCACCACTACCAGGACCTTGGAGGTTTTGGATGCCCTAATAAGGGGCTTTTGCCAGAAGTTCAAAAGCTTGGTGCTCTCCGGAAGTTCTCACGGCGCCTACGTGATTTTGAACTATCTTAGGTTCTATCCTTCTCAGTGCATTAACAAAGCTCTTTTGTTTGCCCCCTCTTACTCTACTCTGAAACTAACCCTGGAAGAGGTAGGACACGAGTTAGCAAAGGCTTGGCTGGAGGGTAAAGAAGAGCTCTCCTTTACCGAGTGTGAGACAGGGCTTGAGCTGACTATCCACAGGGAGTTTGCCCGGGATATTTTAGAAAAGGGCTACGAGCTTTTGGAAGGGGATAGGGTTAATTTCCCTACAGAGCCACCGGTGGATTTGGTAATTGTTCATGGCACAAGGGATGAGGTGGTTCCCGTTGAACATTCAAGAATTTTTGTCAGTAAAGTGAAAGTAAAGGACTACAAAGAGGTGGATGAGATGATGATCATAGACTTAGTGGAACCTTTAAAACATTGATGGAGGAGCTTTTGCTATGACCAATAGGGAGCTTTTTGAACGCGCAAAGAAGCTCATGCCCGGGGGTGTTAGCTCTCCCGTTAGGGCTTTTAAGGCGGTGGGCGGAGAGCCCATAATAGCTACCAAAGGAGAGGGCAGTAGAATATGGGATGTAGAGGGCAAGGAATACATAGACTTTTTAATGTCTTGGGGTCCCCTTATCTTGGGACACTCCCATCCGAGGGTAGTCCGAGCCCTTGAGGAGCAGGCAAAGAAAGGACTTTCTTACGGCATCACAAACCCCCATGAGATCACCTTAGCGGAGCTTGTGATCTCTGCTATGCCTTCAGTGGAGATGGTCAGGTTTGTGTCCTCGGGCACCGAGGCTACCATGTCTGCCATAAGGTTGGCAAGGGGCTACACGGGCAGAAAGTACATAGTCAAGTTTGAGGGTTGCTATCATGGGCATTACGATGGGTTGTTGGTAAGCGCAGGTTCTGGAGTTGCCACCTTAGGAATTCCAGGTACACCTGGGGTACCAGAAGAGATCGCAAACCTCACCATAGTTTTACCTTACAACGATGTGGATGCCCTAAAAGAGGCCTTTGAAAGATACGGACAGGATATAGCTTGTGTGATCGTAGAACCAGTGGCGGGCAACATGGGAACTGTCCTTCCAAAGGATGGCTTTTTGCAAGCTTTGAGAGAAATTACAAGACAATACTCCTCCCTTCTTATCTTTGATGAGGTTATAACCAACTTTAGAGTCTCTAAGGGTGGAGCCCAAGAGCTCTATTCAGTGGAGCCAGACCTCACATGCATGGGAAAGGTCCTTGGTGGAGGTATGCCCTTGGGTGCTTACGGGGGCAAAAGGGAGATAATGGAAAAGGTTGCACCGGAGGGTCCTGTTTATCAGGCGGGGACCTTGTCGGGCAATCCTATGGCTATGGTGGCGGGCATAGCTACACTTTCTGAACTCTTTGAGAAGAACCCTTATGAGTACTTAGATGAGATCACCCAAACCCTTTGCGAAGGTATTAGCAAAATCCTAAAGGATAAGGGAATACCCCACACCATAAACAGGGTAGCTTCTATGCTGACGGTCTTCTTCACAGACCAAGAGGTGTATGACTACAGGACCGCAAAAAGCTCAGACCTTGGACTATTTGCCAAGTTCTTTAGGGCATTGCTCAAAGAGGGCGTTCTCATTCCACCCTCTCAGTTTGAGGCATGGTTTTTGAGCACCGCCCACACAAAGGAAGACATAGAAGAAGCCCTAAACCGCATAGAGAGGGCGGTTAGCTTAATTTAGGGCTCTGTATATGTAATAGTTTTCTAGCACACGCTTTACATAGTTTCTTGTTTCGCTTATGGGAATGGTCTCTATGAACACATAAGGGTCCGCGTGCTGGATAAAGCCTCTAACTCGGTTTGGTCCTGCGTTGTAGCTGGCTATTGCCCTAACCCAATCCCCATTCCAAAGCTCTATAATTTCCTTTAGGTATGCGGTGCCCAAGAGTATGTTTTCCCTTGGAGAAAAGACATTGTTGGGAATTCTGTACCTTTGGGAAACTTCCCTTGCGGTAAAGTCCATTAGTTGCATAAGTCCCTTTGCACCGCTGGGAGATATAGCCAATGGGTCAAATAAGCTCTCCTGCCTCATAACCGCCCATATAAGATTTTTATCCACACCAAAGGTTTTGTAAGCTTCCTCCACGAACTCCCTGTAGGGTGTAGGGTAGGCTACGTACTGGTATATATCAGACCTAATGCCAAACCTCCTAACCGCCAGCCTTATGGCTAAGAAAGGGTCAAACTTTTGAATGGCAATGATGTCCGATGTGGTAAATTTGTCTATGTTTCTGAAAGCCTCCAAACGGGCATAATGCAAAAAGCCCGCTTCTGTTATGCTTCTTATGATGCTTGCCATGGAGGTTTCCTCTGCACTGGCAAAAAATGCCTTTAACCCTCTGGTAGCTACCGGTTCTCCCAGTTGCACCTTTGCCATCGTTGAATAAAATCCTGTACCCTTTGATGCCTTCAAAAGATGCTCTCCCGCTTTTTGAAAATTTCCCAACTTTTCGTAGCTTTTGTAAAGCCAAAAGTGTGCCTGTGCCTTTTCTTCCTCCGAAGAAGATAGGTTCAAAGCCTTCTGAAAGGCATCAACTGCCCTCTGGTAGTCCTCCAGTATGAAAAGAACCAGCCCTGATTGAAAGTGCTTTTGATAGCCCTCTTCCATCATAGAAAACCACTCCAAAGCCTTTTGATAATTTTCCCTGTACAAAGAGAGCCGACCTGCGTAAAATAGGGCTTGATTGTATTCTTCATAGCCTTTAAGCCTAAGAAGGGCTCTTTTGAACTCCTCCTCGGATACATTAAAAACTACCTTTACATACCTTAAGGTTCCTTCCCTACCGTCGCAGTTTTTGAGCACTTCCATGGCCTCTTTGTACAGTCTCAATCTTTCATAAGCCTCTCCCAAAAGGGAGCAAGCTTTGGGTATGTCCTGCAATAGGTTTATAGCTTCTCTGTATTGTCTTCTTTTTATAAGCTCTTGTCCAACCTTTAACTTTTCCTCCTCAGTTAGAAAAACCTCCGGTATGTAATCCTTGAAGAGGTGTGGAAGGTTCAACAGGGCGGTTTTTTTATCTAGGTTCATAGCCCTCCAGAGGTGGGCGTATCTTTCCACATAGTCAAACTTCAAAGCTCTGGGATTGATCTCCTTCAAAAGCTCCTCAGCCCTCCTTAATTCTCCCCTCCGGTAGTATTCCTCCGCCAGCAAAAGCCTCATATCATCCACAAAAACTGCGTTGGGATAGTCCCTCAAAAGCCTTTCACCCAGGGCTAAATCCCGTTTTTGTAAAAACTCAGACAAAAGGGCATACTCCTGAGGAAGTTGGGAAAAGGCAAAGGAAAACAGCACAAAAATCAGAAAAAGTGCTATACGATCCACGAGATAATTAGGTATATAAGTATAGCAAAGACAAAGTTTATGGCAATGAGGCTTGGGATTGCCCTGAACTTACCTTTTCTGTATTGGAAAAAGTAGATGTATGCAAAGTTCAGTACCATAAGAGCAAAGAGAAAAAGCTTTAGGTGAAAGAGGAAGTTGGAGGAAAAGTCCTTCCTGTAGCCATGCCAGAGCCCAACGCCTGTGATGAAAAGAACGAGTATAGACAGCCACACACCCAAAAAGAACCTTCCGTATAGATTTTGGACAAGGTTCTGCTTTGGACCCTCTGGCAAGCTTTTAAGGGATGGTCTAAGAAAGAGCAATGTGTACGCCATCCCACCCACCCAAAGGGTGGCAAAAAACAGATGCAAAAAGAGAAGGCTTTTTATCATGGTTCTAAATTAACCTTTTTTACCTGAACCTTACCTTCTGCCAGTTCCTCTATAGCGTAAAAGGTTTTCTTTATGAGTTCCTTCTTTACCTTGTCCCTGACAAATATATCATCTCCCTCCTTAAGTAACTGTTCAACCCTTTTTGCTGCAGCATGCACCAGCTCATACCTACTGCTTACATGCTTTAGGGCACCCTCTATGTTAGGTCTTCTGCTCATGGCTTACCTCCGTGCATTCTTTTTCCAAGAGCTTTATTATTTTATCATCTTTGACGAACTTTGAAACATTCGCCAAGAAGTTCTTGGAAGTATATCTTGAAGACAGAATGATATTTTTGAGAGTTTCTACCGTTTCATCCAAAAATTCATTTACCACTATGTAGTCAAAGTGTTTTGCACAGGAGATTTCCCACTCCGCAGTGCGTAAGCGCTCTTGAAGATTTTCGTGTCCGTATCCCCTGGTTAAAAGCCTCCTTCTAAGCTCCTCAATGGATGGAGGAAGCAAGAACACGAGCACGCTGTCTGGGAAGTTTCTCTTTATGGTCATAGCACCCTGCACGTCAATAACCAAAAGAGAGTCATAACCTTCCTCTTCGTTTTTTAAAACCTGATCCTTTGGCGTTCCGTAATAGTTGCCATACACCTTTGCGTATTCCAAAAACATACCCTCCCTTATACCCTTCTCAAACTCTTCCACTGTAAGAAAGATGTAATCAACACCCTCCACTTCACCCTCTCTTTTCGGTCTGGTGGTTGCGGTAATCACACGCCTTATGTCCTCCACGTTCTTTATGATGAAGTTTGCCACCGTAGTTTTCCCTGTTCCCGAGGGTGCAGAAAGGACAAAGAGCATGGAAAAAATTATAAACTAGCTGAAGAAGCTATAAGTGGTATAACCCTGAAGGCTGTCCGCAAGCCTTCCAATACACGAACTATTTATTATGCGATTATCTTACAGGCTTTGTCTGAAGGAGAGGATCTTTCAGCCTTTCTGAATTTCTCACCTAAGGTCCTTTTTACTTTAAAATACCTTATCAATGAATTACGCGCCTCAAATATTGAACTACTTGGGAAGCGTAAGCACTGTTTCAGAGGTTTTCTTGGCACCGAATGCTTCTCCCGTGGAAAGGAGGGAGGGCAAACTGATAAAATTTATGCCTGTAGTCCTTACTAGCGAAGATATAAGAGACACCTTGGTGGCGCTGAAAAGCCACGCATCTGGCTCGCTGGGTCCCTTGGGAAAAGAAGGTTCTTTTTCTTTTGGTATACACAAGAGCGGACGTTTTAGGGTTACATACATGACCCAACGGGGCAGTTATGTAATATCCATAATCAAAACACCCTTTGAAGTACCAACTATAGAAGAGCTTTGCCAAGATCCATCCTATGTAATAAAGGAGATAAACCAAATAGTAGGAGACCTATCTGGCAGATGTGTGGTTATAACGGGCAAAGATCATATAAAAGCTTCCATGTTTGCTTACTCTTTACTACAGCATGTTAGCATCAACTTTTCAAAGGTAATTTACATATTGGAAGAGCCTCTGAACTACCTTTTAAAGCATGGGAACTCTTTAGTTATACAGAGGGAGATAGGCACAGATGTGGAAACTTTGCAAGAAGGACTTGGAGACGCCATGCTAATAAAACCTAATATCCTCTATATAGGCTATACAGAGCGTTTTGATGAGAGGGAGATAGGAGAAATAGTTAGAATTCTGGAAAGTGGGACGCTGGTATTCGTAAACATACCATACATAAACCAACAAAAGCTAATTTATGACCTTAAGGACTTGGTATCCTTCACAGAAAGAATAATAATGTTAGAAGAGGAAAAAGAGGTCATAAAGGTTTCCTTTAGGGAAATACAACTTCGGGAGTGGGAAAACCATTGAAGGGTGCTGCGTATACGGTTGTGTATGCCCCAGCGGAGAGGATGTATAAGAAATCTCCCACCTCTGGCTCCGGAAGTGCTACATTCCTTGCCACCACATCCATACTATCGCAGGATACACCGCCTATGGTCCATTCTTTTAGCTCACCTTCTCTGTCCAGGTAAAAGGCATACCTTATACCTCCCAAAGCTTCTGCAAGACCGTTGAACACGCCCGTGTCTATGTAAAGCCATAGATCCTCTCCTCTCTTTGCCTTCCCTATGACCCTGCATACCATGATACCCTGGTCTCCTACTATGCCCCTGCCCGGTTCCATTTGGAGCTCGTAGGGCAATATAGGGAAGAACTTCTGAAGTAGCCCCTTTACATAGTATGCTATATCCTCTATGCTTAGGGCTTCGTAGCTGTACCTGACTGGTATCCCCCCGCCAATGTTCAACATCTGGAGCCTTAGACCTCTCTGCTTTGCCTTTTCCCAAAGCTCTGCTGCGGTTTTTATGCCTATAAACCAGTTTCTAAAGTTGTTGCACTGAGAACCCACATGGAAGGTTATGCCGTAAGGTATTAGCCTTTTTTCTCTTGCGTATTCCAAGATGTCCAAAGCGGTATCTAAGTCCACACCAAACTTTTTGGAAAGAGGCCAGTCGCTTCCTTCGTTGGGCACAACAATTCTAACATACACCTTTGCCCTGCTTGCTGAGGCTGATACTTTATCCACCTCTGTAAAGGAATCTACTGCAAACCGGTCTACTCCCTTTTTGTAAGCGTACTCTATGAACTCGGGAGGCTTAACCGGATTGCTTGATATAATCCTGTTTGGGCTTACACCCACACTAAGCACCTTGTTTAGCTCTTCCGTGGAAGCCACTTCAAAGCCTGCCCCAAGCTCAGCAAGAGCCCTTATGATCCTTTCATGGTCGTTTGCCTTTACCGCATAATACACATTGAAGTTGGGAAAGTGATACTTAAGTTCTATGTATCTACCCTTTATTCCCTCCAGGTCCATAAGCAGAAGAGGAGTTTTTTCAGGCTTCAGGTAAGGTAGGAGGTAGTCCTTGCCTTCAATGAAAGAAAGAAAGCTCTTCTTTGCAAATTCAAACTGCACGCTCTTGTGGTCTAAAAGGGTCTCCGCCATAATGGACAAAAATATAACCTCACATCAGTTCCTTGTGTATGCCTTCTATGTATATTCTCTCTATCACCTTTCTTGCTATGGGTGCAGCTACAGACCCTCCAGATCCTCCATGCTCCACCAAAACGCCTACCACAAAGAGGGGATTTCTGTATGGGGCAAAGCAAACGAACCATGCGTGGTCCCTGAGTTTGTAAGGAAGGTTCTTCCTTCTTGCGCTTATAGAAGCTACCTGGGCGGTGCCTGTCTTTCCGGCGATCTCTGCAATAGGAGAGTTGGCCATAGTACCTGTTCCAGACCTAACCACATCCCTCATAGCTTCCTTGACAAGGGCAAAGTGTTCAAGGGGTGCTTTTATGACCTTATAGACGCTTTTTTTATTCTTCCAAACTACTCGCCCTTCTGGGTCCCTAACCTCTTTAACCAAGAAGGGCTTATAAATAACTCCATCGTTTGCTATACCCATCACCATCAGGCACTGTTGAAGGAGGGTTGCCTTTAGGTACCCTTGACCTATGGACATATTGATTGTATCTCCCCCATACCATGGTTCCTTTTTGACCTTTCTTTTCCACTCGGGATTGGGCATTATACCCCGTGCGTTTGGCAGTTCAAAGGGCACGCTTTCTCCAAAGGAAAAGTTCCTAAGTATAGCTTCCATCTTTCTTGGTCCAAGCCTGTTGTAGCAAAAGCTATAAAAATAAACGTCGCAAGAGTCTCGTATGGCAGTGCGCATGTTCTCCCAGCCGTGTCCGCTTCTTAGCCAGCAGTAAAAATCCCTGTTGCCAAGGGAAAACTTTCCTCTGCAGAAGACCCCCTCCTTTGGGCTCACTCCATCCTGCAAAAGTCCAATTGCCAAACCAACCTTTATGACAGAACCTGGTGGATAGAAGGCGTTCAATGCCCTGTTAAAAAGAGGGTTCATAGGGTCCTTTTGATAATCTTCCCACTTATCGTATATTAGGTTTGGGTCGTAGGAAGGATAGCTCATCAAGGCTAAGACCTCTCCCGTGTCCGCCCTTAAAACTATTATGGCGCCCGCCTTATGCCCAGAGGCTTTAAAAACATCAAAAACGATCTTCTGAATTCGGCTATCTATTGTAAGAACCAAACTGTTGCCTTTCTTGGGTGCAGTTTCCTTGTAGGTTCCTATAATCTTTCCCACCGCGTTGACGATTAGCTCCTCCGTGCCAACCCAACCAAGAAGCTGTTCATCAAAAACCCTCTCCAAACCCTGCCTTCCCACCAAACTCTGAAAGGATAT
Source organism: Thermocrinis ruber (assembly GCF_000512735.1). Classification (NCBI taxonomy): domain Bacteria; kingdom Pseudomonadati; phylum Aquificota; class Aquificia; order Aquificales; family Aquificaceae; genus Thermocrinis; species Thermocrinis ruber. The sequence continues at coordinate 213,839 of NZ_CP007028.1, forward strand.
TCTTTCCTTGTATTTCTCCATGTGTTCCTGTGTTGGATAACCCACATAACCCAAAAAGTGGGCACACTCTTCTCCAAAGGGATAAAACCTTTTTGGAAGCATGTTTATGAAAACACCCGGCAGGCGGTAGCTGTTGTTATAAAACTTGTCCAACTCTTCCTGACGTTCCAACTTTTTTAAGAGTATAGGTTCAACGCTTCTTTTTTTGCTTTGCAAAAACTCATAAGACAGTTTTATGCCAAAAAGCTCATCAAGGTTTTTAAGGGTTTTTTCTAAAGTGCTTTTCTCCTCTATTAACTGAGGGTCCAAAAATAGGGCGTATTCGGGTATGTCGTAGGCTAACTTTACACCGTTTCTGTCAAGGATGTCTCCCCTTTGGGCGTAGACCACCCTTCGCCTTATGTAGTTTCTCTTTGCCAAGTTTTTGTAATACTCTCCTTTAAAGATCTGTAAGTAAAAAAGCCTAAAGACTAAAGCCAAGTAAAGGAAAACAGAGAGTAATAGCACCAGCAGGAAGTTCCTACGTCTCATTTTTCAGCAATTTCTTCCCAAAATAATAACCCACCGCCAACTCCACAAGGAACCCAATTAAAAGAGGGGTGGGCTCCAAAGGATAGTAGAATTTGGACCTAAAGAGCAAAAGTCTGTAGGCGTGTTCCAAAAGGGCTACTATCAAGTAGGCAACCATGAGGGAGGGAAGAGTTTCTATAAAGAACTTTCTCTTTATAAAGCTAAGCACAAACAGGGCTAAGAGCTTACCCGAGGCGTGCCACCCCAGAGTGTCCAATAGCACATCCAGGAGAAATCCCCCTATGAAGCCCTTTGTGTAATTTGTGGGACCTCTGACGCTTGAAAGGAAGAGAAGAGATAGAAGGAGGTCTGGCACAAACAGGTAGCTTCCAAAAATTCCAACCAATACCGAGCTTTGAAGAAAAAGAACCAAAGCCAAAAGCAAATAAAACATCAAAGCCTTCTCCTCAACACCAGCACAAAATCAACCCTTCTAACATCTCCATAAGGTTTTACCTCAACCCTTTTGAAAAACTGTTCTCCTGAAGGATAGACTTCATAAACCTCCCCTATTTCAAGGGGAGGGAGTCTAAGGCTTCTCAGAAAAACTTTTTCCCCTTTTTTTAGTTCATCCTCTTGGGCTACATGCAACAGGCTACCCTTTGGGAACCCACCTCTGTATATGTAGTTTTTTCCACCCGCGGTGGCGCTCACGTGGAGGTTATCAGACCAAACAGTCCTGACCCTTGAAGTGCCCGCATAAACCTGATCCACAATGCCCAAGAACACGTTTCTATGGGCTACCACAAAACCCTCTTCAAGCCCATCCCTCTTTCCCTTATCAAGTAACATAAACTCATCCCTTCCTGAAGGATCGTAGGCGACCACTCCCGCAAGGGTGTATTCAACAGTGGGAGGCTCTTCCATTAATCCTTTCAACTGCAAAAGCTCACGCTTACAACCTTCAAGCTCGCTGACCTTTAGACTAAGTGCGTTGACCTCCTCCACCAACTTCCTGTTTCTTTTTTGAGTATCCACTAAAAACACGTAAGTATTAACAAGATCTTGAACTCTTCTTGTGGTCTGAGCCTTGAACTCCATCACAGGCATTAAAAGTCTGTTTATAAGACTTACGAAGGGAGAAAGCAAAGGATAAGAAGACAGATTAAACAAATAGGCAAACACGCTGAGCAGAAAGAGAAAAAAATAAAACAACCGCTCTTTCATTCCATGGATACTCGCCTTATTAGATGGATCTTATCAAGTATGGAGCCCACACCCCTGGCCACTGCGGTTATAGGGTCCTCGCAGTATCTGGTTATTATTCCAGTTTCTCTGTGTATCCTTACGTCCAAATTCCTGAGGAGGGAGCCACCTCCTGCCAAGGTAATGCCTCTTTCTGCAATATCTGAGGCAAGCTCTGGTGGTGTTCTTTCAAGGGTAGCCTTTATGGCGTTTATTATAGCACTGATCACATCTTCCAAAGCCTGCGTAATCTCCCTGTTTGTTATGGTTATGGTCTTTGGAAGCCCGGTTATATCTCTACCTTTTATTTCCATAACCCTCTCTTCCTCTTCCTCCACTGCACTTCCAAGTTCTATTTTTATCCTCTCTGCGGTTTGTTCCCCAATCAATATGTGGTGCTTTTTCTTAATGTAGTTGGCGACTGCCTCCGTCATCTCGTCCCCCGCCACCCGGATGGAGGTGGACACCACTATGCCCGCCAGGGATATTACCGCTATCTCTGTGGTACCCCCTCCAATATCCACGATCATATTTCCAACAGGCTCGTCTATTGGAAGACCGGCACCTATGGCCGCTGCCATGGGTTCCGCTATCAAATATACCTCCCTTGCTCCCGCGCTCTTTGCAGCATCTATAACTGCCCTCTTTTCCACCTGTGTGACGCCCGAGGGTACACCTATCACCACCCTTGGCTTTGGTTTGAGTATGCCACCGCCTACTACTTTGTTAATAAAGTAAGAGAGCATTATTCTTGTTGCCTCAAAATCCGTTATCACTCCATCTCTGAGTGGTCTTATGGTTTGTATTGTCTCAGGAGTTTTTCCAAGCATTTCTTTAGCTTCCTTTCCAACTGCTATGACTTTTCCAGTTTTCACGTCCACTGCCACTATGGAGGGTTCAGAAAGAACAACCCCTTTGCCCTCCACGTAGATAACCGTGTTGGCGGTGCCAAGGTCTACGCCTATGTTGTTGGAAAAAAGACCAAAAAGTTTTAGTATTCTGCTTAGCATGGGATGGATATTTTAAAATAACTTCCCTATGCGATGGAGTAAATACTTTTGGTATACGCTAAAGGAAGAGCCGGCAGATGCGGAGGCAATCTCCCACAAACTACTGCTAAAGGGTGGATTTTTGTCTCAGGTTGCCTCCGGCATTTACGAATACACGCCACCTGCCCTCAAGGTTCTAAGAAAGATAGAAAACATAGTCCGAAAGGAGATGGACAGGAGCGGAGCCCAAGAGGTGCTTTTGAGCGTTCTGAATCCCTTTGAGCTTTGGAAGGAAACTGGAAGGTGGGATTTGTATGGCAGGGAGCTTTTTAAACTGCAGGACAGACACGGAAGGGAATACTGCCTTGGACCTACCCACGAGGAGGAGATCACAGACCTCTTTAGGAGGTTCATAAACTCCTACAAAGCATTGCCTCTGATCTTGTATCAAATACAGGTAAAGTTCAGGGACGAGAAAAGACCACGCTTTGGCTTGATCAGGTCAAGGGAATTTTTGATGAAGGACGCTTATTCTTTTGACGAAGATGAGTTCTCCGCTATGATCTCCTATGAATCTATGAAGTTTGCCTACGAGAGGATCTTTAAAAAACTCAAACTGAACACCCTCTTGGTGGAGGCAAGCGTGGGTGCTATTGGGGGGAAGATGTCCCATGAGTTTGTAATCCTTACCGATTACGGAGAGGCAAAGGTAGCCTTTTGTGAAAACTGTGGATACTCCGCCAACGCAGAGATTGTGCCCCTCCCAAAGCACAGAGAAGAGACAGAGGAAGAAAAGCCCATGGAAAAGGTCTATACGCCCAACACCACCACCATTGCCATGCTTTCCGATTACCTAAAGGTGCCCGCTTACAAGATTCTGAAGGCACTCCTTTACGTAAAAGGGAACGGAGAAAGGGTAATGGTTCTCATAAGGGGAGACAGGGAGGTGGATGAGAAAAAGCTTGAAGCTCTTTTTGGCACGGAGGATTTTCGCTTGGCTTCCGAGGAAGAAATAAAGCAATGGCTTGGCACCACAAAGGGCTTTGTGGGTCCCTTCAACCTGCCGGAGGATATAAAGGTCCTTTGGGACAACTCCACCTATGGCGTAAAGAACATGGTGGTAGCTCTAAACGAGCCCGATTACCATTACATAAACGTAAATCCCGGAAGAGACATCCAATACGGAGAGTTTGTGGATGTTTGCGAGGTGGAAGAAGGAGACCCATGTCCCAAGTGTGGTGGGTCTCTTAGAGTAGGGAAGGCCCTTGAGCTTGGACACATATTCCTTTTGGGAACAAGATACTCAGAACCTATGAAAGCCCTGATAAAGGACCGCTTTGGTCAGGAAAAGCCGGTGGTTATGGGATGTTATGGCATTGGTATATCCCGATGCCTTTCTGCCATAGTGGAGCAGTATCACGACGAGAAGGGGATAAAGTTTCCTACGGTGGTGGCACCCTTTGAACTAAACATCATCTGCGTCAATACCTCCGACGAGACCCAAAGGTCTGTGGCGGAAGGACTTTATATCAAGGCTATGGAGATGGGCTTGGATGTTATCTATGACGATAGGGACGAGAGCCCAGGCTTTAAGTTTGCGGACGCAGAACTCTGCGGATTTCCTTACATTTTGGTAGTAGGGAAAAAGGCAAAGGATGGAAAGGTGGAGCTATGGAAAAGACACACCGGAGAGAGAATAGACCTTGCGGTGGAGGATGCCCTACCTTATGTTAAAGAGCTCATAGAAAAGGATAAACAGTGAAGGAAAGCCTCTACTGGTGGCTTGCACTAAAATCTGTTGTAGGACTTGGAGAAAGGAGTATAAAAAAGCTCTATCAAACTTTCAAAGACCCAAGGTTTGTTTTTGAGGCGGACCGGTTGGAACTTAAAGCCCTTGTGGGTGATGCAAAGACGCAGGCAATAAAGGAAAAGAAGTTCAGCTTTGAACCGGAAGAAGTTATAAAAGTTGTGGAGAGGGAGGGAATAAACTGTGTATGCCTTTCGGACCCTCAATATCCCCTGAGGCTAAAGGAAATTGAGGACCCACCGCCCGTGTTATTTTACAGGGGAGAGCTAAAAACGGTGAGCAGCTTTGGTGTGGTTGGCACACGCAACCCAGACAGCTACAGCGTAAGATACACAAAGGAATTGGTGGAATTTTTGGTAGGCAAGGGCTACGCCATAGTTTCAGGGGGAGCCAAGGGTATAGACGCCTACTCCCACAAGTTTTGCATAGAAGCAGGTGGCTATACCCTCTGCCTTTTAGGAATGGGCATCCTTGAGGTGCCCCAAAGGATGCAGGACTTTATCCTCAGAAGCGGTGTTCTCCTGTCGGAGCTCTTACCTTGGGAAAAGGCAGACAAGCATACCTTTCCAAGGAGGAACAGGCTCATAAGTGGCATCTCTGAGGGTGTTTTTGTGGTAGAAGCGGGGGAGAACTCGGGCGCCCTCATAACAGCTTACTACGCCAAAGAGCAAAACAGACCCGTTTATGTGCATGTGGGCTATGGCATAAGCGAAAGGTGGGAGGGTTGCATAAAATTGGTCAATGAGGGCGTCGCTAAGCTGGTGGGAAGGGTTGAAAAGTTTGGCTTAAAGGAGGAGGTCCAAGAGGAGGACCCACTGCTTATAGCTTTAAACACTCCAAAGACCCTCAGCGAACTTTCCCAACTTTTAGGTATGGATGAAAGGGAACTCCACCAAAAGCTGGGCTTTTATGAACTGGAGGGTCTCATCACCCGAAGCGGAAGCTACTACATCAAGCTAAAACAGGAATGGGACGAATACCAAACCCACCAACAACTTTTCCCATCCTTTGAGGAAATATGACAAGACCGCCCCCAAACTTAGGCTGAGGACAGCCTCCCAAAGGCTAAAGTTGAAAAATAGCATGGGTGCAAAGTTTGAGAAAAACATCACGGAGGCGTTTATAAACCTTCCCATCACCTCCAAAGGAAAAGCTGGTAGAGAAAAGAAGGTCAGCATATCCAGAAAGCCATAAAAGGTAAAGGCTAAGAAGGGAACAGAAAGTAGTGGAGTTAGCAGAATGCTAAAAGGTGCGGAAAAGGAAAAGAGGGAAAGGATGGGCATGGTTCCCAAAAAGGCAAAGAAGGACACCCAAAAGGAAAGAAAAACCACATCCCTTCTGGGAGGTTCCCGGAGTGAAAGCAAAATATAAAGGGTTGCACAGAAGGAGAGCCAAAAGGAGTATGAACTTACATACTCAGGAAAGAAAAGAAGTATTACGCCACCGGATACAAACAGAATACCCAAAAGGTTTGGTCTTTCTCCATACAAAAGCAGGAGGATGGACGCAAGGATCATAAGGTAAGCCCTGAGAACGGGAGGCTCGGAGGGAACCAAAAGGAGGGCATAAAAGCTAACACCCAAAAGGGCAAACCAAAGCCCAAGCCGGTAGGGAGCCAAAAATCTGAGCATAAGTGCCAAAAGGCTAAGATGCCCACCGGAGACCACCAAAAGATGCACAAGTCCTGTAGTCAAAAAGGCAGATTGAACCCTCATGGGAACAACGCCCTGATCTTCTCCCAAAAAGTATGCCAAGGCTAAAGCCCTGACCTCTTGGTCCTTTATCTTATCTTCCAGACGCTTGGCAAGGCGATCCCTCAGGGAGGGCAGAACATTTGCAAAGGATACATCTTTGTATGTAGCACTAATAAAAACCCTTCCTTCCCTCACTCTGACCTTTCCGTAAACCTCCAAGTATTTAGATGGCACATCCTCCGCCCCATAGACCTTCAAAAATGCAGTCTTCTCGTAAATTTCTGGAAAGTCCCCACCCAAAACCTTTACCCGGGCAGAAAAGCCATTATCTGAAGTTTCTCCCACACCCTCCACCCTAAGGAGTAGCCTACCCTCTCCCAGATCTTCCTCATAAAGGTATGGGTCATGAGAGCGCGGAACAGCAAGGATCAAAGACAGCAAGAAGAAAAGTATAGGAAATAAAAGTTCAAACCTCACCGCCTAAATGCTTCATAACCGTTTCCATATCCTTGTCTCCCCTGCCGGAGAGGTTAAAGATCACTATGTCATCCTTGCTTAACTTGCTGGCTATCTCTACCACCTTCAGGACCGCATGGGCTGGCTCCAAGGCAGGGATGATCCCCTCGAGCCTTGAGAGGAGCTTAAAGCCCTCCAGAGCCTCTTGGTCTGTGGCATAAACATACTCTGCCCTTCCGATCTCAAATAGGTACGCATGCTCTGGACCTACCCCTGGGTAGTCAAGACCTGCAGAGATAGAGTGGGTGGTTAAAATCTGCCCCTCTTCATCTTGCAAAAAGAAGGACTTCATTCCGTGCAAAATTCCCACCCGCCCTGCGTTGATGGATGCAGAATGCTTGCCCGTCTCAAGCCCAAGACCACCCGCCTCCACACCCACAAGCCTAACCCCCTCATCCTCCACGAAGGGATAAAAAATTCCCATCGCATTGGAGCCACCGCCTACACATGCAACCACCGCCTTGGGCAGTTTACCCTCCTTTTCCAAAATCTGCTCCCTTGCCTCTTTACCTATTACACTCTGAAAGTCTCTGACCATCATGGGAAAGGGATGGGGTCCCACCACGGAGCCTATTATGTAATGGGTGGTCTCCACATTGGCAACCCAATCCCTAAGGGCTTCGTTTATGGCATCTTTTAGTGTCCTGCTTCCACTCTTTACTATCCTCACCTCCGCACCCAAGAGCTTCATTCTAAACACATTCAACCTCTGCCTTTGGGCATCCTCCTCTCCCATATACACCACGCATTCAAGACCAAGCAGAGCACAGGCAGTGGCAGTAGCCACCCCATGCTGACCCGCACCAGTTTCTGCGATTATTCTGTTCTTTCCCATCCTCTTGGCAAGCAGAGCCTGTCCAAGGGTGTTGTTGATCTTGTGGGCACCCGTATGCAAGAGGTCTTCCCTCTTTATGTATATCTTTGCCCCTCCCGCATACTCGGTCAGGTTCTTGGCAAAGTAAAGGGGTGTAGGTCTGCCCGCAAACTCCCTGAGGTAATACTCAAACTCCTGCCAAAAGCTCGGGTCCTCTTTAGCCTTTTGGTATTCTTCCTCAAGTTCCTCTAAAGCGTACATCAAAGTCTCCGGCACAAATCTTCCACCAAAGCTTCCAAAGTATCCCCTTTCGTTTGGCACCTTCATAGCAAGGCTAATTATAAGGTATGTGGGTATAATATAGCCTATGAATGCCCTAAAGAAATTCCAAGAGTTATTGAGGGATATATTCCAGTTTGAAAGTTCAGACCTTGATTTTGGCATATACAGAATTCTCAACTACAAACGGGGCGAAGTAGAAAAGTTTATAGACCAAAAACTGCCACAGATAATAGAGGATGCCTTTCAAAAGCACAAGAAAAACTTATCTGAGGACATACGCGAAGAGTATGAGAGGGTAAGGAGGAAGGTAATAGAAGACCTTGGAGAAGATGCCATCACACCGACAGGGGAGCTAAACCCTGATTACGCAAAATTTCCCATAGGGAAGAGATACTTGGAAATAAAAGAACAAAAAGAGCTTTTGGAAAAGCTGGAGGAGATAAAAGAACAAGTTTATAACGACCTTTACTCTTTCTTCTCAAGGTTTTACGAAGATGGAGATTTTATTCCACAATACAGGTATTCAAAGGAGCCAAAATACAGCATACCCTACAACGGAGAGGAGGTAAAGCTTTACTGGGCAAACGCAGACCAATATTACATAAAAACGGGCATACTCTTTAGAGACTACACCTTTAAGGCAGGGGACAAGAAGGTAATCTTTAGGACCGTATCCGCACGGGAGGAAATAAACAGCAACAAGGCAACGAAGCAAAGGTATTTTGTCTTGGATGAGGAGCCAGTCCAAACAGACCAAGAAGGCATAATAATCAGATTTCAATACAGGGAACTAAGCGAAGAGGAGATGAAGCTCTACAAGGATAATGGAAATGATCGAGAGATAGAACAGGAGGAAGAAAACGGAGGAAGGGGAAGAGGCGTAAAACAGGAGAAGATAAACGAAAAGATTTTTGAGGGATTAAAAAAAGAGTTAATGGAAATATCCTCCAAGATAAAGGAACTTCAATATGCAATTGAAAGCTTACTGAAAGAACAAAAAAATCAACAACCCTTACTCCTTTATCACATAAACCGATTTACCGCAAAGAACACAGGGGACTACTTTATCCACAAAAACCTAAAGAAGTTTTTAATGGGACAGCTTGATTATTTCATAAAGTCTGAGGTATTGAACTACGAAACCATTTCGGAAGAAAAGTATTTAGACAAGCACATAACAAGAGCAAAGGTTGTTAAGGAAGTGGGAGAAAAGATCATAGACTTTTTGGCACAGATTGAGGACTTCCAGAAAAAGCTTTGGGAAAAGAAAAAGTTTGTTATACAAACCCATTATGTGATTACCTTAGACAGGATTAAGGAATGGGCGGGCGAGGAGTTTTACAGAGAAGTTTTAAAAAAGGTTTTGCAAAACAAAGCACAGCTTGAGGAGTGGGAAAGGCTTGGGTTTGGTAAGTTTGAAAGGGAAGAGGATTTAGAGGGCAAAAAGCTTCCCATTGACACAAGATACTTTGACGAGAGGTTTAAGTGGGAGCTTTTGGAGAGGATAAGCGAAGGGGTTAATCTGGATGACGCACTGGATGGGCTTTTGATAAAGAGCGAAAACTGGCAGGCTTTGAATACGATTTTGAACAGATATAAAGAAAAAGTCCAAACCATATACATTGACCCACCCTTTAACAAGGAGCAAGACGCAGACTATTTATACAATGTGAAGTATAAGGACTCCACTTGGATCGCAATGCTTGAGAATAGGCTAAGGCTTGCAAAGGAGCTTTTAAACGAAAGGGGGAGCATTTTTGTTAGGTGTGATTACAACGGGAATATGTATGTTAGGCTTTTGATGAATGAGATTTTTGGGGAGGAGAATTTTAGGAATGAGATAATTGTTCAAAGAGGTCTTCAAACACGCAAGGCTGAGAAAAGATTTCTAAATAAAACGGATTCTTTGTTTTTCTATCTAAAAAATTCAGAAAAAGGTTTGTTATCAATCTTGGAAGTAGAAAAAGAACATGTAAAATCATATAGAGAGACTTTGGATACACTAAAAAAGCTATTAAGTCAAGAAGAATATCAAAAGATAGAGAAGCTATTAAATGAAAGTTTGTGGATGCCATTTTTAAGTATGCCCGGAGAACAAAGAACAACACAATATAGAGAGATTTTTGGAATAAAACTCTTTCCTCCTAAAGGAAGACATTGGGCTTTTTCACAAGAAAATCTTGATATAGCTGTTAAAGAAGGTAAAGCAAGACTAAAATGTGCTAATTGTGGCTTTATAATTACAAACAATAACAAGTCAAACTTTAATGGCAAATGCCCAAAATGTGGAAGAGAGGAATTTATAGGAGAAATCTTAAGTCTTTATAACCAGATAAACAACAATTGGACAGATATCCCAGGGTATGAACAAGACCCAGACTTTCCTACTAAGAACTCCGAAATCCTTCTCAAGCGTGTTATAGAATCCACATCCGAAGAAGGCGATTTGGTTATGGACTTCTTTTTGGGAAGTGGCACAACAACGGCAGTAGCCCATAAGCTTAAAAGAAAGTGGATTGGTGTAGAGATGGGGGAGCATTTTTGGACTGTGGTTATGCCAAGGATGAAAAAGGTTTTAGCCTACGATAAAACTGGCATTTCCAAAGAAAAGGATGTAAAAGAAAAATACAACGAGCGGACTGCGGGGGGATTTTTTAAATACATTATCCTTGAGCAATACGAGGACACCCTTGATAACCTTGAGCTAAAGGAAAGCAAAGCACACAAGGACTTTTTCAAAGATGACTACCTTATTAAATACTTCCTTGAGATTGAAACAAAGGATGACCCACACCTTTTGAACATCTCAATGTTAAAAGACCCATACAACTACAAGCTAAAGGTTAATCTTTCTGAAGTGGGAGAGCCAAAAGAAATGGCGGTAGATGTAATAGAGACCTTTAACTACTTGCTTGGGCTAAAGGTAAACAAGTTAATGCGTAAGGAAAGGGAAGGGAACATATACACGTTTGTATTGGGAGAAAGGGAGGGCAAAAGTGTGGCGGTGGTTTGGAGGGTTTATTCGGAAGGATGGACAGAGGAGGATTACAAAAAGGACAGGGACTTTATAGAGGAGGTTTTGAAGGAGTTTAAACCGGAGATTATATACATAAACGGACAGCATGCCTTAGCCTTTGAAAGCTTTAAACCTGATGTCCGAAACATAGAACCTGAATTCAAAAGGCGCATGTTTAGCCATGAACATTGAAAAGTATTTGGTCTTAAACAAGTATTTTTTAGAGCTTTTTGGTGAAAAGGATAACAGAGGGCTTTTGAGGTATCTAAAAAGCGTGGAAGAGGGCGAAAGGGATGGTCTAACGAACTTTGCCATAAATCTTATGTCAAAGGAGGGAGTAAAGCTTCCAAAGGATGAGCTAAAAAGATACGACCAAAACATACAGGAATACCTACGGAGAATAAACCAAAGCAGACCGGAAAGGATAAGGCTTAAATACTTTCAATACTTGGCGGTTTTGTTCACGGAGATATTCATAGATAGGTTGAAAAACCGAAAGTGGGAGTTTTTGGCGGAGTTAAACGATTTTGTTAATAGTAATAGTTTGGAGAAAAAGGTAAGAGAAACCGTCGGCGAATTTTCGGAAGAGGACCTTAAAAAGCTTGCCTTTTGGATGGCAACGGGGTCTGGTAAAACCCTCATAATGCACATAAACTATTTGCAATTTTTGAGGTATAAACCCTTTGAACCGGATAACATTTTGTTAATCACTCCCAACGAGGGGCTTTCCAAACAGCATTACGAGGAGATGCAAAAAAGCGGTATTCCATGCAGACTTTACAGCGAAAGCGGGAGTTCAAGCGGACAAAGGGAACACGAAGTTTTGATAATAGAGATCACAAAGTTAGCAGAAAACACAAGAGGAAGGGGAAGGTCTATACACATTTCAGCCTTTGAGGGGAAAAATCTCATCTTTGTGGATGAGGGGCATAAGGGCAAAAGGTCTGAAGAAAAGAAGTGGGCAAAGCTTAGGGACAAGCTTATTGAAAAGGGTTTTGCCTTTGAATACAGTGCCACCTTTGGGCAAATATTAGACAAGGAGGATATCCTAAAGGAATACGCAAAGGCAATAATCTTTGACTATTCTTACAAACACTTTTACCTTGATGGCTATGGAAAGGACTTTTGGGTGCTAAACATCAAAAACTCAAAGATTGATGACTTTACAGAAATGGCTTTTTGTGCTAACCTTTTGGACTTTTACCAACAACTTTTGGTTTATGAAGAAAAAAGAGGGATTGCCAAAGAGCATAACATAGAAAAACCACTTTGGATATTCGTAGGTTCCACCGTGTCGGGTAAAAACATAGACTCAGACATAGTAAAGGTTTTAGACCTTATAAGAAATAGCTTAAACAAGGATTGGCTAAAGGAGAGGATTGATAAAATCCTAAACGGAGAGTTTAAAAATGAACAGGGAGAGGATATTTTTAGGCATAAGTTTGAAAGGTTAAGAAGTGGCTTTGATTTGGAGGACCTTTATAAAAAAGTTTTCAACGGTAGGGGGAAGCTGAGGATTCTTGAGATAAAGAGGGCGGAGGGAGAGTTTGGGCTAAGGCTTGGAGAAAACGCATACTTTGGCGTGGTAAATATTGGTGATGTGTCTGCCTTTAGAAAACTACTAAAAGAGAAGGGCTTTGAAATAGAGCAGGATGCAATAAGTGATTCCCTTTTTGATAGCATAAAAAGAGAAAACTCCACCATTAACATACTCATCGGTTCCAAAAAGTTCATAGAGGGCTGGGACACTTGGAGGGTTTCCTGTATGGGACTTTTGAACATAGGGAAGGGTGAAGGTCCGCAGATCATCCAGCTTTTTGGAAGGGGCGTAAGGCTAAAGGGCAAAAACCTTTCCCTCAAAAGGTCTGGCAATCCTGAAATCTCAACCCTTGAGACTTTAAACATATACGGCATATCCGCAGACTATATAGGTAAGTTTTTGGAAACCATAAAGAAAGAAGGAATGGAGCCTGAAAAAATAGAAATAAAGGTGCCTGTGTGTGTGTTAAACAGAGAGATTTGGAAGGACTTTCCTTATCCTACCAAAGATGAAAGCAAAAGGTTTGAAAGGGAGAGGGTTTTACACTTGAGGGTGGATACAACAATCTCTGCTTCTATGAACTTGGTGCCAAGCATGGCGGTTTACATGGCACAGGAGCAAAGGGAAGATGTCCAGTCTTCTGAAGTTGAAACTCAGATTGCGTCAAAGAGCATCGCGGAGCTTGTGGATATAGAGCTGTTTGATTGGACGAGGATCTATACGGAGCTTTTGGAGTTCAAAAAAGAGAGGAACTACTTAAACCTTAGCTTTGATTTGGAGACTTTAAAGGAAATCCTTAAAGAAAGGTGCAAAGTTATTGTGCCAAACGATTTTGAAGTAAAGGACTTGAAGGGTCTGAAGAATTTAGAAAACATAGCCATTTCCCTCCTAAAAAGCTACATAGACAAGTTTTACAAGAGGGAAAAGGGTAGGTTTGAAAAGGACATCATAACTTACAAGCCTGCGGGAGAACAATTAAGCCTGTTTAGATTGGCTTCCGATATAGTTGAATACTATAAACTGACCGTGCCTGCAAAAGAACAAAGATTGATTGAAAAGATAAAAGAGCTTGTTGAAAATATAGATGCACTTTTGGATGAGCAGAGGGAAAGGGGTGTATTGCCAAGGGTTGTTATAAATAATTCTGTCTTTGTTCCACTGCTTTTGGAAAAGGAAGGTATAAAGATTTCTCCACCGGGATTGAACGAGGGGGAGAAAAGATTTTTGGAGGGTCTGAGGGATTATCTAGATAAAAACCCAGAAATTTTGGATAAATACCACATAGTTTTACTCAGGAACGAGGCAAGGGAAGGGGTGGGCTTTATGCTTGACTGGGGAGAGTTTTATCCCGACTTTATCCTTTGGATAAGAGAAAAGAATGGAAACAGAATTTACATAATTTTCGTGGAGCCAAAGGGACTGAAGATGTTGGGAGAGGTGTTTAACTATGAAAAGGTCAGGTTCCTTTCAGAGGGATTGAAGGAAACCTTCAAAAAACAATACGAAAACTGGCAAGTGGAGGTAAAGGGTTTTATTCTCTCTACCACTCCTTATGAAGAATTGCGGAGAGGTCAGGTAGTCAAAGACTCTGAATCCAAAGAGGAATACGAGGAGAAAAAAAGGGAATACGAGGGGAAAAACATACTGTTTTTAGAGGATAGGGATTGGGCTGAGAAGTTTTTTGAAAGGGTTTTGCCTGCACAACATAAATAGAAAATCCAAGCGTCTTGGCTTATTATATTTTCCATGCAAGACTTGAAAAGCTACGCAGAGGAGAAGGTAGAAAGGGCAAGGAAGGTTCTTAGGATTTTGAGTTCCATTCCCACCGAGGTGAAAAACCGCACCCTTTTGAGGGCGGCGGAGCTTTTGGACAAGAGGCGAGAATACATAAAGGAAGAGAACAAAAAGGATATAGCCTTTGGAGAATCTCAGGGGCTTTCTTCTGCTTTGCTGGACCGACTGCTTCTGAACGACAAGAGGATTGACGGTATGATAAAGGTTCTAAGGGATGTGGCAAGCCTTCCAGACCCAGTGGGAGAGATCACACGCATGTGGCAACTTCCCAACGGGTTAAAGGTAGGAAGGATGAGAGTGCCCTTGGGAGTGATATTCATCGTCTATGAAGCAAGACCAAACGTAACCATAGAGGCGGGTTCTCTGTGCATAAAATCTTCCAATGCGGTGATCCTAAGGGGCGGAAAAGAAGCCATGAACTCCAACAGGGCTCTGGTGGAAATCCTCAGAGAGGCGTCTGCCATGGAGGGTTTTCCAGAAGAAGCCATCCAGTTTATAGACAGACCAGAAAGGGAAATCGTCTGGGAAATTTTGCAGATGGAGGGCAAAGTGGATGTTGCCATTCCGAGGGGTGGGGAAAGCTTGATAAGGGCTGTGGCAGAAAAGGCAAGGGTGCCCGTCATAAAGCATTACAAGGGGGTTTGCAACATATACGTGGATGAGGAGGCAGACTTAGAAAAGGCTTACCACATAGTCTACAACGCAAAGGTTCAAAGACCTTCCGTTTGCAACGCAGTGGAAAATCTGATAATACACCGAAAGATCCTAAACACCTTCTTCCCAAAGATGGCATACATCTTAGGAAAGGCTGGTGTGGAGCTCAGATGCGACGAGGATAGTTTAAAGGTTATAAAGTCTGACCCAAGGCTTTCCTTTGTAAAGGCAGTGCCCGCCACAGAGGAGGACTACTACGAGGAATTTTTGGACCTAATACTTGCGGTAAAGGTGGTGGATAGCTTGGAGGAAGCCATAGACTTTATAGAAACCTACGGTTCCAAACACTCGGATGCCATAATTACTGAAAACTATACCAAGGCGATGAAGTTCCTTACAGAGGTGGATTCCGCGGCGGTTTATGTGAACGCATCCACGAGGTTTACCGACGGCAACGAGTTTGGGCTGGGGGCGGAGATGGGCATATCTACCGATAAAATCCACGCAAGGGGTCCCATGGCACTGGAGGAACTAACCATCCAGAAGTTTATCATCTTTGGCAACGGACAGGTTAGGGATAACTTTAAGGTCCCAGAGGAACTTTTGAAGGAGTGGAAGGACTGAGATGGAAACAGTTTTATCCTTTTTGGTTTTGGTAGGTATTCTTATTTGGTTTCATGAGTTGGGGCACTTTTTGTTTGCTAAGCTCTTTGGAGTTAAGGTGGAGGTCTTCTCCGTTGGCTTTGGTCCTGCTTTATTTAAAAAGCAGTGGGGAGAAACTGAATACAGGCTCTCGGTGATTCCTCTCGGTGGCTTTGTAAAACTCTACGGAGAGGAGGATGGCGTCTCGGACCCGAGGGCTTTTTCCTCCAAACCAAACTGGCAAAAAATTCTCATAGCCTTTGCTGGCTCTTTTTTTAACTTCATCTTGGCGGTTCTTATCTTTTGGCTAATTGGAATGCTCGGCAGAGAGGTTCCCAAGTATGCCTTCGAAAAGCCAGTGGTGGGCTATGTGCAGGAAGATAGCCTAGCCCAGAAGATGGGTCTTCAAAGGGGAGACCTGATCCTTTCGGTAAACGGCAAAAAGGTGGATAACTGGAAGGATTTGGAGGAGAAGCTACTAAAGGACATCTTTGAACAAGAGTTGAAGCTGGAAGTTCTGAGGGATGGTAAGGTTTTAACCCTTGAGGGGAAGATGGACTTAAAGAACCCAAGGGGCTTTGGTGCAGAGCCAATTATTGAGCCTGTGGTGGGCACTGTTTTGGAAAAGAGCCCAGCCAAGCAGGTGGGATTGCAAGAGGGAGACAGGATCCTGAGCATAAACGGAGTGGAAATAAAAAGTTGGCAAGAAGCTGTTAAGCTCATAAGGTCTGCAGAAAAGATAGACTTAAAGATAGAAAGACAAGGACAGATAAGGGAGATCACCCTAATTCCCATGAAGGATCCACGGACGGGCATTTCTATAATAGGGGTTGCACCCAAGGTGGAAACGGTCAAGGTAAAGCAGGGTCCCTTTGAAGCCTTTAAGGGAAGCTTTGAGAGGATCGCCATCCTTACCTCACTTACTCTAAAAGCCCTTTGGGGTATGATCACGGGCTCCCTCTCTCCCACAAACTTGGGAGGTCCCATTGCAATAGCCCAAATGGCAGGACAGTCCGCCCAGCAGGGACTGATTCCCTACCTCGGTCTTATGGCTTTCATATCCGTTCAGTTGGCCATCTTTAACCTACTGCCTCTCCCTATGTTAGACGGAGGGTTAATACTCCTTTTCCTGATTGAAAGCATCAGAAGAAAACCTCTTCCCTTGAGGTTCAAAGAGGCATGGCAGAGGCTTGGCTTTGCATTAATAGTAGCCTTGTCCCTGTTTGTAATTCTCAACGACCTGCTCAGGCTCATCTCCGGCAGAAAGTTTTGAAAGGATCAGCTCCACCGCAGACTCAAGGCTAAGACGGTCTAAATCTATCTCCACCCAACCTTGCCTTCTGAACCACCTTATCTGCCTTTTGGCATACTCCTTGGTGTTTTTTATGATCTGAGCCTTTGCCTCCTCCAAGCTAACCTCACCCTTAATGTATGGCACAAGTTCCTTGTATCCTATGGCTTGGGAAGAGGTTAAAAATCTTTCAAAGCCCATCTTCATCAACTTTTCCACCTCTTGCACAAGTCCCTCTTGGAACATCTTTTCTACTCTCTCTTCTATCCTTTTGGAGAGACTCTCCCAAGGGCGTGTAATGTAAAAACCAAGAAATTTATACCTAGCGTCCTGCCACTTATGAAAGGAAGAAAAGGTTTTGCCCGTTTGCAAAAAAACCTCCAAAGCCCTCACAATCCTCCTTGCATCCCTTGGATGCACCTTTTGGGCATAGATGGGGTCTATAGCCCTGAGCTTTCTGTGTAAAAACTCACTACCCTTTTTCCTTACTATATCGTAAAGCTTTTCTCTCAGAGACCAGTCAGGCTCTGGAGTTGGTGCAAGTCCGTAGAGCAGAACTTGAAAGTAAAGGTAAGTGCCACCGCAGAGGATGGGTAGCTTTCCCTTGGACTTTATTTCCTGTATTGCCTTCTGGGCTAACTCTTCAAAGAGTTTGGCATCAAAGTAATCACCCGGCTCAACCACATCCACAAGGTGATGTTTTATTGGGCAGTCTTTGGGCTTGGCGGTCCCAATGTCCATATGCCTGTAGACCGCCATAGAATCTACGCTGATGATCTCCCCGCCTATTCTCTCTGCCAAGAGGCAGGCAAGTTGAGATTTTCCGCTGGCGGTGGGACCGCCGAGGGCTAAAAGCTCATAGGATCTCAAAGTCCTTTAGGTACTTAGCCCGGGCAGGATGTCTTAGCTTTCTTATGGCTTTTGTTTCTATCTGTCTTATCCTCTCCCGCGTTACATTGAACATCTTGCCAATTTGCTCTAAGGTGTACTCGGTGCCATCCACCAGTCCGTATCTGTACATAAGTATTTCCCTCTCCTTTTCGCCAAGGGTTTGGAGGACCTTTATTAGCTTTTCCCTGAGAATCTTCCTTGTAACCTCCTCCTCAGGAGATGGAACGCTCTTATCCTCTATGAAGTCCTTTAGGTGTGCATCTTCATCGTCTCCTATGGGTGTTTCCAAAGAGATGGGCTCCTGAGCTATTCTTAGCACCTTTCTTGCCTTTTCTACAGGAATGCCCAGATACTTTGCCACCTCCTCCGCCAAGGGTTCTCTACCGAGCTCCTGAAAGAGCTTTTTGTGTGCCTTGGTAATATCGTTTATGGTCTCTATCATATGGACAGGTATTCTTATGGTTCTTGCCTGGTCCGCTATTGCCCTGGTTATCGCCTGCCTAATCCACCAGGTAGCATAGGTGGAGAACTTATAGCCCTTTCTATAGTCGTACTTATCCACCGCCTTCATAAGTCCAATGTTGCCCTCTTGAATTAGGTCCAGGAAGGGTAGTCCTCTATTTACGTACTTTTTGGCTATAGAAACCACAAGCCTTAGGTTGCACTTCACCATCACCTGCTTTGCCTGAATTACCTTTGTTCTTCCTTCTCTTATAATGTTCATTACTCTTTTGATCTCCTCTGGGAGTATGCCAAGCTCCCTTTCAAGCTCCTTTAGCTCCTTTTGAATTGCCAAAAACTCGCTCTTTAGAACTTGCAACTTGGCAAAGTTATACCCTGCTCTTTCTGCCTTTGCCTGTAACTCTGTGTTGTAGTCGCATTCCCTTATAAGCTCCTCCACATCAGGATGTATCTGTTCTAGCTTTAACTTTCTTTGCTCATACTCCTTGAGTTTCTTCGTGTACTTTTGATAGAGGTTCAAGAGCTCATCCGCTATCCTTTCAAACTTGGAGTGTTTTAACTTTAGCCCCTTGAGTATACGGTTCATCTTAGCATGTCTTTTGAGATACTCCTTTTTATACTCTGGCAGTTTGTAGGAAAGGTACAGGTCCCGCCAATAAATGGCATCCTTGTATGCCTTGGCAAGCTCCAAACCCTTTTCTATAAACTGCCTTTCCAAATGCTCATGGGACTCCTCATACTCCTCCATTGTTTTACTCTCATCAAAGGTATCCACAATATCCTGGACCCTTATCTTTCCGTTGCATACATTCCCCCATTCCCTCAACACCCTTTCCACCAAAAAGGAGGTTCTCAATAGACCCCTTCTCATGATCTTTCTGCCCATCTCTATCTGCTTGGCGTACTTTATCTCCTCTTCCCGAGTTAAAAGAGGGATCTTGCCCATCTCCCTAAGGTAGAGCCTTACCGGATCTCCATCCTTGGTGCTCTGCAGAAGGTGGTCGGTGGATACCAAAAATTCCTCCTCTCTTTCTTCCTCCTGGATTTCCTCCGTATCTACCAGCTTTATCCCCCTTTCTTGGAGGAAGTCTATAATTTCCTCGTAAAGCTCGGTGTCTATAAGGCTGTCTTCCAAGGCCTCGTTTAGCTCGTCGTAGGTTATGTACCCCTTTTCTCCTAAGCTTAGGAGCTTTTTAACAAGCTTTCTGTCAATCATACTCTACCTCCTATTCAAAGGTTTATAATATAGGTTCTGCGTGGATTTATTGCAACAGATTTTGGACCTCTTCATCCTCTACCTGTCTAAAGTCCCTGTAAAACATACCCACTGCAAAGGGAGAGGTGGTAGTGGAGTAATAGCAATAGACCTCATTTGCGTATCTTTTTAACTTCTCTTCCGTCTCTTTGGGGCATACGGGCACTGCCACTATCACCCTTTTTGCTCCTTTTCTTTTTAGATACTCTACGCCTGCCTCTATGGTCATGCCAGTAGCCACCCCATCATCAACCACTATAACGTCTTTATCTTTAAAATCCTTTATAAGCCCCCTTTCAAACTTTTTCTCCCTTTCCCTTATCTTTTTTAGCTCCTCCTGGGCTATTTTCTGAATAACTTGAGGAGTAAGCCCAAAGTATTCAACAGTGCTTTTATCCAAATATATATTGCCATCTGGGTCTATGGCACCAAAGGCAAGCTCTGGATTTTCTGGAACGCCCAACTTTCTCACGATCAACACTCCCAAAGGCACTCCAAGAATTTCTGCAGTTTCCTTTGCTACCACAACCCCTCCCCTTGGAATACCCAGAACTATGTAATTCCCTTCCTTTCCGAGCTTTTCCTTTAACCATTCACCCAGCAAGCGCCCGGCGGTCTCCCTGTTGTCAAAAATCATATTCTTTCCAAAATTTATGCCCTTAAAATACGTTGGGCGAGAAATTAGTTTAAAGCTAAGGTTTGGTATTAAAAAACCTGCTATAGCTACCCTCTTTATAATTTCTCCGCTTGAATTTTCTCTCAGAGTGTATATATTATATACACCATTTCAAAAGCTAGGGAGGTAGAGCCATGAGAAAAGTTTTCATTCTTGCCTTGCTGATGCTGACCCTAAGTGCTTTCCTAACCGCATGCGGCGGCGGAGGAACTGCTTCCAGCTTGTCGGGTGGTGGAAGTGGCGGCGGGGGAGGTGGTGGCGCGGGCCAAGGAGAGGCTTTCGCCCTTCTCTACGAGGGCAATGGAACCAAGGCCCTGGCAGTGGTGAGCGATGGCACGAGCCTCTACGTGGCCGGTTTTCGTCAGGGCACCTACGATGATGGCCTACAAGATGCCATGGTTTGGAAGCTGGACGACCAGGGGGGGGTGGTGGCCCAAAGGCGTATCGGCTCTGAGCTTATGCCGGACTACGGGGGTGTGCGCGTCAACGACCGGGCCTACGCCTTGGCCCTGCACGGGGGCTACCTCTACGTGGCCGGGTACCTCGCGGGGTGCGATGACACCAACCAGGATACCTGCGGAGGCTACCCCTTCGTAGCCAAGCTGAACCCCAGCGACCTCAGCTACGTAAATGGCTTCGGCGGCAACAGCTATCCGGGTTTTAGCCAACCAGGGGTGGCGGTTCTCTACCAGACCTCGCTGTACGAACCAACTTATGCCTACGCCCTCGCCGTAGACGATTCCGGGGTTTACGTGGGCGGGTTTGGGGGGACCAAGGGCTTCGTGGCCGTTCTAGACCCAAACTACGGACAGGAGCTAAGGCGTCTCGTTTTGGGAAGCAATGACGCCCAGGCCAAAACCCACGTGGAGGCAGTGTTGGTGCGGGACGGGAGCCTCTATGTGGCGGGTCATACCAATGTGCCCTTTGACTGCCAAGGTACACCCACGGGCTCCGTAGGCCAGCAGACCATGGGTTTCATCATGAAGCTTTCGACAAGCAACCTGGACTGTGATGAGGGGTTTGGCCAAGGAGGCATTCTTTACATCCAGACCGCCGGGGACACGGAGATTCTCTCCATAGCCCTGAGTCAAGACGGCACACGTCTTCTGGCTGCGGGGTTTGGCGGGGAAGTGGTCGCTGAGGGGGACGTAAGCCTGGCGGTCATGGGCCTTGCCCGGGCCTGGGTCCTGGACTCCGCTACTGGGCAGGAGATAGATTCCTTTCCCTCCCTCCCCGATGACTACTTTTACACTCAGGGCGGGAACTGCCAGCTGGTTCATGGGAACTTACTCTGCGCCGATAGGGTCCGCGGCCTCCGCCTGGCCTCGGACGGCAACCTCCTCCTCGTAGGGCACGTGAAAGGGCTGGTGCAGGCACAGGACCGCTTCCCCGGCACCGAGGACGGCCTCACCGGATCCAATCTCTTCTTCGCCCGTTACAGGATGGACGGGACCCGGCTTGCTTACGAGGAGGTGGACTTCGGCGGGGGAACCGAGCTGGGCTTTGGCGTGGTGCAAGGGCCGGGAGGCTACTACTACGCGGTGGGTTCCACCACGGGCCCCGTGGGAGGTGTCACCAACACGAACCCCAAGGCCATCGTACTGCGGTTTGGCCCTACCTCTCACTAAACCAGAGACACCCATATTCCTACCCGCCCCCCAGCTATGGGGCGGGGGCACTTTTGCCGAATGCCTGAATTACACTAAAGGAGGCTTACAGTAGATCTGTTCCAATTAAAAGCTCTGTTTAGTATTTCTTCTATCGCCAGTTTAGTCCGTGGATGTTAAAAGTTGATCTCTTTCAAAGTTTAGCTATGTGCTTGATTTTTCACTCAGCGTATGCGTATGGACATTATAAGGCAGTTTTTGATTAAGTATAATTATTCCCGTGAAAGTGAATGTGCTGAAGGACTACAGGGTTATCCCCCTTGAGGAGGATGAAAAAAGGCTAAAGCTCTTGGCTCCTGAGGGATATGACTTTTTTCTCTTGGAGGAACTTAGGTTTTTGTTGGAAAAAGAAATAGATGTTGTTTTTGTAGATGAAAACACCTTTGCACAGGAGCTCCAAAGGAGGCTCGCCCAAGAGGAGGTGGTGGTGGAAGGAGAGGAAGGTGAAGAAGAAGCCCTAAAGGACCTCCTGCTTGAGGAAGACAAGAGCCCTGCGGTTAGCTTTGTGAACTCTATGCTCATAAAGGCAACCACCCTTTCTGCCTCGGACATCCACATAGAGCCTTATCAGGATGCATCCTACGTTAGGTTTCGCCTTGATGGAATTTTGCACGACTACATGAGCATACCCCTCTCTTTGCACGAGTCGGTGGTCTCTCGTATAAAAATTCTTGCTAACATGAACGTGGCGGAAAAAAGGGTGCCCCAAGATGGAAAGATCAGGGTCAAGGTGGGTGGCAGGGAGATGGACATAAGGGTCTCATCGGTGCCCACCGTCTTTGGAGAGAGGGTTGTTCTTAGGCTCTTGGACCGTTCCAATCAGATGCTAACCTTGGAGGACTTGGGGCTTTCTCCGGAGGACTTGCAAAAGGTCCGAAGGCTCGCCAAAAAACCCTACGGCATAGTTTTGGCTACAGGTCCCACTGGTTCTGGAAAGAGCACCACCCTTTACGCCATGATCCTGTATATAAAAAGACCAGAGAAAAACATCATCACCATAGAGGACCCGCCCGAGTATCAAGTGAAGGGTGTTAGCCAGATTCAGGTTAATCCTAAGGTGGGGCTCACCTTTGCCAGCGGACTCAGGGCTATCCTCAGGCAGGACCCGGATGTGATCATGGTGGGCGAGATAAGGGATGCGGAGACTGCTGAAATTGCAGTCCATGCGGCGCTCACTGGACACCTGGTGCTCTCTACCCTTCATACCAACGACGCAGTCTCTGCGGTGGCAAGGCTTGCAGACCTTGGAATAGAGCCCTTTTTGATCGCTTCCTCCTTGGAGGGGGTCATAGCCCAAAGGCTGGTTAGGAAAATATGCCACCAGTGTAAGACCGTATACAAGCCATCCAAGGAGGAACTGGAAGAGCTTGGCTTGGAAGGAGATTACATCTTCTACAAGGGCTTGGGATGTGAGCATTGCATGGGCACAGGCTACAAAGGAAGGACGGGTATCTTTGAGGTGCTTGAGTTGGACGAAGAGCTGAAGCAGTTTATACTAAAAACCCAAGACGCAACCGCCATAAAAAGGTTTGCCAAAGAAAAAGGTTTTAAAGACATGCTACAGGACGGTGTGGATAAGGTGCTACAGGGCATAACCACCTCGGAAGAACTAATAAGGGCTATAAAGGTAGAATGATATACACGGGAGTGGACGGTAAAAAATACTTTAGCGTGAATAAGTCCCTGCTGGGTAGGGGCTGGTCTCCCACTCAAAAGCTTGGCAAAAAAATATGTGTAGTACCATCAGACCGTTGCTTTGTAAAGGTTGAAAAAGCTTTATCCCAAAAGTTCTCGGACCTAAGGGATTATTACCAGTTGGAGGTTTCCGAAAAGTTTGGGCAGGTGGAGTGGGATGTTTCTTTGCATGGAGACCTTGCCATCTTGGGCGTTTATAAGAACTTTGAGGAGGAAGATTGTTGGGACATAGACCTTGAGATATTCTCCTTGGCGAGGGTTTTGCACCTGCTTGGGGTGGATGGATGCGTGCTGGACCTTGGCAGAAGAAAGAGCACACTGGTATGCGTAGAGGGTGGTATTCTCTCCCGCTACAGGGTGCTACTCAGGGGTGGAGATTATTTAAACTCTCTGATAGACCCGGAGGAACCACAGAGGGCAGAGAAGTTGAAGATAGAAAAGGGCTTGGAGTTAAAGGAGGTGGAGGATGGGCTCCGGGGCATTCTGTCTAACCTGAGGGTGGATGCTAACACTCCCATCCTTCTTAGCGGTGGTGGTGCCAAGCTGAAAGGGTTAAGAAGACTCTTTAGCAGGCTTATAGAAAATCCATACTGCCAGCCTGAATACACGAGCGCCTTTGGTGCCAGCTTAAAGTATGTGGTGAAAACTCCCTACCCAGACTTTGTGAAGAGGGAGCTTTCTCCTCAGGAGCTTAGGTGGGCGGGCTTTTCTTTGGTGGGTGGGTTGTTGCTCTTTGGCTTGGCATACTTTGGCACAGAAAGGCTCTGGTCGGTGGAGCCTTTGAGGGAAAAAGAAAAAACTGAGTTTAAAAAACTCTTTCCTAACGCACCACTGGTTGGTGTAAGGGAACAAGTCCTTTCTAAGGCAAGCAAGGAGGAGTCCTTCCAGCTTACCCAAAAGCTCTATGAACTATCTACCAAGCTTTCCCCGGACCTAAAGCTATACTCCTTAGAATTTTCAAAGGACAGTCTTTTGGTCAAGGGCGAAGGAAAAGAGGAGGTGGTCAGAGGGCTTTCGCCCAAGTCTGTTAAAAAAACACCCTCGGGCACTTTGGAGTTTGAGTTGGAACTGCGATGAGGCTGAAAAGAAGGGATGCGATCATCTTCTTTGTTTTACTTTCTGCATTGCTTGGTTTTCTACTCTTAGACCGATATTACAAACTAAGGGATAGCTACTACAGAGATTACCTAAAGCACAAAGAGATTATGTTTTTGCTGGCAAACTACCAAGGGAAGAAAAGGGAAGCACCCACTGAGCAGTTGATAAGAATGCTCTTTTCTCAGTATCAGGGAGAGTTCAAATCCTTTAGGCAAACGGATGCGGGCTACGAGGTGCAGGGTACAAACCTGCCCGGAGAAAAGCTTCCCTACCTGATCTATGCCTTGGAGGAGAGGGGTATAAGCGTGCAAAAGCTAAGGGCGGTGGATAACACCGGACAGGGGCTATTTGAAATATACTTGCTTTTGAAATGATCCCACTGCTTGCCCTGATGCTGTTTTTGATGTCCGCTTACTATGTGCTGGATGCATACTCTGCCACCAAGTCTGCCCAAAAGGTGGTGGAGGAGGTATCCTTTAAGGTGCAGGCAAGCTATGTCTTTTCTTACGCCCTGCCTTTAGTCCTTGACCTTTTAAAAAGGGATGACCCTTCCGTGGATAGCCTTCAAGATAGCTGGGCACGGGAGCTGACCTTTAGAACAGATAGGGGCGAGCTGAGGATTACCATATACGACGAAGATAGGTTCTTAAACCTAAACTCAGTGGATGAGGGTCCATACGGGAAGTTCTTTGAAAGGCTTTTAAGGCTCCTTGCCATTGACCCTTCCTATAAAGAAAACCTTTTGGTTTGGACTGGCAAATCAAAGGGCACTATAAACACCGACTATCCCATCAAGAGGGCACCCTTGGATGCAAAGGAGGAGCTCTATTACATGGGCTTTGATAGACAAGACCTACTGGGAAAGGAGCTGGGCGGAAAGTTTTACCCGGGGCTTTTAGAGCTTACCACAGTGGATTCCAAAGGAAAGGTCAACATAAACACCGCAAGCCTTTATGTGCTGATGGCCCTTGACCAGAGAATAGACGAAACCTTGGCGAGCAAGATAATAGAAAGAAGAAACAGAGAACCCTTCAAAAAGCCCGAAGATTTGCTGATGGTGGATGGCATGACCCTTGATATCCTTTACAATATCAGGGATTTAATAGACGTGAAAAGTTCCACCTTTCACATAAAGATGGAGCTAAGGAGCGGAGAAAGGTCGGCAGTCTTTGAGGTGGTTTATGACAGGCAAGCGGATAAAATCCTTTATAAAAAGCTACTATGAGCTCATCCTTTACCTGTTTGTGCTACTCTCCGTATTTTTGCATAAGTTTTTTGGCATTCCAAACCTTTCCATTTTCTTTTTGCTTTTTCCCCTTGTCTTTCTTGAGATAAGACTTTTGGACCGGTGGGTTCTTCTTTGGCTCCTTTATCCCACAACCTTTTTGTTTTTTGATGCCCTTTGGCTTTTGGGCATGACCATCTCTGCCTTTGCGGAGGAGCTCTTCTTTAGGGTATACCTTATGAAAAGGTTCAGCAACCTGAGTGTTTCTCTTATGTTTGTGATCCCTCACTTTATCTTATACCCCGGTATTCTTTCCCTGCTCACCTTTTTTCCTTCCCTCTTCTTTGGCTTTGCCTATCAAAAAACAAGGTCCTTAGCTTTTGTTAGTCTTTTACACCTTGTTTCCAATCTGGTTTATTTCAAGAGCATTTCAAATTGGTCTTTGTTTAACTGAATGCCTATATTAAGGCACGCAGGTGCCACTGAGAGGCACGATCTGAAAGCTCACGGGTACAGATACTGTTTTCACCTTTCCACTGTATTGCTCCATTACAGTCCAGTTATACACTGCGTTTACATTGCAAACACCAGAAAAACCAGGTGGTGGTATGAAGCTCGTCGTTGTGGTGGTTATACACACATTGGATATACCAATAGCTAATGCAAAGGGTCGGGTGTTGTACGTGAGGGAAACAGATGCTGTGCTCTCTCCATCGGATGGTGCTGGGACAACGGTGTAAACGGTTTTTGCATCTGATGTAGGAAGAAAAGGCGGACAACCGAAAGAATAGCTAAAAATAGCGGTGTAGCCTTGGATTATGACTGGAGATGTCGGTCTTGGTAGAGGTTTCCCGCTGGCGTCAAAGAGTGGTATTGATCTAAAGTTGAAGGTTATAGTCCATTCCGTGGGTGTTCCAATGCAGGTATTTACTTGTGCACAGCAAACATCTCTAAAATTCCCACCGTCGCAAGGTGTTCCCGCGGGCACATCCGCACAAGTTTGGCAACCGGGTTCATCACACCTTCCGTTGTTGTTTGTATCTCCAACACAGGCTTTTAATGGATTGAAATCGTAAATCTGCTGTGTCTGTGCATTCACGATCGGAACTATGCCCGGGCTAACATCTACACCAGCGGAAGAAAATACAACCGTGCTAAACTCTGCCAGGCTACCTCCCGCATCCGAAAGACCACTGCCTCCGCACCCAAAAAGCCCAAAGCCTGCCATTCCAAAAAGACTTGAATAGATAACCCATTTTTTCATCGCCCTTTCCCCCTTTTCTAAATTATAGCACTTTTCTTATTCTCTTCCTGAGAATTACAGTCAAGACAAGGGCTAACAGGGCAGTGTATAGGTCTGGGCTAGCACTGTTGCATCCACCACCTCCACCGCCTCCGCCACCACCAACACTCTCTCTCAACCCGCAAGTAAAGTTTTCAAGGGAGCCTACGTAAATACTTCCAACACTACCAACACTGCTAAAAGAACTCAAGAAAGCCTTTCCATATCCGTATGTGTTGTTGGGCAAGAAGCCCGTAAAACCGTCCGAGAGGG
Organism: Thermocrinis ruber; assembly: GCF_000512735.1. Taxonomy (NCBI): domain Bacteria; kingdom Pseudomonadati; phylum Aquificota; class Aquificia; order Aquificales; family Aquificaceae; genus Thermocrinis; species Thermocrinis ruber. Next base: position 241,157 of record NZ_CP007028.1, read on the forward strand.
CTTGGGAGATCAAAATGCTTCTAACTCCATTTACATCCAAGTTAGGGTTTTCTTCCAAAATCAAAGCCACCAAACCAGCTACTACTGGTGAAGCCATGGAAGTCCCGGGCAGTGGTATGTAGCCACTGGTTCCAGCCTCTGGACCAAGGACAAAGTATCCGGGTGCCACCACTTCTGGCTTTAGCCTCCCGTCCCTTGTGGGTCCCCGGGAGGAAAAGTAAGCAATTTTACCCAAATCAATAAAACTTCTCGGATCGTAAGAGACAAACCTTGAAGTCAAAGCCCCAACCGCTATAACGTAGGGAGATGTTGCGGGCTGCACCACCGTTCCCAAAAAGCCACCAAACCCGTCATCTAAAAAGCAATCTATAAACTCGCCGTTTTCATTGGCTAAGTATAGGTCTGCGTTGGGTGTTCCACTACGTGGCGTAAGCCTTATGGTAAAGTTACCACTGCAGTTAAACCCTACCACAAACCTACCGTCTCCGTTCAGTGGGTGGCTTGTTTTTGTGTTGTCAATATTCACACGGCACCCTCCAGAAAGATTGCCACTGACAGATGTTCCCGGCTCTGTAGAGAGGCACCTGTTGTAACTGTCGCAAAACTCAACCCTAAGGGTGCCGTTTTTATACCAGCCATCTATGACATCACCCTCGGGATAGGGAGAGTTGAGCCTAACGGAGACGGTGGAGCTTATGCCACTTACTTTTGCATAGAGTTTTTTGTGGCCCTCATTGCCCGCCGACGCAACAACCACAAAACCGCTTCCCGAAAGGTTGGCTATTGCCCTTTCCAACATGCTTGTTCCATCGTGAGGTCCAAAGTGTCCGCCAAGGGACATATTCACCACCATAGGTCTGCCAAGGGAGTTTTTCTTGTTCCTCAAATATTGCAAGCCTCGGATTACATCTGTGTCCTCTAGGTTTGTGCGCACCACAATAAGGTCTGCATCTGGAGCAATATAGCTGGCTATGCCCGCCACATGGGTGCCATGTATATCGTAATCTCCATCGCACCTTCCGTCTCTTATAAACTGTTCTATCTGTGTTCTTGTATACTCTGTGTTAGTTGCTGGCACATAGTAATAAAGAATCTTGGAAGAGCCATCACGCCTTCTAAAGGCAGGATGGCACCAGTCTATGCCAGAGTCTATGATTCCTATTATCACATTCCTTCCAGTCTTTCCCGTGTTTGCCGCACCCGTGCCTATGTAGTAGGCGGTGGTAGAAAGGTCCGAAAGCTGAAGGTTTCTACCAAAAGATTGGACTATAAGTCTCCAATCGGAGGAGGAATAAACGCTAAGGTTTAGGGTCCCACTGTTGCAAATTAGATTATCTATGCTTCCAGAACAGCTACCGGAGAAGGAAACGGATGCACCACCCGCCAAGATGGATAGCCTCTGCCCACTTTGGGTGTTTATGCTAAAGCTGTAGTTCCCACTGCCCCTTATGGCTACGGAGGAGGAGTAGGCTATGGTGTCAAGGAGTTTGAGCTTTATGGGTGGCTCCACATATATAACATCCGGACGTGTCCGAAGGACGCTTAGAGGTGTTTTCCTTGTATCCACCACCTCTACTTTGCCGTTTGAATAAAGCACTTTAACATGCTGGGAAAAGGAGAGGGTAAAAAGCAGTAAAAGGATCAACAGTCTCATGGCAAAACACCCCTACCCTACCGTGTGGCAAGACAATTATATCAAGGGTCCGCTGGAGGGTGTTCTAAAGTTATGAATCAGTAGGAAATGAGGAAAAATTCACGGTACAGCCATATCAACCGCCTTCATAAGGGCTTTAGCCTTGTTTACCGTCTCCCACCACTCTTTCTCTGGGTCTGAGTCTGCCACTATGCCAGCCCCCGCCTGAACAAAGACTTCTCCTCCTCTGCACACCGCAGTTCTTATAGCAATTGCCATGTCCATATTCCCGTCAAAGGATACATAACCCACACTGCCTGCGTAAATACCCCTTCTTTCTGGCTCCAACTCCTCTATGATCTGCATAGCCCTCACTTTGGGAGCACCGGAGACTGTCCCCGCCGGAAAGCACGCCTTCAAAACATCAAAGGCAGACAGTCCTTCCATAACCTCTCCCTCCACATCGCTAACCAAGTGCATCACGTGAGAATACCTTTCAACCCTCATAAAGTCTGTTACCTTGACTGTGCCGGGCTTACAAACCCTTCCCAGGTCGTTCCTACCCAGATCTACAAGCATCAGGTGTTCCGCCCTCTCCTTTTCATCTGCCAAAAGCTCCTGTTCCAAGGCTCTGTCTTCCTCTTCTGTATTACCCCTCCTCCTCGTCCCTGCGATGGGTCTTGTTAAAACCTTTCCTTCCTCCAACCGCACCAAAACCTCCGGAGAGGAACCCACCACTTGAAAATCTCCAAAATCTAGATAGAACATATAAGGAGAAGGGTTTAAAAACCTAAGCACCCTGTATATGTCCTCCGCATTCCCTTTAAAAGCCCTGCTGAACCTCTGAGAAAGCACCACCTGAATAACATCCCCTTGGGCTATGTACTCCTTAGCCTTCAAGACCGCCTCTTTAAAACCCTCTTTGGTGAAGTTAGATCTCCAAAGGGAAAGCTCTGGCTCTTTGTCCTGGTAATTTTTAGGGTACACGCAACCCTCATAGATTCTTTTTAAAGCCTCCTGCAAAGTTTCCTTTGCCCTTTGGTATTCCTTTTCAGCACCTTCTTTTGGAAAGATGGGAACCACCACTTTGACCTTTCCGCTTAGGTTGTCGTGGATGAGCACCAGCTCCGTTAGGAAAAAGAACATGTCCGGTAGGTTTATTACATCCTTTTTACCTATTGGCACGGGCTCAAAGAACCTGACCACATCGTAGGCAACATATCCTACCAAACCTCCCCAAAACCTTGGCAGTCTTGGGTCCCTGTATGCCCTCAGACCCTCTAAAAATTTCTTTGGTGCTTCAAAGGGATCGCCCTCTTGATCTTTGAAACTAAAGGACAGATCTGATCCCAGTGCCACAAAAGAGAACCTTCCCCACTTTATGCCACCCTCTGCGCTCTCAAGAAGTGCCCTGTATTTGCCCCAATCCCCTAACTTTAAAAACAAGCTCAGAGGTGTGTCCGTGTCCGCCAAAACCTCCACAAAAAGAGGGATCACATCAAACTCCTTTGAGAGACTTTTTACCTCTTCTAAACTAAGGCTCAGCTCCACCGAAACTGCCTCAAAAACCTAAGGTCGTTCTCATAAAATAGCTTTATGTTATCTATGCCAAAGTATAGCATGCATAGCCTTTCTACCCCCATCCCAAAGGCGAAACCCTGATATAGCTCGGTGTCTATATGGCAGTTTTCAAGGACCTTTTGATGAACCATACCACAACCCATAACTTCCAGCCAACCGGTGCCCTTGCAGACCCTACAACCCTCACCCCCACAAACCAAACAGCCTATATCCACCTCCGCAGAAGGCTCCGTAAAGGGAAAGTAAGAAGCCCTGAACCTAACGGGCACGTCTTTTTCAAAGAATTCCTTCAAAAACACCTCTATTGTATACTTCATGTGTTTGAAGCTTACCCCTTCATCCACCACCAAACCTTCCACTTGGTGGAAGACGGGCGAATGGGTTGGGTCGTCATCCCTCCTATAAACCCTGCCCGGTGCGATCATATAAATGGGTGGCTTTTGGGAGAGCATAACCCTTATCTGAACGGGAGAGGTGTGCGTCCTCAAGAGATAACCCTCTTTATTTACATAAAAGGTATCTTGCATATCTCGGGCAGGATGGTCCTTTGGAATGTTCAAAAGGTCAAAGTTGTAGCTTTCAAGCTCCACCTCCGGTCCTTCTTCCACCGAAAAACCCATGCTCACAAAGATGCTTTCTATCCTTTCCAAGGTTTGACTTATGGGATGCAGGGCGCCCACCCACTTAGGAAGACTAACTGTTAGCTCTTCCCATGCAGTCGCAAGTTCTCTCTCCAACTCAAGATTTTTTAACCTCTCTTGAGCTTCCTCCAACAGGTTTTCCACAAACTCCTTAATTTGGTTTAGCCTTGAGCCATACTCCCTCCTCTGCTCGGGTGGGATGGTAGCAATATCCTTTATGGCTAAGGTGATAAGACCTTTTTTGCCCAGATACTTGGCTTTTACCTGCTGAAGTTCCTCAATAGACTGAACCTTGCTTATATCCTCTTGAGCTTGCCTTTGGAGGTCCTCTAAGTTCATCCTACAGCTAGGGCTTGCTTAGCCATCTCCACCACTTTGGCAAAACCTTCTGGGTCCCTAACCGCCATCTCTGCCAACATTTTCCTGTTTAGGTTTATACCAGCCTTTTTTAAGCCGTTCATGAACCTGCTGTAGGAGAGCCCATAGGGTCGGACCCCTGCGTTGATCCTTGCGATCCAGAGCCTTCTAAACTCTCTCTTTCTCTGCCTTCTATCTCTGTATTGATACTGCAAAGCCCTAAAGACGTACTCCTTTGCCCTTCTGTAGCTGGTGTGCTTTTTACCCCTAAAGCCCTTGGCAAGCTTTAAGATCTTCTTCTTAAACTTTCTGGAAGAAGGACCCTTTACTCTCATTGCGTTCCTCCTGAAACTTAAGGAGAATATTGTAGCATAAAAATTATAAACCAGCTTTTCAACTTTAAACGGATATTGTTTCATCAGCCTTTGGGTTTTATATTTATCCACAGGAGGGGAATAGATATGGGTATGTATGTAATGCTGACAAAGATATCCCCGTATGCAGTTAAAAATTTGGAAAAACTGAAGGAAATAGAACAGCATGCAAAAAGGCTAATTGAAGAGAACTGCCCCAGTGTTAGATGGATCATGAACCTTGTAGTTTTTGGTCCCTACGATTACCTTGACATATTTGAAGCTAAGGATGATGAAGAAGCGGCTAAGGTTGCAATGATAATAAGGTCGTTTGGTCATGCGACTACAGAAACATGGCCGGCTATATACTGGAAGGACTTCAAAGGCATAATAGAGAAAATCAAAATAGATTATTCCTGATCTTTCAGAACTTTTAAGCTTTCCCTCTCCAAAAATACCCCTTCTCTTATCTTTAAAAGTTTGTGGTTTCTGCCCGTGTCTTCAAAGAGGGTCTCCTCGCAGGTTAGCTCCTCCTTTAACTTGTCTGCCAATTCAAGAATCTCCTGTGACACCTCTCCCTCCCCTTCCAAGGGCAAAACTTTCCTAAAGGACTTCTCCAAAAGCCCTGCCACATCCCAAAAGTCCAGTAGTTTGCCTGTTTCCCTTTCCACCCAGCTTATGTTCTCATCCAAAAGGCTTTTTAAAAGCCCTTTGTCTGGAACCTTTAAAAGCTCCGCCATAAGCTGTGTGTCAAACCTTAAAAGAATGTTTCCCACAAACACAAAAGCTTTGCCTATATCTCCCGCTCCCTGTCCGCTGATCTTTCTTTTGGTGCCTTTGGTGATTATATCGTTTATAGGTCTGTATTCCACCTCTATGCCTAGTTGTCTGTAAGTTTCCATCACCGGTTGGGAGAACTTTTTGTAAGCATCTTCCACCTTGAAGGGTGCAAGGCTTTTGGGAACCACCAACTGATAAAAAACCTGCCCTCTTGACAAAAGCACAGTCCCACCGCCCACCTCTCTTCTTATGATGGGAATGTTTAGGGCTTTAGCCCTCTCCAAATCTACCACCTGTTGCAAATTATCAAAGTAGCCCAAGCTTAGGTAAGTATCATCGGGCTCTACAAGTATTAAGCCGTAAAGTCCAGCACGGGCAAAGGCATGAAAGAGGGTGGTTGAACGTAAGTTTCCCACTCTGCCAAGCTTATAAACCTTCACGGGCTATATTTTATTAGTATGGAAAAAAAATACGGTGAGTTAGCAATTGAACAGGCACAGTTGGAAGTTTGGGAGAATCCCTCCAAGGAGAGGGACTATCTTATAGAGATCACGTTTCCGGAGTTTTCTTGCCTTTGCCCCCGCTCTGGCTACCCAGATTACGCCACCATAAAGATAAGGTATATTCCAGACCAGTATATAGTGGAGCTGAGGTCCCTAAAGCTCTGGCTAAACAAGTTCAGAAACAGGTATATATCCCACGAGCAGGCTACCAACGAGATCTACCAAGCCCTCTATGAAACCCTAAAGCCCAAGTTTTTGGAGGTGATAGGAGATTTCAACCCAAGGGGAAATGTACATACTGTGATCAAGGTGAGGAGCGACGGGAACTATTGAGTGTATCCTTTAGGATCTTTAAAACTCTGTAGCCTTCCATAACCTCATCGGGATAAACCCTGTAGTTGGAGTATTTGTACCTTTGGTATAGCCTTACTATGTATTCTACGTACCTGTACTGTTCTTTGCCTTTGAACTTCTCTAAGAGCCTTTCGGGGCTATCTTTGGAGTTTAATGTTTCTTGTAGTCTTCTGAAGAGGTTCTCTGGGTCCTTCTTTAACCTTCTGTAGAGGTAAAAGGGTAAATAAAGCAGGACTAAGGCTAAGGCGGTTAGGAGTATATACTTTAACACTACCGCAAGGTTTTCCTTCTTGACGCTCCACCTGAGGCCTTTGCCAAAGGCTTTAAAAAGGCTTATCTGCTTTTCGGCGGAAAAGCCCACCACATTGCTATACCAGAAGGAAACTATGCTGTCCATTATCAAAGAGAGGGTTGATATGCGTTTAAGGGCTGGGGACTGGTAGGGAGGGGTGGTATCCACCCTTACCCACTTTCCGTTAATGTACGCCTCCACCCACACGTGAGCCATAGAGTTGGTGATAATGTAGTAGTTTCCGTAGTTGTTCCAAATGGCTCCCTTAAAGCCTCCCACCACCCGCGCGGGCACACCCATAAGCCTAAGCAGTAGGGCAGTGGCACTGGCGTAGTATTCACAGTTTCCCTTCTTGGAAACCAGCAAAAAGTATTCAAGGGGGTCTCCTTCAAACTTTTCCAACTTAAGGGAGTAGGTGTATCCCTTGGAAAAGTGCTCAATTACCCTTTTTAGCTTTTCTTCGTCAGTTTTTGCGTTGCGGGATAGCTCCTGTGCCAAGTTCCTTAGCCCTTTGGCACATCCTTTGGCACTTCAAGATAGGACCCAAGGTCCTCATCCCAGTTTGGGGGCTCAAAGACAGAACTGGCGGTGTATCGGATGGGTCTGTTTATTGAAGTGGAAGCCCTAAAAACGCCACCGGGCGCAACAAAAACCTGAGCTTTTATACCTTCCAAAGTGCTCAAGCTGTAGGGGTAATCCAAGGCGGGTAGGTAGTCATCGTAATGGGGCTCCAAAACTACTGTGTATTGCACATCCCCTGTCCCTTTTGGCAGGGGTTGGCTTCCCTTCAAGTTAATAACCCAACGCCCCTTTTGATAGGTGTCAAAGACCTGAATCCTCCAGTAGGGATCCTTGAGCCCCTGACTTAGTCCATAGACCCTAAAGGCTAAGGTATTGTCCTGTTGGATTTCTCCCACCTTTCCCAAAGAAACTTCCCTTGCTATGCCCGTCTTTAGACCTTCGCCCCTGCCAAAAAGGTCCAAAATGGGAAACTGGCTCCTGGGAAGTCCCACGAAAAAAGGAACGGCAAACAAAAAGACAGAGATAAACAAAGCTAAAGAGACCTTGAAGTAGTGGAAGAATACCTCCGCCCTCTGGTAATCCCTCTGGCTTTGTCTGTAAGAGTTTATAAACACGAGGGAGGTAATGGAAAGAAAGCTAAAGACCAGCAAAAAAAGCAGAAAGCTCAGAGATAGGTTGTGGAGGGTAGCCAAAGATATGCAGAGCAAACTGAGAAGCAAAATCTGGTACATATCCCTTGGCTTTTTCTCCTCAAGGAACTTTATGCCAAGTAGGATGAGAAGTAGGTTTGAAAGAGGTCCCACAAGATTTTCAAGGCTAAGCTGAGAGCCAAAGTAGAGGACCATCACCACGCCAAAGATGTTTAGAAACAGCCGTCTGATGGGATAGGTCTGTTTGTAATCCATGAAAAGACCCGCAAATAGGAAGGAGAGGCATACCAAAAGGTAAGGAACTTCTGCCATACCCACCAAAGACAATACGCCAACGATAGCCGATAGATAAACCCATATTAGGGTAGAGGCCCTTGAGCTTTCAATCAGTCTTTTTAAGGTACTGGAGCGCATGCTCTTTTAACCTTGGCTCTATGTATATTCTGTATATCCGTATCTTGGGAAGGTTTCGCATAATCTGAGATACTTCCCTGAGTTCCTTTAACTCTGCGTCGTAGCTTATATAGGACTCCTCCTCTATAAGGTTCTTCTCTGCTATGTCAAACCTCAGGTCCTTTTCATCAAACCTTTCCAAAAGATAACTTTTAACCTGTTCAAACTCTTTTGGGTCCTCGCCCTTATAAATTTCTCTGAAGTGTTCCCTCAAGAAGAGCCTTCTAACTAAAGGATTTTCCTTTTCTTTGAGGGCAAGGGCAATAAAGTGTGCATCTGTAAGCTTATGAAACTCTTCCTTGGAAAAGAGCCCCCTCTCTATGTAGCTGTTTATAAGCTCCAGAAGGTGGATGTTGAGTATGCGTACCACCTTGTGGAAATAAACCTGCACGTACATAAAGAACCTACCCAAGAAAAAGCTCTCCAAAGCCCTCAGGGCGCTTTTGTTGACGCATTTTTTGCCGTCTCGTCTTTCTAAGTGGTTCAAAATTCTGCGGTAATCAAAAAACCCATAAGAAGTTCCACAAAAGTATGCATCCCTTCTTAGGTAATCCATCCTATCTGCCCCAAGCTCCCCCGTTATTATGTGGGAAAGGGACCTCTCCTCCTCGTCCTTTGGTTCTTTAAAGGCAAGGCGTGCTAAAAGTTCCACATCCTCCTGAGAAAAGCCAAGGCTTTTTAACTCCTCTCCTATCTCTCCGAGGACAAGCTCCTTTCCTATGTGTTCGTGGCTTTTGTCCCCCAAAAGAACTTCAGTGGTATGAGAAAAGGGTGGATGTCCCACATCGTGCAAAAGCCCCGCCAAGCGTACGATCTCAAAGAGCCTCTGATCTTTGTAGCCAAGGCTCATATACATCTCCCCCGCCAAGTTCATAACCCCAAGGGAGTGTTCAAAGCGAGTATGCTGGGCGGAGGGAAAAACCATGTGTGCAACTCCCAACTGCTTTACATACCTTAGCCTCTGAAAGACAAAGCTATCAATTATCTTTAGCTCTTTTGGATAGAGCCTTATGAACTGATAGATCGGATCGGAGATGTCCTTAAACATTCAATCTCGGGCGTTCCCTTAAACACTCTTCTTTTAGGGTTATGTTCCAAGGTCCCTTGTGCACTAAGCGTCTGTAAAGCCTTGTTATAGTGTCCTTTAGGTATCTCCAAAAACCTTTTCCCTTTGTTTGCTTTACAAACTCCACCTTGACCTTTTCCACCTTTTTTCCCTTTTGACACCTTCTCCAGTTGTTCTCCAAACTCTTCCTGAGCTTTTCCACATCAACGCCATAATACACATTGGGAAGATTCTTTGCCAGCTCTAAGGCTTCCCACCAGCATTTGGCACAATCTTGGATGGTTGTTCCTTTAACCGCCTTTTCAAGAACCTCAAAGAAGACCGCATCCTTTTTGAACCTTTCTTTCTGCAACTCCGAGTAGTGCATGTACTCCTCATAAAGCTCTTCGTTGAAGATATAAACACCCAGATGGATGGCATCTTGAGGGTTCCATAGCTTACTGTAGCTAAGCTTGTGGGCTATACTCCAATACTTAACTACCCTGTTTGAAAACCCGTAAAAATCCTCTAAATATTGCTCATACAGACTCACAAAGAACAGGTTATCTTCCTGCAGCTTGTAAATATCCTTCCCAACGTACACATTCCCGTATATGTCAGTGATCTTAAGGAGGTTTAGCTCCACCAGAATATCCTTCCATTGGCTCCTACTTGCCCTGAAGCTTCTGTAAGCACAACCCAAGAACTGATCCAAGCCAATTGAAAAATTCCCCTCCTTCTTTACAAGCTGGATGTAGCAAAGTAAGTAAAGCAGTAGTTCCCTTTTGCTTTGGTCCTCCAAAACTTCCAAAAACAGGCTCTCAAGTCTGTCCCTTTCTCTTAACTCCAGCACAGAGTTAATTTTAATCCCTTACAGCTAACTTGCCACCATCATATTTTTATATTCTGAAAGCCTTTAGTTTGTGTAGGACTTCAAGAAGAAACTTGGCAAAATACACGTTTGACACAAAAGAGGCTATTGTTCCGAGGGTTAAGGTGGTGGCAAAACCCTTTACCGGACCACTGCCAAACTGAAAGAGTATTAGCGCTGCAACCAAGAGTGTTATGTGAGTATCAAAGACTGCACTCAAAGTTCTCCTGTAGCCAAGCTCTATTGCCTTTCTTATGCTGTTCCCAAGCCTCAGCTCTTCCTTTACCCTCTCAAAGATCAGCACGTTGGAATCTACCGCTATTCCCATGTTCAGTATTATCCCCGCAATGCCGGGTAATGTTAAAGTGGCACCCAAAAGAACCATGCCAGCCCATAGCATAAGGGCGTTGAGGATTATAGAAAGGTTGGCGGTTATGCCCGCAGTTTTGTATCTGAACAAAAGCAAAAGGGCTAAGAGTACAAAGCCCAAGACACCGGCCTTTATCCCCTGCTCTATAGCGTCCCTACCAAGGCTTGGTCCTATAACACTCTCCTGCAAGAAATCAACCTTTGTGGGAAGAGCACCAGCTCTAAGCACAATGGCAAGCTCCTTAGCTTCATCCAAGGTAAATTGCCCAGTTATCTGCCCAGTGCTGGTTATTCTGCTTCTTATAACCGGTGCGGAAATTACCTTTTTATCCAACACTATGGCAAGGGCTCTGCCTATGTTTTTCTCGGTAGCTTCTCCAAACTTCTTTGCCCCTTCGTCTGTTAGCTCAAAGCTAACCGCAGGTCTTCCAAACTCATCCTGAGAGGTGTAGGCGGTCTTTAGGTCCGCCCCCGTTATAACCGCTGTCTTTTCCACCAAAAACCACTGGGTGTTGTCCCTTGAAGGAAGTAGCTCCAGATCTGGTGTTAGTTTTTTTTCAAGGTCTTCCCTGCTGCCCGCATCAACTACAAGCTTTAGCTCCAAGAGGGCGGTTTTTCCTATAACAGATTTGGCCCTCTCCAAATCCAAAATACCCGGTAGTTCCACCAGAACCCTATCCTGCCCCACCTTGGTAATGACTGGTTGAACCACTCCCAGTTCATCTATTCTTTTCCTCAACACTTCAATGGTTTGGCTTATAGTTCCCTCCCTTAGGGCAGATATCTCCTGCTCTTTTAAAGCAAGCAAGACATAACCTTTGCCCCTTTCCCTTATCTCAAGACGTGGGAAGTTCTTTTGGATCACCTGCTCTATTTTAGCGTCCTCCAAAAGCTCTACCTTTATACCCTCTTTGCTTGCCAGAACATCAAGCACGGGAACTCTCTCCTCCCTCAGTTTATCGTATAAATCTTTACTCAGCCTTTGATATTCCTGTTCCAAGGCGTAAGAAAGGTCCGGTTGGAGCAGTATAGACACACCACCCCTTAGGTCCAGCCCAAGATTTACAGGTTTGTAAAAGACAATTCCCACGCAGGCTACCCACAGCAACAAAAAGGCGAAAAGATTTGCGTAAAAGTTTTTCATGAGCGAGTAATATTTTAATAGGTGGATTTATAATAGCTACTTAAAATAAGGAGGAGAAAGATGAAAAATATTACGATCTTAAAGGTTCTGACTGTGGCAATAATGTTTAGTGCCTCTGCACAGCAAATGGATTTTAGAGTATCTGAAGGTATTGCAGAATCCCAAAGGTTGATAGAAGTAGCTTATAAGGCGGGAGGAAGGGAAAAGTCTCCGTACCACTTTGAGAAGGCGAGGGCTTACAGGGACCTTTCTGTTCTCTTTGCCAGCGAAATGGAGGAAGTTAGTTCAAAGATCTTTGCCATAAAGAGCATGAACTCTGCCTCTAAGTCTATAGAAGGTTCGGCGGAGTTAGACAAACTTTCGGAACCTGAGCTACCCCCTAATAGAGGAAAGCCTACTATAGACCTAAAAGCCATCTACGCTAACTTGCAAAAAATAAGGGAAGAAAAGGCTTTCAGTTGTGCACCCAAAGAGTTGGCTAACGCAGAAGCCTACTATGAAGGTTTAATCCATGAGCTTTCAAAAGAAAGACCTAAGGCATCTCTTGTGCAGTCTTTGTATGATAGTTTTCTCTCCAACTATTTGCTTGCCAAAGAGAAGGTGGATATAGCTAAGAGGGAGTCCCTGGTTTGTTATACGGGTAAAGTAGAACTTCCCGTCGCCCAAGCAGAACCTATGGAGCCCGTCGTCCAAAAGCCAATAGAACCGCAGGAACCTGCAAAAGTGGAAGAACCCCTTATGGTGCGCGCCAGAATACACTTTGACTTTAATAAGGCAGACATAAAGAAAGAATACATACCACTGCTCAAAGAGGTGGCAAAGGTGCTAAAGGAAAATCCCAACATAAACCTAAGGATTGAAGGCTACACGGATGATATAGGCACCAAGGCCTACAACCAAAAGCTTGCACTGAGGAGGGCTATGGCGGTTAAAAACTTTTTGGTAAAGGAGGGTATAAAACCTGAGAGGATACAGATAGTGGGTTTTGGAAAGGAAAGATACATCGCAGAGAACACTACGCCCATAGGTAGGCTAACCAACAGGAGGGCAGAGTTTATAGTTATCCAGGTGCCCACGCAATGAGGAACTACTGAAAGCTCTTCAGTGCCCTCTCTACCCTTTTTATAAACCTATCCTTCGGCAAAACATCGCATAGAACATCCACTCCAACACCCTCCAGCTCTCCCGTTAGGGCTGCCCTCAGTGTGTGCCAAAAATCCTTGGGCTTTATTCCAAGCTCCTTCTGGGCCATCTTGGCGATCTCTTTGATCTTCTGTCCGCTCAGTTCCTCTCCCTCTAACTTTAAAAGCACATACTCCAGAACTTGCATGGCGGTTTGATTTTCTAAAATTCCCTTTGCTTGCTCTGAATATTCCACATCATCCACAAAGAAGGGCTTTAGTCTATCCACTGCTTCTGAGAGGGTTTCAAAGGCATCCCTAGCCCTCTGCAGAACCTTTAAAAGGTAATCCTTGTCAAAGGAATATCCCGCCCTCTCAAGGAAAGGAGTGAGCTCCTTTGCAAGCTCCTCAAGACTCAGAACTTCTCTTATATACACTCCGTTCATCCACCTAAGCTTTTGGGCGTCAAAAACAGCAGGAGAGTCGTTAACATCCTTTAGGTCAAAGAGCTTAATCAGTTCCTCCTTTGAGTAGACCTCCCTTCCTTCCTCTGGCGGAGACCATCCCAAAAGGCAAAGGTAGTTGAACATAGCCTGTGGCAAAAAGCCCTCCTCTCGGTAGTTTTTTACGGAGACTGCACCGTGCCTTTTGGAGAGCTTGCTTCTGTCTGGTCCAAGAATTACAGGCAGGTGGGCAAACTTGGGAACCTCAAAGCCCAAAGCTCGGTATATGAGTATTTGCTTAGGTGTGTTTGGAATGTGGTCTTCCCCCCTTATCACATGGCTAACACCCATCAGGGCATCATCCACCACCACCACAAAGTTATAGACCGGGCTTCCGTCGCTCCGGACGATCACAAAGTCTCCAAAGTCATCCACGCTTATGGATATAGGTCCCTTTATAAGGTCCTCAAAGGTTATCACCTCTCCCTCCGGAACTTTGAACCTTATAGTGTAGGGTATTCCTTTGTCTTTAACATCTTCAAGGTTCATATGCCTACATTTGCCCGAGTATCTGTAGGGAATGCCTTTTTCCTCTGCCTTTTTCCTTTCTTCTTCTAGCTCCTCCGGTGTGCATACGCAAGGATAAGCCCATCCGGACTCTATTAGCCTTTGGGCGTACTCTTTGTATATATCAAACCTTTCGGACTGTCTGTAAAACTCGTCCCACTCTATGCCAAGCCACTCTAAGTCCCTAAGGAGCATCTCCTCAAACTCTTTGGATGACCTTTCCCTGTCCGTGTCCTCTATGCGTAGGATGAACTTTCCTCCGTGATGCCTCGCAAAGAGGTAGCTGAAGATGGCGGTCCTTGCGTTGCCAAGGTGTAAATAACCCGTAGGGCTTGGTGCGAACCTACTAACCACCATAGCTCAATTTCTGGCTAATATTTTAAGGGCTATTGGAGACATCAAAGTAGTTATTGCTACCACAAAGATCACCACCGCATAAAGGGTATCGTCGTAAACCTTTGCCTGCCTTCCAAACTCCGCAAAGATGAGACCCACCTCACCCCGTGGTAGCATAGAAAAACCGATCAAGAGCTTTTCTCTGAGTGGTACTCTAACAAAAAATCCTGAGATTACTTTTCCTACCACTGCAACGAGTGTTATAAGCAACGCCAAGGTCCAAAACTTGGCAGAGGTGAAGTCAATGGCTTTTAAATTCAATTGCAGTCCCACATAGACAAAGAATACAGGTGTTAGCACCCAAACTAAAGGCAGTATAGAATGTTCTATCTTTTCCGCCATCCTCTCGTCGGTCTTCAAAAACAGGGCAAAGGGAATGGCAAAACGCCTTGAGAGGGCAAGACCTGCGGTGAAGGCACCGAGTATTTCGGGAGAGCCCACCTCGTGGGCTAAAAAGGCAAAGAAGAGGACCATTGAGAGCACTGCCGGAGGCACAAAGTCCATAGTGCCCAGCTTTTTTGAAAGAAGCTGTATAACCCTCGCCAAAATCTGTGCCAGTATGGGAGAAAAGATAAAAAAGGAGCCTATGTAAAGAACAAGCAGCAGCAGAGCATCCACATGTACTTGCCCCTCCTTGGCAAGCTCGTAGAGTCCAGCCAATACGATCACACCAAAGATGTCGTCAAGGACCGCCGCACCCAAAACTATTTGGGCAAACCTTTCCTTCATCTTTCCCAAGTCTTCCAGGACTCCCACCGTTATCCCTATGCTCGTAGCGGTCAAGGTTCCTCCTAAGAAGAGGGAGGTTAAAAGGGGAAGGTTCAAGAGATAATAGCCTACCAAAAAGCCAAGGAGCATTGGTGCAAAGGCACCCACAAAGGCAACAATAACGGCTTTTATGCCCACCTTTTTTAGCTGATGTATGTCCGCCTCCAAACCCACCTGAAAGAGCAATAGGATCACTCCAAGCTCCGCGAGGACCTTTATGATCTCGTTTACCTCTATTAACCCGAGGGCACTCTTGCCAAGCAAAACACCCACCAGTATCTCACCAAGCACCGCAGGAAGACCAAACTTTGCAAAGGCATCTCCCACTATTCGGGCGCTGAAAAGGATTATGGCAAGGTAAAGAAAGACATAGTGCATTTCCATGTTACCTACCTCCCTGTAGAACCAAAGCCGTTGGGACCTCTAAGGCTCTCTGTAAGCTCCTCAACCTCTTCCCACTGCACCCTGACCACAGGGGCAACTACCAACTGGGCGATACGGTCTCCCCTGCGAACAACGAAATCTTCGTTGCCCAAGTTTATGAGAATAACCTTTATTTCTCCCCTGTAGTCGCTGTCTATGGTACCCGGAGCGTTTAGGATGGTTATACCGTGCTTTATGGCAAGCCCACTTCTGGGACGTACTTGGGCTTCGTAACCTTCGGGCAGTTCTATGGCTATGCCTGTGGGAAGGAGCCTTCTTTCAAAGGGCTTTAGTACCACCTCTTCATAGCCTGCGTATAAAAGGTCCATACCTACAGAGCCCGGCGTTGCATAAAACGGCAGTTCTAAGCCTTCCGCGTGCGGAAACCTTTTTATTTTTACCCTGAGCATTTTTTCTCCTTTCTCAAGCCGGCGGTGGGATTTGAACCCACGACCTAGGCATTACGAGTGCCTCGCTCTACCGCTGAGCTACGCCGGCTGGTCTATACCGATCGTTGTCAAATTTGGTCTTCCTCTTTCATCTATGTCAAGCACTTTTACCTTTATGGTATCCCCTACCTTGAACCTAGCCCTAACATCCTTAACCCTTTCCGCCATCTTAGAAACATGGAGCATTCCCGTTTTTCCCTCCATAATCTCCACAAAGACACCGTAGGGTTCTACCCGGACTATCTTTCCTTCATATACCTTGCCTATCTCCACATCTTCCAACAACTTCATTATGATGGCTTTTACCTTTTCTATGGCTTCTCGGTCCATGCTGGTAAGAGAGGTCCTTCCTCCCTCGTGGACCCAAACGGAAACACCCAGCTTTTCCCTCCACTCCCTGACATTTTTCCCACCGGGACCAATGACTGTTAAAGCCTTGTCTTCTGGTATGGTTATGATCTCTATCTTTGGTGCGTACGGAGATACTTCCTTCCTTGGCTCCGGCATTGCGGAGTACATCTTTTCTAAGATGTAGAGCCTTCCCTCCCTTGCCTGCATGAGGGCGGACCTCATAATCTCTCTAGTTAGACCTTTTATTTTGATGTCCATCTGCACGCTGGTTATACCATCCCTCGTGCCCGCCACCTTAAAGTCCATGTCTCCCAGCTGGTCCTCATCTCCCAAGATGTCCGAGAGGATTACGTAGCGTTCCCCTTCCATTATTAGCCCCATGGCTATGCCCCCCACATGCTTTTTCATGGGAACGCCCGCATCAAAGAGCGCCAAAGAACCCGCACAGACAGTAGCCATTGAAGTGGAACCGTTGGATTCCAGTATGTTAGAAACCACCCTTATTATGTAAGGAAACTCCTCCTGAGGGGGTATCAGAGGTTCCAAAGCCCTCTCTGCCAGAGCACCGTGTCCTATCTCCCTCCTACGGGGAGGTCCCCAGGGCTTTGCCTCTCCAGCGGAAAAGGGTGGGAAATTATAGTGAAGCATGAACCTTTTGAAGGTCTCTCCTTCGTATATGGTCTCCACCAACTGGGCTTCCTCAGGAGCACCCAGTGTAACAGTAGCAAAGGCTTGGGTTTGACCCCTTGTGAATATAGCACTGCCATGGGGTCTTTCAAAGGGATGAACCTCTATGGTGATGGGTCTTATGTCTTTGGGACCTCTGCCATCGATCCTTTTGCCTTCTGTTAGGACCATTTCCCTCATGAGCTTGCTGATGAGCTTTTTGTATTGGTAGCCCACCTTAAAGGCAAGCTCTTGGGGAACCTGATTGTTGGCTATGAACTCTTCCAAAATCTTTGCCTGTAGGCTCTTTCTTTCCCTTTTGTCTTGAATTTTCAGGGATTCCTTGATCCTCTCTGTGCATTGCTCCTCTAAAAGCTTTTGCCATTCTGCGGGGAGCTCAAGCCCCTCAAACTGCACCTTTGGAACGCCTACTCTCTGTCTGAGTTCCTCCTGAGCCCTCAAAAGCTCCAAGGCAGAGGACTGTCCAAAGTAGAGGGCGTCCATAAAGGTCTCCTCATCCACCTCCTTGGCACCACCCTCCACCATCACAATGGCAGACTCAGAACAAGCCATAATAATATCCAGGTCTGCCCTCTGTCTTTCTTCGTAAGTGGGATTTACCACAAACTTGCCGTCCACCCTGCAAACTCTTAGCCCCACAATGGGACCATCAAAGGGAATACGAGAAATATGCAGTGCAGCGCTGGCACCTGTTATAGCCAGTACATCGGGGTCATACTTGTCATCTGCGGAAAGGGTGAGGGCTGTGATCACCACTTCATAAGGAAAGCCCTCAGGCAGTAGTGGCCTTATGGGACGGTCTATAACCCGAGAGACCAAGATCTCCCTTTCGGTGGGCTTGCCCTCCCTCTTTATAAAACCTCCGGGAATTTTACCCCAGGCGGAGGATTGCTCCCGGTAATCTACCGTAAGGGGGACAAAGTCAATGTTCTGAATGGGGTTCTCGGACATAACCGCCGTTACCAAAACCGCTGTATCCCCCTGCCGGACTACTACCGCTCCGTCCGATAGCTTGGCGTAATGACCCGTTTCTATAATTATTGGGTCTTTGTCTCCAAGCTTAACCTCTATCCTCTCCATCACTTAACCTTTAGACCGAGCTTTTTGACCACCTCCAAATACCTTTGGTAGTCCTTTTCTCTAAGATACTCCAGATGCTTCCTTCTTGCATGGATCATAGCAATGAGTCCTCTCCTTGAGTGTATGTCCTTTTTGTGTTTTTTGAGGTGCTCCGTTAGCCTGTTGATTTTCTCAGTAAGTATGGCTATCTGCACCTCCGGAGAGCCCGTATCCTTTTCGTGCCTCCTGTACTCTTGTATGATCCTTTCTTTAACTTCCTTTGGAAGAGCCATACTAATTACCTCCTTTTGAATAACCTGTGAGTAGTATATTATACCATCAATCTACCCAATAGTTTGGCGCTTCTTTGGTAATTATCACGTCGTGCACGTGGGATTCTTTGTATCCTGCCCAAGTGATACGTACCAGCTTTGCTTTTTGCCTTAGTTCTTGTAGGTTTCTTGCACCCAAATAGCCCATGCCGGACCTCAAACCTCCCACCAGTTGGAAGATCACATCCGAGAGCCTCCCTCTGTATGGAACCCTTCCCTCTATACCCTCTGGCACGAACTTTTCCATCTTTTCCTGTCCGTATCTGTCCGCAGACATCCTACTCATCATAGCCCCCAAGGAGCCCATGCCTCTGTAAGCTTTGTATGCCCTGCCCTGATAGTATATGACCTCACCCGGGGCCTCTTCCGTGCCCGCAAGCAATCCCCCAAGCATTACCGCACTGGCACCTACCGCCAGGGCTTTGACAATATCTCCCGAATACCTTATGCCACCGTCTGCGATGATGGGAATTCCATATTTTTCTGCCACTTTGTAAGCAAGCATTATGGCAGTGACCTGTGGAACGCCCACACCCGCAACGATCCTGGTGGTGCATATGGAACCGGGTCCCACTCCCACCTTGACTGCATCCGCGCCCGCCTTTATGAGGTCTTCAACAGCCTCTCCCGTTGCCACATTGCCTGCGATCACATCCACCTGTGGATATTCAGACTTTATCATCTCCACCGTTTGTAGAACCCTCTTTGAATGCCCGTGGGCGGTATCCACCACGATCACATCCACACCCGCAGAGACCAAGGCGGAAACTCGGTCCTTTGTATCTGTCCCCGTGCCAACTGCAGCACCGACCCGGAGCCTTCCGAACTCATCCTTGCATGCGTTTGGGTATCTTTGCCTCTTTACTATGTCCTTTAGCGTTATGAGTCCCACCAGTCTTCCCTCTTTATCCACGATGGGAAGCTTTTCTATTTTGTGTCTGTGTAAAATCTCCGTTGCCTCCTCCAAGGTGATCCTCTCCTTTGCCACTATGAGGTTCTCTTTTGTCATAAACTCAGAGACGGGTTTGTGGTAATCGGTGGGTTTTATGAACCTGAGGTCCCTGTTGGTAAGTATGCCCACCAGTTTGTTGCCATCGGAGACTACGGGCACTCCAGAGATCCTGTATCTTTCCATTATCTCCAAGGCTGTCTTTACGGTGGTGTCCGGAGTTACGGTGATGGGGTTCATGATCATACCGCTCTCGGACTTTTTGACCTTTTCCACCTCTTTTGCCTGCTCCTCTATGCCCATGTTTCGGTGAATAATGCCTATTCCTCCTTCCCTCGCCAAAGCTATTGCCATCCTTGATTCCGTAACTGTATCCATCGCAGCGGAGATTATGGGTATGTTTAGCTTTATCCTTTTGGTTAGCCAGGTGGAAACATCTACCTCGTGGGGCAGAACTTCTGAATATTGGGGCACCAAAAGAACATCATCAAAGGTTAGACCTTCAAAGATTTCTATCTCTCCCATATACTAATTATATGCCAAACCTTGTCATAACCGGAGGGACGAGGGGAATTGGCAGGGCGGTGGTGGAGCTCTTTTTAAAGGAAGGGTGGAACGTTTGCACCTGTGGAAGAACAGAGGAGGGAGTAAAAAGACTTAAAGAAGAACTAAAAGGGCCGAAAAATTTATACGTGAAAGTCTGCGATGTGGGAGATAAAAATTCTGCCAAAGCCTTTGTGGAATTTTGTAAGGAAAAGCTCGGAGAATTTGACCTTTTGATCAACAACGCCAGCATACTGGGGGAGAGATTGCCCATAGAAGAATATCCCGAGGAGGTCTGGGAGGAGGTCATAAGGGTCAATCTAAACGGCGTCTTTTACATCACCAAGTATGCCCTGCCCTATATGAAAAGTGGGGGAGTGATAATAAACCTATCCTCTGGGGCGGGCAAAAGACCCGCACCCTACTGGGGTGCATACGCAGTTTCAAAGTTCGGAGTGGAGGGCTTTTCTCTGCTCCTGGCGGAGGAGCTAAAGCCAAAGGGAATAAAGGTGTATGCCTTTAACCCCGGTGCCACCAGAACCCAAATGAGGGCAAAGGCTTATCCACAGGAGGACCCACTCACCCTAAAGCCACCAGAAAAGGTGGCCGAGTTCATAATGAGGCTCATAAAGGACAGACCGGAAAAGGTGAGCGTAGATTATGAGCTATAAAGGGAAACTTTTATTAGCCTTTGGGCTCTTATCCGCCCTGTTTGTCCTCCTCATACACGACACTGTGGTCCCAAGCCCATCTACCTTTTCCTACCTTATTGCCATAACCCGTATTCCTACCTTCTTTCTGTTTGCGGGCACTGTACTTGCTCCCCTTTTGGTGGGTCGGCTCATCATTAAAAGCAAGTTTTACTATACCGCCCTGTTCCTCGTTCCTTCTCTCATCCCTCAAGCCTTTCATATTCTTTCTTTTTCCTTCTTTCCTGACTTCATAACACCCAACCATAGGGATAAGGTTTCTTGGCTACACATCACCTTTGTAGCATACGCATTGCTCGGCATAACCCTTGGAATGCTTCATGAAAACGGTAGGTTTCCCTACCTTAAGTTCTTTGCTTTGCTACTTTCATCTCTGGCAATTTCCTTCTTTATAGTGCTTTATTATCCTTTGCTTCCCAAAACCTACATAGAGGGAGTGGGTTCAACCACCATTTCCGATGTGCTCTGGGCTGGGCTTGCCCTCTGGGGCTTCTTGCTTGCTTACTTTATAGTAAAGAAAAAGGCATACGGTGATAGGGTTGGCGTATATTTAGCCTTGGGTTTGTTCTTTTACAGCATTGGCTCCGCCCTTCCCATTTTTTACACCCACTTTAGGGACATAATTTGGATAGCGGTTTCCTTTTATAGAGCTCTGGCTTATTTGCTCATTGCCTATGGCGTTGTTAAGGTAGAGATTGTAGATGTTGGTAAGAAAATTGCTATACATTCAAGGGCTTTTTTGAGCTCTCTTGCAAAGGCTGTACCCAAGTGGGAGGGTGGTGTGCTAAAGGTTGCATTGGGTAAGGTCTTTGAAAAGAGTTTTATAGATAGCTTATGCATATACGATCTCAGCACAAAGGAGCTAAAGGCTTACTTTTATGGGCTAAAAGAAAGGGAGGAAGACCTAAAACCACCTAAAGATTGGAACAGGATCTTAGAAGAAGGAATGGGTATTTTAGAAGATGGTAGGTACTTTCATGTTAGAGAGGGGTATTTGATACTCGGTAGATCTTCTGCGGATTTAGAGAACCCTCTAATAAACATCCACACAAGAAACATAGAAAACCTTCTCTTTTTGTATTTCCTACAGCATAAGAACTTTAAAGAAAAGTCAAGGGAAATTCAAAGGCTATACACCATGCTTGAGACCTCCGAATACGTCGTTCAGGCATACAACAACATAGACACCTTTTCAAAGCAAGTGTTGGATAGGTTGGACCATGTTTTGCCTGTGGACGGTAGTCTCTTTTATATGTCCGACCGAAACGCAGAAAGCATAGAAAGGCTCACCCTCTCTTCTCTGTTTATAAAAAACTTTACAGAAGAGGATGCAAAGTTGCTCCTTGCGGAGGTTCAAGCAAACCCAAATACCTTGGGGACGAAAGATAACTTTTGCTTTGCCAAGTTTGAGCATGGTCAGTATCAGGCGGGAGTGGTGGGCGTCAGGTTGAATGAACCCTTTGGTAAGGATGATCTTGTTTTCTTCAAAACCGTTTCCAATCAACTGTTTCATATAGTAAGGTTGATGAAGGTTATAGAGGACCTGGAAAGTGCCCAACTAAGCGTTAAGTTTCTCTCCGAGTATGACCCACTTACCATGCTGTATAACAGAAGAACCTTTGAAAGGTATGTTAGAGATAACATAGAAAAAAGCTTAAAGACTGGTTCTATGTTCTCCATAGTCCTCATAGACATAGACGACTTCAAGCTTATAAACGATGTATATGGACATCAAACCGCGGACATGGTTCTAAAGGAGCTCAGCGAGAGGTTAAAAAGGAGCCTTAGGAGAATGGATATCCCAGCAAGATTTGGAGGGGACGAGTTTGTGGTTCTCCTGCCAGACCTTCCAAGGGATACCGCACGGGCGGTAGCAAAAAGACTTATAAACATACTTTCTTCAAAGCCTGTAAAAATAGAGGATAAAGAAATTCCTATAAGTGTAAGTGTGGTTATAGTATCCTATCCCCAGGACGGCACCAGCGAAGAGGAGCTCATAACCTACGCAGAATACTTAATGTGGGAGGCAAAAAAGAAAGGTAAGGGCATAATCCTAAGTTCGGAAGAATCTACTCATAAATTCTCTGTGGTAAAGGAATTGGAAAGGTCCATCATGGAAAGCTTGGAGAAATCCTCCGTTGTGCCCTTTTATCAGGAGATCATAGACCTGAAGGATATGTCCCTCTTTGGATTTGAGGTGCTTATGAGGATAAGGTTTAACGGTAGATTTTTGAGTGCGGGGGAATTTGTAAATGTGGCGGAGAGGATAGGTGCCATGCAAAAGCTTGACCTTTTACTTATAGAAAAGGTTTTTGAAAACTATAAACTTTTTGAAAACAAATTTCCTCTTTTCATTTTCATTAACATGGTGCCGGAGAACGCCACGGAAGAGTTTGCGGAAAAAGTCAGAGCCCTCGCGGATAAGTATTCTGTTCCTACTACCAATATTATCTTTGAGATCACAGAAAGGAAAGCCATTGAGGATATTATGCGGGTTGTAAGCTTTGTTAGAGAGTTGAAGGATGATGGCTTTCGCTTTGCCATAGACGACTTTGGCTCGGGCTATTCCTCCTTTTACTATCTCAAATACTTACCCGTGGACTTTTTAAAGATTGAGGGAGAATTTATAAAAACCCTTCCAAATTCACCTACAGACAGGGTTTTTATTGAGGGAATCGTAAACGTAGCAAAAAAGATGGGAATTAAAACCATTGCAGAGTTTGTAGAAGATGAAGAGGTCTTTGAAGTGGTTAAAGATTTAGGCATAGACTACGCACAGGGTTATTACCTTGGAAAGCCGGAACCTTTGGAGGAAAAGCTCAAGAAGTACGTCTCCAAAGAATAAACCCGAGGGCTTGGAAGAGGGAATTTAAAATAAGGGCAAATACACCCACCCAAAGGGTGGCGTTATACCAGAACTTCATAGGATATACCCTAAGCAACATATCTTCGTCAAAAAAACGCCAAGAGTATGGGTCAAAAAAGAAGTTGTGAAAAGCTTCAAAAAGTAGGTCGTAGTTTAAAAGGGAAAAGATAATAACAAAGATTACCAAAATCTCCGTAAGGGTTGCACCAAGAAGGAGCGTAAGACCCATTTTCCTTTTGTCCTTTAGGCTAAAAAAGAGAATTAGCCAGATGGGACCTCCAAGGTAGAGAACTTTAAAGACCACTGAAAGAAGCCCCTTCACGTCCTGCATATGCTTTATTTCCTTTTCCCTAAAAAGTCCAGAATTGATAAACTCCTGCATTCCCTCATCGGATAGGACAGACCTTAGCCCCAGCTTGGCAATGCTTAACCTTTCTTCGTAGCTCATGCCCCACCGGTCCGGTGGCAGGTCTCCAAATCTGTAATTCAACTCCACAAAAAACTCTGTAAAGGCAAGCCTAACACACAAAAAAACAAGAAGGAAGGGAAAGAAAAGGGAGAGGAGGATGACCCTTTTCACTAATACCCTCTAATTTGCGTCTGTCCAGCGTGGCAAGCTATACAGGACTTTTGACCTCCAACCACTTGAACCAGACCAAAGCTTTCTGCGATCCTCTGATGCTTTGCGTGGATCTCTTCCACTGGTTTGAACTTTCTTACCTGAGGTATGCCTATACCCTGATGGCATTGGTAGCAGGTTAGCATTGCGTCCTTCCAAAGGGCAACCGCCTTCTCTTTGTCTCTCTCTTCCAAAGCCTTTGGCAGTTCTTGGTATAGAATGGCGTTCCTCTTTTTAACCACTGCCTTTATATCATCGGGCCATTGGGCTACCATAGGTCCAGCCAAAGCCATGTTTTTACCACAGGCGGAAAGTCCCAGAGGGTTCCTAACAAGCCTTAGGGCAGCGTCAAACTCACCCTTTTCTATGTGTCCCCTCAATGCCACAAAGGAGAAGAAGGTTCTGTAGGCACCCGCCTTGAAGTTTAACCTAACGTCCGCAAGGTATTTGGCAGACTGTATAGTTTGTTCCTTGTTGGCTCCACCCACCACCAAAATCTTTTTTCCATCCTTTTCCACCATCTTTATGGTGGGCTTTTCAAAGGTCAGTCCCAGCTCCTTTACCACATCGTTGTTGGTGCCAACCACTATGATGTTTTTCCACTGAAGATTTTTTAGTTGGGCGTCGCTTACCAGTAGTGGTGGTATTTTGGACTGTTTTACCTCTTCTGCACCAAAGCCAATGTCTTCTACCCACTGTCCCAAGTAAAAGGCAATCTTGCCCGCTTGGGCTACAACCTCTGGGTCCTCTTTTGAACCGTAAACGACTAACACATTAGGAATGGCTACATCCTTCAACATAGCTGGAGTGCCACTCCAAACTTCCCCGTAGGTAACGTATGGAAATAACCTATCCGCAAAATTAGGCTCTATAACGGGCTGAGCTAAGGCCACACCAAAGGGCAAAAGCAAAAGGCTTTTTCTCATGGCTTAACCTCCCAGTTAATATTTTACCAATAGGGTTAAAATATAAACAAGGAGGGGTAAGTATGTCCCATGTTATCTACGCTGGGTACGGCTCTAATCTACCTAAGGAAAGATTCCTGGCTTATATTAAGGGCGGTACTTTTATGGGGATACATTACGAAGGCTGTAGAGACAAAACGGAACCTGAATCTATTGGATGGATGTGGGTTCCATATAGGGTTTACTTTGCAAAAAGTTCTGGAAGGTGGAATAATCAGGGAGTAGCCTTCTTATCCTGTGAGAAAGAAACTGACTCAGAGTATCATGCAGTAGTCAGGCTTTGGAAAATAAAGGAAAGCCAGCTTGAAGATTTGCAAAGACAAGAGGGAAAAGGGTGGTATGGTGAAATAATCACACTGGGGGAAAAGGACGGATTGAAGATACTTACCTTCACTGGATGCTGGTATGATGAAAAAAAAACACACCCTCCCAGCTCTATTTGGATGTTCTTAAAAAAGGACTAAAAGAAACAACAGGTTGGACAGATGAAGAGATTGACAAATACTGGGAGAAGTTTTTGAAGTAGAACTAGGCTGTGAGGCTGTTTTATAAATTCCCTATTGGAACAATCCTTCAGCCTATAACCCTTGTGTAGGCTGTCAGAAACTGCTGAGAATGTGGGTTATATATAGTGTATGATGGTAGTTAGGATAAGAAGCAAAAGTGTGAGCCTTCCTAACAAGGGAGGGCTTTCTCTGAGGGGTCTTTGGGCCCCTTATTGCGGGGAGGTAGGCTAATGGCTTACCTCTTCGTCTATGGCACCCTCAAAAGGGGTGGATCAAGGCACAGCCTCTTAAAGGGCTATCCTTTCTTAGGGCGTGCCTTGGCAAGGGGCTTTGCCCTTTATGACCTCGGCGCCTACCCTGGGATGGTTCCCGGAGATGGAGTAGTACGTGGAGAGGTCTATGAAGTCCCAGAAAGGCTCCTTAGGGAGCTTGACTGGGTGGAAGGGGCTCCTTTCCTCTTCAGGAGGGAGCTTATTGAGGTGGTCCTTGAGGACCACACTCCTTTGCGTGCCCACGCCTATCTGTATAACAGAGAGGTGGAGGGTGCGGCTTTGGTGCCTTCCGGTGAATGGAAGGTATAAGAGGAGGTCCCCATGGGAGCAAGTGCAGAACCCTTTGACCTAAGGCATGGAAAAATAAAATTAGTTTTTGAACCGTACCCACAAATTACTAAAAGCCTTTACACACTACCTATTAGGTTCCCACGGGAATGGAGACAAAAGCTATATGTGGAAACAACTACGCCCTACTACACAAAAGAGGAACTCCAAGATGTAGATGAAAATGGAGAACCTAAGGCAAAGGTTCTACCTTTCACTGGCGGTCCGTTTGTTCATCCAAGAGATATGTGGGAATTGGTAAAAAGCCTGAGAGAGTTCATGAACGGAGAGAGGGACAAGGTCTATATATCCCTTGTGAATAACATAGATAGGGACCCAATGTGTGAAATTAGCTCATCGCCTAACGGAGAGAAAGCTTTGGTATATCTGAGAGTGCAAGGCAAAACCAACTCCGGCACGATAAAGAGAGGGAGAATAGGCTTTGACCCGCAGGAGCTTAACTCCTTTTTGAGGTATTTAACCCTTCACGCCCAAATGGAAATGGCGATAATAAAGGAAAGGCAGGTAGCCGTTTTCAGGAGATGGACGGAGGAGTTCTTTAGCTACGACGTCGCTCCCATGAAGGGTATAATTACACCCCAGATGAGGGCTAATGTCCTAAAAATGCTGTATGAGTATCTACAGGGCAATAGGGATCTAAAGCCTGTTGATTTCAAAGACAAGCTAATATTCAAGGTAGATAAGACTTCGGGTAATCTCCTGATTATTACCACCCTTAGACCTCCGGTAGAACTTACCTTAGAGGAGGTAAAAGAGCTTTATATATTCCTAAGCTGAGGGGAGGTGGTAAGATGTCCAAGAAGGTCAAAAAGGTTATGGTTATTGACTCCCAGTGGTATCTGGGAGCGGATCAAACTCATCTTATAATGCAACTACGGAAAACTTTTCCAGAGGCACCTATATACTTCGCGGTCAATACTAAGGCAGACTACTGGCAAAAGGTGGGAGAAAAGCTTCGTAGTTTGTGGGAGCGTTATGGTGTTCAGTTAGAAGAGACGGAAAAGATTGAAATGGACATGATAGATAAGCTGGCAAGCAAACATGAAGCAGAAAAAGTTGTTATCGGATCAAATGACAGTATTCTACTAACCACTCTAGCAGAGCATTCGATGTTAAAGCCTATCTATCTTAGAATAACCTATAAGAGAAATAGGTATGAATGGCTTAAACCCCATCCTGTCTTTGAAGGGTTGCGGGAAATTGGCTACACTGTGATTGATATAAGGGTTGCCAATAGAGTAGAGGGTAGCCTCGCAAGGATATTGGGCTTAAGCTTTAATGCAGTTTTGAAACTTTGGGATGAAAAGGAAAGGTTTGAAGAGAGCGTTCAGATCGCAAGGGAAAAAGTGCTTCCCAAAATTAACGTAGAGCTTACTTTAGAGGATTTCAAGGCCCTGTGTTTCAAAGAAGGAGTAGCTCACCCCTTTGAATCTGCATACTTTCTGGCTTATTATGGAGACATTAAATTAAGAAATGATCATGGCAATGTTCTTCTCCTAAGAAATGTGAATACCTCTGAGGAAGTAAAAAATCAAGAAGAGCCACCAAAAGGCATACTTTCCAGAATGTTCCAGCCCTTCCTCAGGTTTTTCTCTAAACCAGAAAAGGAGTGAATATTGCTTGCCCCCACTGGGGCTTTTGTTTCAATATTTTTAAGTTCTTTTAAAAAAATCTCTCGTCAGGACGCCCTCCAATCTTTAAACTCTTATTGAGGAAGTTGAGGAATTAAACCCAAGACTCGTATTCCATCACCTGCTCAAAGGTATAAGGGCATTCCTTAGGGAAATCTTTTTCCGTAGGAAGTCTGCCAAAGTATTTTTTAGCAAGGTCGTAGTTTTGAGGCTCTTTGAACCAGTTAATCAACCTGTAAACTGCCAACTCCCATGCAGTTTGTATATTTTCCCTTTCTTGGGCTTTTGCCTTTACGGACGGGTGTCTTTTAAAGATAACCGCAAGTTCATTCCTTGCATTGTATATGCTTTTTATCCAGCTGTGTCCTACATATTCTCTGTATCTGAAGTTTTCCCACTTGTAAAGGTGTTCCAAGATTATCGCCATAAAGCTAACCGCACTGTCCAGATACCTCTGCCCCATATCCTCCATCTCCTCCAACAGGTTCTCCCAATCTACGAGGTCATATTCTTTGTTTTTGAGAAGTCTGAGATTTTCCTGCACCCACAGATAAAAGTCCTTTTCATAAAGTTCTTTTAGGTTTTGGATTTTTTGCTCCATGGGTTTAAATATATGTCCAAATTTGCTTAAGGTTTATTCCAAAGTAAATTAGGTTTTATGCCCTACCCTGCTCTGATGTTTCCGTGGCTTTATGGAGGCTTTTTATAGAAGTGGGTTAAAAAGGACTAACTAAGTAGCTTATTCTTGCTTTACGACGAGGCTGTTCCCAGAATTTTCTCATCGGGGCACCTCTCCAGCGGACAGAGGTACCAGTCTAGCCAAGCTTAAACCTTAAGCTAACAGATATCAAACATAACCTTAAAACTTCTGTGTGTTGATGGGTTTGTGTTTTTAGAAAAGCTCACATAAAAAACTTGACAAAACTGGACTAAAGTTTTAAACTGTAAAGATAAGGAGGTGTAACGATGGCGGAGAAGGTTATAGGTATTGACTTGGGAACTACCAACTCGGTTGTTGCTGTTATGATAGGCGATGAGCCTGTGGTTATACAAAATCAGGAGGGTTCAAGGCTTACCCCCTCCGTAGTATCTTGGACAAAGGAGAAGGAAATATTGGTGGGTGAGCCTGCCAAAAGGCGTGCTATTTTGGACCCTGAGAACACCGTTTATGAATCAAAGAGGTTCATAGGAAGAAAGTATGAAGAGGTTATAGAAGAAGCAAAGAGAGTCTCTTACAGAGTTGTCCCGGATGAAAAGGGAGATGCAAGCTTTGAGATCCCCAACCTTGGAAGAAAGGTACGCCCGGAGGAGGTGGGTGCTCTGGTTCTCAAAAAGCTAAAGGAAGCTGCAGAAGCCTACTTGGGAGAGAAGATTACCAAGGCGGTTATAACGGTGCCCGCCTACTTTAACGAAAGGCAAAGACAGGCTACCAAGGATGCGGGTAAGATTGCAGGGCTTGAGGTTCTCAGAATACTCAACGAACCCACTGCTGCAGCTCTCGCCTACGGGCTCGACAAGAAAAGCGATGTAAGAATACTGGTCTATGACTTTGGTGGTGGTACCTTTGACGTGTCCATCCTTGAGGGTGGAGATGGTGTTATAGAGGTAAAGGCAACCGCAGGAGATACCCATTTGGGTGGTGCCAACATAGACGAGAGGATAATGGAATGGCTCATAGAAGAGTTTAAGAAAGAAACTGGCATAGACCTAAGAAAGGACAAAACTGCCCTACAAAGGCTAAAAGACGCCTCTGAGCAAGCCAAAAAGGAACTCTCCTTTAAGCTTGAAACGGAGATCAACCTACCCTTTATTACAATAGACCCATCTACCAATCAACCCTTGCACCTACAGAAAAAGCTGACCAGAGCAAGGCTTGAGGAGATGATCAAGGACCTGGTAGATAGGACTATGGAGATCGTAGAGAAGGCTTTGAAGGATGCCAAGCTCAGACCCGAAGACATAGATGATGTAGTACTTGTGGGTGGTTCTACCCGTATTCCTCTGGTCCAGCAAAGAATAAGAGAATTCTTTGGAAAGGAACCTCACAAGGGCGTGCACCCTGACGAGGTGGTTGCGGTAGGTGCTGCCATACAGGCAGGCATACTCTCTGGTCAGGTAAAAGAAATACTTCTCGTGGACGTAACACCCCTCTCCTTGGGAGTGGAAACCTACGGTGGAGTTATGACCGTTCTGATCCCAAGAAACACACCCATTCCTTACAAAAAGTGCGAGATATTCACAACCGCTGCAGACTATCAAACAGAGGTGGAAATCCACGTCCTACAAGGCGAAAGGCCATTGGCAAAGGACAA
The DNA here is from genome assembly GCF_000512735.1 of Thermocrinis ruber. Classification (NCBI taxonomy): domain Bacteria; kingdom Pseudomonadati; phylum Aquificota; class Aquificia; order Aquificales; family Aquificaceae; genus Thermocrinis; species Thermocrinis ruber. The sequence continues at coordinate 271,022 of NZ_CP007028.1, forward strand.
CAAGTCTTTGGGTAAGTTCTACCTGACGGGCATACCACCCGCACCAAGAGGAGTACCAAAGATAGAGGTTTGCTTTGACATAGACGTGGATGGTATACTGCATGTGACCGCCAGAGACCTTGGAACTGGTAAGGAGCAGTCCATAAGGATTCAACCCTCTTCTGGACTCACCCAGGAGGACATAGAAAGAATCATCAAAGAAGCCCAAATGCACGAGGAGGAAGACAGGAAAAAGAAAGAGCTCATTGAAGCCAAGAACCAACTGGACATGCACCTTTACAACTTGGAAAAGGTCCTCAGGGAAAACAGGGACAAACTGCCTTCAGACCTTGTTTCAGAAGCGGAAAGGGTTATCCAAGAGGGCAAAAAGGTCTTTGCAGAATCTCAGGACATCGATGAGGTAAGAAGAACCACAGAGAGAGTGCTCGAAGTTGCTGGAAAGGTGGGTGGATACATATATCAGTCTGCGGAAAAGAAAGAAGGCGGTGATGGTGGTGATGTGATAGAGGGCAAGACTCTATAATAAAGGGGCTTATATTCATTCCTTATGCTGTATAGGGATTTAGACCAGCAAACGAAGGAGGACCTGAGAAACTACTTTGAAGAGAGAGATTATGCGGTTATAGCGGTTCCCAAGGAGGAACCCATAAGGGTCTATGTTATAAAAGCAGACAGGGTAGTAGAAACTGCCAGGAGGGTCCATCAGTTGGACCCCGGCTCCACCATTTTACTTGGTGAATGGCTCCTGTCCGCTTTAATTCTCTCCTCCCTCCTAAAACATGGAAGCCCTCAAAAGGTGCTTTTGAAGTTAAGCACTCCAGAGTATTCCCTGGTGGCAGAGGCAGACGGTATGGGTAGGGTAAGGGGCTTTATTGGCAAAGGAGATCCAGAGGGGGAGGAAACCATAACCGTAGTTAAAGAACTTCGTATGGGTACTCCATACACCAGCATAATCCCGGTGGTTAGCAAGAGCATAAGGGAAAACCTTCTGTATTACTTTGAACAGTCTGAACAGATAAAAACCGCCTTAGACTTAGGCGTTGTTTTAAAAGAAGACGGGAGTGTTAAGCACGCGGGCGCTTACATGATCCAAACTATGGGTGGCACAAGTCCAAAAGTTGAAGAGTTGCTTCTGAAAAGGGTCAGAGAACTGCCTCCCTATTCTCAAATCCTTTCCTTGGGGAAGAGACCTGAGGAGTTTCTGGAAGAGCTCATCGGGGATATGAAGCCCAGGATTGTGGGTCTGAAGGAGATTGAGTATTATTGCCCCTGCAACGAAGAGATTGCCAAGGCGAGCCTTAGCCTTCTGAGCATGGAGGAAATAGAAGAAATACTCGCGGAGGGTCCAGCAGAAGTGGTCTGCAACTTCTGTGGAAGAGTATATCGCTTTGATAGAGAATCTCTGTCTATGTAGATAGCTTGGTGGATTTTTTGCAAATCTGAAATTTTTCTGATATAATTAATAGTCTCACTTATCCAGGAGAGAAGCCATGATACAGAGGCAGACTTATTGTAATGTTGCAGACAATTCAGGTGCTAAAAAGGTTCAAGTGATAGGCATACCCTATGCCCCAAGGAAGTATGCGGTTCCTGGGGATGTGGTCACAGTGACCGTCAAGGAAGCAGCACCCAACAGCCCCGCCAAAAAGGGCAATATATATAGGGCAGTGGTGGTCAGGACCAAGAAGGAAATCAGGAGGCCGGACGGTAGCTACATAAAGTTTGACGACAACGCGGTGGTCCTACTCAACCAGTACGGAGAGCCCTTGGGCACCAGAATACTGGGACCCATAGCAAGGGAAGTCAGAAACAGAGGATTTACTAAACTTGCGTCTCTTGCACCGGAGGTGGTCTAATGGCAGCAAAGATCAAAAAGGGTGATACAGTAGTTGTAATGAGAGGAAAGGAAAAGGGAAAAACCGGTGAGGTTATAAAAGTGCTTAGGAAAGAAAATAGGGTGGTTGTCAAGAATGTTAACTTTGTTAAAAAGCACGTGAAGGCAATTCCCGGTGTGAGAGAAGGTGGTATATACGAGTTTGAGGCACCCATACACATAAGCAATGTGATGTTGGTGTGTCCCAAGTGTGGAAAGCCTACAAGAGTGGGGTTTAGGATGGTGCAAGAAGGAGACACACTGAGAAAATACAGGTTCTGCAAAAAATGTGGTGAAAACATAGACTTAGTCCGAGAGAGGGTTAAAAAATGAGTGTGGGAACCAAATATGTACCAAGACTTTATCAGAAATACAAGGACGAGGTAGTCCCCAAACTGATAGCACGATTCGGGTACAAAAACCCTATGGAAGTGCCCAAGCTGGTAAAGATCGTGGTCAATATGGGTGTAGGAGAAGCGGTCAAGGATATAAAGTACTTGGAGAGGGCTATGGAAGACCTGAGGGCTATAACGGGACAACAGCCCGCAGTAAGGAGAGCTAAAAAGTCCGAGGCAGGCTTTAAGCTCAGAAAGGGCATGCCCATAGGTCTAAAGGTTACCCTTCGCAAGGAAAGGATGTGGGACTTTTTGGATAAGCTCATATCCGTTGCCCTACCAAGGGTAAAGGACTTTAAGGGTCTTAACCCAAGGTCCTTTGACGGCAGAGGAAACTACGCCTTTGGCATTGCAGAGCAAATCGTCTTCCCAGAGATAGACTACGAAAAGGTGGATGCAATAAGGGGTATGGATATAATCATTCACACTACAGCAGAGACGGACGAAGAAGCCCTTTGGCTATTAGCCCTATTGGGCTTACCAATAAGGAGTTTTTAGGAGGTAAAGATGGCTAGAAAGGCAAAGGTTGCAAAGGATATTAAGCACTTTCCAAAGTATGAGGTTAGGCGGAAGAACAGGTGCCCCCTTTGTGGAAGACCTAGGGGTTTTATAAGGTACTTTGGCATGTGCAGGCTCTGCTTTAGAGAGCATGCCCTTAGGGGAGAGCTCCCCGGTGTAAGAAAAGCCAGTTGGTAAGGAGGTTGAAAGATGGACCCAGTAGCGGATATGTTCTCAGCCATAAGAAACGCTATAATGAGAAGAAAGGATTATGTGGATGTTCCCTCCTCCAAGCTAAAAGAGGCTATCCTAAACGTTTTACAAAGAGAAGGATACATTCTCAAGTGGGAAAGGCTTGACTCTGAGGAGCACAGAAAGGGCACCCAATATAAGCTCAGGATTTATCTAAAGTACGCGGACCCCAAAAAGACCAAGAGCGTAATAAGGGGACTGGTTAAGGTCTCTAAACCCGGTAGAAGGATCTATGTGCCAAAGCACTTGGTGCCCCATGTCCGGAAAGGTCTTGGAATCGCCATACTCTCCACCGATGCGGGCGTAATAACAGATCATGAAGCTAGAAAGCTCGGCAAAGGTGGAGAGGTAATAGCCTATGTATGGTGAGGTGAGCCATGTCAAGGATAGGTAAAAAGCCCATAGAAATACCCAGCAATGTAAAGGTAAATTACACTAACGGTGTTTTAAACGTAGAAGGACCAAAGGGTAAACTCTCTTTGGCCATCCACCCGGACATAAAGCTGAGCATAGAAAACAATCATATAAAGTTGGAAAGACCCTCCGATGCACCCTTTCACAGGGCAATTCATGGCACCATGGCTGCACTCATAAGGAATATGATTAAAGGTGTAACGGAAGGCTATACGGTGGTCCTTGAGATAGTGGGTTTGGGATACAGGGCGGCGGTAAAAGGGAACAACTTAGAGCTAAACTTGGGCTATTCTCACCCGGTTGTCTATCCCATACCCAAAGATGTGAAGATAGAGGTCAAGGAGAACAAAATTTACGTCAGTGGTGTTGACAAGCAGAGAGTTGGACAAGTAGCAGCGGAGATAAGAGCCTTCAGGAAGCCCGATGCCTACAAGGGTAAAGGTATAAGGTATGAAGGAGAGCAACTAAGACTCAAGGCAGGTAAAGCTGCAGGAAAGGGCAAAGGCGGAAAGGGTAAATAAGTAAGGAGGTAAGGGAAAATGGCAAAGTTAAGCAGACATGAAAGAAGAGAAAGAAGACACAAGAGAATAAGAAAGAAGATCTTTGGTACTCCAGAAAGGCCCAGGCTCTGTGTGTATAGAAGTTTAAATGCCTTTTATGCGCAAATCATAGACGATACCACTGGAAGGACGTTGGTCTCTGCTTCCTCCATAGACCGGGACTATGTCCAGCTTACGGGCAAGAGAGGTGGAAAGTCCATAGAGGACGTGCAAAAGGTTGCGGAACTTCTGGTTAAAAAGGCTTTGGAAAAGGGTATAAAGAAGGTAGTCTTTGACAGGGGTGGATTCTTATATCATGGTAAAATTAAAGCCTTTGCAGATAAATGCAGAGAGCTTGGTTTAGAGTTCTGAAAAAAAGGAGGCTAAGATGGGTGGTGTATCCATTGAAAAGTTGATTGACGAAAGAAGAAAGGAGCAGAACATTCTTGAAATCCAAGATCAGCTTCAACTGGAAGAACGTCTTATATACGCCAAGAGGACCACGAGGGTTACAAAGGGTGGAAAGAGGTTCTCTTTTAGTGCTTTGGTAATAGTAGGAGACAGGAGAGGCTTTGTGGGCTTTGGCCTTGGAAAGGCAAGGGAGGTGCCCATAGCTATAGCAAAGGCAATAGAGGATGGCAAAAAGCACATAATAAGGGTACCTATAGTAGAGGGGACGGTTCCCCACGATGTGATAGGGCATTATGGTCCCACGATGATAAAGGTTATGCCAGCCAGAAGGGGAACGGGTATAGTGGCAGGTGGTGCTGCAAAACCTATCTTTGAACTGGCAGGATATACGGATGTGCTGACAAAGATCTTGGGTTCCACCAACCCCAACAACGTGGTAAGGGCGGTCTTTGATGCCCTCTTAAAGCTAACCACCCTTGAGGAGGAGGCAAAACTCAGAGGCATAAGCGAAGAGGAATTGAGAAAAAGATACAAACTTTATGCGAGGGTTTAAAGATGGGAAAGTTAAGGGTGCGTTTGGTTAGAGGCTTGGCAGGAAAGCCAGAAAAACACATAAAGGCAGTTAAAAGCTTAGGTCTAAGAAAAGTGGGAGATGAAAGGGTGCTTGAGGACAACCCTATGGTCAGGGGCAACATAAGAGTAGCCCACTACCTTGTAGAAGTGGAGGAGGTGAAAGATGAAACTGCATGAACTTGCACCAAACCCGGGTGCTACAAAGGAAAGGAAAAGGGTAGGTAGAGGTCCAGGTTCCGGTCATGGAAAGACTGCAGGCAGGGGACACAAAGGACAAAAGAGCAGGTCCGGAGACAGAAAGCTTCCTTCCTGGTTTGAAGGTGGTCAAACACCCCTCCACAAGAGGATTCCAAAGAGGGGCTTTAGAAGTCCCAACAGGGTTGAGTATTCGGTGGTGAATGTAAAGACCTTAGACAGATACTTCTCCGAAGGCGAGGAAGTCACACCGGAAAAGCTCTTAGAGAAAGGACTTGTGAAAAAGGGAATGCCAGTGAAGATACTGGGTGATGGAGAACTAACCAAGAGGCTTGTGGTGAAAGCTCACGCCTTTTCTCAGAGTGCTAAGGAGAAGATTGAAAAAGCAGGCGGGACCTGCGAGGTGATCGCTTGATAGAGTACCTAAAGCAAGTCTTTGCCATAGAGGATCTAAGGAAAAGATTTATATATACCCTTTTGATGTTTGCCATTTACCGGCTGGGTAGTCATATACCCCTGCCCGGTGTGGATGCATCTGCTCTGCAGGACTTTTTTAAGAGCTTTCAGGGAACGATCTTTTATCTGTACGACATCTTCTCAGGGGGAAATCTCTCCCGTATGACCCTCTTTGCCCTGGGTGTGATGCCCTATATTTCTGCTTCCATAATGATGCAACTTTTGACAGTGGCAATACCGGAGCTTCAGAGGTTGGCGAAGGAAGAGGGAGACTACGGAAGGTATAAGATCAACCAGTACACCAGATATTTGACCTTGTTTGTAGCTTTTGTGCAGTCTATGGGTATTGCCCTATGGCTCAGGGGTCAGGTGTCTCCGAAGGGTATTCCCCTTGTGCCAGAGGGTGGTGTCTTATTCATAATAACCACGGTGGTTGCCCTTGTATCTTCCACTATGTTTTTAATGTGGGTGGGAGATCGGATAACCGAAAAGGGTATAGGCAACGGCATGTCCCTGCTTATCTTTGCGGGCATAGTGGCTGGCTTTCCCAACGCCATCATAAGGGTCTATGAAATGTTAAGGAACGGAGACCTTACACCCTTTGCGGTGGTGGGCGCCATCATTTTCGTATTGCTGGTGACCTTTGGCATAGTCTTTATACAGGAGGCAGAAAGGAGAATTCCCGTACAGCATCCAAGAAGGCAAATAGGCAGGCAGGAGGTAATGGGTGGTTCCACTTACTTACCCATAAAGATCAACCCCGCGGGCGTTATACCTATCATTTTTGCCCAGTCTTTGCTCATAATCCCATCTACCGTGCTTGGTTTTATCCAGCATCCCATTGCCAAAGCACTGCACGATGCCTTCAATCCAACCACGTTCCTTTACAACTTTCTGTATGTTATGTTTATAATCTTTTTCACGTACTTCTATACTGCGGTTTTGATAAACCCGGCAGAGGTGGCTGAAAACTTAAGAAAAGCGGGTGCCTTTATCCCGGGGGTAAGACCGGGGCAAGACACCCAAAAGCTTTTGGAAGGGATAATAAACAGGCTTGCCTTTGTGGGTGCCATATTCTTAAGCGTAGTGGCTGTTATTCCTGTTTTTGTTAGCTTTTGGTTGAAAGTGCCCTTCTATTATGGAGGAACAACTGCTCTAATCGTGGTGGGCGTAGCCCTTGATACCATAAACAAAATAGAGGCGGGCTTACTTCAGAGAAAATACACCCAATTCAGGAGGAAGGTAAAGTGATTTTAGTCTTTTTGGGACCACCCGGCGCGGGTAAGGGCACTCAGGCTAAGCTTTTGTCCCAAAGGATGGGGTTTTTACACCTATCCACCGGCGACCTCCTGAGGGAAGCGGTAAAGAACCAAACACCCTTGGGGAAGAAGGCTAAGGAATACATGGATAGGGGTGAATTGGTACCCGATGAACTCATAGTTCAGCTCATAGAGGAAACCATGCCCAAAGATGGCAACGTGATCTTGGACGGATTTCCAAGAACTGTCAATCAAGCCCTAGCTTTAGAAGAGATGTTAAAAGATAAAGGTGAAAAGATTTCAAAGGTTCTATTTTTTGATGTTCCCGATGAGGTAATAATAGACAGGCTATCGGGCAGGAGGGTGTGTTCAAAGTGCGGTGCGGTCTATCATGTGAAATACAATCCACCCAAGGTTGAAGGAGTATGCGACCTATGCGGTGGTACTCTGGTGCAAAGGGATGATGACAAAGAGGAAGTTGTAAAAAAGCGCCTTGAGGTTTATAGGAAGCAGACCCAACCCCTTATTGAATTTTATCAGGAAAAAGGTATAATATATAAGTTAGATGCAGGAAAAGGAGTTGAAGAGCTCTTTGAGGAGGTTAAGGGTCTCGTAAGGGATGGCTGAAAAGACACAGTTGGAACTTTACTCTTTAAAGGAACTGGATAAGATCAAAAGGGCTTGCGATGTGGTGGTGGAAGTTTTGGAGACGGTGGCAGAGTATGTAAAGCCGGGAGTATCTACAGCAGAGCTTGACCTTATCGCACGGGAAGAGGTAAAAAAAAGAGGGGCAAGACCAGCCTTTCTCAACTATAGACCTCCCTTTAGTAAACTTTCTTACCCGGCCGCTTTGTGCGTTTCTGTGAATTCTGCGGTGGTGCATGGTCTGCCAAAGAAGGATCAGATCATAAAAGAGGGAGATATAGTCAGCTTGGATTTTGGTGCCATCCTTGATGGATATGCGGGCGATTCTGCCATTACAGTGCCCGTGGGAAAGATAGACCCCGATAAGGAGAGACTGCTAAAAGCCACCAAAGAAGCCCTTGAGGAGGCGGTAAAGGCTTGCGTACCCGGAAACTTTCTGTCGGATATCACTAAAGCCATAAAGAGAGTTGCGGACAAATACGGTGTTTATCCTGTAAAGAACCTGGGAGGGCACGGTATAGGAAGGAAGGTGCACGAGCCTCCCTTTGTGCCAAACCACATGGAGGATTTTAAACACGAAAGGGATATGAAACTGCGCGCAGGCATGGTGCTTGCCATAGAACCCATGCTTGCCCTTGGTACCTCCGAGATTACCCATAATGGGGATCAATGGACTGTTTTGACTGCAGACGGAAGCCCAGCTGCTCACTATGAATATGTGGTAGCAATAACCAAGGATGGTCCAATTGTTTTAACCCAATTTACCAAGGGGGTTTTTTGATGGCTAAGAAGAAAGACCAAGAGAAATATAAAGAAAAGGGAATTGTCCTTGAGGGAACAGTAGAGGAGGCGTTGCCCAACGCCATGTTTAGGGTAAAGTTAGACACGGGACATACAGTGTTGGCTCACGTGTCTGGAAAGATGAGGGTACACTTTATAAGGATCCTACCAGGAGACCGGGTAAAGGTGGAGCTATCACCTTATGACCTAACCAGAGGAAGGATCATATACAGAGAATAATGTGTTATAATATCCTTCCTTTAGGAGGTTTGCGATGAAGGTAAGACCCTCTGTAAAACCTATATGTACCAAATGCAAGATCATAAGAAGAAAAGGCAGGGTTATGGTTATATGCGAGAACCCAAAGCACAAACAAAGACAGGGTAACTAAGGAGGAAAGCTATGGCAAGGATAGCGGGCGTAGACCTACCAGACCATAAGAAGTTGGAAGTAGCCCTCACTTACCTTTATGGCATAGGATGGTCCAGGGCAAGGGAGATATGCGAAAAAACGGGCATACCCTGTACGAAGCGTTTGGGTGAGCTAACTCCCGATGAGCTTAACACCATAAGGAAATTCATAGAACAAAATTACAAGGTGGAAGGAGACCTAAGAAGAGAGGTACAGTTGAACATAAAAAAATTAATAGACATAGGCTGTTATAGAGGTATAAGACACGCAAAAGGTCTTCCTGTAAGAGGACAACAAACAAGGACCAACGCAAGGACAAGGAAGGGTAAAAGGAAAACAGTTGGTGGTACTAAAAAGAAGGTAGCTAAGTAAGGAGGAGAGCAATGGCAAAGAAAAAGCAAGGCGCAAAGAAACAGAAGAGAATTGTAACGCAGGGTATAGTTCATATTCTTAGCACCTTTAACAACACCATAGTGAACATAACGGATATGCAAGGTAATACTTTGGTCTGGGAAAGCGGTGGTACGGTTGGTTTTAAGGGTACCAGAAAGAGCACTCCTTACGCCGCACAGCTTGCAGCCCAAAAGGCAGTGAAGAGGGCTATGCAAGAGTACGGGTTGCAGGAGGCGGAAGTGTGGATCAAAGGAGCGGGTGCAGGAAGAGAGTCAGCCCTGAAGGCGGTCTATGCAGCAGGATTGAAGATAACCAAGATAAGGGATGTAACTCCTCTACCCCACAATGGGTGCAGACCACCCGCAAAAAGGAGGGTATGAAGCATGGGTAGGTACATAGGTCCTTGGGTAAGGATAGACAGAAGGTTCGGTGTGGTAGTATCAGGTAAGAAAAGTGCTCCCAAGATTTTGAGCAAGAGAAACTTTCCACCTGGACAACATGGTAGGGTAAAAGGAAGAAAGAGGAAGCTCACCGAATACGGACTAAGACTTATGGAAAAGCAAAAGCTAAAGTTCCTCTACGGTGGCATAAGGGAAAAACAGTTCAAAAAGTATTTTGACATGGCATCCAAGTCAAAGGGCAACACTGGTCAAGTTCTTCTCCAGCTTTTGGAGAGAAGGCTGGATAACGTGGTCTATAGGCTCGGATTTGCGTGCACCAGAAGGCAAGCAAGGCAGTTTGTGGTGCACGGCCACATTTTAGTAAATGGCAAGAAGGTTAACATTCCCTCTTACTTGGTTTCTGTGGGAGACGTAATAGAGGTCAAGCCTTCCTCTCGGGACATCCCTCAAATAAAGGAGAACTTGGAGAACAAAGACCCAAGGAGTGTGCCTGTGTGGTTGGAACTTGACAAGGAGAACTTTAGAGGAAAGGTTATAGACCTGCCCAAGGATATTCAGCTGGAGATCCCGATCAATTTGCAATACGTGATAGAGTTTTACTCAAGGGTTTAAGGAGGAAAGAGTATGCTAAGACAGCTTATCTATCCTAACAAGATATTTTGGGAAGAAATAAGCCCCACCTACGGTCGTCTTGTAATAGAGCCCTTGGAAAGGGGCTTTGGCATAACCGTAGGAAATTCCTTAAGAAGGGTGCTACTTTCCTCCATAGAGGGCTGTGCAATAACGGGAGTAAAGATTTACGGTGTCTATCATGAATTTTCTGCCCTTGACGGAGTGCAGGAAGACGTCTTAGAAATTCTGGCAAACCTCAAAGAGGTTAAGTTTAGAATGACAAACTCTGATGTGGAGGTGCTCTATCTTAAAAAGAAGGGAGAGGGGCCTGTCTATGCTAAGGACTTTTCTTTACCCCCAAACGTGGAGTTGATCACGCCAGAAGTTAAGGTGGCAACCATTACAGACCCAAACGTGGAACTAAATATGGAAGTGAGAGTTGAAAGGGGTGTAGGATATGTGCCCACGGAAGAGATGGAATCCTTTGGAGAGGTAGGTTGGATACTGGTGGATGGGGACTTTAATCCAGTAAAGCACGTTGCCTACAGAGTAGAAAAAACCAGGGTAGAAAAGAGAAGCGATTACGACAGGCTTATAATGGAGATATACACAGATGGAAGCAAAAGCCCGGAAGAGGCGGTTAAAGAGGCGGTAGCAATACTTATCAGGAATTTCTCCTTGCTGGAAAATATCTCTTACGAGATTCCTCGGGTTATAGAAGAGCCCATTCCCACAGACGAGTTCATAGAAAAGCTCGCTCTACCCATCGAGGAGCTTGACATTTCCCAGAGGGCACTTAACTCCATAAAGAGGATGGGCATAACCACCATAGGAGATTTAGTAAAGCTAACGGAGGAAGAGCTAAAGAGCACCAAAAACGTAGGAAGAAAGGCTATAAACGAGATAAAGGAAGCCCTAAAGCAAATGGGTTTACACTTAGGCATGGACTTAACGGGTAGGAGGTAAAAAAAAATGAGGCACAGGGTTAAAAAGAAACACTTTGATAGAACAAAAGAGCAAAGGCTTGCCCTTTACAGGTCCTTAGCCAGAGCCCTTATCCTGGAAGAGCGAATAGAAACATCCTTGCAGAGGGCAAAGGCGGTTCGCCCCTTTGTGGAAAAACTCATCACCCTCGCCAAGAAAGGAGACCTCTCAGCCAGGAGGAGAGCTCTTCAGCTAATGCCCGATAAAAAGGTGATAAAGAAACTCTTTGAGGAGATCGGTCCCCGCTTTGAGGGAAGGAACGGTGGATACACACGCATTATCAAACTTCCCTTTAGAAGGATCGGAGACTCCTGCGAGCTTGCCATCTTAGAACTGGTTGAATGATAAAGGGGCTACTCTCCCTCCTTATAAACCTTTTGATAATTTTAGTTTTAGTTCATGCGATAGGCTCGTGGTTTCCTCAGGTTAGGGAGAGTGGTTTTTACAAGAAGTTGGACGCGTTGATTGAACCCCTTTTGAGACCCATAAGAAGTATTCTTCCCACCTATGGGAACGTTGACTTCTCTCCACTTGTTCTTTTGCTTATTCTTTACCTTATAAAGCATCTTCTTAGGCTTTGAGGCTTGACCAGTATCTTGTGGAAAAAGGACTTGCCCCTACTCGGGAAAAGGCACAGGCCCTGATCATGTCCGGCTTGGTCCTTGTGGATGGCAAGGTGGTAGACAAGCCTGGACAACGGGTCAAAGAAAATGCAAAGGTAGAAATAAAGGAGCCCTTTAGGTATGTTTCAAGGGGAGGGTACAAGCTTGAACACGCCCTCGAAAGGCTTGGACTTTCGGTGGAAGGTTTTACTGTTTTGGATGTGGGTTCATCTACGGGAGGCTTTACAGACTGTCTTTTACAAAGGGGTGCCAAGAAAGTCTATGCAGTAGACGTTGGGAAAGCTCAGATGGACCAAAAGCTGAGGCAGGACCCAAGGGTAGTCCTCTATGAAGAGACGGATGCAAGGGAGCTTACAGAGAAGCATATCCCCGAAAAGGTAGATCTAATAACCATGGACGTATCCTTTATATCCTCCAAAAAGCTTTTGCCTGTGGTGGTAAAATTTTTAAAAGAGGAGGGTTTTCTGTTGGTTTTGGTTAAGCCTCAGTTTGAGCTTCCCCCAAAGTTCGTCAAAAAGGGTGTGGTGAAGGATGACGAAAAGAAAGCAGAAGCAGTGTTGGACGTGGCAAACTTTCTAAAAGAGCTTGGTTTTTCTGTACTAAGGGTTATTAAGGCAAAGCCAAGGGGAGCAAAGGGAAACGAAGAGTTCTTTCTGTTTGCAAAAAGAGGGGAAAGAGGCATAGAAGACCTTGAAGGTGAGGTTTGGAATGCTGTCAAAGAGCCTCTTTGATGGTAAAAAGCTCTATGGAAATATGGGCGATTATCCCTTTACCGCAGAGAGTCTATTCAGGATCGGCTTAGCCCTTTGTACCTATTTAGTCATAAAAGGAGAAGAAAAACCCACCTTGGGAATAAACGTGCTCAATTTTGCCACCATGTCCTTGGCGGTGGGCTTTATGGCGGGTGGTGGTGATGTGGTGGTGGGAGAGGGTAGTGTAAGCGTGATCCATCGGGAGGAGGAAAATGCCCTCATTTTTGAAGGTTTGGAGGAGATAGACCTAAAAAAGATAGAATCTATCCTCTTTAGCAGGTACCATATTCCAAGAAAAAGAGGAAAGGAGGTAGGCAGGCTTTGGATACAAGAGAACAAGCTTTGAACCTTAGCCAAGAAGTGGTAAAAAAGCTCTTAGAATGCGGGACAGAACTGGATGAGTATTACAGGAAAATAAGGGAGCTCAGGCTTTTGGAAGATTCTTTAGCATTTCAGACTGCTCTTTTGAACGTGGAGCATGGCTTTTTTATGGTGGTGCATTCCATGAACATCCTCAGAGAACAGCTTAACCTTTTAATTGTAGCATCCAAAAAAGGGGAGGTGGTGTAATGAAGTTTTTGCTCTTTGACAAAGAGAAAAGGTTTTATCCTATTTTTGGTGATATTTTAGACATAACGGGACATAAGCTTATGGTTGCATTGGACGAGAAAAAGGCTAAGGACTTATTGAAAGCGGTTTCACCAGACTTTTTAATACTCCGATGGAAGGATAGAGATTTTTTTGTGGAACTGCTTAAGGAAGGCTACTTTGTTGTTCCTATATTTTTGGTGGAAGATTATCAGCAGGCGGAAGAGCTTAGAAAATTCGGCTTTAGCGATTTCAACATACTGATCTTACCCTTCAACCCCTTGGAATTTCTTAACAAATCTGCCAAGCTCTATCAGACCCTTGAAAGTCTTCATGACAGTATTCCATCGGATTTGGGAATTATGAACCTTTTTATAAGCCTTTTGTCAAGGAATACATCCACTGGCGTCTTTCTTAATGCGGATGGTCTTAGTTGTGAAGTGTATGTAAAAGCGGGTGCAGTTAAAGGGCTTTCCTGTAGCCCTGAGCATTTTAAGGGAATAATTAAATCAGATAATGTTAGTGTTAAGTTCCTTCCGTACACAGAAGAAGCAAAATTGATCACATACTTTAAGAACAACGCAGAATTTTTCTCCATGCTACTTGAAGAAGTTCAACCGCAACCTTCTATCGCCTATCCAGAGGTAGTTCAAGAGACAGTCCCGCAGGAGGTTCATGAGGAGGTTCAACCGCCCGCGCCAAGTATGTTATCAGTGGAAGAGGGACTCTTTCTGATAAACTCTTTGGACCCTGAAGGTTTGCTACAGAGGAATATGTACTTGAGAGTTTACGAAAAGGGGGACAGTTATGTTTCCCTACTTTTCAATGTGCTACCGTACCACAGGTTTTCTATTGTAAGGGATGAAATAGAAAAGGCTGTTGGTAAGTTAGAAAATTTGAGAGCTTTAATTTTGATGGACCTACTTCCAGAAGATACCCAAAGCATTTTGAACCTACTTAATTTAGCTCCCAAGCTTTATGTTATCACGAGCCTTCCCATAGCACTGAGCTTGATAGGTCTAGGTGTTCCAGAAAGGCGGATAAAGCTTGTGGAAAGCTTTCCAGATGGTCTTCTTAGCCTTGGAACGGGCGATGTTCTTCGGTTTATAAAAACTCCCTTTTTACCAGAGAAGGGAAGTTTTGTAGTCTTTGAAGAAAAAACAAAAATCCTCTTCTCCTCTAAGCTCTTTAGCTCCTACTGTCTTCCAGAGGAATACTCCGCTCATAAAACTGCTAAAATTGAGAGGGTTATCCTTTATCACAAGCTTAACTTTTCTGGCATTGAAAACACCATAGGCCTTGCTCAAATTAGACTTCTAAATCCCTCCGTAATACGTCCAGCCTTTGGAAATCCAATATTGGAGGGTGTGGATGATGTTATTGAAAAGATTTCTAAACAAAAGAATACCTTTAACTTGGCAAATCTAGAGGATGAGATACTTATCCTCGGTCTTTTGAGTAGCATACTCTTTGAATTGGAAAAACGAATACCCAAGGAAAAATACGAACTTATATTGGATGGACTCAGCGAGTATGTGGAAGTGGAGGGTAGAGCCATTTCTAATAGCTTTGTGGATGTTAAGAAACTTCCAGAACTGTTTATTTACACCCTGCATTCTGCAAAAATGTCACCAACGGTGCTTTTGCTTACCTTAGAAAGGTTCTTAGAGGCGGAAATTCCCGTATTTACCATATGAGAGGTTTTCCGATCCTCTCAAATCTTGGATGTAATATTGCAAGTATTAGTTGTTTTATCCCGGTAAAAATGCTAACATCGGTGGTCTGCAAAGGCGGAACATCTCCTGAGAAGTATATTACAAAGGCTTTTCCTACTATGTTTTCCCTTGGCAAAAAGCCCCAGTATCTACTGTCCTCGCTGTTGTCTCTGTTGTCTCCCATTACAAAATAATGGTTGGGTGGGACCACAACAGGTCCAAAGTCTCTTTTTGAGAAGGGAAAATCTTCGTAGAACTGGACTTTATGCTTTTTGCCCTCGGGCAGGACCTCTTCGTAAATAACTTTTCTTAAACCGTTTTCTTCGCCTCTTCCTACTTCAATTAAATGTAGTGGCTTTCCGTTTATGAAAACTTGGTTGTTTCTTACTTCAACTTCTTCCCCTGGTAAGGCAATTATCCTTTTTATAAAGTCTATGTTTGGGTCTATTGGATACTTAAAGACCACTATGTCGCCCCTTTGAGGTTCCGAAAACCTATACACCAGCTTATTTACCAGTATGAAATCTCCCACCAATAGTGTGGGCTTCATAGAACCCGAGGGAATGTTGTAGGCTTGGGCTACAAACGCCCTAATGAGAAGGACTATTATAACTATCACAATAAGCTCGGTGATCCATCTACCTTTCTTTTCCATAGGACTTTTATCTTAACACAAGTCTTTTCCTTCTCAGCTGACCGCAAGCGCCAAATATATCCACACCCTTGCTCAACCTTATGAAGGTAGATATACCCTCCTCCCAAAGGATTTTTTGAAACCTATAAACCCTCTCCATTGATGGTCTCTTGTAAGGCAAAGATGGGTCTGGGTTAAAGGGTATGAGGTTCACCTTGAATTTATTTCTCTTCTTTTTGAGAAGGTTTGCGAGCTGTCTCGCATGCACCTCTTCATCATTTACCCCTTCCAAAAGCACGTACTCTATCATGATCCTTCTGTCGGAGGGGTAGGGAAACTGATAGAGGGTTTCCATTAGGTCCTGGAGAGTGTTTGTCTTTGAAAGGGGCATAAGCTTTTCTCTAAGTTCCTGAGTGGGTGCATTAATGGAAACTGCCAAGTTTAACTCTCTCATTAGTGGGTCCTGAGCCATGAGCCTGAGCTGATGGACAAGCCCACTGGTGGATATGCTAACCCTCCTTTTGGACAGGTCAAGCCCCCATGGGCTAACCATAATCTCCACCGCCTTTCTAACATTTTCATAGTTAGCCAGAGGCTCACCCATACCCATAAAGACTACGTTTCTTATCTTTTGTGGTGCATGCTTCTGCACTTGCAAAAACTGGTCTATGATCTCTTCGGTCCTTAAGTTTCTAACAAGCCCATCCTGGGTAGTGGCACAAAAGGTGCATCCCACCGCACAGCCTACTTGGGAAGATACGCACAGGGTAAGATGGTCCCGCTCGTATATTAGCACTGTCTCCAAAAGATGCCCATCGGTGGTTTTAAACAAGAACTTTGTAGAATCTCCACCCTCCACCTTTTGCACCAATTCTAAGCTGTGGATAGAATAATTTTCACTCAAAAATCTTCTTTGCTCCTTTGATAGGTTTGTCATCTCTTCAAAGTTTGTTACGAATTTCTTATAAACCCAGTTTAGAATTTGGTCTGCCCGGTAAGGCTCCCATCCAAGGCTCTTAACTAACTCTCTCAGCTGTGCCAAGTTTAAGGAAGTTATGTAAGTTGTCTTAGAAAGATCCTTCATTGGGATGTTCCTCCAGATTCTAGAGGAGCTAACTTAGTCCTCACGCCATCCATTATAAAATAAAATTCTATGAGGGAAATTGCAAGCTTTCAGGAGCCAGTAAGGCACAGGACGCTCTCTCTATGCCTGCTGGACGTAAAAGAGATTGAAGTTCCACACTTTCAGAGGGACCTCTCAGAAACTTTAAAAGAGCGTTTAAAAACCGCCATAGAAAAGTTGGGCTTTCTGGTGCCCATAATTGTGGTGCAGAGGGAGGGTAAATTCTATGTGATAGATGGTCAGCATAGGTTTTTTGCTCTAAGGGAGCTTGGAGTGGATGAAATTTTAGCTATTGTGGTGGGCGAAGAACTTTATCATTACTTTTTGGAATTGAACACCGAAAAGCCACCCAACGTGAAAGAAAAGTCCAAGCAAGCCTACAGGCTTTACATGGAACTTTTTAAAGAAAACGACAGTCAGTTGGAGGAGGACCTTATAGACTACTTTGAAAAACCCGAATACATAACCCTTGGCTTTACCATAGAAGAGCTTGAGCCCAAGTTCTCCGCCAGCTTTTACGAAAGCTTTGTTTCAAAGATAGATAAATTCCTGCGGCTTCCCCTCAGCTCTGCGGTGGAAGAAAGAAGGAATAGGGCTAAAGCCCTCTTTGAGCTGAATAGATTGGTAAATGAGAAGTATGCAGAGTTTGGATGGGACAATGCCCTTATGAAGGGAGAGATCATAAGAAAGGCGGTGCAAAAGGCTTATGGTATGCGTGTTAGGGTTATCGCCGATGACTTCTACACCGCCATAGAGAAGGTGAAATCCGCTTGCGAAAGTTTGAGCCCAGAGGATTTTGAAAGCGGTCTTTCGCTGGAATAATTTAAAATAATTGCCTTATGGAAGAATCAAGGCTCGCAAAGCTAAACAATCTCAGGGAAAGGGGTGTAGCCTATCCATACAAATATGAAATCAGCCATAACCTTGGAGAGTTAAGAAGACAGTATGAAAGAGAACCACAGGGGGAAAGGGTAAAAATAAGGGGCAAGGTCAAAAGGGTTTCTAAGCAGGAAGACAGCTTTTTAATTAGGCTTGAGGATCAAAAGGGTGGGGTGGAGATGTTGGTAAGGACTGCCCAAGGGCTAAAGCAGGGGGAGGATGTAGTTCTTGAAGGAGTTCTTACAAGGTGGGAGGGCAAGCTAACCTTAGACCAGGCAGTAGTTTCGGAAGGAGATGCCCTTGATGTTTCAGAGGTAAAGGGAAAATACGACATAAACCCGGAGGATGTGGAGGTTTCTGTAGCGGGTAGGGTGATAACCCTTCGCCCTATGGGGAAAGCCCTGTTTGCACACCTTCAGGATGCTACCGGAAAGCTTCAGATATACCTAAGGCAGAACATTGTGGGAGAGGCTTCTTTTAAAGATTTTGAGGAAATTGTAGACCCAGGGGACATACTGGGAGTTAAGGGAAGGCTTTTCAGAACCAACACGGGAGAGCTTACCGTTGAGGTAAAGGAGTGGGTACTTTTGGCAAAGAGTTTGCATCCTCTACCGGAAAAGTGGCATGGGTTGAAGGACGTAGAGGTTAGATACAGGCAAAGATACTTGGATCTGATCGCCAACGAGCATGCCAGAAGGGTCTTTTTCCTAAGGAGCAGGCTTATAAGCGAAATAAGGAAGTTTTTAGACTCCAGGGGCTTTTTGGAGGTGGAAACTCCCATCCTCCAACCCATAGCGTCCGGTGCAAACGCCAAGCCCTTCATAACCTATCACAACTACCTTGAGCAGAACCTCTATCTGAGGATCGCCCCTGAGCTTTATCTAAAGAGGCTCATTGTGGGAGGCATAAACAGGGTCTATGAGCTTGGTAAGAACTTCCGCAACGAGGGTGTAGATACCACCCACAACCCGGAATTTACCATGCTTGAGTTTTACTGTGCCTACTGGGACTACAAGGACCTTATGGTCTTCACCGAGGAACTTTTTTCTTACCTGTTAAACCAGCTTGTGGGTGGGCTAAAGATAACCTACCAGGGCAAGGAGCTAGACTTTACACCGCCCTTTAAAAGATACCGCTACTTTGAACTTTTGGAGGAAAAGACGGGCAAAGACAAGGATTTCTTTTTGAGGGACGTGGATGGTCTCAGAAAGTTGGCAAAGGAGGTGGGAGTACCCAAGGCGGAAACGCTAACCCATGCTAAGTTAATAGACAAGGTCTTTGACTTGCTGGTGGAGGATGAACTTTGGGGACCTTGCTTTGTGATAGACTTTCCAAAACTGCTCTCACCCTTGGCAAAAACCCACCGTGAGGACCCAGATTTGGTGGAGAGGTTTGAGCTCTTTGTAGCAGGCAAGGAAATAGCCAACGCATACACAGAGCTAAACGACCCTATGGAGCAGAGGGAGAGGTTCTTAGAACAGTTGAAGGAAAAGGAGATGGGAGATGAAGAAGCCATGGCTATGGATGAGGACTTTATAAGGGCTCTGGAGTATGGTATGCCACCCACCGCTGGAGAGGGTATAGGTATAGATAGACTGGTAATGCTTTTGGCGGATGTGGATTCTATAAGGGAGGTAATACTCTTTCCTGCCCTCAGGCAGAAGACATGAGGGTGGGTGTTTTGGTATCCGGCAGGGGCTCCAACCTACAAGCCCTCATAAACGCTTACAACGAGGGAAAGATAAAGGGAGAGATAGCTTTAGTTATTTCCGACAACCCTCAAGCTTACGCCATAGAAAGATGCAAAAGGCATGGAATTGAGTATGCGGTGGTGGAAAGAAGGGAATTTAAAAGCAAGCTGGAGTTTGAAAGAAGGATGGTGGAGCTTTTGAAGGAAAAAGGCGTGGAGCTGGTAGTCCTTGCGGGCTTTATGAGGGTGCTCAGTGGAGAGTTTTTAAAGGCTTTCCCCATGCGCGTTATAAACATCCATCCTTCTCTTATTCCAGCCTTTCAGGGATTGCATGCCCAAAGGCAAGCCTTAGAGTATGGGGCAAAGCTAACCGGTTGCACAGTGCATTTTGTTTCTGAGGAACTTGACAATGGACCCGTGATCGTCCAGGCATGCGTGCCCGTGCTACCCCAAGATACTGAAGAGAGCCTATCCCAAAGGATCCTTGAGTTTGAGCATAAGATACTTCCTCAGGCTGTAAAGTGGATTTCCGAAGGTCGTGTGGAGGTGGAGGGTAGGAAGGTTGTGGTAAAGGGTGCCATCTACGGAACCCTTCCTGTCAATCCTCAGCTGGAGGACTTTTTATAATATTTTTTGGGAGGTTGAAAGTATGTGGAAGAAGTTGAGAAATCCCGCGTTAGCCCTTGCAATAGCTGGTTGGTTTTTCCTTTTTAACTCCGCCCCTGCGGTGGCAGGACTTGTGGGCTCCAAGCCCGCCTCTGAGGAGGTGTCAAAGATAAACAGGGAGGAAGACATAAGAACCATTCAGAGGGCTCTGGAGAGCAAAATAGTTCAAGAGAAATTGAAAGCCTATGGGCTCAGCAAAGAGGAAATAGAAAAAAAACTCTCGGAGATGGACGACCAGCAAATACACGTCTTAGCCAGGGCATCGGAGAAGGTGCTGGCAGGTGGAGATGGGCTTGGGGTGGTCATATCCCTCTTGGTGATCGCCATACTGGTGGTGATCCTTCTGAAGCTCCTCAACAAGGAAATCATAATAAGGTAATCCTAAAAGTTCCCTTTGTAAAACAACGGGACCAATTTTGCGGTCCCGCCTCCCTCAGCAGTGTTTTTGCCTACTATAACCTATACATAGACCAAGATGAAATAGCCAAAGAAGTTTATATTCCTAAGCTAAAGGGCGCCCTTATCACAGACCTTGAGAACTACGCAAAAAAGAAAGGTTTCAAGACGGAGCTTTTTAGAGGGGACCTTGAGAAACTTAGACAATACATAAGCAGAGGACTACCTGTGATAATCCTCGTAGATCTGGGTGCGCTTTTTGTTAGCGTGCCCCACTACTTGGTGGTGGTGGGTTTTGACGGAGAGGGTTTTTATGCCCATACGGGCTACGAAGAGATGAAGTTTTACCCTTCCCAAGGGCTGGATAAAATCTGGGGAAGGATGGGAAGGGTGGGTTTGGTGGTTTATCCACCTTGAATTTTTTCTAAAACCCTTCTATAGCCCTCCATTAGGTCTCCTAGGTCAAACCTAAAGCGGTCTTTGTCCAATTTTTCCCTTGTTTTTGCATCCCAGAGCCGGCAAGTATCGGGGGATATCTCATCGATAACCGCCAAACTTCCATCGGGGAGTATGCCAAACTCCAGCTTAAAGTCCACCAGCAATAGCCCATGCTCTTTGAAAAACTCCCTGAGCACCTGGTTGGTTTTCAGTGCCATTTCTTTCATACTTTGAACTTGCCAGTCTTCTGCTAGGTTCAAAAGCCTTATGTGTTCCACGCATATAAGTGGGTCGTGCAACTGGTCGTTTTTATAGAAAAACTCCACCAAAGGTGGTTTAAGTTCTAACCCCTCCTCAAGCCCGAGTCTTTTGCACAGGCTCCCTGCGGTGATGTTGCGAACTACCACCTCCAAGTCAAACCTCTTTGCCTTCCAAACCAACATCTCCCGCTCAGATAGCTTTTTTATGTAGTGGGTCTTTATCCCCGATTTTTCCAAAAGCTCAAAGAGAAGGCTGGAAATGGTGTTGTTTATAACGCCCTTACCTTCTATTTCAGCCTTTTTTGTGGCATCAAAGGCGGTGGCACTGTCTTTGAAAAAGACTATTACCTTGTCCTCTTCTTCCGTTTTATATATGACCTTCGCCTTTCCCTCGTAGAGCTTTTCCATAGAAACATTTTAACAGTATGTGCGAGCGAAGGTTTTACTGTAGTAGAGACTTATTATCCTCTCAAGGTTTTTGAAGATGGAAAAGTCCTCTTCCACCCTTTGCCTTAGGTATAGACGGGTGCTCTTGGAAATAAGGTCTGTGCCCTTCACAATAGCTTGGGCTAGGGCTTGGGACGTTCTCTCCTTGGAAAGGAATTCTTTGAGGATCTGGGTTTCAAGCTCTAAGTCAAAGGCACACACTGGCGTTCCGCTGGCTTGGGCTTCCAAAAAGGCAAAGCCAAAGGTCTCAAAGGAGGACGCACTAACAAACAGGTCCGCGCTGGCATAAAGGACAGAGAGCTCCCCTTTTTCCAAGTAGGGTATGTAGGTTAGATTGTTAAATCTTTTTGCATACCACTTTACCAAAAAGCTAAGGGGTCCCTTGCCTACCACTACCAATTGGAAGAGGGATGGGTCCAAAAGCTCAAAGGCTTGCAGGAGGGTTTTTATGCCCTTTTCTACGCTCAGCCTGCCCGCATACAGGAGTAAAAATTTCTTCTCTTCCACTCCCAAGAGCTTTTTTAAGTAAAAGTCCCGCTTGGAGGGATTAAAAAGCTCTGTATCCACTCCCATTGGTGTGTAATACACATTCTCAAAGCCAAGTGCGTCAAACTCCCTTTTATACTTCTCCGTGGGAACCAGCAGAAGGTCTGCCTTTTTTAGGCACCTTTCAAAGACATGGTTTAAGAGCACCTTTTTAAAGGGATTCGGCATTGGCATAAGCTCTATTTCCCTCTTGGCATCCGCGTGATAAAAGACAGATAGAAGGTAGTTCTTTCTTTTTAGGAAAGGGACCAACAGATAGGTTCCCCCTAGCTCCACCACATCCGGCTTTTCCTCCTCAATAATTCTGTTTATTTCCTTCACGGAAGAAAAGAACCTGTATCCACCGATGAGACCAAAAGAGGATAGCTCGTAAAAACGAGTCCTTCCCACCGTGTAGGTTCTGGGCTTTTTACCGGGGACAACCACTACATGTTCCACATCCTGGTTTTTCATGAACTCTACCTTGTAGTTTATGTAGGTTTTTATGCCACCGCTGGTGGGATGATAATATGGAGTTATATCCATAAGCTTCATACCTTCACTCCTACGCGTCCCAGAAGTTTGTTTATATAGTCTAAGTAAGTCTCAGTCAGGTCCATAGACTGGGTGTACCTTAGGGCTTCGGCGGACATGAATTCCCTCAGGCGTGGAGATTCCAGCAGTCTTCCCAGCTTTTCCACAAAATCCTCATAAGAGTGCGCTATAAATCCATTTACTCCCTCTTCCACATGTTCGTGGGATGCACCCTTGCTACTTACCACTACAGGGAGCCCGCTTGCCATAGCCTCCAAGATCACCTGTCCGTAGGTCTCCGTCTCAGAGGGGAACAAAAACACATCCGCACTGGCGTACGCCTTTGCCAGCTCTTCCCCGGTCAGATATCCCAAAAGATAAACATTCCTTGGCTTTTTCTTTTCTATTTCTTCTCTGTAGGGTCCATCCCCCACTATGATGAAGGTATCCTCCGGAAAGTTTTTGGCACAGTACAAGAAGGCATCCAAGTTCTTTTCCTTTGAGACCCTGCCCACATAGAGGACCACATTTCCCCTAACCTGCACGCCAAACTTTCTTTGGAAAAAGCCATCTTCCTTTTTGGAGGGGTTGAACAGACTTGTATCCACGCCCCTCTTGAAGACTTTGATCTTTTCCTCCTTTACTCCCTTTTCCTTTAAGAGCTTTTTGTAAGCTTCGGAGGGTACAAAGACCCTTTCGCAGGCGTTGCAAAGAAGGGCAATGAGCTTGTAAGAGATGTCCATAAGTTCCCGGCTTCCTGTGTAGGTGTATGCGTAGGCAGGTACATCCGTGTGGAAGGTAAAAGTTGTAGGAAGTCCCAAAGCCTTGGCAACGCCAAAAGCCATAATGCCCAGAGGTCCCGGCGTGGCTATATGCACCCTTGAATAGTTCCTCAAAAGGTCCAGAAGAGATATAAGGGTAGGCACACGAAGTTTAAACTCTTCGTAGAAGGGCGTAGAAAACTCAAAGGCTGGCTTCAAAAGGACCAGGTTACTCTCTCTAACATCTCCGTCCCAGACGGCTATTACATCTAAGGGTAGGTCGTGCTTTTCCGCCAACTCCCTAATGATCCTTGAGCTTCTTGCCACACCGTTTATTTCAAAGTGTGTGTCTGTTATGTATGCAAGCCTTTCTTTTCTCTTTGGTATGATGCCAAAGCTTTTTGCAACCTCTTCTGCCTTTTTCTCCTCGGTTTTTTGTCTGTAGGCTAAAAATACGGGTGCAGAGTGAAGAATCAAGGCAAGGATGGACTCACCAAGGGTAGAGGTGGAGGGTTCTTTTAGGAGCCTCTCTAAGGCAAGCTTGGGGACTTTGTCTAAAGCTTCCTTCAGGAGGGAGTGCCTTTCTGCGTTGGTGCCCAAGAAGGTCCTCAAAAAGAGTTCCGTCATTGGGTTGTTGGAGTGCATAAAGATAAAGTCCGTAAAGGGTTTTAGGGCGGAGGGAATTTTTCCCTTGTTTAGGAGAAAGTCATAGCCCACCCGAGAGACCATGTTCAAAAGCCTTTCGTAGCCTAGCTTTTCCGTATTTACCCAAGTCCTCCCTTCCCTTAAAGCTTGTAAAAACTCTTCCTTTGAAAGGGCTTGGGCTTCTGTCCAAGTTCTCCCCACATCCATACCGCCGTGGTCGTCAGAACCCGCAGTAAAGGATATATAAGGTCTTGTTCTAAGGGATTTTATCTTGTACTTTTCCTCAAGCTGATGAATTTTCTCCCAACCATCGTAGAGCCTTGCCAGTTTTTCCTCCAACTCCCTTAGGTTCTCTCCGCGGGTGCCGTTTATGACCTCCCAGTTATCAAACAGAAGGACAAACTTCTCCACCAGGGACTTGGTGATCTTTGTATCCTGCACCGGATACAAGGGATGTGCCAAGGAGTGGGCTATGTTCTTGGCTTTTAAATAGGCAACAAATTCATAAACATTTTCCCTCAACTTCATGAGGTCTTCGTGAATCTTTTCGTCTATGCCGTAGGCTAAAACGTGCACCTTTGCCTTTTCCTCCGGAAACTCCACCGTGTACTCACAGCTTATAAAGACCTCCGGCAGGTGGGCGATCTCCAAAACGCCATCTATGGTGTTGTGGTCTGTGATGGTTATGTAGGTCATGCCCCTTTCCTTTAGCCTTTTGTATATTTCCATGGGCTCCGTGAAGCTCTCGGGGCATCCGATCAGCTTGCTAAACCATCCACCCGGCAGGTTAGACGCCTTGGAGTGAAGGTGCAGGTCTGCTTTTGCTAAAGAGTTCCTCATAGCTAATCACCTCCCTTTCTTTTTTTACTTTCTTTAGAATGGACCTCCAAAGGACTATCTTTCTTCTGTCTCTGAAATCCCTTGCGTGCAAAGAGAGTCTCAAAACCTTTGCCCTTCCGTAAAGCTTTAGAAGGGTGGGCACCGCCATCAGGCTAAGAAAGGAAAGCACTGGTCTGTTGCTGAAGGTAATGGAGGGGGAAGGTATCTTTTCCTCGCTCTGCAGGTCCTTTATGAAATCCCTGTAGCCCACAGCCCTAAAGCCAAAGGCAGAGAGTACATCCTCCAGCCATGGGTTTGAAATCCACGCAGGGGGCACAAAGAACTTTGCAGTAAGGGATAGAGACTCAAAGATGTCTAAAGCCTTTTCTATCTTTTGGTAGGTTTCTTCAATGCCCCCCTCCCCAAACTCCCCTTCCCCGTAAGTGTAAAGGATCTGAGAGAGCTTTACTTTAGCCTTATGGCTGTATCCGTGCAGAACGATCTCTTGCTCCAGTGCCTTCAAAAAACCAACAAAATTTTTATGTTTATAGAGAGGGTGTTCTTCCCTGTAGTTTGGGATGACCAAAAGGGAGAACTTATCTATTTTTAGCCTTTGCAGAAATTCCACCGCCTGATAAACTTCCTGTTTGTAGAAAGGCGACACATCGTGAATTTCTACTATGGCATACATGTTAAGGAATATGCTAATGCTTTAGTGTTAAGAAATTATTAATTTCTGACAAAAAAGGTTAACAATTTCTTAACAAAAAGGTCTGCCATAAGGTGAAATATCATTAAAAAAAAGGAAAAAAAAGAAAAAAGAGGAGGAGGCAGGAGCCTCCCCAGGACCCTTTATAGATAGACTTCCTTGCGGTCTTCCCTTTGAACTTGAATTACGGAGGGTCTTGGGACAACTACACCATCGCCAAGGTAGGGCCATCTGGTATTGGCACCGTCCTCTCCGGGATGCTGTATAGTGCAGAAGAAGGTCTTGTAGTCTTCGGAGAACTCAGGACCGCATATTTCACAACCGGGCGCTCCAGAGAGGAACATCTTTAACTCTTTGGTGTATACATTCAGGGTATATACACCATCGTTCTTGGCGAGCCTGTTGGGGCTTGGGTTTCCATCCGTCGCTATCCACACATTTCCGAGCTTGTCAAAGGCAAAGTTGTCGGGTGCAGAAATGGCAGGTGTGGTTTCTTTGGCGGGCTGTCCGTAGATGTATAGCTTTCTGTTTTCGTCGGTTGCCCTTGGGTCTCCGCAGAGCATAGCCATCACCCAGGTGAACCTGGTGGAAGTAGGGTCGTTGTTTTGTTCCTTGATCTCTATTATGTGTCCCATGTGATTGAGTGGTCTTGGGTTTGCTTTGTCTGTGCCAGGATATCCGGACTGACCCCTTCTTTCGTTATAGGTGAGGGCAACAAAGACACTCTTGGTTATTGGGTTCCATTCAAAATCTTCAGGTCTGTCCATCTTGGTGGCACCGAGCAGGTCTGCTGCTCCTCTGGTGTTTATGAAGCATAGCACTGGGTCGCTTTGGAAGGGTTCGGGAAGGTTGGGATTGGGGATTACTCTGTTTCCATCCACAGTGGCTATTGGGATCCACTCGCCAGTGAGGTCGTCGTTGAACTTAGCCACATAGAGCGTTCCCTCATCCAACAGTCCAAAGTTTGCGGTTCTGTTGAGAGGGTTGTATTTGCCCTTTGTGACGAACTTATAGATATACTCAAACCTCTCGTCGTCGCCCATATAGACCACCACCCTTCCGTCGTTGGCTACCACCGTAGTTGCTGCCTCGTGTTTGAACCTTCCGAGGGCTGTCCTTTTGACGGGTGGTCTTGTGTGGTCGTATGGGTCAATTTCCACCACCCACCCAAACCTAAAGGCTTCGTTGGGCTCTCTGTTTATATTAAACCTGTCGTAATACATGTGAAACCCATATAGTCTAGCGCGACGGCTGGGCACACCATACCTTTGGTGGATACTTCTCACTAAGTCATCGCTTATGGAACTGAGATCTCCCCCAAAGTAGCTGTGGAAGTTTTCCTCACAGGTTAGCACCGTTCCCCAGGGGGTTTTACCCGCAGCGCAGTTGTTTAGGGTTCCATAAACCAACAGTCCGTTTGGGTCGTAGGAGGTTTTCATTAGCCTGTGTCCCATGGCTGGTCCGGAGATAAGGCACACTGTATCGCCTGTGATCCTTCTGTTGAAGGGTGAGCCCTTTACATACTCCCAAGAGCCGTCGGATTTTCTCCTTATCTCCACCACCGATACACCATGGGCGTGGAGCATTAGGTCTGCCTGCTCCCTTGTGGGGGTTGAGGTATTTAAATCAAAGCCCCTAAACATGAGCTCTGGGTTTGTGTATTCGTGATTTACCACCAACAGAGCCCTATCGGATGTTAGCTTAAAAAAGCCCACAAAGTCTGCGTTGTAGCCAAAGCACCTCTTCTGCCTTTCCACATCCTCTGTGGTTGGTCCTTCGTATACCCTGTTCCAGTTGAGGGGTTCTCCGTTGTCCAAGGGGTCTCCCCACTTGATAAGTATGCTTACCCTATAACCTTCCGGCACAACAACTCTGTCTTCGTTGTTGGGGTAGATGGTTTTGTAGGAAAGAGAGCTCGTGGGTGTAATTCCGCCTTCTCCAGTTATACTTCCACCTCCTCCGCCTCCACAGGCAAATGAAAGCATTACCGCAGAAGCACCTGTCAGCTTCAAAAAGTCCCTTCTGTCAAGGGCTCTCTTTAAAATATCTCCAAAGTACTCACCCATGGCTTGTACCTCCTGTAGGTTTTAGGTTAAGCATAGAAACTTTCTGTTAAGATTTGGTTAAGGATTTGTTAAGAGTTTGTTAAGGCTTAAAATATGAGAAAATGGCTAAAATATTGCTGGGTGTTTGTTCTTCTGTTGCCATCCACAAAGCCTGCGAGCTGGTAAGAGAACTAAAGCACAAAAACCATCAGGTAAAGGTGGTACTCACACCTACCGCGGAGAGGTTCATAACCAGGCTTACCTTTTCTTCCTTGAGTGGCAGCAAAGCCTACTCCGATTGGGAGGAAGAGGACCCTTTCTTGCACATAACACTGCCCCGCTGGTGTGACCTTTTTTTGATAGCCCCATGCAGTATAAACACCCTCTCTAAGATCGCCAACGGCATAGCAGACAACCTCCTAACCAACTGTGCGTTAGCCCACAAGGGTTTGCTGATGCTGGCACCCGCTTGTAACGTGGAGATGTGGCAAAATCCCGCCGTGCAGGAGAACATAGAAAGGTTAAAGAAAAGGGGAGTGGTGATAATAGAACCGGAGGAGGGAAGGCTCGCCTGTGAGGAGGAGGGAAAGGGTAGGCTTGCAAGCCTTGAGAGGATCCTTGATTGGGTAGAGTGGGGCATACGCCCAAAGCCACTGCAGGGCAAGAAGGTTCTTCTCACGGTGGGAGCAACAAGGGAGTTTATAGACGATGTGCGGTTTATATCCAACCTTTCCACTGGAAGGACGGGCTTTGCCATCGCAAGGGTTCTGAGGTGGTACGGTGCGGATGTTCAGATTATCGCAGGATACACGGAAGAAAAACCTCCACCGGAGATACCCCTCATAAGGGTTTCCTCTGCTGAGGAGATGCTGAAGGCGGTCCTTGAGAATGTGAAGTTTGCAGACCTGTTGGTGATGAACTCAGCGGTTGCTGACTATAGACCTGCGGAGAGGGTGGAGGGCAAGCTAAAGAAGGGCAAAGAGGTCCTTGAAATTAAGCTGGTGAAAAATCCAGATATCTTAGAGGAGGTTAGCAAGCTTGGGCTTGAAGGTTTAAAGGTGGTGGGCTTTGCTCTTGAGGAGGAAAAATTTCTCTTAGAAAAGGGCTTAGAAAAGCTAAGAAGAAAGAAATTGGACCTGCTGGTGGCAAACCCAGTAGGCACTATGGGAAAGGAAGGACACAAAGGCTACCTTATCTTCAAGGATGGCAACGCAGTTCCCTTTTCTTTCCCCGATAAGCTTTCCTTTGCGGAGTTTTTGGTAGATCACATCTCTAAATTACTACTTGCTTAACAAACAAAATCTCCGGAAGTTTTTTGATCTCCTCAAGGACTTCCTCCGGCACTGGGTCATCCAAGTTCAGAATACCCAAAGCTATGCCACCCCTCTTTTCCCTTCCAAGTCTAAAGCCTGCAATGTTGACCCTTGCCTGCCCCAGCATGGTTCCGATCTTTCCTATAACACCCGGCACGTCCTTGTTCTCAAAGAGTAGCATAATACCCTCCGGCTCCACATCCACCCTGTATTTATCAATCTGGATTATCCGAGGCAAGTTGCCCTCCAAGATGGTGCCCGCTACCACCCTTTCTGAACTGTCGGACCTTACCACCACCTTTATGTAGTGCTTGAAATCTACCGTCTCCTCGGAGGTCAGCTCCTCCACCTTTATGCCTCTATCCCTTGCCACATAGGATGCGTTTATTATGTTTATGGGAAAATCCACCACCTCCTTTAGTATGCCCATCAAAACCGCCGACGCTATTGGGTGGAAGTGCTCCGCTATGTCTCCCCTTACCTCCACATGAACTTCCCTTATGCCCTCATCTGCCCACTGCACCAAAAACTTGCCCATCCTCTCCGCCAAATCCAAGTGAGGCTTTATAAGGGTAAGCACCGAAAGGTCTGGGAATGGTGCGTTCACCACATACTCTACCGTTTGCCCCCTCAGGGCTTTTATTACCTGCTGGGCTATTATAACCGCCACATTTTCTTGAGACTCATAAGTGTTTGCTCCTATGTGAGGAGAGAGGGAAACATTGGGAAACTTCTTCAGCTTTTCTATGAATTCGTAAGGAGGAGGCTCCACCGAATAAACATCAAGCCCAACTCCAGAGAGCTTGCCCGTTTCAAGAGCCCAAATAAGGTCTTCGTCCTTTACGATCCCACCTCTTGCACAGTTTATAAGCACCGCACCATCCTTCATAAGTTCAAACTCTTTTCTTGTGATCATGTGCCTGGTCTCGTGGGTGAGTGGTGCGTGTATGGTCAGAATATCCACCTGTTTTAGCATTTCCTTTAGGTCCTCAACAAGTTTGACCCCAAGCCTGTCTGCCTTCTCCTTTGGAATGTAAGGGTCATAGGCGAGCACCTTCATACCAAAAGCCTTTGCCCTTATGGCAACCTGGGAGCCTATGTTTCCAAGCCCTATTATTCCCAAGGTTTTTCCGTAAAGCTCCGTGCCCATGAATTTTTTTCTGTCCCACTTACCTTCCAGCATAGAGTTGTGGGCATTGTGGAAGTTTCTTACCACGCACAGCATATGGGCTAAGGTTAGCTCTGTGGCACCTATGGTGTTGGCACCGGGTGTGTTGATCACCAAAATACCCCTGCGGGATGCCTCTTCCACGTCTATGTTATCCACCCCCACACCAGCCCTTCCTACTACCTTTAGCCTTTCTGCCCTTTCCAAGAGCTCTGCGGTTACGGGCGTCCTACTTCTGGTTATTATGCAATCGTAATCCTTTACCACCTCCAAAAGCTCTTCGTAGCTTATGTCTGGCTCGTTGTCCACTTCAATGTCTGGCTCCCTCTTTAAAATCTCAATGCCCTTTTCGGATATAGGGTCTGTTATGAGAACCTTAAACATCAGAGCCTCCTTAAAGGATTGGTTAAAGCTTTTATTATAACATTTATCCCTAAAAGCTCGGAGCCTTCTGTTTGAGTTTTAGAATGGTTAGCGTTAAGCATCTTGAAAGATGCAAAAACATAGGCAAGTCCTTTTCATCCACTCTTCTATTGTTTTTAGTGCCTTCATAACTGTTTCAGGTCCTAATTATTAACCAGTCCAATATATGGATTACAAAAGTTGATACCTTCAAGGATGTTATAATTGCAATTAAGGGCAGAAAAATGGGAAATAAGATTAACCTTCTAACAGCAAGACTAAGGAACCTGTTTTCCCAGTTTGAAACCCATCCTATAGTTGTTGCCTACTCTGGAGGAAAAGACAGCACCTTTTTATTACATCATGTGCTTGTGCTTCTAAGCGAGATGAAAACTAATCCTTTGGCAGTTGTGTATGCGGATACTCTCGTTGAAAATCCGGTTGTTCATCAACATGTTATGGAGTTTTTACAAAAGGTTAAAGCCTACTGTGAAAAGACGGGAATAGATGTTCGCATTCTAATAGCACAGCCTGAGATAAGAAACAGCTTTTGGGTTAATGTTATAGGAAAGGGTTATCCTTTGCCGAATCATAGATTTCGTTGGTGTCAGGACAAACTTAAAATTAAACCTGTTAAAAAAGTTCTTGCGGTCTTTCAAGAGGGAATCATGCTTGTGGCATTGAGAAGTCAGGAAAGTTTGGCAAGGAAAAGGTCTCTTAACCGTCGCTTGGATGGTATGGAACTTGAAAAGAACGGCTTGCGTGTCTTTGCACCTATATTTGATTTCACTGAGGAAGATATATGGGAGTTTCTCACACAAAGCCCTACTCCGTGGGGAGAGGATTACGGCAGAGTTATTAGCTTATACAGAACCGCAAGAGGAGAATGCCCTCTTATACCTGAGAAAAATAAATTCCATAGTGGATGCGGCATGAGGTTCGGATGTTGGGTATGCACCGTGGTCAGGGAAGATAAAACGCTTAGAAACCAAGCTATAAAGAATGGGGCTCTCCAAAAACTTTATGAATTTAGGAATTGGTTGGTAAATTTCTGCAATAATCCACAGAACAGACTTCCATTCCGTCGCAACGGACAACCAGCGGCAAACAATAAAGGCACACTTTCTCTTGAAGCACGAGAGAAGATCTTAGAAAAGGTATTAGAATTAGAAAAGCATACTGAATTACAAATTCTAAGACCAGAGGAGATACTAGAAATTAAGAAAATTTGGGAAGACGATGCACGGCGATTTACAAGCTATTACATAAGGGAATACACTAAGCCTCTGATCCTGTCCTCAGATGGTAATTGTGCTTTAGCTACTTTTTCTGCCTCTTCAATAGGAAAAGGTTCAGAATAAATCCGCCTATGGTCTGAGGGAAGAGGATACCTTTCTCGTAAGACCGCTTGGACAATTTCTTTCAAATTATCTTTGTTGTGTTCTCTTTTTAAAGTCTGAAGCTTTACAATCCCTACTGGAGTATCAAGAAAGTGAGGTAATCTTCTAAATCTCAACAGTGCAAAATCAAAGAGTTCATTGGTATCGGGTGAAGGATACGGATTGTTTTCGTCGTCCTCGTCATCTTCAGGTCTTCCTATCCATCTATAATATTGGGATTCACTCAGGCTTAAAATATTAACTCTTACCTCGGGAGGAATTTTTCTTGGATATTTTATAAAGCCCACCACATTCATTAGCATAACCTGATAAGTTTGTTTATCAATGCCGAAAATATGTTTTACTCTGTTGTACCTATCTATCAATCCATCCTTTAAAATATAATAATCACTGAAATTGTCACTTGCTTCCAGTAAACATCTAAACTCAAGTAATTCCATAATACGTCTAACCCTTGCTTTTGCAGCCTCTTTTATTTTTTGAGGATTGATCAGGTCTTCTCTGGAGATTAGATAATTGCCTTTTTGAACAACACCTCTCTTAGAAATATCACAGATAACGAGACAATTTTTATGTTTAAAAATCTCTCTTCCACCTATTCTTCTGTAATCAAGGTCATCTTCCTTAAAACTCTGAAGCCCTCTAGTATTGAACCATCTGCTAACTTGATTTATGAAATTTTCAATATCTGCATATGAAACCTCAATTTGTGCTTCTTGTAAATATTCTCTGTATGTTTGAAAAGGAAATAAAAGTAAGTATAAACTACTAGAGATGTTTGTATTGAATAACCTTCTACCTTCTCTTCTTAATGTAGCAGCCGAGACTACTGCAAGGTATAATGGCGTATAGGGTTTCGCTAATCCTACATTATACAATCGCATAGTTCCATCTATGAAAATGTTGAAACTAAAGGACGGAGGGGTAGTAAGATCAACAACTTCACGTCTTAGAGAACTTTTTTCATAGTATATGTCTGTTTGATCATAAAGAGGTTTACCCTCTTCTTCTAATGCGAAATATGGGATTAACCAACTACTTTTCGCCATAGTTTCATTCTTCAACTCTATGTAAAGGTATGGGATACCTTATGAAAATAGGAACCCTTATTGCTTCGTGAATTAATACCAATTGTCCAGCCTTTAAATTCTCTACACGTTTTTGTAGCCCTTCAGACAATTTCTTGTAGAACTTGTTTGAGAGTTCCACATTGTTGGTTTTACCTATAAGATAGGTGGAACAGTTTCCTAATATTTCCTCATCTATCTGGGAAGCAAACTGTTCTGCACCTATAAGAGATAAACCTATACTCCTCCCACGGGCTGCAATTTCAATTAAGAAGTTTTTAATTGGAGAGTATGCATTTTTTGTAGAAGGAGCAAATTTGTTTAATTCATCTACGAATATAGCTACTCTTGAAGGAAAGGTTTCAAAATTCGGATCTCCCTGTTTTTTGCTTTCAAGGATAGAAGACAGGTCGGAAAGAATAGAAAAGAACACCATTCTCTTTTCATTATCTTTTAAAGGATTTATGTCTATTATCCAAAAATCACCTGTTTCTATATAGTCAATATTTAGAGGATGTCCCCTTGGCGATTCTTTCTCCAGAACCTGACTATGTAAAATTTTATTAAGACGGTTTAGAAATTTCTGAACTGTGCTAACATGGTGTGTTGTGTAAGATATATTTATATATTGGCTATTTCTGTTTTTGTCGAGCCTTGAACTAAGATCTCTTATTAATTTTATAAAACTTGTATTATTATCTTTATACTGTTCAGCAATACTTAGAATAAGAGATTCAAACTTATCATCTATATCTGAGATATCAAATAAGGATAAAAACACATAAGGTCCTCTTTCTAGTAGATCCTGTAATCCATAAGAGTAGTCTTCTGCTGGTTCAAAAATATGAGAACGTTCCTTAAAGATTTTTATCGGGTCTACACCTTCCTCTTTTGCTTTAGCCCACATAGAAGCATCATCTTTGTATCCCGACATTTTTTCAAGTTCCGATATTGCATCGTCTAAGCTGTTAAATTCAAAGTTCTTCACTGCCAGTAAGTCTTTTTCTTTGACATTAAAACCTACTACTGCTAGAGACTTTGTCTCGTCCTGTTTGGATTTGGATAAAGCAGAAGCAATTAAAAACAGAGCATAGCTTGTTTTACCGGCTACGCCAGATTTTCCAGTAATATTCACGTGAGCCGCCTTGTATCCAAAGATATATTCATAATCTCCATATACCGGCACAAGAGTAGAAAATCCATCTTCCACAAAACCAAGCAAAACTCTGTTTTCGGGCTTAACCATATTTTGAAGAACACGTTGAATATTCCTTGCCATAGATTTTCTTATTGTGTGGCTATTGATAAAAGGAGCTTGCATGCCGTCATCCCTATGGATAATCCTTGCCTTTCCGACTCTTATAACAGGAATTTCCGTTGGAGGTTCTTCTTCTGGCTGCCCATAACTAAAACCGTAAAAGTCGGAAATCGGCGTTTCTCTATCAGAAACAGAATATATTTCCTCCACTGTAGCAATAGCTATTTTAGTATCTGCAAGGTTTACCTCAATAAACTCTCCAGGTTCTATATGGATATCAGTATCTGATTTTAGCCAGAAATAAAAGTCATATGGAGTAGCTGGGGTGTTTCTTGTAATAGTTACTCTACCAATTATTCCACTGAGTTGATCTGATATCTCTTGAAATTTAGCTTCATCCTTTTTGTCTTCT
Organism: Thermocrinis ruber; assembly: GCF_000512735.1. Taxonomy (NCBI): domain Bacteria; kingdom Pseudomonadati; phylum Aquificota; class Aquificia; order Aquificales; family Aquificaceae; genus Thermocrinis; species Thermocrinis ruber. Next base: position 305,382 of record NZ_CP007028.1, read on the forward strand.
TCCACTGGTTCATCAAGAAATCCATATTTATCAGCACGGCTTCTTATTTTCTCAAGGATTAACTTAAGCAAATCAGCTCTAGCAGGATTTCTTTTTTCTATACCTGGGATTGTCTTATTTTCCCATAACCAAAGATTATTGGGTAGCTTAGATTCTTTTATGCTTTTTACAATTCCCTCAATTTCCCTATCTATTTCTGTTCTATACATCCCAAATCGTTCTTTTAGGAATCCCCTGATCTTTCCATTATTTTTAAGATCTCGTTCTAACTCTTCCCATTTTATATTCATACAATCCCTCCAATGTTAATTAATAAATATAACTCAAGTTGCCATCTTAACCAGCCTTGAAAGTTTATTAGAATAGTATAAAGCTGTCCTGTGGGAGGGCTTTTTAATTTATGATTTTTTTTGGGTAGCACTTGGGTTATGAGGATGTCAACTTTTTAGCTCCATGATAGTGTATATGACAATAGACGTCGGAGACCCTCTTTAAGAATATGAGAGGCAAAATGTAATCCTTGTAATTGTATGCCTCTACCGGACCTCTTAAAATGCTCGCTATGTCCCAGAGCCAATTTTCAAGCTCCTTTATGTCCATTCGTTTTATTATATCTAAGAGATGAAATACGCCCTTAGAATAGCCCTACCCAAAGGCAGGCTCTTTGAGGAAACCTTGGAATTTTTTAAAAGCAAGGGCATCCTTGAGGAGACCTTTGAGGAGGGAAGAAGGCTTCAGGTTAGGATGGGCGACTACGAGTTCCTTTTGGTAAAGCCCTTTGATGTGCCCGTGTATGTGGAAAACGGCGTGGCGGATTTGGGAGTGGTGGGTTATGATGTGCTGTTGGAAAGGGAGCCGGAAGTCTATGAACTTTACGACCTTGGCATAGGTTTTTGTAGGCTGGTCATTGCAGGAAAGGAGGAAATGCTTGAGCAGTACAAAAAGGCATCCTTTTTGAGGGTTGCCACCAAGTATCCCAAGATCACCCGGGAGTTCTTTTTGGAAAAGGGAATAAAAACAAAGGTTATTTATCTTAACGGCTCTGTAGAGCTTGCCCCCCTTTTGAACCTGGCGGATGTGATAATGGATTTGGTTCAAACGGGCAGAACTTTAAAGGAAAACAACTTGGTGGTCTTTGAGGAGATCAGTCCATCCACCGCAAGGCTCATATGCAACAGGGCAAGCTACCGCAACAAAAAGGATGAGATCTTCTCCTTTCTCAGCAAAGTTCAAGAGGAGCGTCCAAAGGAGGCAATTCAACCTCACCAACGGGCAACCTGACCTTACCCTTTGCTAAGCTTTCAATAAAGTCCAAGGCAAACCCCAAGGTGCTAATATCCCTGCCATACAGTTTGGCGAGCTCTTCCAAGTTTGGCGGAGTAAATCCCTTTTGGGCTATAGCTTTGGCTATGGAGTAGGTTTTCCTGTCTATCTCTGGATATACGTCTTTTATGTAAGTGATCACTTCCACCGAATAGACCACCACCCGGTCTTTGCTTGCAAGCTCTCTGATCATCTCCTCCAACCTGAGCTGGTCGTAGGTTTTAACATGACCATCTACCTTTATGCCCGCTATAACCCGGTTGCCATCAAAGATGGCATGGTAGAAGACAAAGCTCTGCGGAACCTTTTCCCATCCTTGCTCTTCCGCCAGGCTTAAAAAAGCTCCCATAGCCTCCTCTCTGCTTGAAAAAATGCCCAAAAGGCTATCAAAGTCCTCGGGTTTTACTTGAACCTCCACTACTGTGCAGTCTCCCACTTGTCCTGTTTGCACGCGGTAGCTCAGCTCCTGCCAATCTTTAAAAAGCTCGGCGATTTGCAAATCCACCTCTGTGGGTTCTCTAAAAAGCTTTCTTAACTTCATTGAAACAAGTTTAACTCAGAAAAGTGTATTACGCTATCCCTCTCAAACTGGTCCCTTTGGGACGGGTAATCTTTCCTGTAATGACACCCTCTTGATTCCCTTCTTTGCAGGCTTGCCCACAGTGTAGCCAAGGCGGTGATGCTTATATCAAAGAGCTGTCTGTTTTGAGGCGTTCTCTCCCACTCCTTCCAATCCCTTAGCCAATCCAAGAGTTTTTCCAAGCCTTCCTTCAAGCTTTCCTCTTCCCTTTCAATTCCGCAATGCTCCCACATTAGCCTCTTTAGATCCTCAAAGGTATATTTAGGCTGGCGGTTTCCTTGGGAGGAGTTTTTGAAATGTCCCTTTGAGCCTTTGACGTGTTTTCTGTCTTGGTATATTCGGTAGGCGGTCCTGTAGCCAAAGACCAAGCCTTCCAAAAGGGAGTTGGACGCTAAACGGTTTGCCCCATGCACGCCAGTGCAGGCACACTCTCCAACCGCGTAGAGCCCTAAAAGGGCAGTTTGTCCGTAGGTGGATACTTCCAAGCCTCCTATGTAGTAGTGGGCACCGGGCACCACGGGCACGGGCTCTTTGTATGGGTCAATGTGCCTCTTCAAAAGCTCAGAGTATATGACCGGGAACCTCTCCTTTAGGTCTATACCTTTCTTTGCAATGGGTCTGAGGTCAAGGAAGACCCTTTCCCCTTCTTTTAGCTTTGAGTATATTGCCCTTGCCACCTGGTCCCTTGGCAGTAGCTCATCCACAAAACGCTCACCCCTGCTATCTATAAGAATTGCCCCCTCCCCTCTGACCGCCTCGGAGATGAGAAAGGATGTGCCCTCCAAGAGGGTAGGATGAAACTGCACAAACTCTGGGTTCTTTATGGGAACGCCCTTCCTGAAGGCTATACCTATGCCGTCCCCCTTTACATGTCCGGAGGAATGCAAGAATATAGAGCCCGCACCACCCACCGCAAGCACCAAAAGGTTGGTCCTCAAAACCCTAAGGCTCTCCTTTTCGTAGACCAAAGCACCCTCCACACACTCATCCCCCAAGATCTCCTGAAGCTCCCCCTCTATTATCCTTATTCCCCTCTCCTTTACCCTGTTCCAAAGGGTGGTGTATATTGCCTTTCCTGTGTAGTCCTTTACCTTTAAAACCCTTGGGAAAGAGTGTCCCCCTTCTATGGCAGGCTCTGGGTCAAAGACTACTCCCCATCTTTCAAGGTCTGCCACCCTCTGAATGCCCTCCTCCACCATAATAAGCAGAGCCTTAGGGTTGCAAAGACCTCTACCCGCCCTTAAGGTGTCCATAAAATGCAACGATGGGCTGTCTTGTGGATGCACCGCACAGGCTATGCCACCTTGAGAGTAAAAGGTATTTCCTATGCCCCTGGTCAGCAAGGTGGGCTTTAGTCCAAGCTCAGAGAGAACCAGGGCACAGGTAAGCCCTCCTATGCCACTTCCTACGATGAGGACCTCAACCTCTTCCTCCGGCAATAGGGCGGTGTCAAATGTGAGAAAATGCATGAGAAACCGCTCTTAGTATAACATCCTTAAGCCTTTCTGGGTCGTGCCTTATAAAGTCTTCATTTTCTCCTACGAGGTCCTCCGCGCAGACGGTGATCCCCTCCCTGGCGATCTTTGCCACATCGGGAATTACTGGTTCCTGCCCCTGTTCTATGTATCTCCTCAAAAGGTTATCGGAGGGCATCTTTGTGTTTACGATGGCTATATCTATCTTTGAAATACCCGTTGCAGTCAAAAAGCCCTTTATATGGTCGTAGGCGGTGTAGCCATCCGTCTCTCCCGGCTGGGTCATAGCATTTACCACAAAGACCTTAAGGGCTGGAGAGGTTTCCACCGCAGACTTTATGTCCTTTATGAGCAAGTTGGGCACTATGCTGGTGTAAAGGCTACCGGGACCAAAGATTATAAGGTCCGCACTTTGAAGCTTTGCTATGGCGTCTATGGGAGGCTTGGCATCCTCAGGCTCAATCCAAATCCGGGCGATCTTAGCCTTACTACTTTTTCCGTATTCGGTTATGTTTTCCTCCCCTTCAACCACCTTTCCATCGGAAAACTCCGCCCAAAGATGAACGCTTTCTGTAGTAGCGGGTATTATCTCCCCCTTTGTTCTGAGTATTTGAGATGCCAAGTTTATGGCAGACAGAAAGCTTCCGGTTATGTCCGTCAGTGCCACAAGGAAGAGGTTTCCAAAGGAATGTCCCTCAAGCTCTTCCCCTTTGAACCTATACTGAAAGAGCTTCTGGAGGATCTCCTCCGTTTCCGAAAGGGCAACCAAGCAGTTTCTTATATCCCCCGGTGCGGGTATTTGATAAGCCTTCCTAATCCTGCCTGTGCTACCTCCACTATCTGCTACCGTTACTATTGCAGATAGCTCCTTTATCCGATTGCCCACTTCCCTTTTTAAACCTCTAAGAAGGTTTGAAAGCCCCGTTCCTCCACCCACGCATACTACTTTCATATAAACCTCCTTGAAAAAAATATACCCACAGATTATTTTAAACCCTATTATGCCCACACTCAATCTCAAAGAGATATTTAAAACAACCGCCCGCTTTTCAGGTTTTTACAAAATAAAACCCGAAGAGTTAGACCTGCCACCAGAGTTGGGAGAACTAAAGGGACCCGTGGAAGTGGAAATTCAAATAGAGAAAGCTCTCCGCGGCTACGAGGTGAATCTGAGCATAAAGGGAAGCATAGAGCTTGAGTGTAGTCGGTGCCTAACCCCCTTTATAAAAGATCTTGATAGTACGGAAACCATAAGGTTGGAAAAGTATCCAGAAAAGCCGTCAATTAGCCTAAAAGCAGAGGACCTGAATGTCTTCTTTTTGGAGGATGAGGAAAACTTCAATCTAGCAGACCTTATAAGAGAACAGATCATACTCAGCATTCCCACAAAGCCTCTGTGTAGGGTGGATTGTCAGATTCCCACACTGGAGGAACCCGAGGAAGACACAAGGTTTAGCGCCCTAAAAAAGCTCATACAAACCAAGCATTCTTTATAACCGGGCAAAAGTAAACTGTATGATTCGTATCGTATGTTAAAATTCATAACCACGGAGGTGTGATGTGGAGACTAAGAGGGTAATCTACGACACACCGGAGCACAAAGTTATATTTTTTGAAGAGCTAACGCCCGCCAGTGCGGTGCAGGCAAACCAGGTGCTTATAATCCACAAGGGTGAGGGAATGCTCTTGGACCCCGGGGGTCATAAGGTCTTTTCTAAGCTCTTATCGGACATTTCTCTTTACATTCCGCCAAATCAGATAAAATACATCTTTCTTTCCCATCAAGACCCAGACATAGTGGCAGCCATAAACGGTTGGCTAATGACCACAAAGGCACAGGCATACATATCTAAACTTTGGACTAGATTCCTGCCCCACTTTGGGCTTGATAGCCAGTTAGAGGATAGGCTAATTCCCATAGACGATAGTGGGACAAAGGTCGTCTTGGGTGGAGACTGTGAGCTTTTAATACTCCCCGCCCACTTTATGCACTCCCCTGGCAACTTTCAGGTCTATGACCCTTGCTCTAAGATCCTGTTCTCTGGAGACCTTGGAGCAAGCCTGGGACAGGATTACTTCTTTGTGGAGAATTTTGACGAGCACATAAAGTACATGGAAGGCTTTCACAAAAGATACATGGCAAGCAATAAAGTTCTCAAGTTCTGGGCAAACATGGTCCGTCAGCTGGATATAGAAATGATCGTTCCCCAGCACGGTGCTATATTCAAGGGCAAGGAAATGGTTGAGCGCTTTATAAACTGGATTGAGAACCTACAGGTAGGTGTGGATTTATTAACGCAAGAGAAATATAGGGTGCCGGGTGTGATATAATTTCTTTGCCATGATAAAGGTTGAAATTGTAACACCCAAAGGTTTGGCCTTTTCCAAGGAGGTGAATTCAGTAAATATTCCCACCGTAGAGGGAGAGATAGGCGTCTTGGAAAAGCATATGTATTTGATGACACTTCTAAAGCCCGGTCTTGTGTATTTTGACGGAAAGACAGAGGAGGGCATTGCGGTAACCTATGGCTTTGTGGACGTGACCCCTGAGAAGGTGATCATACTGGCTGAAGAGGCATACACCATAGGAGAAATTGATGTAGGAAAAGAAAAAGAAGAGTTTGAAAAATGGGCAAGAAAGCTTGCCACCGCACAAGCAATGGAAGAAATAGAAGAGATTACAAAGCAAGTAGAGAGGGCAAGGACGCTCTTAGAGTTAGTGGAAAGGTTTGGAAGGGTTTAAGGAATTTGAGTTTTTCCGAGGAAAGGTAAGGTTTATCCAGCCAAAACAGCATAGGCTTTCTGTAATAGAAATTCTCTTCTTATCAACTCTTAAAGGTATAAAAAAAAGTCACATAGTGGCGGACCTTGGTGCCGGCTTTGGTGCCTTATCCATACCCATAGCCCTCAAGTTTAACTGCAAGGTCCTTGCCATAGAAAGGGACCCAACCATGCTTTTACTCTTACATAAGAATGTTGAAAATAATCACCTTCAGCATAGCGTGGAGATCTTAGAGGCAGATGTTAAGGAAATAGACAAAAAATTAAAACCTCAGAGTGTAAATTGTGTGGTTCTAAACCCACCCTTTTACCCAAAACAAAGTGCAACAGAAAACAATCCATATCATACAGAAACTTATGGAAAACTTGAAGATTTTTTGAGGGCAAGTGCCTATATTTTGAAGGATGGAGGTTTTATTAATCTGCTTGTTCCCTCTTTTAGACTTTTAGAAGCTTGTAATATTATGGAAAGTTTAAACATAAAGCCCGCATATTTAAAGTTTTTTCACTCATTTATAGACAAACATGCCAAATTGGTTCGTGTAGCCGGTGTAAAGAACCTAAATCCTAAGCTTGTAGTTGAAAGTCCATTGATAATAAATCACAAGGAAACTAAATACACACAAGAAGTGTGGGAAATTTTGGAGAGGTTTTTGTGATATAATTAACACATTATGAGACTGCCTGAAAAGTTGGTGGAACGCATTGCGGATAGGATTATAAAAGAACTAACAGAAGAGAAGATCATTGAAGCGGAGGACCCTTATGTGTTTAAAAAAAAGATAATCGGCATTTTCAAAAAGGTAGAGGAGGAAGAAAAACTTCTTGATGAGAAAACGAGAGAAATTCTAAGGGAGAAGATGCATCTTTTGGAGGAAACGAGCCTAGATTACAGAACCGCCTACAGGGCTGTTAAAAGCAGGCTTGCAGAGGAGATGAACATAAACATAAACAAGAGGGAGAGGATGAACCAAATAGCAGGGATGATAAAGGATTTAATATTAGAGGACGACACGGTGGAAATATACGAAGAACCTCATATTATAAGATCTCGGATAAGGGCTATCCTGATGGAAGCTCTCAGGGAAGAGGAAGAAATAGACAGGGAGGTAAGGGAAAGAATAAAATCTTACTCAAGGAGAATCGTGGAAGGGACGCCCGAGTGGAACCATCTCTACAAAAGAATATACGAAGACGCCCTAAAAAGAAGAGGGCTTCTTTAAGGCAGATAGGCTATCGGGTTCTGACGCATACCGTATCTTATCACCTCATAATGCAAGTGAGGACCAAAGGACCTTCCAGTATTACCCACTTTACCTATTATCTGTGCCTTTACCACCCTGTCTCCATAGCTAACGGACAGGCTTGAGAGGTGAGCGTACAGCGTGGCAAAACCATAACCGTGGTAGATTATGACAGTGTATCCATAACCCCTTATCCAGCCCGCATACACTACCCTACCATCTGCTGCCGCACTAACCGGTGTGCCATAGGGCGCAGATATGTCTACACCTGTATGAAACTCCCTACGCCCACCCACAACACGCCAACCGTAATCGGAGGTTATAACCCCCACCACGGGCCATATGTCTGGCTTGACCATGTCAACGGTTTTGATGTCTGCCAACTCCCTAAAGGCTTCTTCCACAGACATTTCTCTCCTTATAAGTTCATCTACCTTTTCCGTGTCCAGCTCCTTTAAAGGGTCAGAGTAAATTTCCGATGGTTCTATGCTTGCTTTCCCGGGACCACCCACACTCAACTTTGTTAAGGATGTATTTCCAACTATTGAAAAACTTAGTATAAGTAGAAAAATGACTTTTTTCATAACAATTCCCCCCTTGCAAAAAATATAACTAAAAGGAACCTATCAGTCAAGAGTGCCCTTTAGCATATCCTCCAGAATCTCGTTTATAGACCTGTAGATTTTATCACTCAATCGCAGTCTTTCTAATCTATCAGGGGAATTTTCTTGATCAATCCTTTCTATTATGCTTGCGAGGTTTGAATCTTCCACCTTTCTATATATTCCCATAGCCTTTGTCAAGCTCACTTTTAGCTTTATATCAAACACTTTGTGATTTTTTACATCCAAAAGCAGAAAACTTTGTAAAAGTTTAAAAATAGAGCTATCGTAATAGGCTACCCACCTTAGTATGGTCTGAAGGACCTTGGACATCCACAAAAACCGGTCGTAGCTCTTTAGGGCTAAATAAGAGTACAGCTTTGCAGACACAAGGTCGTTCAGGATAAGAAGGTCTCCCGATTGGTGATAATCTATGGTCAGCAAGTTAAAAGGTTCAAAAAAACCGCAGTAAGATTCTTCCGGATGGAAGCCCCTTCTTACGAAGATCTTGCACCTTCCGACAGTTCCATAAGCGTAAGCCAGCAGATCCCACTCTCCCACAAGAAATTTTTTTATAACTATTACCTTTGCCTTTGCGGACACAAAAGAATTATACAGCTTTTAATTGGGCAGGCTAAAAGCCAGCCTCAGATAGAAGGTTATTGAACTTTTATGTATGCATAGCCCTTTGCTTGGAGCTCACCTACCGCACCCACTCCAGAGGGGACTATCTTGCAAAAGTCATAAAGCTTATTAGGGTCAAGTTTTAACCTTGTTAAGGTTATTTCGCATATCAGCGGATCCACACCGTATAAGTTGAGGTCCCTTAAATCTTCACCTATTTTAGGATCAAGATTTTCTTTTTCCCAGGGGCTTCCTGTTAAGTCCTTCATAAAGAACTTTACACCTGGTCCGTGGGCAACGATCACTATTTTGATCTTAGTTGGGTCGTTATCGTATACAGATAGATGGTTCCTTATATTACGTAGCATGGTCGTAAACCTTTGAGGATCCCCAAAATCCGCATGATAAACTACATTTATTTGTGATTCTTTTTTTAGGTCCTTAAAACCTAATTTTGGCGGTGCTGAGTGGGCAAACTTACCCAGCAGAGGTATTGAACCAACAATACCCAAAAGTTTAAAAAAGCCCCGTCTGTCCATAGTAAAACCTCCTTTTTTAGATAAATTTTTACTGGATATTAATATACGATTTTGTCAAAGAATGTGTGCTAATTTTTACTTATATCTTCTTTATCTTCTACTTATATAAGTTTTTAAGAATATCTCAATGCATTTAAATTCCCTTTTCCCTTTCCAATTAACTAATACCGTGGTTGGCTAAAGTGCTTGGGTTGAATATAATAATAAGATGAACCACCAATTGCTTTACGCTTGGTCGGACTTTGTGGAAAAAGTACGCCAATTCTTCCGTTCAAAGGGATACTTGGAGGTTTCCACGCCCATTTTGCAAAGCTATCCCAATGCAGACCCTAATATAGAACCTCTCAAGGTAAACCTTACCTTAAAAGGTAAAACGAAAAGCTACTGGCTACATACCTCTCCAGAGCACGCTATGAAAAAACTATTGGCAATCTTTCCCAAAGATATGTTTCAGATAACAAAGGTGTTTAGAAACGGAGAGTATGGAAGATTGCATAGACCCGAATTCACCATGTTGGAGTTTTACAAGATTGGGACAGACTACAGAGGGCTCATAGAGGAATTGAAGGAACTTTTATCTCTCTTTGGCTTTGAAGACTTTCAGATTTTAGAACTGGAGAAAGCTTTTGAAGAATACTTGGGCATAGTTTTATCTGAGGAGGAAGAGATATTAAAAAACAATCTAATGGCTTATGGCTATGATTTTGACGACAAGGAAGACTGGGAGACCATCTTTTACAGGCTCTATGTGGAGTTGGAGAGGTGTTTAGCTTCAGAAAAGCCCACCTTTTTAATAAAGTTCCCTTCAAAGCTTGCCATGTATGGAGTAGTAAAGGATGGTTATGCGGAGAGGTTTGAGCTTTACATAAAGGGCATAGAAATAGCCAACGGCTGGACGGAGGAGAGGGACCCTCAAAAGATAAGGGAAAGGATGAAAGAATGGATCAAAGATAGAGACCTTCCCATAGATGAAGAGCTTTTGCAGGCTTTACCAAAGATTCCTGAGTTTTCTGGTTGTTCTGTGGGCTTAGAAAGGCTCTTTATGGCGGTTTATAATATAGAAAGTTTAGACCAAATCCCATGGATCTTTAAGGAGGAAGGCTTATGAATAGCTTGAAGGAAGCCCTTGGCATTTTGCTGAAAGAACAGTATGCACCATACCTTGTTTCCAGCTTGTACTTGCGCCTCGCCCCAGAGGATAGAACAGATAGGAAGTATCTAAGGGTTTTTAAAGACATGGTAAAAGCTCAAAGGGAAAGCTTGGAACTTAGAGGATTGGAGAGGGATGTGATTAATTCCGCAGTAGAAGATTTTGAAAGGATGGAGGAATTTTTAAGCAAGCCGGAAAACCTGGAGAACTGTGGAGGTATTGCCCTGTTTTCCTGCAGTGCAAAGAAGGTATTCGTCCCTATAAAGCTCCCCTATACTTACAGAAACAGGCTTATGGTAGCTCCAGATCCTTTGGTAAGGGAGATTGCTGCTATAGATGAAGAACTAGGGATTATTGGTGTGCTTTTGATTGACAGAAAGCACGTTAGGTTTTTCCTAATGGATTTTGAAGGCATTGGAGAGGTCTCTGACTTTTTGGAACCTTTGGCAACTAGGGCTCACAAGTTCCACAGCGGTGGAGCATCCCTAAAGGGTGCGCAGGGAACATTCAGGTACTCTATGCCCTCAAGGGCTTCTGCACCCAATATGGTCCAGCACGGAATTGGTGAGTACAGATTTCACATGAGGATCCAGGAGGAAAAACACAGGCTTTTCAAAATAGCCAACGATGCACTGATGGAGGCTTGGAAGGAGAACAAGTTTAACAAGCTTGTTATAGGTAGTATAAGAGAGGATATAAGAGAGATAGAAAACCATCTTCATCCTTATCTACTCAATATGTTGGTGGGCTATGTGAGGATTAATCCTTCGGAGGCGACGGAGCATACCGTAAGGAATGCGGTCCTGGAACTTTTGTGGCAAAAAGACAGAGAACAAGAGGAAGAGCTTGTAAATACACTATTGGACCTTGAGGGTAAAGGGCTTGCGGTAGAAGGCTTGTCTAAGGTCTTAGAACAGTTATACATGGGCAATGTGAAGACCCTTTTGGTAGCAGAGAACTTTGAAAGGTCTGGCTACTTCTGTCCGGTCTCTAATATTCCCGTATTGGAGCCTAAGTGCCCTACAGAAGAAGAACCCTATCCTGTTGAGGATATAGTGGATGAGGTTATAGAGCTTGCCTTGGAAGAGAGGGCGGTTGTGGAGGTAATAGTCAGGGAGGACCTTCAGAAGAAGTTTGATGGCGTGGGAGCCCTTCTGAGGTGGAAGATATAAACTTTCCTTTATGATAGAAAGGGTAATTGTGTTTATAGATGGTTCAAATGTCTTTCATGCCATAAAGTCTTTGAACATAAGGATAGATTACAGTAAGTTGGTGAACTTTTTGGTGAAAGACAGGAGGCTCATTAGGGCTTACTTTTACGGTGCGGTGCCCCAAGAGAAGGATCTAAAGAAAGATTCCCCCGAATGGGATAGCTTTCTCAGGCAGAAACGTTTTTTGGAGGAGTTAGCCTTGCAGGGCATAAAGGTAAAAACCGCTAACCTGAGAAGGCTTCCAAGTGGAGAGTTTATGGAAAAGGAGGTGGATATTATGTTAGCTACAGATATGCTGAGTTTGGCATACAAAAACGCATACGATACTGCCATACTGGTAACAGGCGACAGCGATTTTTCCTATACGGTGGAGGAAATTCAGAGCTTGGGCAAAAGGGTAGAAAACGCTTCCTTTAAAAGCACCAGTTCCCACATTCTTAGGAAGGTTTGCGACCGATTTATCCTTTTGGATGACTACATTGACAGGTTTATTATAGAAGAGAAGGTTAAGGTAAGTCAGGAGATTAGCTTTTGGGAGAAGGTCCTTAGGCTATGGAAAAGGTAGTTTCCCTCAAGGTAAATTCTAAATGCCTGAAGGGCCTTTCCTGTTACGAAAGGCTAGAAGAGGAACATGCCATAACGGTGGGCGTCTTTGACGGTGTTCATCTTGGGCACCAGTATCTTTTAAAGAAGCTAATAGAAAGTGCTCAAAGGAGAGGACTAAAGAGCTGTGTTCTGAGCTTTTATCCCCATCCCTCAAAGGTTCTTTCTCCCGGACAGCAACCCTGCGAGCTTACGGACCCCCTAGAGAGGGCTGAAAGAATATTAAGGCTTGGCATAGACAGGGTGGTTTTTATAAACTTTGACAGAGAATTTTCCCGCATAAGAGCTGAGGACTTTTTAAAGCATGTGCTTTTCGAAAGGCTAAGGTGTAGGTATCTTCTTGTGGGGTATGACTGGAGGTTTGGCTACAGAGGGGAAGGAGAGGTGGAGTTGGCAAAGGAAATGGGTCAAAGGCTTGGCTTTGAAGTGGAAACTGCAGAACCCTTTTACAAAAACGGGCACATAATAAGTAGCACATACATAAGGAGGCTTTTGCACAGCGGAAGGTTGGAGGAAGCCAGTGAATATCTTGGAGAAAATTATTGGGTTAAGAGAAAAGTAGTCAGAGGCTCTGGCAGGGGCAGTTCCCTTGGCTACCCTACCGCCAATTTGGGACATTCGGAAAATCTGTGTTTAAAGGAGGGTGTTTATGCGGTCAGGGTGAATAAGCAGTTTTTGGGAGTAGCCAACTACGGCTTTAGACCCACCTTTGACGGAAAAACAAAGGTTTTAGAAGTTCATATATTGGACTTTGAGGGAAACCTTCGCGGAGAAAGGCTAAAGGTGGAATTTTTGAGCTTTTTGAGAGAAGAAAAAAAGTTCTCCTCCAAGGATGAGCTAATAAAGCAGATAGAGAGGGACATAGCCATAGTGAAGGAAAAGTTTGGACGTTAAACTATGTTTTGTAATGTCCTCTAAAAGAAAAGCCATCCTTGAAAGATACGCATGGGACAGGACGCAAGACGAAGAAGAGCTTCTCATAAGGGCAATGATGTATCACAACCCTGTGGAACTCTTAATGGCTTTTTCAAGGGAAGAGCTTAAAAAGACCTTTCTTGAAAACTTGCACCGCTTTGACGAGAAAAATCTAAACTTTTGGAAGTTTGCCCTTGAGGTTAGCGATGAGGAGTTTAACCGATACGCAGAGGGAAACTTTAGGTTTGGTCTCAGGAAGTTCATTGGTTAAGGGCTTTTATCTTGCGGGAGAAACTGCTATAGCAATAAAGTACAACCATAGGTTTTCGGAAGATTTTGATTTTTTTACTTATCCTGATTTTAGATTTGACCCTTTTTCTTTGCAAGAAAAGATAGATAAAGCCCTTCAGGAAGTGGATTGGAAAATGTTCGATAATTCTACTGTGATCTTTGTCCTTAGAGGAATAAAATTTTCCTTCTTTGAGTATGGTTATCCCTTAGTAAAACCCACCACTAGAGAAGAAAGTTTGGGTGTAGATATAGCAAGCGACGAGGATATCTCCGCAATGAAACTGTTGGCGATAGCAAAAAGAGGAGTAAAAAAAGACTTTTACGACCTCTGGTTTTTAATGAAAAAGAGGGGATGGAATTTAAAAGACGCAATAGGCTTTGCAAAGTTTAAATACCCCAACATAGACACAGGGATCTATTTACGTAGTATTGTCTACTTTAAAGATGCGGAAAAGGAGACAGCTCAAAAAGAGGTGGAGATGGCTTGGGAACAAATAAAGGAGTTTTTTGAATTTCAGTGTAAAAGCCTGCTAAAAGACATGAACCTACTGTAAAAGGTAGCTTCCGTAAACAATCTCTCCGTTTTTCAAAAGAAAGAAAGATTTTTCCATCTTGTCCCTTATTCCCTTCTTGTTTTCCAAAAAGTCAAGCAGTGTTTTCGGTTCTCCATGGGCCCTCAGCATGTACTCCCTTTCTTCGCCGTTGTCAAAGATGATCTTTACGGGTAGGCAGTAGAACTTGGAGTATTCCCCCTCGTTGCAACGGTGGATCTCTCCAATTACCTCAATGGAGACGCTCCTTGCCACTATATCCTCTTGCTTGAGCATCGGTAGAAATTATAAACAATCTGCCAGGTAATCTGCAAGGTGCATAACTTTTTGGTTGGTTTTGTTTGCCTTTGTGCCATCCTTAAGGTTTAGCACACAGCCGGGGCAAGAGGTAAGCACCACCTCCGCACCCGTCTTTTTTAGGTCTTCAATTTTCTCCTGTTGTATGCTTTTGGATAGCTTAGGGTTTGTTATGGAAAAGAGCCCCGCAAAGCCACAGCAGGATTTATCCTTTTCACCCTTTATCAGTTGGTCGCCCTCTACCCTTTTTAGCAAGCCATAGAAGACTTTGTCGCTTACCTTCATGGCACTGTAAGAATGGCAGGGCACATGAAAGGTGGTTTTTGTTCCTCTACCTTTAAAGGTTAGGTTGCTTTCAAAGAGTAGCTCCGCAAAGTCATAGACTTTTTTCTTCAGACCATAGTCCTCTTGGAGGGCACCACCGCATGTGGGACAGGCTACCACCACCGCATCAAACTGGTATTTTTCCATTTCCTTCAGGTTGTGTTCTTTCAATCTTTCAAAGGCTTCCTTGTCGCCCGAATAGTAATGTGGAGCACCACAGCATTTAATATCCTCTGGCACCACCACCGTCCAGCCTGCCCTGTTCATAAGCTTTATAACGTTCTCCCCTGTCTTTGAGTAAAAGGCGTCTATCATACAGCCCGTAAAGAACAAAAGCACACCCTTTTCCTGTTCAGCCTTAAAGGTCTTTCCCCTCAGGTTAAAGGCTTTTCCGTTCGGCTTTGGCATAAACTTTACCGCACCGGTAGGAAAGGGCACCTTTACCTCCTCAAAGGGCAACTTTTCCATGAGCTTGCCCGTTAGCTTGATTACCTTTCGCCCTACTTCCGACTGCAAAAGCTCCAAGCTTTTTAACCCGGCGGACTTAACAAAGGATTTCCTTTGGGTGTTTCTAACGGTAGCTACGATTTCTTTATACTCCACTCCGTTGGGACAGACCCACTCGCACCTTCTACACATGGCGCACTGATCCAGGTGCTTGTATGCTTCTCCGTCTTTTAGCTCACCACTGAGAAGCATTTCTGCCAAGACGAGCCTTCCCCTTGCGTAGCCTGCCTCTTTTTGGATGTAGGGATAGGTGGGACATACGGACTTACACAGGGCGCACTTCACACACTTTTGGGTTAGCTCCAAAGGAATTTCAACCATTGTTTAGTTAAAGATATATTCCCAAATAAGCCATGCTGTGATTAAGCTCACCTAAGGCTCCACCACCACGCATTGATGGGCTTTTTTTAGGCTCTCCCTTACTCTTAAGACATCCTCAAGGCGTACATTTTCTATGTGTTTTACATACTCTTGGTCCATTTTGTAGCCAAAGCCCATTACCTCCCAAAAGCCCAATTGGAAGGCTTGCCTGCCTCTGGTTTGTCTGTCCAAAAGATAGCCACCTATGATCTTTTTCTTGGCAAGCTCTAAATCCTCATTGGTGATCTCTGCCTCCTGCACCACCCAAAGCAGGTCCTTTAGGGCACTTTCTTTTTTGTCCGGAGAGGTGCCAATGTATGCAAAGACCCTTGGAGAGTACAGCCTTATGGGAAACATAGAGTAAGTAGCGTAGGCGTATCCCCTCTTTTCTCTGAGCTCACTAAAGAGCTTGGAAGTCATGCCGTCTCCCAGTATACTGTTTAGAACCCTAAGGGCAAAAAAGTCCGGGCTATTCAGTGGAACTCCTTCAAAGGCACAAAGAATGGTTGCCTGAGCACCTTCCCTTTGAACCCTTTCCACCAAGCTTTCCTTTATGGGTTTGTCCTCCGCCCTAAGGTTGAACTCGCCGGAGGGCAACTTGGAAAAGACAGCCCTGAACCTTTTTTCTAACTCTTCCAAAGGCATATCTCCCACCGCAGCCACAACAACGTTTTTACCCTTCAGAACCTGTTGCCATCTTTTTATTAGGTCCTCCCTCTCTACCTTTTCCACATCCTCCTCCCTTCCTGCGGGAGCTACTTCGTAAGATGTTCCCCTGTAGGTTATCAGCCTGAGCCTTTCCATGGCAAGCTCAAAGCCGTCTTCCCTCCGGGACCTTATGCTTGCTATGACCCTTCTTTTTTCCACCTGTAGCTGTTCCTCTGGAAAGGTGGGCTCCAAAAGGATGCTCTCTATTACCCTTAGCCCCTGCTCAAGTCCCTCCGGTCTTGTGGAGAAGTTAATAGAGATGTAATCGTCTGCGGTGGAGGCTTCTATGCTACCGCCCCAGTCCTCAAAGGCACTGGCAATATGGTAGGAGCTGAAGGTCTTTGTCCCCTTGGTCAAAAGGCTTGCCATAAGGTTTGTAGTTCCCCTCTTCTCTTCCCCATGGGTGCCAGACTTTATGAAGATGCTACCCGCCACTATGCCTCTGCCCTTTGTTTCCTTTATGATCAACTTTACGCCGTTCTCTAGATTTACCTCTTTCAACTTTGCACCTCCGTAGGCTAAGCTAAAAAGGAAAAAAATTATAAGAAAGAGGCTCATTTTTCTGGTACCATCAAAATTTCCGAGTAAGGCTTGCTGAGTATGTACTTTTCCAGCACATTCAGAACGTCCTTCTTTCTGACGGACCTTATGTTGCTTTCAAAGTAAAGGTAGTAGTCCAAAAGCCCCACCACCGTCAGTGAGTATCCAATGTAGTAAGCTTCCCTTTGGACCCTCTCAAGGGCAAAGACCTCCGAGTTTATGATCCTTTGCTTTGCCTTTTGCACCTCCTCGTCGGTCAGGGTCTGAGGGAGCTCTTGCAAAATCTGCATTACTCTTTCTTTTACCTCTTTATACCTGCTTGGCTCAAAGCTGGCGGAGATAACAAAAAGGTTATCCCTTGGTCTTGCAAAGTCCCCCGAGGATACCGAATATGCCAATCCCTTTTCCACCAGTTCTTTGTAAAAGATGGATGTTCTGCCGTTTCCGAGGATCTGGTCCAGCACCAAGAGGGCGTAGTAGTCTTTTACTGCCACAGGCATTACCCTCCAGCCTATGATCCAGTATGCCCTCTCTAACCTTTTGTCTTTTATCTCCTTAAAGCGGTTTTCCAACTGCTCAGGCTCTGGTACATACTGGGCTCTTTTTACGGGCTTTCCTACCTCTTTACCAAAGGTCTCCTCCACAAAGCTTTTAACCTCCGAAGGCTCCACATCGCCCACCACTACGATCACCATATTCTGTGGCTGATAATAGTTGCGGAAGAACTCCAAAAGGCTCTCCCTTGTGAACTTGCTTATGGTCTCTTCGTAGCCTATGATGGGGTGCCTGTAGGGAGAAGCTTTATAGACCAGCTTTTCAAACTCTTCCCAAAGAAGGTTTATAGGATCATCTTTGCCCCTTCTTAGCTCCTCTATCACTATGGGCTTTTCCTTTTCCACCATATCCTCAGAGAGTAAGGGCTTTTGGGTGAGTTGGTAGAGAATCTCAAGGGCAGGCTTCCAATAGGGCTTTGCTACGGTTATGTAGTAAAAGGTGTATTCCTTGGAGGTGCCCGCGTTCATCCTACCACCCATACCCTCCACCAACCTGTCTATCTCTCCGTAAGGATACTTTTCAGAACCGTTAAAGAGCATGTGTTCTAAAAAGTGAGCCATACCTTTCTGTTGGTAATTCTCCTCTATGGAACCCACCTTGAACCAAACCTGCAAAGAAACCGCCTCTGTGTCATCCCTACGTTTTACCACCAAGATGGCACCGTTTTTGAGTTTATACTTTGCCAAATCTTGCACCGCAAAGGCGTAAGCCATCAGAAACACCTCCAAAAGTAAAATGATAATCACTCTCACAAGGTAGAGATTTTAACCTTATCCCATTACTTTTCAACGGTAGGAATGAACTTAAAATATCTCCAATGCGCGTTTTGATAACGGGGTGCGCGGGCTTTATTGGTTCTCATCTCTGCGACAAGTTCTTGGCAGAGGGCTTTGAAGTTATAGGCATGGACAACTTCATCACTGGCAGTCCCGACAACATAGCCCATCTTTTGGGACATCCGAGGTTTAAGTTCATCCACTACAATGTGGTCAATTACATATACGTAGAAGGTCCCCTGGACATTATCCTTCACTTTGCGTGCCCTGCGTCTCCGGTGGATTATCTCAACCATCCTATACACACCATGAAGGTGGATTCTTTGGGAACGCTGAACACCTTGGGACTTGCCAAGCTAAAATCCGCCCGTTATGTGTTTGCCTCCTCTTCGGAGGTATATGGGGACCCTTTGGTGCATCCACAGAGGGAGGATTACTGGGGTAATGTGAACCCGGTAGGGATCCGAAGCGTCTATGCGGAAGCCAAAAGATTTTCGGAAGCCCTGTGCATGGCTTATCACCGGGAGCATGGAGTGGATGTTAGGATTTTGAGAATATTCAACACCTACGGCGAGAGGATGAGGATCGGAGATGGCAGGGTGGTGCCCACTTTTCTGTACAAAGCCCTGAGGGGCGAGCCCATACCCGTCCACGGAGGGGGCACCCAAACCCGTAGCTTTTGCTACATAGAGGACATGGTGGAGGGCATATTCCGAGCGTCCATCAAGGATGGGATAGAGGGAGAGGTGATAAACCTGGGTAGCCCGGAGGAGATAAGCATCCTTGACCTTGCAAGGCTGGTGGTAGAACTTACCAATTCTAACTCTCCCATACAAATTCTGGACGGAAGAGAGGATGACCCAAAAAGAAGATGTCCGGACATCACAAAGGCAAAGAACCTTTTGGGCTGGGAGCCAAAGACCACTCTGAGGGATGGCTTGAAAAAAACCATAGAGTGGTTAAAATCATATTTAAGGAGGTAAGAAATATGTTTCACATGCCCAATTTGACGGAGCTGTTGGTAATACTTCTCATAGTCTT
The DNA here is from genome assembly GCF_000512735.1 of Thermocrinis ruber. NCBI lineage: Bacteria > Pseudomonadati > Aquificota > Aquificia > Aquificales > Aquificaceae > Thermocrinis > Thermocrinis ruber. Next base: position 324,379 of record NZ_CP007028.1, read on the forward strand.
TTTGCTCTTTGGAGCGTCAAAGTTGCCCGAGGTGGGCAGAGGTTTGGGAGAAGGCATAAGGAACTTTAAGAAGGCCCTCGCCGGCGAGACCGAAGAAGAAAAGAAGGTAAAAGAGGTTAAGGGCGAGGAGGTGAACAAAGAAAAGGTTTAACCCGCATTTAGGATCTTTGAAATTATTCCGTTTACAAACCTGCTGGGTTTGCTACCCGCATATTTGTTAGTTATGTTCATGTAGTCTTTGATTACCACCTTTGGGTTTTTAACCTTTGCGTATAAAAGCTCTGCAGTTGCCAGCCTTAGGATGGCCCTTTCTACATATCCGAGGCGGTCAAAGTCCCAGTTTTCCAAGTTATCGGATATGGTTTTGTCTATATCACCCGCGTGTTCAAAGTATGTTCTTATGAGCTTACGCATGTATCTTCTCTGCTCGCTGTTTTTTACCCTGTTCATAGAAAGATACTCCTCGATAAGCTCCTCTATGCTACCCCCTCTTATGTCCCACTGATAGAGCACCAAGAAGGCGTCTTCTCTTGCTTTTGTTTTGTATATCATCTAAGGGTTCTAAAGAGATTGACCATCTCTATGGTGGAGAGCATGGCGTCCCATCCTTTATTGCCGTGCTTTGTGCCAGCCCTCTCTATGGCCTGTTCTAAGGTGTCTGCGGTTATGATTCCGAAGGAAACGGGCTTTCTGTGCTCCAAGCTGAGCATTGCCAGACCCTTTGAGACCTCGTTGGCTATGTATTCAAAGTGGGGAGTGGCACCCCTTATGAGGACACCCAAAGCTACCACACCCTCTATATCTTCCTTTACAAGCAGTTCCTTAACCGCCATGGGAATCTCCCAAGAACCTGGCACTCTAACAAGGGTAAGGTTCTCCTCCTCTCCTTCGTGTCTTAGAAAGCAGTCTATGGCACCCTCCACCAGCCTTTCCACCAGGGTATGGTTAAACCTACTCGCCACAATGCCTATCTTTAGCCCCCTTGCGGTTAGCTTTCCTTCATAGCTTCTCATGACTAAGCCTCCAGTTGTCTATTAGCCTTGTGTTGCCTACATAAAGGGCAACCAAAATTCTATCGCCCTCCTTTACCTCCTCCACGGGATTTAACTCCTCGTCTGTTATTTCCACATAATCAATCTTTCTAACATGGGGGTGCTTCAAAAGAAAATCCTTTATAGCTTCCTTTAGCAGGTTTGCGTCCGTGTTTCCCGATTGAAAGAGTTTTTGGGCAAGCAAAAAGGACTTGTAAATGGCCGAAGCGCTTTGCCTCTCCTCTGGGCTCAGATACACATTCCTTGAACTGCAGGCGAGCCCATCTTCTTCTCTAACAGTGGGCACGGGCACAATTTCAACCGGTAAAGAGAGGTCTTTTACAAGCCTTTCCACCACCTTTAGTTGTTGGTAGTCCTTTTCCCCAAAGTAAGCCCTGTCGGGCTGAACGATATGGAGCAACTTTAGAACCACTATGGCTACACCGTTGAAGTGCCCAGGTCTGTAAGCACCCTCTAGCCTATCGGTGAGCCCGGGTATGTCTATTTTTACCTTGGGTAGCTCGGGGTACATCTCCTGATCTTCGGGGGCAAACACCACATCCACACCCGCCTCCTCGCACATGGCCAGGTCCCTCTCTAAATCCCGTGGATACCTCTCGTAGTCTTCACCTGCCCCAAACTGGAGGGGATTGACGTATATGCTAACCACGGTGATCTCGTTTTGGAGCTTTGATAGCTTTATCAGTTCCATGTGGCCTTTGTGTAGGTATCCCATGGTGGGAACGAAACCCACCGACAGATTGCTCCCGTTACATTTCAATTCCTTCAAAAAGCTTCTAATTTCCTTTATTTTCTTAAAGAGTTTCGGCATGGCTTTTCACCAAGCTAAATAATTATATCAGAAGGTAAAAATCATACTCTCAATTCACATAAGGTATAAGTTTTTCTGTAGGGAGGTAGTAGAGAAGGCAAAGGTAATCCTGATGCTGTTCTAAAAATCCAAACCCATTGACACACAAGAGTTTTAAGGCTAAAATCTAACCCTGATGTTTGTTAGCCTTCAGTTCAAGCTTGAACTGAAAAAGGAGGACAAAGAAAAACTCAAAAAGCTGATGCGTAAGCAATCTTCCGCCATCCGTGTGGCATACAACATGCTAAAGGATCTGGAAAAGGAAAAAACAAAAAATCCTCACGCCCAAATATACCATAGACTAAGACAGCTATTTCCTGAATTGCCAACAAAATACATTGACTCAGCTATTTACAAAGCTAAACAATATCCCACAGACAAATCAGTTATCTTTGGAGGCAAAAGACTTTTTGAAAAGCTTTGTAAAAACCACCTTTCAGGAGAGGCGAGAGAAAGACTTAAAAAGCAGTGGAGAGAACTAAGACAGGGAACACTCGTAAGCATTGGGTCAAAATCAGACAGAGGAAACAGGCTAACAAGATTTGAAGACCTAAACGGACAGCTTTGCCTTAGAATTACCACAGGAAACAGAGAGTTTTTTTACGCCAAAGTGTTAAGAGAACCAAGCAATAGCAAAGATAAGTGGATAACTTTTATGGCTATGCTTTTAGAAAGCTGGCAAACTCAAAATTACTTTGCCTACACAGTGGAGTTAAAACTGAAAGATGGAGAAGTTTATGGAAGCGTATCCTTTGAAATCCCGACACCCAAAGTAAGATACACCAAAGAAAATGGAGTAATAGCCATAGACACAAACGCATTACCCATACACTTAGCCATAGCGGAAGTCTCAAAAACTGGAGAATTAGTAAGCTATCAGACTATTAGCCTACACCATCTTTTAGGACTTTCCCAAAACAGCAAAAACCACCAAGAGTGGATATTAGCCCACAAGATAGTGGATTTGGCCATTCAGAAAGGTAAAGCTATAGCCATAGAGAACCTGAAGAAACTCAAAAGAGGAATGCGTGGAGATGGAAAAGCTACACTAAGAAAAATACTTCACAACTGGAACGCTAAAAAGTTCTTGCAAAAGCTAAAGAGGGTAGCAATGTTAAAGGGAGTGGAGGTAGTAGAGGTAAATCCTGCCTACACATCAGTTATTGGCATGCTAAAGTATGCACCACAGTTAAGCATAGATAAAGACGTAGCTGGTGCCTATGTGATAGGGAGAAGGGCACTGGGATTTAAAGAGGACATGCCTGAGAATTACGAGAAGCTTTTAAAAGACAAAGCATATTTGGAGTTTGCACTGAAAAGGTATGAAGAGAGAGAAAAGGAGCTTAGGGAACTTATAGAGAAGGAAACCAATGAATACAAGAGAAACGCACTAAGAAGCGAACTAAGGAATGCAGAATATGCAAGGAAGCTATTAACTCATCTCATACAAAGCCTTCAGAGTGAGCCAAGCGGATGTGAGGGAGCCAATGGAAGGAATCCCGAGCAGGGAAGGGTAGCAAAAACTACCCTTCAAAGTGCTTGGCAAGTTCTGAAGGTAGCCCTCCTCTTCCCTATCCTTGGAAAGGTCCTGCCAAGAGACCTTTCTCCCCTGAAGCCCGTGTTGGTGGAAGGGGTGTGGGATAGGGTGAGGAGTAGGTTAGTCCCTTTAGAGGCTGGAGGGGCGTCCCGATAAGGGATTTTTAGAACAGCCTCAAGGCGATCCTTGATAGGCTCAGGATAGGGCGGGAGAGCGAGTTTTCGCAGGAGATATACTTATAATTTTTGCATGGAAGAGTTCAGAAGCGTTAGAGGTTTTCACGACATCTTTGGAGAGGAACTTGAGAGGTTCAACGCTGTAAGACAGACCGTAAGAAGGATCCTTGAGCTTTACAACTTTGAAGAGATCATACTGCCTGTGGTGGAGTATGCGGAGGTCTTTCAAAGGAGCATAGGAGAGGCAACGGACATTGTCCAGAAGGAGATGTTTGTGTTCCCTGATAAAAAGGGAAGGATGTTGGCACTTAGGCCTGAGGGCACCGCTGGAGTGGTAAGAGCCTTTATTCAAAACAGGATGTTTGCCCTAAAGCCCTATACGAAGCTCTTTTACGAAGGACCCATGTTCAGGTATGAAAGACCTCAGGCGGGAAGATACCGTCAGTTCCATCAGATAGGGGGAGAGGTCTTTGGAAGCTTAGACCCTCTCGTGGATGCGGAGGTAATAAGCATTGCCCACAAGGTGGTAAAAGAGCTAAAGATAGAGGCAGTGGTAGAGGTCAATTCCATAGGCTGTAAGGTGTGTAGGCCCGCATACAGGGAAGCCCTAGTACAGTACTTGGAGCAGGTAGCTGGACATCTGTGTGAAGACTGTATAGACAGAAAGGACAGAAATCCTCTCAGGGTTTTAGACTGCAAAGTGCCCACCTGCAAGTCTGCGGTTAAGGATGCGCCTAAGATGGTGGATTTTCTGTGTGAAGAGTGCAGAGAACACTATCAAAAACTGCTTGAGTATTTGAACATCATGGGCATTCCCTACGTGGAAAACCCTAACCTGGTAAGAGGATTGGATTACTACACAAAAACCGTCTTTGAGGTGGTCTCCCGAGAGCTGGGTATAACCATAATAGCGGGTGGAAGGTATGATTACCTTGTGGAGGAGATGGGTGGAGTGCCAACGCCTGCGGTAGGCTTTGCAGTTGGTGTGGAAAGGGTGGCAATGTTGGTTAAAGAGCTTCCGCAAAGACAGCCCCTTTATATGGTAATTCCCTTGGGAGAAGATACGGTAAGCTACGCCCTAAAGGTCTGCGAACTTTTGAGAGAAAAGGGTAAGAGGGTGGAGCTCTCTTACAAAAGGGCAGGTTTGAAAAAACAGTTGGAGCTGGCAAACAAGCTAAAAGCTGATTATGCGGTAATAGTGGGCGAGGATGAGATGAGGGAAGAGAGCGTGTCCATAAAGAACTTGCACACAGGAGAGCAAGTTAAGCTGAGTCTGAAGGAACTTTTTAGCCATGTGCTTTGAAGAGCTGAAGCGAAGGCTTTTGGAAGGTATAGACCTTAGGCAGGGCAGACTTTATTTGGCCAAAGTAAGTCAGGGGCGCTTTTTGGAGGAAGAGAACTACACCATCCATCTGAACGGAAAGAGACTGCTCTTTGCCAAAGTCTTTTACGGAAGGAAGCCCTACTACAAAGAGTGGGTGGAGCTTTTTAACATAGAGGAGGGATTTTTTGATACAGAGGCGGAGGACCTACTTTTGGAGCTCTTCAGCAGATGCTTTAGAAGGATCTTTGTGGAGTACTACAACGACCCGCAGACTACAAAAGAGTTAAAAAGTAGCATTCCACCCCAAGAGACCAGGCTCGGTAAAAAGCTAAAAAGTTTGGGCTACACCTACTTTAGGGACTGGTATTACCCAGAAGGCTGGATGGAGGGCGGTTATAAACTTCAGGCGGAGAGGTTATAATCTTATTATGAACTTTATCAGGGTTCAGCTTATCTATCCGGAAGACAAGGTAAAGGAGCCCTTGCTCTGTGCCCTGTGTAAGAACTTTGATGTGGTGGTGAACATAAGAACCGCAAAGGTGTCAAAGGATACGGGCATTCTAACCGTTGAAATTGACGGAGAAGCAGAGGAAATAGACAGGGCAATAAGGTTCTTGGAAGAGAAAGGGGTGATAGTTCAACCCATAGAGGGGCAGATATTCACAGAATGAAGGTCTCCCAGCTCGGTGAGTTTGGGCTCATAGAGTATCTGAAAAATCGGTTTTACCTTGAAGAGGTGGGAGATGACACCGCCTGTGTGAAGGTGGGGGATAGCCTCTTGCTTTTGACCTGTGATACCCTTTTGGAGGGAAGGCACTTTTTAGACTCTTATCCCATGTCTGCGGTGGGTTGGAAGGGGGTAAGCGCCTGCGTAAGCGACCTCATAGCCAACGGTGGAAAGCCTCTTTATTTACTGGTTACCCTTCTTTTGCCCGACGTGGAGTTAAAAAAGGTAGATGAACTTTATGAGGGTATCACAAGGGCTTGTGAGTTTTACGGTGTAAAACTCGTGGGTGGCAATGTGGTCAAATCGGAACGCCTTGGCATAGACTTTTTTGGAGTTGGCTTGACGGAAAGGTTTGTGGGAAGGGGTGGTGCCAAGGTGGGGGATGGCATCTTTGTAAGTGGTACTTTGGGGGACTCCCTTGCGGGCTTGGAGCTGATTTTGATGGAAAAGAGACACTACGAAGACTTTGAGCTCAGGCTTATAGAAAGACATCTAAGACCTACCGCAAGGATAGATTACATCGCCCACATTTCCAAGTATGCCAACGCAAGCATGGACATAAGCGATGGGCTCTCTTCGGACATCCAACACATGGCAAAGAGGAGCGGTTTAAGGTTTTCTATACAGAAGGAAAAACTGCCACTTTCAAGGGAGCTTTTGGAGTATGCCAAAAGGCATGGCAAGGACCCATACAGCTATGCCCTCCGGGGCGGAGAGGACTATCAACTGCTTTTTACACACCCTCCCTCTAGGATAAACCCTTTTTTGGATATGACCCAAATAGGCACCGTGGAGGAGGGAGAGGGTGTGTTTTTGGACGGAGCTCCTTTGGAGGCACAGGGCTTTGACCACTTTAAATCCTAAAAGCAAGCTACTTTTGGTGGAGGATGATAAAAGCGTAAGCCAAACCCTGCGAACCATCCTTTCGGAAGAAGGCTACGAAGTAAGCATAGCAGAAAGCATAGCAAAAGCCAGGGAGTTAATTCAGAGGGAGTATTTTCATGGAGTTCTTTTGGACCTTTGGCTACCGGATGGCAACGGCTTGGACTTTATAAAAGAACTCAGGGAACAACTGCCCCTCTCACCCATAATCGTGATCACTGCCCACGGAAAGACGGAGCACGTGGTAAGGTCCATAAAGGAAGGAGCTTATGACTTTCTTGAAAAGCCCTTTTCTATGGAGAGATTGCTTTTAACACTAAAGAAAGCTTTAGAGTTCTCCTTTGGTGAAGAGGAAGGGGAGGAGATGGTGGGAAACAGCAGGGCAGTAATGGCGGTCAAGGAGCTCATAAGAAAGGTAGCCAAAAGCGAACTTAGTGTGCTGATCCTCGGAGAGAGCGGGGTAGGAAAGGAGCTTGTAGCAAGGCAGATACACAGACTTTCGGGTAGAAAACGTTTTGTGGACCTGAACTGTGCCAACCTTTCCGATGAGCTCTTTGAGGCAGAGCTCTTTGGCTACGAAAAGGGTGCCTTCACCTCTGCCCATTCAAGGAAGGAAGGAAAGTTGGAGCTTGCCCACGAGGGCACCCTATTTTTGGATGAGATCGGAGACCTAAGCCCAAAGGCACAGGCAAAGCTACTTAGGGTTTTAGAGACCAAACAATTTAGTCGGCTTGGTGGAAACCAAGTAATAACCTCCAACTTTCGGCTCATAAGCGCCTCCAACAAGGACCTAAAGGCTATGGTAGAGGAAGGAAGCTTTAGGGAGGACCTATACCACCGCATTGCGGGCGTTGTCATAGAGGTCCCACCCTTGAGGGAAAGAAAGGAAGACATTCCCCTCTTGGTGGAATTCTTTTTGAAAAAATACCACTGCAAAAAGCACTTCACAGAAGAGAGCCTGAAACTTTTGAAATCCCACCGATGGAAAGGAAATGTGAGGGAGCTCAAAAACTTTGTGGAAAGGCTCTGCATACTTCACGAGGGAGAAGAGGTCTCAAAGGCAGACGTGGAGAGATTTTTAGGTATAACATATCAAGAAGACCTAAGCGAACTTTTTGAAGAGAAGGACTTGAGAACCGCAAAGCAGAAATTTGAAAAACTCTTTATACAGAAAAAGCTCAGGGAATACAACGGAGACGTAAAAAAGGTGGCAGAGGTAATAGGCATAGACCTTTCCAACCTTTACAGAAAGATAAAGCTCTATGGGATAGAGATATAATAGAACACTCCATGAGAGCCCTAATCTCTGTCTATTACAAAGAGGGTGTAGAAGAGCTGGCAAAGGTCTTACAGGAGCTTGGCTATGAAATTGTATCCTCTTCAAGCACAGCTAAATACCTCACGGAAAGAGGGCTAAAGGTAAAGGAGATAGAGCAGATCACAAACTTTCCCGAAATATTCGGTGGAAGGGTAAAGACTTTGCATCCTTTCATTCACGGTGGAATACTCATGAGGGATTGGGTGGAAGAGGATAAAAGACAGGCTAAGGAGCTTGGAATAGAGCCCATAGATGTGGTGGTGGTAAATCTTTATCCCTTTGAGGAAAAGCTCAGAGAAGGCTTAGAAGAAAGGGAACTCATGGAGTTTGTGGATATTGGTGGTCCCGCCTTGATAAGGGCAAGCGCCAAGAACTTTTACAGGGTCTTGGTGGTCTGCGACCCTGCAGATTATCGCTGGGTTGCCCAAAAACTCAGAGAAAAAAGCCTTACCTTAGAAGACAGAAAATACTTGGCGGTAAAGGCTTTTTCCTTGACAGCCTATTACGATGCTTTGATCTCCAACGCCCTGGCAAACCTGTTTGGCATTTCTGAGATGTTTTCACAAATGGCAATTCCCTTAAAGCTTGTAAAGGGTCTAAGGTATGGAGAAAACCCCCATCAAAAAGGATGGCTCTTTAGCAATCCTTTGGAAAGCCTTGGAATTGCCAACTCGGAGGTTCTGCAAGGAAAGGATATGTCCTTTAACAACTACCTGGACGCGGACTCCGCCTTAAAGCTTGTCTTTCAGTTTGAAAAGCCCGCCTGTGTGATCGTAAAGCACAACAACCCCTGCGGAACCGCCTTGGGAGAAAGTCCCTCAGAAGCCTTTTTGAAGGCAAAAGAAGCAGACCCAGAGTCCGCCTTTGGTGGCATTGTAGCCTTTAACTGCAAAGTGGATGAGGAATGTGCCAAGCTTTTGACGGAGATGTTCTTGGAGGTGGTGGTTGCCCCTGAGTATGAGCCAAAAGCCCTTGAGATTCTAAGCACCAAAAAGAACCTTAGGGTAATCCGTAGTTTAGGATTTTCCTATTACTGGGACATAAAAAAGGTTTCCGGTGGCTATCTTTTGCAGGAGGAGGACACTATAGACTGGGAAAAGTGGGAGGTGGTAAGCAAAAGGGCACCCACTGAGAGGGAAGTAAAGGATTTGGAGTTTGCCTTTAAAGTGTGTAAGTTTGCCAAGTCTAACGCAGTGGTCCTTGCAAAAAATGGGCAGACCTTGGGAATAGGCACGGGCAACACCTCAAGGGTGGATAGTCTGAGGTGTGCCATTGCCAAGGCCAAAAGGTTTGGCTTTGACCTAAGGGGTGCAGTAATGGCTTCGGAGGCCTTCTTGCCCTTCAGGGACAGCGTGGATATATGTGCCCAGGAGGGTATAACCGCCATAGTTCAGCCCGGTGGGAGCATAAGGGACAAGGAGGTCATATCCGCATGCGACGAGCATGGGATAGCCCTAATATTTACAGGAACAAGACACTTCAGGCACTGATCAAGGAATACCAAAGCAACAACCCATCGTAATAGCCCAGAAGGTCCTCACAAGCCCTCTCGGGGTGTGGCATCAAACCAAAGACATTAAAAGTTTCGTTGCAAACGCCCGCAATGTTGCCCACAGAACCGTTCGGGTTGGCTTCCTTTGTGATAGAACCGTCTTCTTGGCAGTATCTAAAGAGAATTTGTCCCCTCTCTTCCAACCGTTTTAACTCATCCTCCGGCACATAAAACCTTCCCTCTCCGTGGGCTATGGGCATTCGGATAACTTCTCCCTTTTCTAACTTTTTTGTGAGTGGGGTTGAACTGTTTTCCACCCTCAAATAAACATCCTTGCAAACGAACCTTAGGTTTTCGTTCTTAAGCAGGGCACCCGGCAGGAGGTGAAGCTCAGTTAGAATTTGAAAGCCATTGCATATCCCCACCACAAAGCCGCCCTTTTGGGCAAAATCCACTATAGCCTTTGCGATGGGTGTTTTACTTGCCAGCGCGCCAGCCCTAAGGTAATCTCCAAAGGAAAAGCCACCGGGCAAAATTACGCAGTCTATGTTCTGTATCTTGGTCTCCCTAAAGTCCAGAAACCTAACCTCTGCCCCCACCACATCCCTGAGCACATAGTAAGTATCGTAATCACAGTTGGAACCCGGAAAAACACAAACACCAAACTTCATTCTATCACGTACTCCTCTATGAGGGGGTTGTATAGGAACTTTTCCACCATCTCCTTAACTTGGGATGGGTCATCCACCTCTAACTCAACCACCTTGCCTACCCTTACACTCTTAACCTTGTATCCGTTATCCTGAAGGATCTCCTTTACCGCCCTCCCCTCTGGGTCCAAAAGTCCCTCCTTGGGAGTGATCAAGACTCTAACTCGCATAGCCTATATTATAATGCTTTCCATGTTCTTACTGCTTTTGCTTTTGCCTCTTAGCCTACTTGCCAAAGAGCTAACACTGTGCTACAAAGCATACTATCTGTTTTTTCCCGTAGCCCAAACCTGCATAACCTACAAATTGCATGGAGAAGACCTTGTGGTTTCCAGCTATGCCAAAACTATAAACGTGGGAGGGCTCGTAAAAAGGGTGTATAACTATGGATATGCGGTCATATTTGCAAAAAACCTAATGCCCAAAGAGTTTTTCTACCATCAAGAGGAAGGAGAGTTTAAAAGAAAACAGCACTACATTTTTAAGAACTCTAAGATCTATGTAAAGGAAACCCACTATGTGGAGCTAACAGATAAGGTGGAAAGGGAGGAGGAAAGGGTTTATCCCTTTGATGGCTATCCAGACCCATACACCGCAAGCCTTGTGCTCTACAAAAACTCTATCCAAAATGGTGAAGGCGTCATAAAAATGTTCTACGACGACAGAAAGTATCACATACCCTACAAGGTGGTGGGAGAGGAGGAAATTAAAGTGCCCGCGGGCAACTACTACGCAAGGGTTGTGGACGTAACTCCCAATGTGGAAACAAAAGGATTACTGCGACCAAGGGGAAGATGGAAGCTCTGGATAGAAAAGGACAACCTTTTCCCAGTGAGGATGCAACTCTTCTTTGTGTTAGGAAGCGTCCGAGCCCTCTTGGAGGAAGTTAAAGGAGACAGGGATCTACTAAGGAAAGTCCTTTTGGGGCAAGGATGATGGAAGTCAAGCACGCAATAATCCTTGGTTTTGTGGAAGGGCTCACTGAATTTTTGCCCGTATCTTCCACCGGACATCTTATATTAGTTGCCCACCTTTTGGGACTTGACCATTCGGAATTCACAAAGAGCTTTGAGATCTCCATCCAGCTTGGTGCCATACTTGCGGTGGCAGTTCTGTATTTTTGGACCTTGCTTAGGGACTTAGAAACCTGGAAGAGAATAATAGTAGCCTTTTTGCCCACTGGACTGCTGGGATTTTCCCTTTACAGGTTTATTAAGGGCTACCTTATAGGAAACGACCTGGTGGTGGTGGTTAGCTTGGTGTTGGGTGGAGTTTTTCTACTCTTTGCGGACAGGTTCTGTGAAAGGTTTTGCTATCTTCAAAGCATCAGAGAGCTACCTCTAAAAAAGGCTTTTGTAATAGGCTTATTTCAGTCTTTGGCTATGGTTCCGGGAGTTTCCAGAAGTGCCAGCACTATCATCGGTGGTATGCTGATGGGATTAAACAGAAAGCAGTCCGCGGAGTTTTCCTTTTTGCTGGCAGTTCCCACCATGTTGATCGCCACGAGCTATGACCTTTACAAATCTCACTCTCAATTTACAACCCAAGAGTTTCACCTTCTGGCATTGGGCTTTATCACATCCTTTTTAACCGCCCTGCTGTCTGTCAAGCTCTTTTTAAAGTTTATATCCACCCACAGCTTTTTACCCTTTGGCGTCTATAGAATATTAGTTGGACTTGCTTACGCCTACTTCTTTCTGCTTTAGGTCAACCCAAATCCTTTTGCTGTGTATGTAATAGCATTCTGGCTCCTTTATCTGAAGATTTCTGAACTTTTTGTATTCCTCTATATTCTCAAGGAACCGCTTTAGGTGTTCCTCTGTATCAAAGTAGAGATAATTCTCACCACACCTTAGCACAAAATACTCCTGGTTTGGCTTTATGTACGCAGAACACACCACGCACCTTGTGGTTTCCGAAGGTTTTGGTGGTGGAAGGTTCTTTTTTTCCCTGTAGGCATGAAAAAATACCAACACATTGATAAATATTACAACTACCTCGTAAATTACCGCATGGGTAAAGGAGAGAATGCCCAACAGAAAGCTAAGCACGGTGGTGAATATCCCGCCTACCGTTAGGAGGGCTATGAGAAAGATATATCTGAGCCGGGCACCCATAAAGATGAGGGCTATCATGCAGGCGATGCCTACTGCCCTCAAAAGTCCTGCCAGTATGACCAATATATGTGAAAGCTCTTGCTTTTCCATTTTGAAAAGTGGGCTGGGCGGGAGTCGAACCCGCGACCCACGGATTAAGAGTCCGTTGCTCTGCCAGCTGAGCTACCAGCCCTAAGTATTTTTAATTATAATACTTTTGCAATAACACAGCGAGGCTGTTCTAAAAATACAACCTCATTGACAAAGAAGAGTTTTAAAGTTAAAATCTAACTCCGATGTTTGTTAGCCTTCAGTTCAAGCTTGAACTGAAAAGAGAAGACAAAGAAAAACTCATAAAGCTTATGCGTAAGCAATCCTCCGCTATCCGAACCGTATACAATATGCTAAAGGTTTTGCCAATGGAACTTTTTCCCCTGAAGCCGATGTTGGTGGAAGGGGTGTGGGATAGGGTGAGGAGTAGGTTAGTTCCCTTAGAGGCTGGGGGTACAGTCCCAACAAGGGATTTTTAGAACGACCTCATGACACAGCTACCACCAGAACTCGTAAGAGAAGCCCTCAAGAGGAACAAAGTAAAGATAGAAAACTACAAGGGCATAGAATACCTAAGGTTTATGGATGACTTTAAAGATGTGCCAAGGGGCACAGCCCTTTTTAAGTCCTTTACCCTTTGGGGGTACCCCCACATAGGCAGGATTTTCCAGCTGAGCACCGGGCTAAAAGAACAGTTCACACATCCTTTCTTTGTGGAAGAAAAGGTAGACGGATACAATACGCGGATCTTTCTTCACGAGGACCAGATCTTAGCCTTGAGTAGAGGAGGTTATGTATGTCCCTTTACCACCGAGAGGGTTGAAGACTTTATAAACCTCAAGTTTTTTGAAGACCATCCTAACCTCGTTTTATGCGCAGAGGTGGCAGGACCAGAAAACCCCTACGTGGATGAGCATCCCCCTTACATCAAGGATGATATCCAGTTCTTTGTCTTTGACATAATGGAGAAAGACTCCCAGAGGTTTCTTCCATACAGGGAAAAAGAGAAGCTTATAGAAAAGTATGGGCTTCCTTCGGTGGAAAGGTATGGACTCTTTAGTGTGGAGGATGTGGATAAGCTAAAAAGATTGATGAAAAGATTAAACGAGGAGGGTAGAGAGGGAGTAGTAATGAAGGAAGACTCAGAGAGGGATAAAAGGGTAAAGTATGTTACCCTTTATTCAAGCCTAAAGGACATAGAAATAACTTCCGTAAATCTTCTTGGTTTGCCCCCTGATTACTTTACCAACAGGCTCCTGAGGTTAGCCCTCTTCATGGAAGAGGAAGGCATAGAGGCAGACCAAGAGCTCTTTTTAAAAGTAGGTAAAGCCTTTTTGGAAGGGCTTCTTAAGGCAATCGAAATGTCTAAAAAGGATGGGCGTGTTTATAGGACCTTCCGGTGCAGGTTTAAAACAAGGGAGAATGCCTTACTTTTTATCGAAAGCATAAAGCATGCGTCCTCACAAGTGCAAGTACTCCAAAGGCGATTGGAAAAAGAAGGAGACTATTGGGTACTGGAATTTGATCGGGTGTATCTTAACATGGCTGGTCTATTGGGACATCTGCTGGCGGGTGGGTCCATTTTTGATTGAGGGGTTATATTTATATCTTCCACCATGGAGCTACCCGAATACCCCACCGACGAGCTAGCAGAAAGGGCAGTATTGGGTGCTATGATCAAAGACCCTGACAACATTCCCACCGTCCTTGAGTATCTTCGTGAGGAGGACTTTTACTTTGAAACTCACAGGCTACTGTTTTCTTTGCTTTACAAGGTGTGGGAAGATAAAGGGAAAGATTGGGATGACATTGTTCTAAGGAATTACCTGATAAAGTCTGGACTTCATGACAAGATTAGTATGGATTTGGTGTATGCCTTAGCCCAAGAGGCAGCAGAGGGACCACTGCTCTTTGAAGCAATAAACAGCGTAAAGGAAAAGGCAGGCTTAAGGAGACTGATAGACCTGTCCATTGAGATCCTGAAGAATGTCCAAGAATCTCCCGACCTTAATCTTTTGGTGGAAAGGACAACCCAAAAGCTTTATGAAATATCCGAGAAGACCCAGATAAGCGGATACTATCACATAAAAGAGGTAGCCAACGAAGTTTTGGAGATCATTGAGAAGAGAAAAAACGAGGAGAAAGTAATCACCGGTCTACCCTCAGGTTTTATAGACCTTGATATGCTAACCACAGGCTTTCATCCTTCGGACCTTGTGATAGTTGCCGCAAGACCCGGGATGGGCAAAAGTAGCTTTATGCTCTCTATGGTTCTTAACCTTGCCTTTGAAGAAAAGGTGCCGTTGGCCATATTCTCCCTAGAAATGAGTAGGGAACAGCTTGTAATGAGAATGCTTTCTATGCTTTCGGGTGTAGGGCTTCAAAACATAAGAAAGGGTTTTATATCAGAGGAAGATTGGGGAAAGCTACTAAACGCAGCTTTGGAGCTCTCTTCAAGGGATATATACATAGATGACAATCCTACACTCTCCACTACCGAGCTAAGGATCAAAAGCAGGAAGTTAAAGAAGGAGAAGGGTGTGGAGATCATCTTTGTGGATTACTTGCAGCTTCTCAGACCACCCCACCGGAGAAGCTCCCGTCAAGAGGAGGTTGCGGAAATATCAAGGAACCTGAAAGCCCTTGCAAAAGAACTTGAGGTTCCTGTGGTAGCCCTCGCCCAGCTTTCCCGTCAGGTTGAGCACAGAAGCGACAAACGCCCACAGCTGGCAGACCTAAGGGAAAGCGGACAGATTGAACAGGATGCGGACCTAATTATCTTCATCCACAGACCCGAGTATTACAAGAAGAACCCCTCTCCAGAGGAGGAGGGTATAGCGGAGATAATCGTGGCAAAACAGCGCCAAGGTCCTACCGGCATAGTAAAGCTTGCCTTTATAAAAGACACCACTATGTTCAAGTCCCTCTCTCCCACATACTCTGGCACAAAGAGGGTGGAACCCTACGAGCCGGAAGAAACAGAAGAAGAAGAGTTTTCTCCCGATGACTACGATTTAGATTTTTAACATGCGGGTAAAGTTCCGGATTGTTATACACAAAGATGGGAAAAAACTGAGCAAAGGAGACCTTTTGGGAGAAAAAGACCCTTTTTGGGTGGGAGTTAGGTACATAACCGAGTTTAGATATTTAGAGGCTACCAAATGGCTCATGCTCGCCGAAGATTGCTACGAAAAATATCTTTTGCTTGCGCTAACAAACTTAGCCTTGGGGCAAGAAAGCCAAGCCCAAGAGTTTTACCAAGAAGCCTTGAACTACAAACCATGCCATGCTTTGGAAATCTTTTTAGAGATGCCAGAAAAGGGAGAGAGGGTTCAAGTTAAAGAAGGTTGCAACCTTGAAGAGTTAATTTATACTTATCTACATGAGAAGCGACAAGGTTAAAAAGGGTATAGAGAGGGCTCCACATAGGGCTCTGCTTAGGGCCTGTGGGCTTACCGACGAGGATTTTGACAAGCCACTCATTGGTATAGCAAACTCATACATAGACATAATCCCCGGTCATGTGCATCTTAGGGAGTTTGTGGAACCCATCAAGGAAGAGGTGCGAAAGGCGGGCGGTGTGCCCATAGAGTTCAACGTGATCGGGGTGGATGATGGCATTGCCATGGGACACTATGGCATGCATTACTCCTTGCCCTCAAGGGAACTGATCGCAGACTCTATAGAAACGGTGGTAGAAGCCCATCAGCTTGACGCACTAATATGCATACCCAACTGCGACAAAATTGTCCCCGGAATGCTTATGGCCGCTGCGAGGTTAAACATTCCCACCATCTTCATAAGCGGTGGTCCTATGCTGGCGGGTGAGGTCAACGGCAAAAAGGTGGACCTAATAAGCGTCTTTGAGGGTATAGGACAGCTAAAAGCCGGAAAGATTGACGAGGGACAGTTAAAGGTCATAGAGCAATCTGCATGCCCCACCTGTGGTAGCTGTTCGGGAATGTTTACCGCTAACTCCATGAACTGCATAACTGAGGTTTTGGGTCTTGGACTACCCGGCAACGGCACCATTCCTGCGGTAGACCCAAGGAGGGAACTACTGGCAAGGACTGCAGCAAGGAAGATAATGGAGCTATTGGAAAAGGACATAAGGCCAAGGGATATTCTTACCGTAGAAGCCTTTGATAATGCCTTTGCGGTGGATATAGCCATGGGCGGTTCCACCAACACAGTTTTACACCTTCTGGCAATAGCCAACGAAGCGGGTATAGACTACGACCTGAACCGTATAAACGAAATATCCAAGAGAACGCCCACTTTGTGTAAAATATCCCCAGCTTCCCACTATCACATTGAAGATCTAGATAGAGTGGGTGGTATTCCTGCCCTTCTCAAGGAGATGATCAGGGGTGGGTATTTGCCCCATCCGGACCAAATGACGGTAAGCGGAAAGACCCTTAGGGAGATCGCAGAATCTGCACCGGACGCAGACGGAGAGGTAATAAGAAGGATAGAGAGCCCATACTCCAAAGAGGGTGGGCTTGCTATACTCTTTGGCAATCTGGCACCGGAGGGTGCGGTGGTGAAAACGGCGGGCGTAGTGGAAAGCATGCTCGTCTTTAAAGGAAAAGCCATATGCTTTGACTCGGAGGAATCCGCCATAGAGGGTATCATGTCCGGCAAGGTCAAACCGGGGCATGTGGTGGTTATAAGGTATGAAGGTCCAAAAGGTGGTCCGGGCATGAGGGAGATGCTCTCTCCCACGTCCGCCATCATGGGTATGGGCTTGGGGGACAAGGTAGCCCTAATCACCGACGGAAGGTTCTCCGGTGGTACGCGTGGTGCCTGCGTGGGACACATATCCCCAGAGGCGGCTGCGGGCGGTCCCATAGGCATAGTCAAGGACGGCGACGAGATCCTCATAGACATACCGGGCAGAAGGATAGAGCTCTTGATCTCTGAGGAGGAGTTCCAAGAGAGGCTCAAAAACTTTGTGCCCAAGCAGAAGGAGATAAAAAGTAGGTGGCTCAGAAGGTATGTGAAGTTCGTCCAGAGTGCGTCAAAGGGAGCGGTGCTCTCTGATTAATGGCTTTTTACTCTCCCATAACTGACTACGACGTATACCTCTTTAAAGAGGGCACCCACACAAGGCTTTATAGAAAGCTTGGAGCCCATCTGATAGAGGGTGGGTGCCATTTTGCAGTCTGGGCACCTTCCGCAAGGGAAGTTTATGTCTTTGGAGACTTCAACGGTTGGGACAAGTTTTCCTACCCAATGAAAAGGCGTCCAGATCCATCTGGCATATGGGAGCTCTTTGTGCCCGGTGTTTGGAAGGGCTGTAAATACAAATACTTTGTGGTGGGTGCTGACGGAGTGGGCAGGGAAAAATCAGACCCCTTTGCCTTTTTCTGCGAGCAACCACCCGGCAATGCGTCTATCGTGTGGGACCTTAGCTACAACTGGCAGGATGATAAGTGGATGAAGGAGAGGGGAAGGCACATTGACTA
The DNA here is from genome assembly GCF_000512735.1 of Thermocrinis ruber. NCBI lineage: Bacteria > Pseudomonadati > Aquificota > Aquificia > Aquificales > Aquificaceae > Thermocrinis > Thermocrinis ruber. The sequence goes on from NZ_CP007028.1 coordinate 342,062, forward strand.
TCACGCACCGGTTAGCATTTACGAAGTGCATTTGGGCTCTTGGAGGAGGGTGCCCGAAGATCAAAATCGGTCCTTGCACTATTGGGAACTTGCCTATTGGCTAGGCGAGTATGTGAAGGAGATGGGCTTTAGCCATGTGGAATTTTTACCCATTATGGAACATCCCTTTTATGGCTCCTGGGGTTATCAGATTACCAACTACTTTGCACCCACCTCTCGGTATGGAACACCTCAGGACTTGATGTATCTAATAGACAGCCTCCACCAAAGGGGCATTGGAGTGATCCTTGATTGGGTGCCTTCCCACTTTCCTACCGACGAGCACGGCTTGGCTTTCTTTGACGGTACCCACCTTTATGAGTACGAGGACTGGAGGAAAAGATGGCATCCCGATTGGAAAAGTTTCGTCTTTGATTACTCAAAGGGAGAGGTCAGGTCCTTTCTGCTCAGCAGTGCCCACTTTTGGATAGATGTATATCATGCGGATGGGTTAAGGGTGGATGCGGTAGCTTCCATGCTGTACTTGGACTATTCCCGCACCGAGTGGGTCCCCAACATCTACGGTGGAAAGGAAAACTTGGAAGCCATAGAGTTTTTGAGAAAGCTAAACGAAACTCTATACAGGGACTTTCCGGACATTCACACCTTCGCGGAGGAATCCACCGCATGGCCCATGGTTAGCAAACCCACATACATGGGAGGTCTTGGCTTTGGCTACAAGTGGAACATGGGATGGATGAACGACACCCTCTTTTACTTTTCCAAGGACCCCATATACAGAAAATACTATCACGACAAGCTAACCTTTAGCGTTTGGTATGCCTTTTCTGAAAACTTTGTCCTGCCCCTTTCCCACGATGAGGTAGTCCATGGCAAGGGCTCCCTTCTGGGAAAGATGCCCAAGGATGACTGGCAAAAGTTTGCCAACCTTAGGCTTTTGTTCTCTTACATGTATGCCTTTCCTGGAAAGAAACTGCTCTTTATGGGTGGAGAGTTTGGACAGTGGAGGGAGTGGGACCACAATCAGAGCTTAGATTGGCACCTTTTGGAATACTTCCCCCACAGAGGAGTGCAGAGGCTCGTGAAGGATTTGAACGAGCTTTACCGAAAAGAAAGAGCCCTTCATGAGCTGGACTGCGACCCGGCAGGCTTTGAGTGGGTGGATTTTTCCGATTATGAGCAGAGTGTGATCTCCTTTTTGAGAAAGTCAAAGTCTGGAGAGATGGTTCTGGTGGTTTTGAACTTCACGCCCGTGCAAAGATATAACTACCGTGTGGGTGTGCCAAAGGGCGGGCTCTGGTTGGAGGTTTTCAACTCAGACTCGGAGCTATACGGCGGTGCCAACATAGGAAACATGGGCAGGGTGATGGCAGAGGATGTTCCCTTTCACGGGAGGCAGTATTCCCTCTCTTTGACCCTCCCACCCTTGGGTGCGGTCTTTTTAAAGCCTGCTTATGATATATGTCCGCAGGGTTAGGTTAAAATAAAAACCATGAGCGTAAGACATCAAAAAAGGCTTTACATAGAAGAGCTCTTTAGCCATATAAAGCAAGATGCTGGAGAGTACAGAATTTATAACCTTTACGTGCCCGAAGACGGAGACATAGAGGATTTAGAGATCATAGACCTGCAGGTGGATTTTTCGGACCCAGAAAGTATAAAAAAGTATTTAGACAGAACCACCCGGGAGACCCTTGAGGCGGAGGTAAAGGGACTAAAACTTCTGGCAATGGTCTTGGAAAAGGAGGGAAGCTATATCTTTTCCTCAAAGGAAGAGCTCTCTGAGGACTTTAAAAAACAGGTGTTGGAAAAGATAGAACAGATAAAGGAGGAATGAGATGTTGGACTTTGCCTTTGCCCAGAGCTCTGCTCCTCATGGTTCAAGCCCATGGTCTGCTTTACTCTTTCAGCTATTTTTCATTCTCTTCCTCTTTGCCCTCTTTTACTTCTTGCTCATAAGACCCCAGCAGAAGGCAAGAAAAAAGCACCAGGAGTTTTTAGCCAAGCTCAAAAAGGGAGATAGGGTGGTAACCTCCTCTGGAATCATAGGTACGGTGGTAGAGGTGGGAGAGGATACCGTTTCCCTGAAGGTGGATGCCAACACGCGGATCACGATCCTGAAGGAATACATAAGCGGTTATCACAGGGAAAAAGAAGAAGAAAAATCCTAATGCAGATATACCTTGAGGAAAAGATAGTTATCCCCCTTCCCAAGGACCACGGAAAGACCGCCCTAATATACAAAGACACGGAAATTAGCTACGCAGAGCTCATTGAAGGAACTAAGGCTTATGCCCGGTATTTGGACATACTGCCCGGAGAAAGGGTAGTTATCTGTGCGGAAAACAGACCCGAGTGGGTTTATGCCCTCTACGGCATATGGCAAAGGGGAGGCATTGCGGTTCCTGTAGATTTTATGTCCTCTCCAAAGGAGCTGGAATACATACTCAGAGAGACGGAGCCTACCTTTGTTGTTTGCTCTAACAAAACGGAAGAAAGCGTGCACCAAGCCCTTTCATCTTTGGATTTAAAGACTTTTGTTCTCAACCTTGACCGTGTGGTGCCTCCGAACCCCGTAGAGAAGGTTATGAGCAGGAGCTTTAAGGACACCGCCCTGATCCTTTACACCTCCGGCACCACCGGTGAGCCAAAGGGCGTAATGCTCAGCTTTAAAAACATTATCTCCAACCTTCACGGAGTGGAACGCCTAAAGGTAGCATCAAAAGAAGACAGCACCATAGCCCTGTTGCCCTTTCATCACTCTTACCCTCTTGTGGTGTCTTTGCTTTTGCCCCTATACTTGGGTGCCACCGTGGTATTTTTGGAAAAGCTCAGCTCAGAAGCCCTCATGGAAACACTACGCAAGCACTCCATCACCATCCTAATAGGCGTTCCAAGGCTTTATCAGGTCCTTCATCAGAGGCTAAAAGAGAGGATAGAGAAAAACCCTTTGGGTAGATTGCTCTTTAGCCTGGGTGGAGTTATGGGCAGAAGGACCAGGAGGTTGCTCTTTAAAAAAGTTCATAAAGCCTTTGGAGGTAAGCTCCGTTATATGGTAAGCGGTGGTGCAAAGTTGCCCTTAGAAACTGCCAAGTTCTTTGACCGGCTTGGCTTTGTGGTTTTGGAGGGTTACGGGCTGACGGAAACCTCTCCCATCGTTAGCTTTAACCCACCCCAAAAAGTAAAGCTTGGCTCTGTGGGATTGCCCATAGAGGGCGTGGAAGTAAAGATCGCAGAGGACGGAGAAATTTTAGTAAAAGGTCCCAATGTCATGCAGGGATACTACAAAAAGGAGGAGGAGACAAAAAAAGCCTTTAAGGGAGGTTGGCTTTTGACTGGGGACTTGGGCTACTTGGACGAGGAGGGATACCTTTACATCACTGGCAGAAAAAAGGAGCTGATCGTTTTAGCGGGTGGAAAGAACGTAAACCCCGAAGAGTTAGAGGCAGAGTTTTTGAAGGAAAGCCCTGTGGTCAAAGAGGTGGGAGTTTTGGAAATGGACGGCATGCTGTATGCCCTGATCCATCCCGATTTTGAGAAGGCAAAGGAACTAAAGCTTTTAAACTTGGAAGAGTACATAAGGTGGGAGGTGGTAGATAAGGTAAACAGAAGGCTTCCCCCTTGGAAAAGGGTTGTGGGCTTTAAAATTTCTCCCCAAGAGCTACCAAAAACGCGCCTTGGAAAGCTCAGAAGGTTTTTATTACCACAGCTTTATAAGAGCTTAGAAATCAAAAAGGAAGAAAAGACCGAAGAGCCAAAGCCCTTAGACCAAGAGGGCAAGCTTTTGATAGACTTTCTCTCCTCCCTCTCCGGTAGGGAGGTAAAGCTGTCCCACCACTTGGAGTTAGACCTGGGCTTGGACTCTTTGGCAAAGGTGGAGCTTTTGGCTTTTTTGGAATCCAATTTTGGGATAAAGATAAAGGAAGAGGAACTCTCCCTCTATCCCACAGTAGGAGAACTTTTGAACTTTGTGCAAGGTCAAAAGCAAAGGGTCCAGTGGGAAGAGATCAACTGGGAAAAGATCTTGCTCTCTGCACAGCCCTACGTCCCCTACCACAACCAACCCATCTTCTTGGCAGGATTATACACCCTCAGGCTCTTTTTCAAGCTATACAACTCCCTGCAGGTAGAGGGTTTAGAAAATCTTCCCCCGCAACCCTTTATAATCGCCCCCAATCATGCCAGCTACTTGGATGGCTTTGTTTTAGCAAGTGCTCTGCCCACCTCTGTGGCGGTCAATACCTACTTTTTGGGAGCGGAAGAGTACTTTAGGAATCCCATAACCTCCACCTTTGGTAAGCTCGCCCATGTGGTGCCCATAGACCTACAAAAAAAGGTAAAGGACTCCATGGAAAGGACCGCATGGCTTTTGAGAATGGGCAAAAACGTGGTTATCTTCCCCGAGGGTGCAAGGACAAGAGACGGAAACCTATTGCCCTTTAAAAAGGGTTTCGCCATACTTAGCAAAGTGCTTAAAGTTCCAGTGGTTCCCACCGCCATAATTGGCACTTATGCATCCATGTCCATAAGGGACAGGTTTCCAAAGCCTAAAAAGATAAAGGTAATCTTTGGAAAGCCCATCTACCCAGAGGGAAAGGGCTTAGAAGAGATCGTTCAGGAGACAAGAAGGAGCATAGAAGAGATGCTTATCTGATCAAAGAGCCAATCCTTTCTCCCCTCACAGCCTTCAGCAGGTTGCCCGGCTTGTTTATGTTGAGCACCAAAATGGGAATTTTGTTTTCCATACACAGGGTAAGGGCGGTATGGTCCATGACTCTGATCCCTCTGTTTATGGTCTCCAAGTAGGATATCTCGTCTATGAACTCCGCCTGCGGATTTTTTACTGGGTCGTCGGTGTATATGCCATCCACCTTTGTAGCCTTTATAAAAAGCTGGGCAGATATTTCCGCAGCCCTGAGGGCACCCGCAGTATCGGTGGAGAAAAAGGGATTTCCTGTGCCCGCAGCAAAGATCACCACCCTGCCCTTTTCCAAATGCCTTATTGCCCTTCGTCTTATGTATGGTTCCGCCACTTGACGCATTTCTATGGCAGAGAGCACCCGGGTAGGAATTCCCCCCAGCCTTTCCAGGGCTGACTGGAGGGCTAATGCGTTTATTACCGTTGCCAGCATACCCATATAGTCTCCCGTAGCCCTATCTATGCCTATTTCCAAGCCCGTGATACCTCTGAATATGTTTCCCCCACCAATAACCACCGCCAACTGTACACCCTCATCCACCAAGCTCTTTATCTCTGCGGTTATATACTCCAAAAAGTTTGGGTCAATGCCATAGCCCCGGTCCCCCGCAAAGGCTTCTCCAGAGAGTTTTAAAAGGACCCGCTTGTATCGGACTTCCATCAGGCGGAGCCTACTTCAAACCGGACAAACCTAACCACCTCAAAGTTTAGTCCGCTCTCAGAGATATACTGCTTAACCGATTTCTTCTCATCCTTTATGAAGGGCTGTTCCAAAAGCACCTTCTCTTGGTAAAACTTCTTTAGCTTACCCTCCACGATCCTGTCTATCATGTGCTCTGGCTTGCCCTCCTGGCGGGTTTGCTCTGCCAGTATTCTCCTCTCCCTCTCCAAAACCTCTGAAGGAATGGCTTCTACACTGACGAACTCTGGCTTCATAGCTGCAATCTGAAGGATAATGTCTTGGGCTAGCCTTAGCACATCATCTGAGATCCTATCCGCCTTATATTCCATCAAAACGCCCACCCTACCTATACCGTGCACGTAGGCATGCACATAACCCTCTGCGTCAAACCTTGCCCACCGGCTGAGCCTTATGTTCTCCCCGATCCGGGCTATGGCAGACTTAACAACGTCTTCCACCTTTTGGGTGTTGTCTGCGTAATAAGGTTGCTGGGCTATATCCTCAAAGCTACCAGACTTGCTGGCATTTTCTTTAAGGCTTGCGATGTGCTTTGCCAAGTGCAAAGAGAGCTCCACAAACTGCTCGTTCCTTGCCACAAAGTCCGTCTCGCAGTTCAGCTCCAATATAACACCCACCTTTCTATCCTCGGAGACATAAGTTTGAACTATACCCTCTTTTGTTTCTCTGCCCGCTTTCTTTTCCGCCTTGGCAAGCCCCTTGATCCTTAGAATCTCCTTAGCCTTTTCTATGTCCCCCTGGGCTTCTTCCAAAGCCTTTTTACATTCCAACATACCAGCACCGGTCATTTCTCTAAGTTGTTTTACAAGCTCTGCGCTTATCATCTTGACCTCCTTAAAAGTATTATTTTATCACCACTTTAACGATCTTACCGTCCCACCTCTTTTGGGCCTTGTTTAAGGGCAACTCTTCCTCCCTAACTCTATCATAGAAAACGCTACCCTCTTGAGTTATCAACATAAGGTCTAAGAACTGCCCTTCCCCTAAGGGCAAGATATCCACAAGTCTCTCCCTGGTGAGAATAGATAAACCCTTGCTACCCCTTGATTTTCTTGGTACATACTCAGAAACCATTTTTTGCACCGTTCCCTTTTCCGTTATTATCAACAGGAACTTTTCCCCTCTTATAACCCTCATGCCCACCACCTTGTCCCCTCTGTCTAACTTTATGCCTACCACCCCCTTGGAGCCGATGGTGGCGGGTGAGATCTCTGCCACAGGGAACCTTAGGATTTTACCCATCTTGGTAAAGATCAGGAGGTCTCCTTCCTCCGGAGACTGCAGGACCTTTACCACATCCCCTTGATCTTCTGTTAGCTTGATGATGTTAGTTCCCTGGGCTTTGTATTCAAAATCCACCAAGGGTATCTTTTTCACATAACCCTCTGAGGTTGCCAAAAGCAGTCTGTCCGCTGCCTGAGACCTAACAAAGGCACCCACAAGGCGTTCTTCGGGTTCCTTAAAGGATACCTTGCTCCCCTGAAGGGCTTGAAGCCCAGCCACCCAATAGACTCTTCCCCTGTTTGAAACCATAAATAGCCCATCATCAAAGGGCACATCCAGAATATTGACCACCTCTCCCTCTTCTATCTCCGTTAAAGGCATCACCTTGCCGTCAGAAAAAACAACCACCGTTATACTGCCCGTTCTTTGCTCACCCCCAACACCTTCCACGAAGGTTCTTCTAACCGCAGGAAAGCTCTCAGATAGATTGGACATTTCCTCTATAAAGACCTTGATCTTCTCCTCTTCGCTTTCCACCAACCTTGTGTAGTACTCTATCTTCTCTAAAAGTTCTTTTTCTTCCTCCTCAAGCTTTTGCCTTTCCAAAGAAGTCAGTCTTTGGAGCCTCAGGTCCAAAACTGCGTTCGCCTGAGCTTCTGTCAAAGAGTACTTTTTAATGAGTTTTTCCTTTGCCTCCTGTGTATCCTTGGAGCTTTTGATATCTTGGATCACCTGGTCCAAGTGGGCAAGGGCTATTAAAAGTCCCTTCACTATATGAAGCCTTTCCTCAGCCTTTTTGAGATAGTACTTGGACCTTCTGTGAATGACTTCCAGGCGGTGGCGGAAGAATTCGTAGAGCAATGTCTTTATGCCAACCTGCTTTGGTTCTCCGTTTATTAGAACTACAAAGTTTATTGGAAAGTTCTTCCGTAGTTGTGTGTATTTGTAGAGCTTTTCCAAAACCTTTGAACCGTCCGCATCTCTCTTTAGCTCCACCACGATCCTTAGTCCCTCTTTGTCCGACTCATCCCTTATGTCCGAAATCTCCTTCAGTTTTCCCTCCCGGACAAGCTCCGCCATCCTCTTTATAAGTTCCGCTTTATTGACCTGATAGGGAATTTCCGTTATGACGATCTGCTCTCTGCCACCGGAGAGTTTTTCCACGTGCGCCTTTGCCCTTATTCTAACTTGACCCCTGCCCTTTTCGTAGAACTCTATAAGCTCATCGTAATTTTCCACCACACCCCCTGTAGGAAAGTCCGGTCCTTTTATGTATCTCATTATCTCCTTTGTATCTATATCTGGATTTTTGGCGAGCTCTATCAGGGCAGTGCAGACTTCCTTGAGATTATGAGGAGGTATAGAGGTGGCAAGCCCTACCGCTATGCCCGAGGCACCGTTGCACAGAAGGTTAGGAAACTTGGAGGGAAGAACCGTAGGCTCAAGGGTAGAACCGTCAAAGTTGGGAACAAAATCCACCGTGTCCTTGTCTATGTCTTCCAACATAAGGACCGCATACTTAGAGAGCTTTGCTTCTGTGTATCTCATAGCGGCGGGAGGGTCTCCGTCTATAGAGCCAAAGTTCCCCTGCCCAATAATGAGCGGGTAGTTCATCACAAAGTCCTGAGCCATTCTAACTAGGGTCTCATAAACTGCTTGATCTCCGTGAGGATGGAAATGTCCAAGAACTGCACCCACTATCCTTGCACTTTTCACAAAGCCCTTGTCGGGCGTGAGCCCCATATCGTGCATAGCGTAGAGTATTCTTCTCTGAACAGGCTTTAGCCCATCCCTAACATCAGGAATAGCCCTCCCCACAATAACAGACATTGCGTAGTCTATGTAGGACTGCTTGACCTCTTCCTCTATGGGAACCTCTAAGATTTCCACGAAGTAGTATTATAACCTAAGATGATACCTTACCTTACCACAGTTGACACATAAGAGCTAGAGGCTGGCGAGATGTTTCCAAAAGCAAATTGGCGGGCTGTCCTAAGCATGTTTTGAAATATAATCCAACGCTTCAGCTTCGCTATTTTCAATGGCAATTTCTACTGCTCTCTTGGCTATTTCTAATAATTCCTTTGCCTTTTTTCTTGCTTCGTGCGATTGCTGAACTAATGAGGCAATTTCTTGCTGGATAGAGAGGGGGAGGAGAGGGATGATAATATCTCTTAACGATTCTTTAGGAACTGCCGTTAAAATTGTACCCGAACACAATCTCTTTAATTGTAATTGTAGAATAATAGTTTTTGACAAAACTAATAAAACTTCAGGCAGTATATCTAAAGGTCTAAATTGGAAAAAACCTGTGGATGCTAAGCATGTATCGTGCTCTCTATCAACTAACGCGACTTTTTCCAACGAACCTTCGACGCTTGAGACGATTACATCTCCTTCTTTCAATAATCTTCTTGCCCTACTGGGAGCTTCCCCTCCTTTTACTTTATTTACACTATGAATTATTCCGATTGATGAGTCTATATCTGCCAATTCTACATAACAAAAGTCTTCGTCTGGGTATTTTGTAGGATCAAAATTTGGTTTAATGTTTTCAACATGCTTAAGCAATTTTGAAAAACCGTTTGGATACTCTTTTATTTTCCTAACTACTTCCTCATACGCAGGCTGGAAATATTCCGCATCTATTCTATGAGCTGAGAATGCATCGGAAAGTTTGGCAGTGTATGTTTTTTCATATTTTGGCTTGAAGTCGTTAAGTCCGAGCTCTTCTAAAAGCAGAGTTTCGGCTTGGGAGTAGATTGACCGAGAAAACTGTTGAAGTTCATAAACTTGCCATACGATATTTTCAATTTCTTTTTGTACATCTTCAGAAAGAACAGGGACTTTTATTTGTAAAATATTCGGAATATTTAGATTTAGTTGCGCTGAGCCTGTTTTCAGCCTAATAGCTTGAGATAACCCATATTTAGAAGCCAGAAAAATAGCACCGTATGCAGGATTTATTTTATTGAATGAAATTTTAATCGTGTAGGAGCCAAAAGTTGATCCCTGAAATATTGGAAATACAAAACCGACTGAACCTATATTAGCTCCACTTCTAACTATTAAACAATCTCCTATATTTAATCTGTAGTCATCTGGCGCTTTATTTTCCTCAATTTTTAATATTTCACCATCAATCCAAAAATATAATAGATTAAGAGCACGGATGAAATTTATTCCTACCTCTTTGTATTCAGGTTCTACATAAAGACCATATCGTACATCATTTGTTATTTTTCGTAAGGGCACAGCGTTAGGTAGGCTCTTAATCCACAAATACTCTGGCTTATAATACTCCGCATCAAGTCTTTTTGCTCCTTCAAGTTCCGATAACTTCACAATGCTAAATACTGCCATCTTTTTCTCTCCAAAAGTCAAAATGATTATCTCCTTTTGCTAACTGTTCTTTGGCAAATTTAATGAATGCCTCCGCTATTTCATCTAAATCATGGTCAATAACAGGGTGTCCGTGCTCATCCAAAACAAAAGAACCGTCAGGATTTTTCTTGTATCTATACTCTCCGCTTTCATCCTTTATTGGCTTTTCATTAACAGCAAAGAATATAGGGTAGTCCAGTTCTTTCATTACTTTTCCGTCAAGCCAGTATTTTTTGAAAGCTTCTGTAATCCTTTCATCATTTAAAACTAAACTTATTTGTCCTGCTAAAGTTCTTTGAGAGATCTCTTTTATAAGCTTGTCTATCTTTTTTTGTAATGCTTTAATTTCCTTTTTCAGTTCTGCCTTCCTTCCTGCCTTTGCGCTTCGTAGTTCCTCCTCTTTTTCTCTCAACACTTCTTCTAATTCGGATTTCTCCTGAATTAAGACTGCAAGGGGTTTCTTTCCTCTGTTTTTTTCTTCTGTAGCGTCTGTTTCTTCAACCTCGGTTTCTTCTGTAGGCAATTCCCCGATTTCTTCTCTATTTTCAAAATAGGTTTCCAGAAAAGATCTTAATTCTTCTGGTATTTCTTCTTCATCTACCGGACTATCCCAGCTTAAATTTTGATATTTTTCTTTCAGGTTTTCCAAGAATTCTTCCCATTCGCCTTCATATTTAAGCCTTATTTGTTGAATTTTTTGTTTTTCTTCTTCGGTATATTTACGCAAGAACAAAACGCTTGTTTTTGTTCCTGTGTGAGGTTTGAAAGTGTTGACGTGCAAGCCTACGACTGCTAAAATTCGTGCCTCCTCAATAATAAATCTACGGATATATTCAGCGCTTGTATTATTCAACAATCCCTGAGGCAAAACAATAGCCATTCTTCCGCCGGGTTTTAGAAATTGTAAAGAACGCTCCAAGAAAAGAATATGCCTACCAATTTTATCTACCAATTTGCCATTTTTCTCTGCGAGTTTGTAAAGTCTTAGTATATCTCTTTCTTTTACCGTGCCTGCAAAGGGTGGGTTTGTCATCAAGACATCAAAATCAAAGAATAAAAATTTCTCTTGATTTTCTCTATCTTTTACGGAATCACTAGGGAACCTTAGGAGCCTACCTCTTAGACCAGATTTTGTTTCATCACTCCATGTGTGAGGTGCTAACGAATTGTCTTTGTAAACATGCGATTTACCATCTCCAACTATTAGGTTAATTGCCTTAGCTATTTTTACTGCTTTTTCGTTAAAATCAATTCCATAAATTTTATTTTGGGCAAAATTCCTTGCATTTTCAGGCAAAGGTTTTCCGCTAATTATTCCCCCAGCAACCCACATCACAGCATGTAAAAGGAACCCCCCAGAGCCACAAGCAGGATCAATAACGAACTCATTGGCTTTAGGATTGAGCATTTTAACAACCATATCTATTACGGGACGGGGAGTAAAAAACTGTCCCTCTTTCTTCTTGGAAACCTGAGGTATTAAATACTCAAAGGCCTCATCAATAATTTGTAAATTGGAATTAAATAGCTTTATCTTTTCTAAGAAAGAAACGCAGACTTTCAAATGATTGTCTCTCAATTTAATTCTATCTGTAGGTTCAAAAATCCCAGGCCATTCTCTCTTTGCTCCTTCTAATAAATTTGTTATCGCCCTTTTTACTTCTGCTGGACTTCTATCTCCAACAAAAAATTCCAATTTATACGAGGGGTCATTAAGCCCTGTCCATTCGTCATAAAGCTTAGCGTAAATCAGTTTGAATACTTCTTCAAAAACATCAACCCCAGCATTACCTAAAACAAGTTCCTCTAAATCAAGTAATATTTTTTTCAATGTCGTCTTACCTTGTTTTAATTCATCGTGCTCTTCAAGCCATTTAATCGTCCATCTTTGCGCTAAGATATCTCTCAAACTTTGACCGTATGAAGGTATTTCTGGAATTTCTACAAATATATTTGGCTCCTCCTTATATAGCCGTATGATTTCATTTCCATTAGACCACACACCAATTGGGGATCCTTGCGCATTACAATAACTCTTTAATTGTTCTAATCCATCTCTCCTGTTTGGTCTTTTTACTTCAAAAATTATGTAAGGATGCTCTAAATCTTCATGAAGAACTACAATATCTGCAAACCTTGGTTCAGCAGAAGAACCAAAATATACAGGACTTTCTACACGTATTCTATCTCTTGGATAATTGTATCTATTCATTAATCTATATATCCAAAGTTGTCTTACAATTTCCTCGGGTTTGGCAATTTTATCTCTGCCCGTGATCTGACACCTAATATAAAGTCTCCCATCTTGTTCAGTAATAAGATTTTCTATAGCGTTAATTTCTTCATCGGTAAAAATAGACAACCCATGCTTCACTTCTCGTGCAGAGAAAATCCGAGATAGGAAAGATTTACCCTGTATCCCTTGCCATCTTTGATAGTTCGTCATAGTAACTATTATACACCTCGGGTGAGGAATTAGTTCCATATACGACTTTTCCTAAAAAAGCTGTAGCCCACAACATGGGCATAAAGGGAGGCAAGTAAGGTAATCCCTTCCCTTCACCACCTGCCTTATACTCTTACATACTCACAACCTCTGTAAACGATCACAAAGGGTTGTCTTATCCTACAATTTAAAATGTGAGGTAAGACAGAGGAAAGGTTTATATTTAAAACCTATGGAACAAACGACCCAAAGCTTAAAAGAGCTATACGAAAAGGATTTTTATCTGTGGGTAATGGAGAACCTCAAGCTTCTCAAAAACAAAGAGTATGACCTTGTGGATTGGGAGAACCTGTTGGAGGAAATAGAGGATATGGGGCAAAGACATTATGATGCTATGGTTAGCTATATGGCGGTAATTATGGAGCATCTGTATAAGTGGGAGAATTTTAGGTATAGTCAGGATATGGGACACGATTGGATAGAAACTATTTATACTCACAGGAGAAAGGTAGCAAGAATTTTTAGAAAACACCCATCCTTGAGAGTAAAGGCTCAGGGGAAAGAGGTCCTACAAGAAGCATGGGAAGAGGGAGTTCATGCGTTAATAGATTGGTTTAAGCTTCCACGAAACAAAGCGTTGGTTCAGTTCTATTTCAAAGGAAGAATTCCAACAGAAAGAGATTTTCCACAAGAATGTCCTTATAGCCTTGAACAAATCATGGAGTACGAACCATGGCTTGAAAAGTGAGGTTTATATTTAAACCCATACGTCGGGTGAGAAATTACCCCCATATTTGAGACTTCCAAACTATCCACTAAACGCGTACATGCAAACTTAAAAATCTACCACATAAAACGACACAGCTTCCATTTCAAAACTTTACACCTACTCTATCTTGTATAACTGTAAATCCCATTTAAGGAGGTGAAAACCATGATGCTACCAGAGCCCTTTAGGTTTCTAAGGATAGGCTGGTGGATAGTTCATATAATTGGCATTAGCCTTGTGTTCTACCTTGGACATAAGTTCGGCGGTGCAATATTTGGTTAAAGATGCCAAAGCTTACCCTCCCTCCCAGTGGGAGGGCTGTTTTATATTTTTCTAAGATACAAACTTGTGGTGATGGGTTGGGTGGGTATAAGTCCATAATTTAAACGGAGGACAGGTTCATGAAAGCTTTTATAGTAGAAGACGAGCCGATAGCGAGGGAGAGACTAAAGAGATTGTTAAAAGAGATCGGTGGCATTGACATAATCGGAGAAGCAGACAGCAAAGAAAAAGCCCTATCAGAGATAAAAGATAAAGAAATTGATGTGCTGTTTTTGGACATTAAACTTCCGGATGGTACAGGCTTAGAAATTGCAAAAGAAGTGATAGAAACGATGGAAGAGCCACCATACATAATCTTCACAACCGCTTACGGAGAGTTTGCGCTGGAAGCTTTCAAAGTAAATGCAATAGACTACCTTTTAAAGCCCTTCACAAAAGAGGACGTAGAAAAGGCGCTAAGCAAAATAAAAAGCACAAAAAGTAAAATATCAAACCTCGCAAAGATAGCAACCATTACCACCGGCACAGACATACTCATACCCGTAAAGCATCTTAGCAAAGTGGTTCTTTTAAAACCAGATGATATTTACTACATAAAAGCTGAACTTTCTGAGACGGTCATAAAGACAAAGGATAGGGAATATTTCTCCAGCAGGAAGCTTTATGAATTTGAGGAACTCTTAAAAAACAGAGGATTTTTCAGAGTTCACAGAAGCTATTTAGTAAACCTCGCAAAAATAAAAGAGATGAGGTCAGTAGAGCAGAGCAAATTTCTAATCACCTTCCAAGATATTTCAGACACCATAAAAACAAGCAGGGACGGTGCAAAACATTTAAGGGAATACCTAAACATTTGAACGTATAGGGATGGTTCAATACAAACCCAGAATCGTCATAAGCAGGTGTCTAAACATAGCACCCGTTAGATACAACGGCGGAATTATTAACGATGAATTCAGCAAAAAACTCCTTGACTATGTTGAATACATAGCAGTATGCCCGGAAGTGGATATAGGAATGCCCGTTCCAAGACCAACCGTTTTGCTTTACAAAAAAGGCGATCAAATAAGAATGATAGAGCCCAATAGCAAGAAGGATTACACGGACGAAATGCTAAAATTTTCAGAAACTTTTCTAAAGTCCCTCGGAGAAGTTGACGGCTTTTTACTAAAGGCAAAATCTCCAAGCTGTGGAGTAAAGGACACTAAACTTTATCAGGAGAACCTAAAAGGTCTGATAAATGCAAGAAGTAGCGGTCTGTTTGCCCAAAGGGCAATGGAATACTATCCGTATTTGCCCATTGAAGATGAAGGAAGATTAAACGATTATTGGATAAGAAGGGACTTTTTGACAAAGATTTTCTCACACGCAAGGTTCAGATATCTGAAAAACAACTACAAAGATATTAACGACTTACTAAAATTCCACCAAGAACACAAGTATTTACTCATGCTTTATGACCCACACACCCTAAAGCAGATGGGAAACCTTCTTGCCAACTGGAAAAAGTATGGGTTGGATGAAACTATGAAACGCTATGCAAACCTATTCCACAGAGCTTTGAGTAAGAAATCAGACATAAACAAGCATTCCAACGTCCTTCAGCACATCTACGGACACCTTTCAGAAAAAATTTCCGACTCAGAAAAAAGACATTTACTTAAGATGCTTGATAGACTGAGAAAGGGCAAGCTTCAACTTGAAACCCTCCTTGAATACATCAAAGGCTTTATATACAGGTTTAACGATAAATATTTACAATCCCAGATTTATCTTAGTCCTTTCCCGGAGGAGTTGATTTAGACTTAATCCCTAAATTTCAAAATCTAACCGCATAATGAAATAACCAGTCTTCAAACTTTCAATGAAGGTTTGTATCTTTATAAATAGCAACCCGCAAATGTTCTTTCTAAGCTGAGGATTTCCTATGTTTGATTATGTGATTGTTGGTGGCGGTATTGGTGGAGTAGTTTCTTACGCTATATTAAAAAAGATAGGTAGAAACGTTGCTTTGCTTGAAAAGGAACCATACTTGGGCGGTTGTAGTGCAACTTTTAGAAGAAAAAACTACCTATACAACGCTGGAGCTTCCACTTTGGTTGGTCTTGAAGAGCACATGCCATTGGGCAAGGTCTTTAAATTCTTAAACCTTCCAAAGCCAAAAGTGAAAAAACTTGAAGTTCCAATGGTCGTTTATGTTGGAGATAAAGTAATCAAAAGATACTCAGATAGAGAAAAAACAATTTTTGAGCTTGAGAAAAATTTTAACTACAAAAACCTAAAATCCCTTTGGCAAAAGGTTTATTCTATATCTGATGCCAACTGGCAGAACATCTACAGCGTGATACCTATAAACTACAAAAACCCAAAACTACTTTTAAAAAAGTTCTTTGAAAATTGCAGATACATAATGCAAACCTTACCCTATCACTTCAAGACTTCCTACGAGTTTTTCAAAGATCACTTGGGAAATTTTGATGAGGATTTCAAGCACTTTTTAGACAATCAGATTCTGATGACATCGCAAGGATACAGTGAAGAGGTTCCTATATCTGTTGGTGCTATGGGTTTAACATACCCAAACCTTGATAATTACTACGTTTATGGTGGAATGGGAAAGGTCTTTGACTTTTTAGCCCACGACTACAAGAACGTTTTTTTAAGGCATAGGGTAATAAAAATTAGAAAAGTAAAAGATGTTTTCCAGGTTATAACAGACAAGGGAGTTTTTGAGGCTAAAAACGTGATCCTAAATAAAACCATTTGGGATTACTGCGACTTGCTTGAGGATTTGAAAGAGAATTGCATCAAAAACAGAAAGATATACTCAAAAATATGGTCAAGCTTAACAATCTACTTTAACGTAGAAGATAAAGAGAACTTAATTGATGAATATCACTACCAGATAATTCACAAAGACATAAATCCTTACACCGGTAGTAATTCCTTCTTTGTATCCGTGTCAGACAAAGAGGACGAAGTGCTTACAAAGGATGGCAAGAAATCTGTAACTATTTCCACACACTGCAAAATATCCCTATGGCAGGATTTAGACAAGCAGGAATATCTTGAGAAAAAAGAGAAGGCAAAGGAATTTATCTTAAATAAACTTTTTGAGTATGTGCCCAAGTTTAAATACCTCAGCATAGAAAATGTTATAGTAGGAACTCCAAAGACCTTTCAAAGATACACTGGAAGGTACAATGGAACGGTAGGAGGAATACCGCTTATAAAGGACTACATTCCGCTAAGGTATCCTTTTAACTTTACACCAATAAAAGGTTTGTATTTGGTTGGAGACTCTGTTTTCCCAGGTCAAGGCTGGCCTGGTGTCATAGTTGGCGTGCTAAACTTACTTCTGCAAATAGAGGATATAGATGAGATACTTTATTGAGATAAACAGAAAAGACTGGACGATAGTGTTTGTCTTTGGCTTAGTGTTTGGTTCAATTCTTGGCGGTTTTATATCTCTAATTTTGAACATTCCCGTTATAAAGGGAATGATTTCCGGTGCTATTTTTGGATTTTTTATATTTGTGTTTTCTTTTACTTTAATCAATCTAAGCAACAAGAAGATCCTGCCCTTGTTGAGCGATAAATACTGGACTTTTGTGAGTCTCTTAATGGCTTTCTTTGCTGGATTTCTTGGAAGTATAACCGCCTTTGAATTTATAAAGATGCTAAAACTGATAGAACTGGAGTTTTCCGTTCTACTTCTCCTCTATCTGAGCGCAATGGTAGGACTCTTGACAATGTTAATAGGTAATCTTTTATACATGATTGTAAATTCCAAGAAAGTAGAGGAAGAGTTGAATAGGTTAAACATAGAGCTAAGGCTAAAAGCATTAGAGTATCAGATAAATCCACACTTTTTATTCAACGCTTTAAACACACTCTCGGAGTTAATTTACATAGACCCAAAGCTTGCGGAAAAAGGAATGCTAAAACTATCTCAATTCCTAAGAATGATCATAGACGAGAATAGCATCATAACCTTACAGGATGAGCTTAAAATAGTGAAAAACTTTATCTTTATTGAGAAGTTAAGATTTCCCGCCATAGAGTTTGAGTTTAACATAGACAAAGATACACTATCTTTGCAAGTCCCTAAGATGTCCATACAGCTTCTTGTTGAAAATGCCATAAAGCATGGTTTGAGAAACAACGGAAAAGTTATCATAAACTCTTACATAAAAGATGGATATCTTTATGTGGAGGTTAAAGATAGCGGAAAAGGTTTTGAAGATATAAAGGAGGGAACGGGTCTTAAAAATCTGAGAGAGAGATTAAAGATATTTTTCAACGGAGAGTTAGAATACTTTTATGATGGAAAGTTTTCCACATTCAGATTTTTTTATAAAATCCTTTAGTGTTGAAGCAGTAGTAGTTCTTTCCCATTGAGAAAACTAACTTATTCTTGGGTTTTACCTTTCCTCGCTTGTACTTTATTGCTAAAACCCTACCAATCACGAGGGAATGATCCTGAAAATCCAATTTTTCATAAACTTCACACTCATAAACCATAAAGGACTCTAAGATGCTTTTTGAAGCCACTTTTTCGCTATCTATCAAATGTATGTTCTTCATTAAGCTTAGTTTATCAACTTGGTCTCCGTGATAAGAGCCTGCAATAAGAATTTGTTCAAAGTACTCTGATGTTAAAAAATTGATTGTGAAGTTGTCTTTCAAAAGCCTGTAGCTGTAGTTTGTCTTATCTATGGATATAGAGTATAAAAAGGGATTTTTATTTACAGGCGTATGCCAGCCAACGGT
The DNA here is from genome assembly GCF_000512735.1 of Thermocrinis ruber. Taxonomy (NCBI): domain Bacteria; kingdom Pseudomonadati; phylum Aquificota; class Aquificia; order Aquificales; family Aquificaceae; genus Thermocrinis; species Thermocrinis ruber. The sequence goes on from NZ_CP007028.1 coordinate 360,339, forward strand.
AAAAGGATTTTCGCCCACGACCACTATAACGAGCGGCCGTGGGACATATCCAAGGGTATAACCATTCTCTATTGTTTTAAACATTTGCTTTTTGCTTACTAAAGGTACTCGACCAACACATTAGGGCTACTAAAAACTTCCTCATGGTACTGCTTCCTAAGGTCTATTTCACTGGACATTCTACAGGAAATGTTTTTCATGATGAAGTTAATTTTTATCGCATTAAACTTAAAATTTTACAGGTTATTTGTAAAAAAACTAAAATAAGCATGAGTTATTATGGAAAAAAGGAGATAAGTAATGGAGCAAGAATTCACAGGAAGAGTAAAGGTTATAAACCGCAGACAGTTTAACACAAATGGCAAATACATAATATACTGGATTTCTCACAGCCACAGGGCACACTTCAACCATAGCCTTGAGTTTGCCATAGAGCTGTCAAACCAAAGCGGAAAACCACTATTGGTATACTTCCTAATAACAGACAAGTATAAATACTCAAACGCACGATACTACAAATTTATGTTGGATGGGATTTTAGAAGCCAAAAAATCCGTAGAAGAGAGAGGGATAAAGTTTGCTATAGAAAAGGTAAATGATATTAGACAAAGGATTATAGAGCTATCAGAGAATGCCTATGCTTTGATTACAGATAAAGCATACTTGAAGTATCACAGAAAGCTAAACAAATACATAGCGGACAGATTAGATGTTCCAGTGTATGAAATAGAGTCTGATGTGTGCGTTCCAGTTGAGATTGCATCAGACAGGCAAGAACCTTATGCCTTTACCTTTAGAAAAAAGATTTACAGTTTGTTGGACAAATACATTGTTGAACTAAAGCCAAGGGAGCCGAAGATTAAATCGGTTAGCTTTGATTTTGGGATAGAGGAGATAGCTTTCAACAACTCCTTGGAGATTTTAAACATTCTCAACATAGACAAAAGCGTTAGCTTATCACCTTTTGTGGGAGGCTACAGTCAAGCAAGAAAATACTTGGAGGAGTTTATTGAGAAAAAACTGCATAGATACAAAGAGTTCAGGTCTCATCCGGAGCTTGACTATCAGTCAAACCTTAGTCCTTATTTGCACTTTGGACAGATCTCGCCCATAGAAGTGGTCCTTGAGGTTTTATCAAAGTATGGAAGGAATGATGAAAACGTAGATAGCTTTTTTAACGAGCTTATAGTTTGGAGGGAGCTTGCGAGGAACTTTTGCTACTACAATCCAAACTATAATCAGTATGAAGGTATTCCGGAATGGGCTAAAGAAACATTGGAAGAACACAAAAACGACAAGAGGGAGTATATTTACACGATTGAAGAGCTTGAAAATGCAAAAACTCACGATGAATATTGGAATTCCGCACAGTTAGAACTTTTGAAAACAGGGAAGATGCACAACTACATGAGAATGTATTGGTGCAAAAAGCTTATAGAATGGACGGATGACCCAAAGAAAGCCTTTGATATAGCGTGCTATCTGAACGATAAATACGAGCTTGATGGAAGGGACCCAAACGGTTATGCGGGAATATCTTGGTGTTTTGGAACCCACGACAGACCTTGGAAAGAGAGAAAAATCTTTGGAAAAATCCGATACATGAGTGCATCGGGCTTAGAAGCAAAGTTTGACATTAAAAAGTATGTAGAAAAAGTAAAGAACTTATGAAGCTTATTCACTCAGGACTTCAAGGGAAGAAAGAACACGCCTTAGGTCTCCCTTTATACGCACCCTTCCGCTGGCAATGTATTGAAGAATCCTCTGGGGCTTTTCTAAGAGCCTTTTAAACTCTCTGTAACCCAAGTATATTTTACTGTCTGAGATGTCCTCCTGATGAACTTCCTTTATTTTTCCCTCTCCTACCAAAAACAGGACCTTCTCAAAGCTATGGGGTAGTTCTATTGCCACCAGTATAGGAGGGGATATTTTTGTTAGCTTTTCCCTGTGTCCTTCCTCCAGCTTGTGTGCCAGAGCCCTGAGCTCTATTTTGATGTCTTCAGAAGTGGCTTTCAACATGGATTATGCTTTTCTCTCCGCAGAGCTCATTTACCAGAGCTTCCAAGTATTGATGGGCTTCCTCCTCGGTGGGATATATACCAAGGATGGCGGGGAGGAGGGGCTGGGGCAAATGAACCACCAGATTATACACCCTTCTCCTTTTGCCCTCCACCTCTATTACGCTCTCTTCTATAGAAAAGGCTATTGCATGGTAGGCGTTTATATACCTACCGCTCCTTGTCTTTATCAGTTTCATTATTTTTGCTCTTCCTCTTTCTTTTCCTCCTTGAGGGCACCTTTGGCTCCTTCAATTGCACCAACAGCGGCGCCCTTTACCACTGCAAAGGCTTTCTCCGCTATTTCCATGGCGGTTTTGCCCACCTCCGAAGCAGTTTCCACCAGCTTTTTAACTGCTTCCTGAGGAAGCTCCTTTAGAGACTTGCCCTCCTCAACGGAGAGCTTCTTCTTGAGTTCTTCCAGCTCTTGCTTGATCCTCTCTAACTCTTGCTTTAGGTCCTTCTCTTCCATGGCTAAACCTCCTTAAATTTTTTTAAGGGCATAGGTAGCTAAAGCGATAGTGCTACCGTTGTTTATTAAGGTGGCAATGCTTGGACCTATCAGTCCAAGGGCAGAGCCCACTAAGCCTACCGTGTTTGCTATGGCGTTCAGGCTGTATATTCTGGATAACTTTCTCATGAGCCCTTGGGACACATCCACCACATCCAAAAGGTGCCACAAACTGTCTCCGATAACCACATCCGCTACCTCTATGGCTATGTCCGTTCCGCTTCTTAGAGATATACCCACGTTTGCACTGGTCAGGGCTGGCGAGTCGTTTACTCCATCTCCAACAAAGACTACTATCCTGCCTTCTTCCCTGAGCTTTTTGACGATCTGAGCCTTCTCTGCGGGAAAGACCCTCGCATAAAATTGGTCCACGCCCAAAGTTTTGGCTATGTAGCTGGCTACACCCTCGTTGTCGCCAGTGCAAAGGATAACCCTCTTGCCCCTGCTTTTCAGGGCTCTGACCACATCCCTAGCTTCCTCTCTCAGTGGGTCCGAGAAGGTGATAAGCCCCACAATTTTTCTCTCTTGGACAAGATACAGGACGCTTTTTCCCTCCGAGTGGAACTTATCCACCAGCTCTCTAATCTCCTGGGAGATCTTTATTCTCTTTTTTTGCATAAATCGTGTGCTACCAAGCAAAAAGTGCTTTCCAGCAATAACGCCTTCTATACCAAGCCCTATATGATACTTGGAATCCAGTCTTGGCAATAGCGTTATTCCCCTCTCCTCCGCCAGCCTTACTATTGCCCTTGCTACAGGATGGGTGATCCTCTGCTCAAGAGATGCACCATAAAGCAGAACATCCTCCTCTGAGATGGACAAACCCACCACATCCATTATGCGAGGGTGCCCCACTGTCAGGGTGCCTGTCTTGTCCATTACAAAGGTGTCCGCTTTTGCCAAAAGCTCCAGCTTGCTTCCACTTTTTACCAAAATACCTCTCTCAGCCAGTTGGGATATGGCACTGAGAACACCCACAGGAGTAGAAAGATGCACGCCCGTGTGATAATCCACTATTAGCACAGAAGACAGCCTCTGAAGGTTTCTCGTAAGGGCATAAGCGGAAAGCCCTACTGCCATAGTAGGGAGGACGAATCTGTTGGCAAACTCTTCTGCCTTCTTTTGAATGCTCAAAGGCTCCTTTATGTTTTGCTCTATGATCTTTACTATGCCCGCAACCACCGTGTCTTCTCCCACCGCCTGAACTCTTACATAGAGCTTTCCATCCTCCACAAGGGTACCCGCATAGACCTTGTTCCCAGACCTCTTTAAAACAGGATTTGACTCGCCCGTTAGCGATGCCTGATTTACTAAAGCTTCTCCCTCTATAACCTCTCCATCTGCGGTAATCTTCTCTCCTGCATAGACTACTATGATATCCCCCACCTTTAGCTCTTCAGCCCTTACCCTTTTTGCCTGTCCGTCTGCAACCACCAGCCAAGCATAATCCTTTCTATACTCCATTAGGGCTTCTATGCTACTGTATGCCTTCCTTTCTATCTTTTCCTCCAAATAATCCCCAAGGGACAAAAGCCAAGCCATAAGCTGGGCGGAGAAGGGGCTACCCGAAAGGGAGGTGAGAACTACGGCGGACGCATCAAGAGTATGAACATCTATCTTCCTTCTTTTCAGAGAGTTAAAGGCTTTTCTAAAGACGGGCAGGCTGGAGAAGAGGGCGAGACCTCTCAAAAGAGGGTTTGGTAGAGGCAGAAAATTTAGCAATAGCCCAAGGCTTGCCACTCCAAACCAAAAGCTATCGCCTCCATCCTTCTCTGGGCTAATTCTAACCTTTTCTTTGCTGAGGTCCTCCAAAAAGAGTTCAGGGGTAGAAGTTTGAAGGTAGTTTATAAAGCCTATCAGGTCAAACTCAGATGGCTCGTAGCGTATGGTTATACTTCCTGAGGATTTGCTGTAAGCTACTTCCTTTACACCTCCGAACTTCTCAAAGAAGGCTCCTATGACCTCCTCCGGGTGGTGGAGTAGGCTAAAAAGAGGCGAGGAGATTTTGAGGCTACCTGCCCTGAGCCTTTTGATCTGGTAAGGTATGGGCATCAGCCTTCCTCTTTCTTCTCTTGAAGTTTGCTCTCCAATGCTTTAATTAGGGCTTCTATTTCCTTTTGAGCTTCTTCTAACTTTTTGTGCTCTTGCATTCTGCTTAGCATATAGGCACCAAGAATGCCAAGTCCAAAACCCAAGGCAAAGCTAAAGGGTCCCGAACAGAAAGTCCTGCTTAGGATCTGACTAAAGTTCATCTCTTAACCTCCTTACAGGTTTTGTTTTATGCGTTGCAAAGCTTCCTGCTGTTTTTGGAGTATCTCAAGCTTTCTTTCAATCTCTAACTTATAAAGGTGTTTTGCCTCTGCCACCACATCCTCCCAGAACTCCTTGTTCTCATCTATGCTGGCTGACAGCCACTCCTTGAAGGCTATAACCTCCTTGGTGGCAGACACCAGCAAAGGTCTTGAGTCCTTTAAGAGCCTGTTTAGTACCACAAGACCCACAAATGCTCCCACACCGTAAAGGAGCATGTTGGTGCTTAGGCATCCTCCTATGGTGGATGGAATGTTAAAGTTCAGCATCCTTTACCTCCCAAAGGTAGTTTTAAGGGTAGGTACAATAAACATAGTGCATAAAGAAAAACTTAGCAATCCTACCGCAAAACCAAAGGTAAAAACAGAAAAGGCAAGCTTGAGGGCAGGGTGCTTGATGAAAGGAGAAAGATAAAAATGCAAATCTTCAATCGTTAGACTTTCCCTTCTCTCTAAGTTCTTACGCAGGCTTTCTAATAGGGCTTGGTCCTCTACTTTGAGTTTTAAAGTCTTGTAACCTTCCTTTTCTATTGTTATACCCTTTAAACCCTCCACCCTACTTTTAAAGAGAACCTTCTCCTCCACGCTATCAAAGTATATGCTCAGCATGTTGCCATAGGTGGCTACGTGATTTATCATTAGCTATATTGTAAAGGTAAAACGTTAAGAAATTGTTAAGAAAAAGGGGAAGATTTGAGGACGGCAACTTTTTAGCTTAAGGAAGCGTACATGAAGAAGAGGCAAGCCATCTAAAGACGGTTCTGCACTTAAGGAAACCCCTTCCTTAAGAGAGTTGGTCCAAACAGGCAAGCAAAAAAAGAGAGGAAAACCCAAAAATACGAAGATGCTTTGATCCTCACCCTGTGGCAAGAAAAGCACCCATTGCCTGCTCACTGCTTTTAATCATAGCCTTTTGATCAATGCCTATGAAAGTGCTGGGCTGGGAAAAAGAGTATGGCAATCAGACTGAACAATGTCAGCAAAAGATATACCACCGGAAGGATGGAGGAAACTAAGAATACTGAAAGACGCCTGTCTTTTCCAATAAACTCTGTTCTTCTCCAGAGTATATGCATGCTCCAGAATCCCGCTACGAACGGGAAAATCCTAAAGATATGTAGCCAATGGTCTCCTCTCTTTGCTAAAGGTTCCGCTTGTATGCCAAGCCCAAAAGCTTGAGAAAAGCCATTTACTATGTTGTGGTAATACTCTATAAAGAAGAACTCAAGCACGTGGGAAAGGCCTCCCACTATCATCAAAGGTGCGAAGGCGTATCCAAGGGTGAGAAGGACTTCTCTAAAGCTTTTTCCTGTAATCTTGGCTATTAGAGTGAAGCTTGCCCAGACTAAAAACAGCACCAAGGAAAGTGCCATCAACATGGCAACAAGCCCGGTCATATCCACCCACTTGGGAAGACCAAAGGTCTTTTGTAGATAGTTTCCAACTATCACCCAAGGCATGTATTCAGAAAGGGCAGTTCTTGATAGTCCATGATGAAATCGCATGGTAAAGGTTATTACCGCCACAAGGAGTATATAGACCATAACCTCTATCATTTTTGAATTTTTGATCCTTTCGTAAAGGGAATATCCAAACTTTCTAAACTCCAGCTTTACCGCGTCGCACGCATGGGCACACTCCATGCACATGGTGCAGTACATCATAGACTTTCTTTCTTCAAACTTTGAAGGGTTTAGCTCGTAGGGACATGCCAAAGCACAGTCGGGCTTTTTACAGCTTTTACACTCTTCCTCGTAGGTGGAAAGCCATACAGGAGATGTCCTTGCAAAGGCGGTATTAACAGAACCGATGGGACATATATATTTACAGTAAGCCATACCTCTAAATAGGGAGAAGAATAGTATTGAAAGTATGGTGAAAAATAGGAAGAAAATTGCCGTGATAAGTGGGCTTTTCAAAAAGCCTGGAAAAGTATATATCACAAACCAGTAGGCTAAGATGTTGAAGCCTATAAGACCTATGTAGGGATTGGCAAGCCATCTGGGAACCCTTAACTTTAATCCAAACTTGGTTATGTGCTTTCCCAAAAATCCGTGGGGACAGACCATACAGAAGACATTTCCAAGGGTTGGAAGCGTTATAACCATGAAGAAGGGCCAAAATATGGACCAAAACACCGCAGTGGTAAATATGTTCTCTTTGGTAGGGTTGAGTATGCCGTATATTATGGCATAAACAAGCAGGAATAGAGTAGTAAGCCTGTAAAGGGTAAGCATGTATTTGTTTTTAAAGAAAAAGCTAAGCACGGGTATGCCAAAGATGTCCCTTTGGCTTCTCTTGGCTATGAAATGAACCCTTTGTGTTTGCATGATAAAACCTCCTTAAAAGTTGTAGGTAAGCCTTACTAAAAAGGTCCTTGGTGGACCCGGAGCATATCTCTTTACGCCAGAGGTGTCCTTTGTAACCTCCACCGCATACTTTTTGTCAAAGAGGTTATCCACCGTGAGGGATAGGTCCAGATTGCCCCTGCTGTAGCCCACGCTGGCACTGGTGAGAAACTCATAACCTTCATACTTTTCCGTGTTTGCGTTGTCCATGTAGTAGCTTCCCCAAGTATCTGCTTGCACTCGGAACCTAAAGCCAGAGGTATGCTTGTAGCTTATAAAGGCAGAGTATTGATGTATCGGAATATAAGGAAGCCTGTTTCCGCTTCTATCTATGTTTGTGCTACCAACCAGCTCACTAAACCTTTTAAACTTATAATCCGAGTAGGCGTATGATGCTCCAACCTCTAAACCTTCTATCAGTTGATAAGTTCCAGCGAATTCAAAGCCCTTCTTCTGCGTCTTTCCTGCATTGGTAAATGTAGTTTGTCCACCGGGTTGAATTACCCTAACCACTTCATCCTTAACATCCATAAGATAAAGGGCTGTGTCAAAGGAAAACTTCTTGTGCCTTGCCTTTAAGCCCACCTCGTAGTTTATAACCTTTGCAAGCTCTAAGTTTGGGTTTGAAGAAAGCTCACCGCTGGTGGGCGTGTTGGCTCCTGTGGAAATGTTTCCGTAGATGTTAAGTATGGGTGTTAGCTTGTAAAGAAATCCAACCCTTGGGCTAAAGACGGTGTAAGTTTTTTCTCTTGAGTAGGCAAAACAGTTTTCTATGCCTGAAGCTGGACACATCTTGTAATTGCCCGCACTAAAGCTGTAATCTCCCCACTTGTATCCGCTTATGTCAAAATTCACCCTATCAATCCTTGCGCCTACATCTAAGATCCACCTCTCCCTTTGGAAAGACTGCTGAAGAAACACACCCGCCAAAGTGGTTTTTTGATCTTGCTTTTCCAAAAGGTCTCCCTTGTTGTCCGAAAGGGTGCTTACGATCCTCCCTCCTACTACTTGAACATCCCTGTATTTGAAGTAATTCGTCTTTTGTTCATCGTGCCTTATGGTAAAGCCTGTGGTTAATATGCCAAGGCTGTGTTTGTAGTTAGCCTGAAGGTCTGCCCCATAGACCCATGTGTCCGCATCGTTTATCCTACCAGTTACAGGGTGGTAGTGTTGCCAGTGGTTGAGGTATACCAAAGGAACAAGCTCCCAATTTCCAAAGCTCTTTGTTAGCTTTGAACTGAAGAAGAATATCTCCGAGTATCTTCCCATATGCTTCCATGCCTCTGCGGTTCTTGGAACCTTTCCAGTGCGTAAAAACTCAGACCACTGGTCTGTTCCGGGTCTAACTACCAAAGCTCCGGGCAACTGTAAGCTTGCCTTTGTATAGCTAACATAGTTTTCCCAAGTGTCTCCATTTTCAAACATATAGGAAGGTTGAAGGGTTATCTGGTTTGTCCAGAATTTGTTCCAAGGTCTCCAAGAGTTGTCGGTTTGCCTCCTGCTTGCGTTAAAGCCCAAGTAAAAGCCCTTTCCAATGAGTGTGGAGTAATAAAGGTTGTGATTCTGTGTGTTGTAGTCTCCAAAGCCCAGCTTTATAAAGCCCCCTTTCCTTTCAAAGGGATTTTTTGTTATCACATTTATAACGCCCCCGGACGCATTCACACCCCAAAGGGTTGAGTTGGGACCCTTTACCACCTCCACCCTTTCAATGAGGGATGTATCCACAAAGTCAAGCCTTGTAAGGCTGTCCGGGTCGGTGATAGGGACGCCGTTAAGCAATATCATGATCTCCCTTACGCCGTAGGTCGCCTTTAACCCCGCACCCCTTATTATCAACCTTGTGTCGTAGCCTTGATTTCTTGAGACAACATTTACACCAGGCACTCCCTGCAGTGCATCGTAGAGGTTTAACATAGGTTTCTCTTGGATCTTTTCTTTTCCTATCACGCTTACGCTTGCTGGCACATCCTCTGTCTTTCTCTCGGTCCTTGTGGCAGTCACGCTCACCTCCTTGAGTTCCACATCCTTACCAAAGGAGACCGCCCCAAGCAAAAGCAACGTATAGACCACCCTTTTCATACTCTTTCCCTCCTGATGTTAGTTTTGTGTAAATTATAACATAAATTTCAAGTCAAGATGTGTTATAATTAACCCATGCACATTCTAAAGGAGCTTGTTGATTACGGCATCATAGGGCTACTCTTACTGCTGAGCTTTTTTGCCATAGCCATAGCCCTTGATCGGTGGAGTTTTTACAGAAAGGTTGAAGTGGAAAGGTTCAAGACCAAGCAGGAGTTAGAGATGGAGCTAACAAAGGGTTTGACCTTTATAGCGTCCGTTGCGTCCAATGCACCCTACATAGGGCTCTTGGGCACAGTTCTTGGCATAATGCTGACCTTTTACACCATAGGGCAGGAGGGCTTTGTGGATACAAAAAAGGTGATGGTGGGCTTGGCGTTAGCCCTCAAGGCTACCGCAGTGGGTCTGTTGGTGGCTATTCCTTCCTCTGTTCTTTACAACCTACTTTTAAAAAAGGTAAAAAACCTTTTGCTCTTGTGGGAGATAAAGAATGGAAGATAAGGAATTCAGTTCCATAAATGTGATCCCTTTGGTGGATATAATGCTCGTGCTACTTACCATTGTGCTCATCACCGCTACCTTTGTGGTGCAGGGAAGCATTCCCGTCCAGCTACCCCAAGCAAAGGCAAGCCACGAGGAAAATCTAAAGGGACTTTTTATAACCATAACCCAGGAAGGAACGATTTTTTTTGAAGACCAGAAGGTCTCCCTTTCGGAGCTTGAGAGGGAGCTTGAAAAATATCAGAGGGACAGCCAAGTGCAGGTGATGGCAGACAGGAGGGCAACGGTTCAGAGCTTGGTGGATGTTTTAGACCTTCTCAAAAGGCTTGGCTTTAAAAAGGTTTCCATAAAAACAGAGGTAAAAGGATGAGGGAAATTTTCAAGGCATACAGCCTTTCCTTTTTGATCCACTCCCTTTTACTCTTTGGCTTTTTCCTCCTCACTCAGAGGCTCACTCTCTCCGAGAAGAGGCTCATTGAAATAGACCTATCCCTTGAAAATTTGCAAAGACAACCCCAAACAGACCTTTCCCAAAAAGCCCAACCCTTGCCCGCAAGACCGCCTCAGACCCAGCCAGTCCCACAAGCACCCATTCCTCCTACAAAAGAGGAAATAAAAAGCTCAACAATGGAACAATCAAAGCAGGAAGAAAGGTTAATCCAAGCTACAAGCCCACCAAACGCAGACCCTCTCCAAAAAGCCCAACCCTTGCCCGCAAGACTTCTTCAGACCCAACCAGTCCCACAAGCAACCATTCCTCCTACAAAGGAGGAAATAAAAAGCCCAACCGCAAAACAGCTAAAGCAGGAAGAAAAGCAAAGCCAAGTCCAAAGCCCACCAAAGCCCGCAGAGGCAGAAATTAGAGAAACTCAAACCTCTCAAGTCCAAACCCTCCCACCGTTAAAAGAAGAAACAAAGAGTAAAACCGCAGAACACCTAGGGCAAGGAGAAAGACCTCTCCAAGCCAAAGAAATTACCCAAAAGCCCGCAAGTCAAGAGAGAGAAGGGAAAGAACATCAGGCTCAAACTAACAAAAGCGTGGAGAGTTCTTCAAGACCTACATCTTCTTCCACACATACCAGCCCATATCCTTCAGAGAGTTCAAAACTCACGGATGAAAGTAAAAGATTAGCCTTAGAGGAGAGCTTCCTCAGGGAAAGGCTCTCGGTCATATCAAACATAGTCCAAAGGCATATAAACTATCCACCCATAGCCAGAAGGATGGGATGGGAGGGAAAAGTCCTTGTCAGCTTTGTTTTGGAACCAAACGGAAATATAAGAGACCTGAAGGTTCTAAAAAGCTCTGGATACGAAGTTTTAGACAAAGAGGCTTTGGACGCAATAAGGAGAAGCTACAGAGATTTTCCCAAACCTCCGGTTAGCGTAGTGGTAAAACTGCCAATCAATTTCAGACTTGAATAGCTATAAATCCCTTTCAAGGATAAGTTCTTTCTCCTCGCTATGAGAAAGCTTCCTGTGGATCAGAACCTTTAGGTTTTTGATATCTTGAGGTAGTTCTATCTCGTAAGGTTTTCCGTGTTCTAAGGCGGTCTTTGCTTGGGCGGAGAGTAGCCTTCTTATGGTTTGCTTTCCTTGAGGGGTATTAACAATAACTGTTATGTAAAGCTTAGGGTCTCCTTGGTCTGCGGTGGGAAGGTTGTGGGGCACGCCCACATTGGTTATGTAAAGCTTTCCGTCCTTTACCTCAAGCAACAAATCCTCGGGCTTTGCCTTTAGGGCTGGGAATTCGTGGGAATGTCTTGGCTTTGCTAAATGGAATAGATGAAAGGGAAACTTTTGAATTAAGTCCCTTTTGCCGAGGCTTGGCATGTGGCAGTCCTGACAACTCTTTTGGGTTTTTACCATCTGCCACTGTTTGAAGGTTTCTTGGTGACAACCTGCACAGAAGTTAGAACGAAGGTAGCTAAGGTCCTCCCTTGATGGATGTGGAGGAGACCAAACCTTCAGAGGTCCGTGCATAGCTTTAGTTTCCTCCTTGAAGTGGCAGGCAACACAGCTAACGCCATCCTCTTTGAACTCCACCCTCAGAATGGGTTTTTTATCTGGGTCCACTTGATGTGGCGCATGGCAGGAAAGGCATTTGTTCTTTGTGTAGTTTTCCGACTCTAAACGAAATTGCTCGCTGACCCATGCCTTTGCATGCCGGCTCTTTTCCCACTCCTTAAAGATCTCTGCGTGGCAATCCGCACACCTTTTTGCCTGCGGTCTTTCTAATAGATCCTCCTCCCTTGCCAACTCCTCAAATTTTCCACACCCAAAGAGAAGAAGTGAAAAAAGCACAAGCAGAATCATTTCCTAAAGGCTTCTTGCACCATAGCAGGGACCAGGTGTAGATTGTGGCATTTATTGCAGGATTGCCCTATTACGCTCATAGCCCTGAAGATGGCTTCCCTGTTGGGTTGAGGTTCCTTCAAGAGCCTTTGAATGGACGCAAGGGCTTGCTCGTGGTCCTTTCCGTGTATTCTATCCACAACTGTTTTGTCTGTATGACACTTGGAACATATAGCCTCCGTTCCCTTGACCCTTTCCACTACCTGCTCTCCCGCCTCCCTTGCCTTTTGAACATCACCCTGCATGAGGAAAATCCTCAGGGCTTTCATGGAATCCGAGAGCTTTCTCATGTATTCCTTTGGACTAAGCTGGACAAACTCTACAGGGTCCTCCATCTTTAAGGTGGCAAAGGGTGGATAATGATAAACGAGCTTTACCGCTATTTGATTCTCTGCGTGACATTTGTTGCAGGTTTCTCCCAGCTCTCTGGATGCCTTTATCACTTGGTCTGGGTTCTTTGCCCTCACTGCACTTATAAGCTGGTCTGCCAAGGCGGGCTTGAAATAATCTTTCCATTCTGGCACCATGTTTTGGGCCCTCGTGTAGGCATCCTTTAGTCTGTTAGCCCAATCTAAAGCCCTGTCCCATCTTCCTTCGTTTATGTTCAGCCTCACTCCATAAAAGGCAGTGCTCATCTCGTTCATAACAGACACATACTCAAACCTGTTGGACTGAGGAGGATAGTACTTTCCCAAAGAAGCGGGAGGCTTTTTTAGGATCACCTGGTCTGCACCAAAGCTCAAGCCAAGAGTAGCAAAAAGGACCAAAATTTTTTTCATGACCTTCCCTCCTTTGAGTGAATTTTATTCTTTTGGTTTTAAGGAGGCAAGCTTATAAGGGTTGTAGAATATACTTATGAACTTAAAGGACTTTGACTACTACCTTCCTCCGGAGCTAATTGCCAAATATCCGGCAGTCCCACGCCACAGTGCAAGGCTTATGGTTCTGAACAGAAAAGACAAAAGCATAAAGCACGACATTTTTTGGAACCTTCCTCAATACTTGGAGGAAGGAGACCTTTTGGTCTTTAACAACTCAAAGGTTTTGCCCGCAAGACTTTACGGTAGAAAACCTACCGGTGGCAAGGTAGAGATCTTGCTAACAGATTACATAGACAAACACACATGGGACGCCCTAATAGGAGGAAAGGGTATAAGGGAGGGTATCAAAATATTGGTGGCAGAAGATTTTGAAGTGGAAGTTTTGGAACACATAGAAGGTGGCAAATTCAGAGTAAGGCTCCTCACAGAGGACCCTGCAAAGGCTTTGGACAAATACGGAAAAATTCCCATCCCTCCTTATCTTGAAAGGGAAGAGGAGGAAATAGACAGGGTCTATTATCAGACAGTATTTGCCCAGGAGGAGGGTTCCGTTGCTGCACCCACCGCGTCTTTACACTTTTCCGAGGAGCTACTTCAAAGGCTGAAGGACTTTGGCATAAAAATGGCCTTTATAACCTTGCACGTGTCTTATGGTACCTTCAAACCGGTAAAAGTGGAAAGGATAGAGGAACATCGCGTAGACCCCGAATACGTAAAAGTCCCCAAGGAAACAGTGGATTTGATAATGGAGACTAAAGAGAAGGGTAAGAGGGTAATAGCGGTCGGCACTACCGTCGTCAGAGCCCTTGAGACTAAGCCCTTTGAACCCTTTGAGGGATGGACAGACCTTTACATTTATCCGGGCTTCCAGTTTAAAGTGGTGGATGGGCTGATAACAAATTTTCATCTTCCAAGGTCTTCCTTACTCTTTTTGGTCTGTGCCTTTGGCGGAAGGGAATTTATACTCTCCGCTTACAGGGAGGCTGTAGAAAAGAGATACAGATTTTACAGCTACGGGGATGGGATGCTCATTCTGTAAAAGTGTGATAAATTTTTAGCCTTAGGAGGGGAAAATGCCCATAGACTATCAGGGTATTTATGTGCTCTCAAGCGGAATGCTTTTGCAGGAAAGAAAATTAGAGATTATTACCAACAACTTGGCTAATGTGGATACACCCGCCTTTAAGATGGATGTAGGGCTTGTGAGCCTTTGGGATACGCCCAACGGGCAGAGGGAACCGGATAACTCTCCCGAGAATCCCACCAACAACTTTGTGTATCCTTTGATGGAAAGGGTGAGCGTTGTAATGCTTCAGGGTCCAATAAAGGAAACAGGAAATCCCTTGGACTTGGCTATAGAAGGAGAGGGCTTCTTTGCGGTGAGGTCAGAGGGTCGGATTTTTTACACAAGGAAGGGAAACTTTCGTATAGACAGGGAGGGATACTTGGTCAATGAACTGGGTATGAGGGTGTTGGACGAAGAAGGCAGGGATATAAGAGTGGTTGGTAATCTGAAGGTAGCACCCGATGGCTCCCTCTCTACAGAAGGAGGACCCGTGGGAAGGCTTGGTGTATACACCTTAAACCAACCTCAAAAGGTGGGAAGGGACCTCTTTATCGGTCAGCCCCAAAGAGCTCAGAACTTCAAGGTAATGCAGGGCTTTTTGGAGGGCTCCAACGTAAATCCTATACTTGAAATGGCAAAGCTCATTGAAACCCACAGGGCTCATGAGGTTTATTCCAACCTAATAAGGGCACTGGACCAAACCCACGAAAGGGCAATCAATAGCTTAGTTTAGAACAAACTTCTCTGGGCAAAGATTTTATCCAAGTCCTTTATTATGCTCTTCATCTCCAGCCCTTCAAGCTTTTTCCGTAGTAGAGATAAGTTTGGCTCTTTTCTTTTTAGCTCTCCGATATCTATGTTTAGGTCCTCGGGGGGTTTCAACTTTACCAGCCAGTAAGACAGCTCCAAGCTGTTTTTATCTGCATAGGGGAACAACTTTTTAAACTCGTCCCACCGGGCTAAGATGTTTTCCACAGAGCCAAAGGTGTTAATAAGGTTTATGGCGGTCTTTGGTCCTACTCCCTTCACACCCTCTATGTTGTCCGTCTTGTCTCCCACTAGGGCAAGGTAATCTGCAAGCTTTTGGGGAGGCACTCCAAACTTTTCTATAACCTTGTTTTCGTCAAAGACCTCCTCGGAGATAGGGTTTATCACCACCACTTGATTTCCTTCCACCAACTGCAAAACGTCCTTGTCTGGAGAGTATATCTTGACCTTAAAGCCTTCCTTTTTAGCCTTTTGTGTAAGGTAGGCAATCAGGTCGTCCGCTTCGTAGCCGGGCACTTCCAAAAGCTTTATACCGAGCAGGTTTATTAACTCCTTTATAACGGGTATTTGAACTTTCAGAGGGTCTGGAGTGGGTGGCCTTTTACTTTTGTACTCAGAATAAGCAAGCTTTCTTTGGGTTGGTGCGGGCAGGTCAAAGACTATTGCCATGTAGTTGGGTTTTTCCGTTTTTAGTATAGCCAAAATAGACCTCAAAAAGCCGTATATGGCTCCTGTGGGAAAGCCCGAGCTCGTGGATAGAGGTGGCAGGGCAAAAAAACTCCTGTAAAGGAAGGCAGAGCCATCGAAAAGGTAGAGCACTTTCATGCAGAGTAGAGCTTTTCTCTGTAATAGCTCCTGCAGGCAGACACCAATTCTTCCGTAGCCTTCTTTACATCCTCAAAGCCAAGAATGGCAGAAACCACCGCAATGCCCTTGGCTCCCGCCGAGAGAACCTCTTTAACCCTGTAGTGTGTTATGCCTCCTATGGCGACAATGGGCTTTGAGGTCATCTTCACCGCCTGACGGAGGGCTTCTATGCCCACCAATTTGTAATCCTTCTTTGTGGAGGTCTCATAAATAGAACCAAAGCCTATGTAGTCTATGGGCAGATGCTCCACCTCCCTGAGCTTTTCCAAGCTATTGACTGAGTAGCCTATGTACATCTTATCACCCACCAACTTTCGGACCACGTCCGGTGGCAAGTCATTCTCTCCCACATGAACACCATCCGCAGAAACTGCTAAAGCCAAATCCACCCTGTCGTTTACCACAAGCTCCACGTTGTAGCGCTTGGTCAGTTCCCTGAGGACCAAAAGCTCCTCATACATCTGCCTTGAAGTTTTGTTTTTGAACCTATACTGCAGGGCAGTTATGCCCCCCTGTATGGCTTGTTCTATGGTGCTTACAAGGTCCCTGTCCTTAAAATAGGCATCGTCCGTTACCAAATATATGCTCAGGTTCATGGCTCAATTAAAGATAACCAGCTTCTACGCCGATGCAAGCGTTCCAAACCACTTTTATTTTGTCTTTATACTTTTCTATCACTTCCATGTTTTCACAGCCCGGTTGGAGCCATACGCACTTGGCACCCACCTTTAGGGCTTCCTCAAAGATGGGCTCTATGTGGGCTGGGTTCCGAAAGACATTAACTATGTCAATGGGTTCCGGTACCTCCTCCAAAGAAGAGAGTACCTTGATCCCCAAGATCTCCTGTCCTGCGTGCTTTGGATTAACAAAATATACCCTGTGCATTCCCTTACTTATCACCCTCTCGCTAACATAGTAGGAGGGCCTTTCAGGGTCGGGAGATATGCCCACCACTGCAACAGTTTTGGCGTTCTTTAAAACCTCAAGGGCTTCATCTTGATGTGGATGATGAAGTTCCTTCATGGGAGATATTATACCGCAACCTTTCCACAAGCTGGTCCATTTCCTCCTTCGTTCTCTTTTCGGTGACTGCTATCAAAAGCTGATCTTTGTATCCAAACCTGTCAAGCTTTATACCAAAGAGAAATCCTTCCTCTATGAGCTTTTGGTGGAGTTCTTGGGCTTTTGGATGTTTTACGGGAAACTCCCAGAGGTGTTTTCCGCTAAAAGGTATTTCAAAGCCAAGGTTCAAAAGCTTTTCCTTTAGATACATCGCCTTGGAAAGGCTCTGGATGGCTACCTCCCTCATTCCCTCCCTTCCAAGTAGGACCATGTATAGCAAATTTGCCAAGGCTATTAGGTTCTGATTGGTGCATATGTTGGAGGTTGCCCTCTCCCTTCTTATGTGCTGTTCTCGGGTCTGCAACACCAGGGTAAAGGCCCTCTTTCCCTCAATGTCCTCCGCCAAACCCACCAACCTACCGGGCATCTTTCTTACGTACTCCATTTTAGTAGCAAAAAAGCCCACATAGGGACCTCCAAAGTTCAAAAAGGCACCCATCTGCTGACCCTCCCCGACCACTATGTCTGCACCAAAGGAGCCCGGTGGCTTTAGTATGCTGAGGGCTATGGGGTCTGCCACCACCACAAGGGGAACTTCATATTTCTTTGCCAGATGGGAAATTTCCTTCAAAGGTTCCAAAAAGCCAAAGAAGTTGGGCTGTTGCACCGCCAAGGCGTGACATTCTCCGTCTTTAAGTAGTTCTTCCAAGCGGTCAAGGTCTGTAGTGCCCTCTTCCGTAAGGCTTACCACTTGGATCTCATCCTTGTAGCCAAAGAGATAGGTTTGAACCACCTGCCTGTAGAGTGGATTTATACCCTCCGTCAACACTACCCTTTTTCCTCTTCCTTTTATTGCCCTTGCCATAAGAACCGCTTCCGCCAAGGCAGAGCCACCGTCGTACATGCTTGCGTTGGCACAGTCCATACCGGTTAGCTCGCATATCAGGGTCTGATATTCAAATAGTGCCTGAAGGGTTCCCTGAGATGCCTCCGCTTGGTATGGCGTATAGGCGGTCAAAAACTCTCCCCTGCTTAAAATCTGCCATATAGCTGAGGGGATTATTCGGTCGTAGGCACCACCACCCGCAAAGTATACAAGGGGTCTGTTGAGGCTCGCAAGCTCCTTGAAATATCTTCTCAACTCTTCCTCTGACTTGGGCTCCGGTAGGTTTTTGGGAGGCTCCAAAAGGGAAGGGTCAATGTGGGAAAAGAGGTCTTCCAAAGAAGAAAGACCTAGACTTTGAAGTATCTCGCTAACTTCTTTATCTGAATGGGGTAAGAACATTTACCTTTCCTTTTCCTCGTATCTTATCTCCTCTTCAGGTAGGGTCTCCAAGGATTCCTCTATAATTCCCGTTTCCTCCTCCGGCAGGTTCAGGCTTACCCTTTCTCCTTTTTCTTCCATTACAATCTCCGCAAGGATCCCCGCATACTCCTTTGGAGACAGAAGGTCCTCCACCTCAGAGGGATCTTTAAGCTCCAAAACCACCATCCAACCATCCTCATAGGGAGACTCATTTACAAGGCCTGGCTCATCGTTCAGCGCTTCATTTACCTCCACCACACTACCAGAAAGAGGTGCATAGACAGGGGATACACTCTTTACCGACTCCACGTTGGCTAAGGTGTCTCCCACTTCAAACTCCTCACCCACCGAAGGAAGGTCCACATAGACTATGTCTCCCAGTTCTTTTTGGGCGTAATCGGTTATGCCCACCCAAGCCCTATTTCCTTTTACTAAAGCCCATTCATGATCTTTGGTGTAATATCTGTCCGCCTTTACCAAATACTTTCCCACCCATATGTCTTCCATGGCAACCTCCTCAGAGTATTTCGTATTTTATACCGTATTCTTTGTAAACTTCCTCAAAGATCTCCTCCATGCTACCTTCCTTTTCCCTGTATTTTTCCACGGTCCTTATAACATAGTCAAGGTCCATGAGTCTAAGCAATGCCCAACCTTTAGAAAGAACATTCTTCTTACCTGCGCTTAAAACCTGTGCCAATTTTTCCTTTGTTAGCCTTTCCACCGGGTCCAGAACAAGAACATGGTTTCCCCTCAGCTTCCTAAGACCCTTATAAAGCCCATACAGAAAGCTACCCTTGTCGTTTCTTATAAAAACCAGTTCGGGGAAACGATCAAATAGGTCTTTCATCTCCGAAGGGATCACCGCGTATATGCTATCTGGACCTATTACCCTGCTAAGCAGGTTAAGTTCTTCCTCTAACTTCTTCAAAAGGTCTTCCCTGTTTGACAGGGCCTTATGGAGCACCAGCAAAACCTTCATAATGGGCAGACTATTAATATGATAACTCAAAGGGAATACAAAGCTAATAAAAAACACTTCAGCCTGGAAAGTCTAGTAGCCTTTCAAAAAGCCTTGACACTATAAAAGTGTCTTATATTTTTATAAGAGTGTCTTATAACCTTTAAGGAGGTGTAACATGAATGAGCGCGAGGATTTCTTCCCCAAAGGTGCGGTAGCCTTCTTTGTGCTTATGATCGCCTTTTACGCCTTTGTATGGCTGTCCCTTTACTTTACGCTTTTGGCAAGGAGGTAAGCCATGGATAGGGCGGAAAAAGGTGCATTTATTACCGCTGTAGCCTTTATGGGTGTTTTCTTTGCCCTTATAGTCTATGCAGCAAAGGGGTTAAACATTGATGTACCCACATGCATAACTGATGTGAAACCTTTCACACAAGGACAAGTCATCCAACACGCACCAGATAGGTATGAGATCCACTACCTTGCCAAGATGTGGTACTTTGAGCCTGCGAATGTGGAAGTGCCAGTAGGGTCAACTGTGGATATATACCTAACGAGCGCTGATGTAATTCATGGCTTCCAGATAGACGGGACCAATGTAAACCTCATGGCAATACCTGGGACAGTAGCTTACGCAAGAGTTAAGTTTGATAAGCCAGGTGTGTATCACATAGTATGCCATGAATACTGCGGTATAGGACACCAAGATATGGCTACAAAAATAATAGTAAAAGCAGGTGAGCAACAATGAGGGTCGAAGGAAGCGTAAAAACGGTTATCTTAGGTGAAATCATCTTTCCTATCGTGCTTCTTATCTTTGGCATTTACCACGGATTTATGCAAGTACTCTACAGGGCTGGAATCATAAAGGACATGTCTTTCCTCGGCATTGAGTACTATCAAGGACTTACCCTTCATGGTGTTATTAATGTAATTGTATTTACCACAATGATAATTGTAGCCTTTGGTAATGCGGTGTTTCTCTACTATCTCAAAAAGCCTCTCAGACCGGCGGTTCAGTGGGTCAGCTTTTTGCTGATGGTTGTAGGAACTCTTATGGCAGCTTGGGCTATGTTTGCTGGTAAAGCCAACGTACTTTACACATTCTATTACCCCCTAATTGCTCATCCGGCTTTCTATATAGGTGCGGCGCTTCTGTTAGTGGGTTCTGTAATCCCTCTATTCTTTGATTGGGCACCAAATTACATAGCTTGGAGAAAAGAGCATCCAGGTGAAAAGGTACCTCTTGCAGTTTTTGGTATGCTTGTAAACCACATTATGTGGGTCATAATGCTTGTCCCTGTGGTAATTGAAGTGGTCTTCCAACTCATACCTGTGTCTTTGGGTCTTATCTCTGAGACGAACCCGTCTCTGAGCAGGACTCTTTTCTGGGCTTTTGGCCACCCTGTTGTTTACTTCTGGCTACTACCAGCCTACGTTATGCTCTACACAATACTTCCCAAAATAGTAACAGGCGAAGGAAAACTCTATTCAGACAGCGCTGCAAGGTTTGTCTTCCTACTTTTCGTTCTTTTTTCCTTCCCAGTAGGTCTTCACCACCAATACACTGAACCCGGAATAACCAACAGCTATAAGCTCATACATGCCTTCTTTACTCTTGGTGTTGCTGTTCCCAGTTTAATCACAGCCTTTACTGTTGCCGCATCCCTTGAGTATTCCATAAAGTCTAAGTATCCTGAGGTAAGAAATTCTCTCTTCTACTGGTGGACCAAGATACCCTATATAAGCCTGGAGGGTGATAAGTGGCTTGTTTCCTACTTTATGGCAGGACTCTTCCTATTCCTTGTGGGTGGTATAACAGGTATAGTCAACGCATCTTACAACGTGAACCTTGTAGTGCATAACACCTCCTTTGTGCCTGGACACTTCCACACCACTGTAGGTGGTCTTGTCACCTTATCTTTCTTGGGTATATCCCTTTATATGGTTTCCAAGCTTATGGGTAAGGATATAAAGTTCAAGGGCCTTGCGGTTATAGCCCCGTGGTTGTGGTGGCAAGGTATGCTTATTTTTGAATACGCCATGTCGGTGGCAGGTATTCATGGCTTTCCAAGAAGGACAAACACTGGTATATCCTACCTAAACCCCGATTCTCCCCTCTACAGACCAGAATGGGTAGGTTATGCAGAACTGTCCGTGTTTGCGGGATTTATAATAGTGCTTGGCTTTGTATTCTGGGCTATATCCTTCTTTGGAACCATATTCTCTCCTAAGGTTAGAGAAAGCACCATTGAGTTCCCCACAGCGCCCGCACTACATGATGAGAAAGCTCCAGCTCTAAACCGTCTTACTCCTTGGTTTATAGTATCTGTATTACTCTTTGTGCTTTCTTACGTACCCGCCATATACGACGTTACAAAGAGAGGTGTATTCTTTGACTCTCCGGGATACAACGACAAAAATCCCACACCTATAACCAAACCTCAGAGCGCAAAGGAAGACCAAAGGAATACTGCGGAAGCTAAATGATATGTGTTCCCTCGTTCGCCTCTTGTTTTTGGGGGTTCTCCCCCTTCTTCTATTTTTTAACTTCGTTTACTCTCAAGGCACAGGCATACCCCCTAACGAATCCAGAACTTTAGGAAAGCCATTGCCACATGTAAAACTTATAGACTCTTACGGAAACACCTTTGACATATACGAGCTCAAAGGAAAGCCCATAATCTTGAGTCCCATATACACCCATTGCAACTCCGCGTGTTCCATAATAACGGATTCTTTAAAGAAAGTCATTCCCAAGCTGGGAAAACCCGGAGAGGACTTTTGGGTTATCAGCTTTTCCTTTGACCCTAAAGACCGCATTGAGGACATAAGAAAATTTCAACAAGATCACCTTATAGACGGCTTTGGCTGGAAGGTAGTTGTAGCAAAGGATAAAGAGGATCTTTTTAGGCTAGTAGACGCCATAGACTTTAGGTTTATGACATTGGAAAACAGAGATTTTGTACATCCCAACCTCTTGGTGGTTATATCTCCAGACATGAGGGTAAAAAGGTATATCTACGGTGTGGTTTTTGACTACCGCGATTTAAAGAAGGCTTTGGAAGAGGAAAGCATCCTGGAAAAAGCAAGACCCTACTTGTTCTTTGTTGGTTTACTAGGTTTTACATCTACCTCTCTTTACATACTTTTAAAAATTTTCAAAAAGGTGAAATAGTAATTGTTGGAGAGCTGCAGTTTAGCTTGGTCGGAACACTGACCTACCAATTTAATGTTTAAGCTTTTATAATCCTTTCCTGATGACACCCCACCGAATAATACTTCTCTCCTACTTGGTGTTAATAGCCATCGGGACCTTGCTACTCTATCTGCCCATATCCACCTACGAAGGAATTAGCTTCCTGGATGCCCTATTTACCGCCACCTCTGCAGTTTCCGTTACAGGTCATGTGGTAGTGGATACCTACAAGACATTTACACCTTTTGGAAAGGCTGTAATTCTCCTACTCATTCAGATAGGTGGGCTTGGATACATGGGATTTACCACCTACTTTTTGATTCTCCTGAGAAGAAAGTTGAGCCTAAAGGACCGAATACTTTTGGCAGAATCGGTCAATTACCCTGGACTGCACGGCTTGGTGAGATTTCTCAAAAGGATAGTACCCTTTGTTGTTGGGGTTGAGCTTTTGGGTGCCCTGCTTCTTCTTCCATTCTTTCTAAGGCACTTTGACCTGCCCATCAGTTTGGCAATGAGCATTTTTCATTCGGTTTCTGCCTTTAACAATGCGGGCTTTAGCATACTGCCTGATGGACTTACACCCTTTAGAGACAGCTTATGGCTTAACTTAGCCTTTAGCCTTTTGATCATTTTGGGAGGCTTGGGCTTTTATGTGATCCACGAGCTCATGCTATACCAAAGAAAGGAAATTCAAAGACTTTCCACTCACACCAAGCTTGTGCTTGTATCCACACTTCTTCTAATTGTGGGAGGCTTTTTGGTTCTCCTGCTTGATACCATCAGATGGGAAAACTACAGCCTAAAGGAAAAGCTCCTTATTGCCTTTTTCCACAGTGTTTCGTCAAGGACTGCAGGTTTTAGCACTGTGGACCTAAAGAGCTTTTCAGAGGGCGGGCTCTTCTTTCTGGTGGTTCTTATGTTTGTGGGTACAGGTCCCGGCGGAACGGGTGGTGGCATAAAGATCACCACCGCAGTGGTTATAATCCTCGTAGTTCATAGCTACCTAAAGGGCAGTGGTCAGGTGGTGGTCTTTGGGAGAAGAATAGCGGAAGATACCATCCAAAGGGCTTTAACCATCTTTGTTCTGTCATTCCTCTACACAACCTTTGCCACACTGATACTTACCCATACGGAAGGAGCTCCACTACTTCCCACCCTCTTTGAAACGGTGTCTGCTTTCTCTTCGGTGGGACTATCCGTAGGAAACCCTCAGGGGCTTAGCCTTTGTGCCGATTGGTCTCCTTTTGGAAAGGTAGTAATTATAATTACTATGCTGATGGGAAGGATGGGAATAATGAGCTTCATGCTCGCCCTTTATGGCAAGGGAGAAGAGAGCAGAATAAAACCCCCTGAAGCAAGGCTACTGCTATGAAGAAAAAAAATAGAACCTTTGGTGTTATAGGGCTCGGTAGGTTTGGCTATCATGTAGCAAGAACCTTGGCGCAGGGGGGTGCTGAGGTAATAGCCTGCGATGTGGATGAGGAGAAGGTTAGGGAAGTCTCCGAGTATGTGTCTTTGGCTTATGTGTTGGATGCAACGGATGCAAAGGCACTCAAGGAGTCTGGCATAGCCAACGTGGATACTGCGGTGGTTAGCGTAGGAGAAAACATAGAGGCAAGTATACTTATCGTGGTTCAGTTAAAAGAGCTGGGAGTAAAAGAGATAGTGGCAAAGGCGGTAAATCCTCTGCATGGCAAGGTGCTTGAAAAATTAGGAGTTGATCGGGTGGTCTATCCGGAAAAGGAGATGGCTATAAGGGTTGCCCACTCCCTTTTGGCGGGCGAGTTCATAGAGGAAATACCTATCGGAGAAAAGCACAGCGTTTTTGAACTAAAAGCCTTTGACTTTATGCTGGGCAAGACACTGAGGGAGTTGGACGTTAGAAGGCGCTTTGGCGTGAGCGTCCTTGCCATAAAAAGGGGAGAAAACCTCATCGTCAACCCTATGGGGGATGAAAAAATCCTACCGGGAGACATCCTTGTGGTATTGGGCACCACCGAACAGCTCAGCACTATGGCCTCTCAGTGAGCTTTTCCCTCACAAAATCCATAAGCCCGGGCACTTCCACATCAAAGTCCAAGTAGTATAAGTTTTCCGCTGGTTCCAGCTTGAAAAAGTCCTTTAAGGTGGTAAGATAAAGTTTTTCCTTTTGCAACTTAAAGCCTTCATAATGATAATGGTCTGGAAAGCTCAGCTTTTCTTCTGTCTTTATGCCCAATCTTTCCAAGGTTTTAAAAAACTGTTCGTTGTCTCCAAGCCCACAGAAGGCTATAAAGCTCTTGTCTTTGAAATTTAAAACCTCTCCTTCCTTTGAGACCACCCTCCAGTTTTTTCTGTAAAGCTTAAAAGTAGGTTTTTCAATCTTGAACTCCCACTCCTTTAGGTCCTGATAGGTCAGTACCACTGCGTGCGCCCTTTTCAACCCATCCAGTGGCTCCCTTAACCTGCCAAAGGGCAAAAGCCTGTCTTTTAAGTCCCTCTCCTTTAAAAGGACAAGGTCTAAGTCCCTCTTTAACCTTCTGTGTTGGAAGCCGTCGTCAAGGATAATCAACTGAGCCTTTAGCTCCTCCACCGCCAACTTTGCACCAAGGCATCGGTCTTCGCTCACCACCACGCTGACGTTTTTTAAAAGCCTTGCCAACATGTAAGCTTCGTCTCCCACCTCTCTCCAATTTGCCCTAACTTCCCCCCTATAGCTAACAACCACCGGACCCCTTGTGCTTCTTTTGTAGCCCCTCAAAAGCACCGCGATATGGTAGTCCTCTGCTAAGTTCTGCGCCAAAAACCTTACCAAACTGGTCTTTCCACTACCACCCACCGATAGGTTTCCCACGCATAGGATGGGAACACTAAAAGAACAGGTCTTGAGAAATCCTCTATCATAAAGCCAGTTCCGTAGATTGACCGCGTAGAAGTATGGGTTTAGCCAGTTCATCTAAGCATAGCCTTTGTGTCTTTGAAAAGTAAATAAAAGAAAAGAACTCCACCAATGATGGCGCTCAGGTATTGGGTAATAAACCTCCAAAGGATAACAAAGCTACCCAACATGTAAGCGGAAAGGAAACCAGAGAAGACCTCCAAGCCTCCCACCTCACCAACGCCACTTCCTCCGGGCGTTGGGCTCAAAAAGATGGCATAGAGCAGGGCTACCTGCGAAAGAACAGCTTTCGAAAAGCTCACAGAAGGCTCAAAGGCAGAGAGCAGAAAGGCTCCCGATAGCAAAAAGCATACATACAAAAGCACACTGCTGAGGGTGGCCAAGAAAATATGCTTCTTTTTGTCCCTCAAAAATAGTCTGCTTACGATAATGAACCTCTTCAGAGTGTATTTAACTTTCAGCATCAGGCTTTGGTTTTGGTCCTTGGACCTATCAAAAAAGTATTTGAACACTTTGTAGACCAAAAGGCTCAGCAATCCTAAAACCACCAATATGACAAAAAGTTTTACAGCCTCCTGTGTATGCTTATAAAAGTAATAGACTAGAAGAGGGGACAGAAAAACAAAAAAGACCATTCCCGTTAGGGTTTTCATAACTACCACGCTCATGACTTTGTGCAATCTCCCTCCCTTTCTGGAGAGGGTGTACAAAGACATCATTTCTCCTCCCACGTGGGCGGGTGTAATGGTGGCTCCAAAGGTGTTTATAAAAGAGACCAAGTAGCCATAAGAAAAAGAATACCTGAGGTTCATGGCTCGGGCAAGGATAAAGAGCCTGATGTTGTCAAAGGTGTGATAAAAAAACATGCTTAGAACAGAAAGGAACAAATACCTTTTGTCAAGCAGTGGGAGAACTTCAAAGATCTCTTTGCTCATAGTCCTTTTTAGCACATAAACAAAGGAGCCGGTAAGCACAAAAACCGTGAGAACGATTCCATACAATAAGGGTCTTAGCATCTGTATAATAGTTTAAGCCCATGGCTGTGTTTTTGCTTGGTTCAGACCAGAGGGTTGTACGTTGCGCTCGTGTGTCCTTTGCAAAGGATGAGCAAGTGGATCGGGAACGAGACATAAAGCTCATAAAGTTTCTCTTTGAAAACAGGCATGCATCACCCTTTGAGCACGTGGTAATAGCCTTTGAAAGCGACGAAGAGTTTTGGATTTCCCTTTTGAGAAAGGTCAAAAACCCTACCTTTCAAGCCTATTGGGATGGCAAGTTTTTGTGGCTGAATCTCAGGAATATCATAAACGCTTGGGAACACATGCCAGAGGAAGTTCTAAGTGTTATAGAAGAAAAACTGCCTGCGGTCTATTCGGTGGTGGTCGGGAAAGAGCCCAAAGGTTATTCAACGGACAGCGCATACGTGAAAGAGCTTGTGGAAACCTCCTCGGGCTTTGTAGGTTTGGTGGATAAGTTAGAGCTGGACAGTCCGATGGATTACTACACCTTTGTGGTGGAGTGCCCTCTGTTTGTTGCACGCCAATGGCACAGACACCGCTTTGGCTCGTACAACGAAGTAAGTAGGAGGTATGTATCCTACGAGCCCGATTTTTACATTCCGGAGTATTTAAGGAAACAATCAAAGAGCAACAAACAGGCAAGCGAGGATACGCCCTTGGAAGAACCTTGGAACTCCCTTTTTCTTAAAAAGATCAAGTGGTATGTGGAGGACCTAAAGACCCTCTATACCAGCATGGTGGAGAAGGGGACTGCCAAGGAACTGGCAAGGGGCATCCTTCCGCAGTTTATGAAAACACGCTTTTACTGGACGGTGCCAAGGATCTCTTTGGATAACTTTATAACCCTGAGGACCCACCCGCACGCCCAGAAGGAGATAAGGGAGCTTGCCTTGGCAATAAAGGATATGGTAGGATATAGAGGATGGGACAGGATTATGCGACTTTAAGGGTTCCCGCAAGCACCAGCAATCTGGGTGCAGGCTTTGACACCTTTGGGCTTGCCCTGAACCTATACAACTACTTTACCGCACAGCCTTGGGATAGATGGGAGTTTGAGATAGTGGGAGAAGGGCAGGAACTTCCACAGAACGAAGAAAACCTCTTTGCCAGAGTATATTTAAAAGCCTGCGAGCTCTTTTCCCAAAAGCCCATTCCTTTGAAGGTTAAGATGAAAAACCACATTCCCACCGCAAGGGGGCTGGGATCTTCCGCCACCGCCATCGTGTCTGCCATAAAGCTCTGGGAACACTTCTATCAAAGGACCTTAAGCTTGGAAGAGAGGTTAAGGATAGCCTTTGAGTTTGAGCCACATCCGGATAACCTACTGCCAGCCTTTCTTGGAGGCTTTCTAGTGTGTGCAGTGGGCGAAAGGGTCCATTATCAGAGGTTGGACTTTCCGGAGGAACTAAAGGTGGTGGTTTGCATCCCAGATTTTGAGCTTTCCACAAAGAAGGCACGGGAGGTATTAAGGCAGGAAGTTTCTTTGAAGGACGCAGTCTATAACATACAGAGGGCGAGCCTTTTGGTGGTAAGTCTTTGCAAAAGGGACTATCAAGGTCTGAGGGAAGCGGTAAAGGACAGGCTTCATCAACCCTACAGAAAGTCCCTAATTCCAAACTTTGATAAGGTTTTAGAAAGCGCATACTCGGAGGGTGCCCTTGCGGTCTTTCTAAGTGGGGCTGGTCCCACCATAGCCAGCTTCTGCCTTGAGGGGGAGGACAAAGTAGGAAATGCCATGGTTTATGCCTTTCAAGAGGCGGGCATATCCGCAAAGTATTTATCCTTGAAGGTGGATAAAGAGGGGGCAATTTTTACCACAACTCCAGCTTCAGGGGGTTGAGGCTAAGAAGCTTTGGCAAAAATTCCCTCAAACGCTTTGGCTCCACCTTAAGAAAAACCTCCAGCAGATTGCCATACGTCCGGGTTTTTGCAAAGGATAGTTCCCTCAGGACCTTTTCTCTGTCTTTGGGAAAGACCGCCAAGATAAGCTTTGTGAAGGGAGGTAGGTTTTCTTCCCTTCTTTTTTCCAGCTCTTCCTCCAGAAAGTCATCCTTTAGGTACCTTTCCACCAGCTCCTCTTCCAAGAAGGTTTGCAGATAAAACTCCTGCTCCGCCATTGCCCATGCCCTGTGCACATACTTGTAAAACTCCTCCTCCGCGTTAAAGTTAGGAAGAGAAAGCAGGTTATCTCCATGAACCAAAAAGACCTTTTTATAGGTTCCCGAGAGAGAAGGCTTAGTGTCAAAGTGCAAACTTTCTTTTACAAGTCCGTATTTTTCCAGCTCTTCCACCGCCCTCTCCACACCAAAGCCTTGGGGAACCACAGGACTCTCGCAGTGGGGACAAGTGGGAGGACCAGACCATTTGCATCGGGTACAAAAAAGACTGTTTTGGCTTTTACTTAAAGTCAAAAAGGTGCCACAGTGGGGACATTCTGTCAGAAACTGACACCTGGGACAGTATGCATAAGAGTAGCCCGTTTTTCTTATCAGAAGGAGGGAGTTGTCCTCTAACTTTGAAAGAAGCTCTTGGGAAAAAACTTCCTCCGGCTTTCTTTTTAGAATTTTCACACTGGCGGAGTAGCCAAGACTTTCCAACTGCCAAGCACCAATCTTCACCTTTTGGTAGGTATCCACTCCAAGGCTTGTGGTGTAGTAAAAAAACTGAGAGCCGTAATACCTGTAAAGGTGGAAAAGGTAGTTCCTAAGGTCTATTCCGTTGTATAACTTTGTATTTTGGTCTTCGAATAGTACAAAGGCAAAGGGCTCCTTAAAGGGCACCAAAAGTCCAAGCCTTGAGCTCAGGATCACCCTTCCTTCTTCCTGTGCCAGAAACCAGTTTTTCACAAACTGCCTTGGGCTGTCAAAGGAAGAGAGAGAAACCACCCGATCTCCAAAAAGGGGCTTTAGTTCTCTCATAAGGTAAAGAAGCGTAGAGTTTTGAAAACAAAATATGGGAAGGCTCTTGTTTTTACTTAGGGCGGACTCCACCAAAAGGACAAGGTGTTCTAAAAGCCTTGAAAGGCTTCCTACTACAAGCACTGGCTTTTGTATGCTTTTTATTAAGGATATGCTACTCTGCCTTAGCTGGCTTTTTGGACTAAAGGCAAAGTTCTGCATCAGCTCCTTTTCCACCTTGACTATACCCTTGGAAACCAAAAACTGCAGGTCTTTGGAGGAAAAACCTTCTTCTTTGAGCTCCTCCCTTGTGGCGTACAACCTCTCCCTGAGGTAGCTGAGCAGTCTTACCCTTTCTGCGTAGTTTTTGGTCTTTTTTAGCTTAGAAAGGGCAACATCAAAGGGAAGGTTAAGGCTAAAAAGCTCCATCTCCACATTTACCGCAGACCAATCTTCCACCACCTTCAAAAAGCCTTTTTCCAATAAAAGCCTCACAAACTGCCATCCAAACCTTTTCTTGGCTGTTTCTTCCTTTATCCTTTTGTTTTTTGCCACCCAATCTAAAAACCGTTTAGTCCTTTGGTCCAAGCCCACAAAGGAGGAAAGGGGGACCGTAAGAAATCTTTCTTTTTTCCAGTTCCACTCAGCGGGCAAAAGTTCCCATAACAACAGCCAAGGTATTAAGCCATAGAGCATGGCGGTGTCCTTTAGGGCTGAGAGGTTCTTTTCGGAGGTCAGAGGCACCTTGTCTGGAAATACTACTTCCTTGACCTGTCCGTCATCAGAAAGACCCACCACAAGTCCAGTTTTTCCTTCCACCAGAACCCTAAAGCCTATAGGGGAGCCCTCGTAAGGAAAGTCCGCTTTTATCCTTTCAACCCGCCCTCCGGGGAGAGCAATTTTCAAGCTCAGTTCCATGTTTTTTATATTAAGGTTCAAAGTGATTTAATCACTGAACAAAAAGCCCAAAAGCCCTAACATAAAAAGCAAATCTTTTTGGGAGGTGTTGCCATGAAGAGAGCTTTACTTTTTGGCTTGCTTTTGGCGGGTATGCTGTCCGCACCCGCATATGCACAGATGAAGGAAAAGAGCCTGTATGAAAGGCTCGGCGGCTACGACGCCATATCCGCAGTGGTTAATGAGCTGGCGACTAGGCTCGTAACGGACAGGAAGCTGGGAGTGTACTTTAAGGGGCTTAGCAACGATAGCAAAAGAAAGCTAATAGCCCATCTTACTGACTTTGTCTGCTCTGCCACAGGAGGACCCTGCATATACACAGGAAGGGATATGAAAACCGCTCACGAGGGTTTGGGCATAACGGAAGAAGACTGGGATAGGTTTGTGAAGATCACCAAGGAGGTTTTGGATAAGTTCAAAGTTCCCGCCAGAGAACAGCAGGAGTTTCTGCAAGCGGTGGCTCCCCTTAAGTCGGTAATTGTGGAAAAGAAATAAAGCCCATTGCCGGGTCCCCTCGGGGGACCTATATTTTTATCCTTGATGAAAGAACTCACTCTAGAAAAGCTCTTCCCTTATGCGGATAAAAACTTTAAGGAAGATTTGGTTTCCTTCTCCCAACCGGTCAGTCTAAAAAAGGGAACTATGATAGGCTATCCAGGTGCGGTGTGTGAGTTAGTACCTATAGTTTTGGAGGGAAGTGTTAAGGTCTATTTTACCGCAGAGAACGGTAGGGAGATCTTCCTGTACAGAATTGGCAGGGGTGAGACCTGCATACTTACAAACCTCTCGGTTTTAAAGAAAGTCCCATATCCTGCCTACGCGGTCTGTGAGGAGGACGTGCTGGGTTATGTGATCCCTGCAGAAAAAGCCAACTACCTCTTTGAAAAATACTCCTACTGGAGGAACTTTGTTTTAGATATGGTGGTGAAGAATGTATATGGGCTCTTTCTTGTTCTGAACGAGCTAATATCCAAAAGGGTAGACCAAAGACTGGTGGAATACATAAAAAACAACGCCAAAGGCAATGTGATAAAGGCTACCCATGAAGAGATCGCAAGGGATATTGGCACTGCCCGGGAGGTGGTATCAAGGCTTTTGAAGGAACTGGAGAGGGAGGGCTATCTGGAAATCACAAGGGGCGAAATAAGAATACTAAAACCCATCCCTTAGCCTAAATTTATCTTCATGCTGGTAAGACTAAAACTTTACAGGGACGATGATTTTGTTATAAAGGAGTTTATTGTTCCCACAGAACCCGGACAAACCCTCTTGGATGTCCTCTTTTACATCAAAGAGGAGTATGACCCAACCATCTCCTTTAGAAGTATGTGCAGGGCTGGTATATGCGGAACCTGTGGAGTAAAGGCAAACCAAAAGCCCATCCTTGCATGCAAAACCGCCATAAAAGACCTGGGAGAGGAGGTTTTGGTGGAGCCCCTTGATAACATGCGTCCAGTTAAAGACTTGGTTGTGGAGCATAGCATCCTAATAGAACGTATCAAAAAGCTAAAGGTATGGTATGAACCCCTCCAAGAGAACCTTCAAAAGCTTGAGATGAGCCCATTTCTTTTAAAGAGTTTTGATTGTATTGCCTGCGGTTTGTGTGATAGTAGTTGTCCCATCTTTGTTAGCAACTCAGACTTTGGAGGTCCAATGGCTTTCTCCCGAGCCTATAAGCTACTCCAAGACAGAAGACACTCAAAGGCGGAGGAAAGGCTCCTTCTTCTCAAAGATGCCCACATCAACCTTTGCACCCACTGTAAGAACTGCTCCATAGTTTGCCCAATGGGTGTGATGCCGGAGATGTTGATCAAACTGGAAGAGACGGAGCTTTTAAAGAGAGGAATGCTCTCCCAAGGTGGCGTAGCTGATTTTGGCTTTTTCTGAAGTGATGAACCTGCCAAACCTTGTATCACTTACCCGTTTACTGCTAAGCCCCCTTATGCTATTTTTGGAGTTTCTCCAAGCCATCGCACTGTTTATACTCCTTGCCCTAACGGATGCCCTGGATGGTTTTCTGGCAAGAAGGCTAAAACAGGAGACGGACTTGGGAAAGGTCTTGGACCCTCTGGCGGATAAAACCTTACTGCTAATAGCCCTCTATGTTCTCACTTATAGATTTCAGATGATAGAGCCCGCACTTTTGTTTTCTTTGCTCTTTAGAGACCTTTTTATACTCCTCGGTGGAGGGCACATATACTTGACTAAAGGGTTTGTCCCCAAGGCAAGAATGTTGGGCAAGCTTACCACAGCCTATATATCCTTTGCCATCCCCCTCTATGTTCTTTTTAAGTTAGAGCTCCTTCTCTATCCTGCTTATATTTTGATCTCTCTTTCCTTCTTGGACTATCTTTTGTTCTACGTGAAAACCCTATCAAAAGTTAAACTTGCCCCTGACCCTTAATCTAACTTCCTTTGATTTGTCTGAGTTTATCCTTCCTCCTACCGAAATCCCACCGGTGATTCTCGCACTGCCTCCCACATAGCTTTCCTTTGGATCTTTCAGAGTACTATGCTGATACTCTATGGAAAACCTATCTGTTATGTCCTTAGAAACCTTTGTGGAAACTCCCACCTCACCAGAGCTACTGAGCTGAGGCGATACAGATATGTTTAACTCAGTGCCCAACGTTTTTTCTAAGCCTTTCGTGAGTCCTGTTACCTGCGGGATCTGAGAAGCTAAAATATCTCCAAGGGATATAATTCCCTGCGCTTCTCCTCCACCCAACACAAGGTCTGTTATTATTTTTCTTGTTTCTTTTGGCGGTTCAGAGTTAAGTAAGACCTTAGGATACTCGGGATCTCCCTTTAGGTTTATGAGGATCACATAATCGGGCAGGGATGATGCTATGGTTAGGTCTATATTTTTGCTCTTTTTATCAAGCTCAAAAAAGCCAGACTTTACATAGAACTTCTTGTTGAAATACTTTAGCTCTCCCCCAGAAAGTGAAAACCTAAACTTATACTCAAGGTCATCCAGCTTGCCCTTTGCATAACCCTCCAAGGAGCTGTATATGTATCCCTCAGGCAAATATACCCTTAGAGGCTCATAAGAAGAGACCTTTAGGTCTAGAGTAAGTGGAATCTCTTCCCTTTTTGCCTGTTTTGCCTTTGGAAAACTTCGCACTTCTACAATGCCCGCTATGCTTAGGTCAGAGGATATTTTAACCTTTTTGTAGTCTGTGCTTATAGCACCCACTCCCCTCAAAAATAGGCTACCCCTTAAATTTTCATCCCTATATACCACAGGAACTCTGTTTACGTTGAATTTTACCTGCAACTCTTTTTCTGTTCCCTCTGCTTCCGCGGTCAAAGAAGAACCGTTTCCCAAAAAGTTCATCGAACCTTTAAAGATCTTTCCGTCTCCGTAAAAGTAAGCTTCCCCCCTCATTGGAATACCTACGTACCTAGACCTCAGTTCTATCGGTTCCTTTGATAACAAGACTAAGTTGACGCCCTTTTTGTCTATGTTCAGATAATAGTATAAGTTGCCTATCAGTGAAGTTTGAACCCTACT
Organism: Thermocrinis ruber; assembly: GCF_000512735.1. NCBI lineage: Bacteria > Pseudomonadati > Aquificota > Aquificia > Aquificales > Aquificaceae > Thermocrinis > Thermocrinis ruber. Next base: position 393,814 of record NZ_CP007028.1, read on the forward strand.
TCTAAAGAGTGCGGATGTTTTTTCTAAGTTTATATGCCCCTCTGAATTGATGCTAAGACCTTCCGTCTTGCTGTAAGAAATTTTAGCGTTGCCCTCCGCATAGCGGTATATTTTTATGTTGGGTATTTCAAAGCCCTCTTTTTTTAAGTCATAGAAGCCTTCAGCTTGCGATAGCTTCAACAACTCTTCCGAGTTTAAGCTTACACTTCCACCACTAAAGAAGATTTTACCCTCCTCCAGGCGTAGATCTCCTACCCTTACCTTTATGGGTCCTTTTTGAAGGTCAAATCCTTTGACGTTTGCCCTCAGCCTTTCCCCTTCGTAATCAAACTTGGCGTTTATGGGTATTGTTATGTCTTTGAACTTTGCCCTTCCCACAAGCTCACCCTTGCAAGCGGTCTTTGAACAGCTTTGGAGTCTATAGGAGAGCATCAAAAAACTTCCCTTTAGCTCCCCTTCCCACCTGCCCTCTGTGTTAAAGGTATAATCTGAGAGGGAAAAGATGCCCGAACCTTTGAGTTTTTCTTCCAAACTGTAGGTTAGTATGAGCTTTTGGTCCTTTACACTTCCCACCAAGAGACCGTTTTTAAACTCAAGGTCCCCGAGCTTTACGTTCTTCAATATGCTTTTAAATTCTCCTTCGGGCTTTCCTTCAAGGAGTTTTATGTTAAATTCCAAGTTTGCAAGCGACTGCACCTTTTCCTGACTTAACTTACCTTCCAACCTACCCTCTGCCTGTACCTTTTTACCAATAGCCTCAAAAGAAACCTGCCCCACAAGGTTTGAAAGCTCTATACCCCTCTCTTGAAAGTTAAAGCCTGTAAAGGTTAAAACACCCTTTATGCTTTCGTCTTTTATATTTCCAGAGGCGTTCAGCTTAAAACCCTTGCCCTCTCCGCTGACCAGAAAATCCTGCCCTTTGAGATTAAGATTAAAGTCAGACCTTCCTATAAACCTGTTGTATACGTAAAGGTCAGAAAGATAGCCTTTTCCCAAGCTCTCTGGAGTTCCCGCCACGTAGGAAAGATAGCCCTCATAAAAGACCTTTGCCCTTACATTTTCCCTTTGATAGGGTAGTCCATTTACCTTTAGCTGACCCCAAAAGTCCTTCCCGTAGAACCTACCTTTTAGCTCAAGCACGTCGGAAGCAAAGGAAACTTCCCCCTTTGGCTTTTCCTTGTAATCAAGCCCCAAGCTTAGGTCTGCATTATTTATCTGGATGTCTTGAAAGATTATGTCCTTAACACTCCCCTCTAAGCTTAAGGTTTTTTTGTTGAGGTCTGCAAACAATCTACCCGCAAAGAAGCCCCTCAGACCTTGTTTTACACCAAGCAGTTTTTCATCAAAGGCAAGCTCGGAAAAGTCAAGCTTTAATGTCCTCCTATTCAAGTCATACTCAAGCCTTCCAGTGAGATTTTTACCCTCAAAGCTAGTGGAAAACAGGTTTTCATTCCTCCATCTGTAGCGGTATTTTCCTATCCCGGCTACTCTGCCAAAGTGTTTTTCTTTTATCACAAGGTCATCTGTTTGCAATTGCATATCTACTTGGATATTTTTGTAATCCAACCAGCCTTTAGCTTCAACCTTTATGGGTTCAATGGAAAAGTTTCCGGTGGTTATTCTATCCACATAGCCCACCGCTTCAAAGGCGCCCTCTTTACCCTTCCAACGACCCTTTAGGTCAAAGGAATAATTTTCTCCTAGAACCTTTGAAGAAAGAACTTCCAAAGTGTGACCCTTTAGTTGGGCACTTTCAACAAAAACTTCTATCCTTATGATTTTCTGTCCATGGATATAATAGGCAACTGTTGGCTCTTCAGCCCAAATTTTATTGCCCTCCTTGTGGGCTTTCCCTACAAAAAGGGTTATACTCTCTGAATAGGGCACCGAATTCATTGAAATGTAAGCCCTTTGCAGGTGTATGTTTATCTTATTCAATCTCCTCGCAAGGTCGCTAAAATCGTATTCAAAGGGCTTTTCCGATATCTTTGAGGAGACGCTTATCAGCGAAAGCTCCCTTAGCTTCAAAGTATCTTTGTAAAGGGCAAGCCCATCCACCCTTAGAAAGAACGTTTCACCTCTAAAGTTGGGCAAAAGAACCCAAAACTCTCCTATCTCAAAGCTTTTTTCCTTGAGATTTATTTTTGGTTCTTTTACCTCAAACTCAATGCGATGCAAAAGCAGAAAAGGTTTAACAAAGACAAAATAGATAAAAAGAAGGACTAAAACCAGATAACCAACATACTTCATTCAAGGCCATACATACGCAGGTTTTCTTTTATCTTTTCTATGAGCTCAATGGGTGTATGGATGGGATAATCAAGTTCTTCAAGGACTTCTTGGACAGACCTACCACTTAGCCAAACCTTTCCAAGCTTCTCCTTTAGATGTTGTGCAGATTGAACGGGAAAATCTTTCTCCTCAAGCCTTCTAAGGAGGATTTTAGCCCAGGCTATATCCAAGGCTCCTGCAGTTCTCCGTGAGAACTCCAAGCAAAGACCTGTATGGTCCTTTTGGTCTTTTACTAATCTGTAAGCGAGCTTGGCTATGCCACCGGCGGTATGTATGTTAAGGTCTTTACCCTCACTTTCAAAAAGTTCCTCTAAATTATCAACCAAAGGCTCAGACCGGAGGATGTTTTTTACCGTTTGAGGGGTTATTCTTAGCCTTTGGGCGATCTCCTGCTCGGATTTGAGGTATTCTTCCTTCAGCACTACAGTGTAAGAAGCCAGAAGCAGGGACGATAGCCAACTGGTTGCCCGTGTTTGGACCAACTTTTGCGTACCACCTAACAGCTCAAGGGACTTGAGAAAAACTCTAAGAGTTAAAGCTTCAACGTGCTCTTCCAGCTCGAGAGCCATTTTGACTCCTTTTTAGTTTAAAATCGGGGTGACGGGACTTGAACCCGTGACCTCTGGCCCCCCATGCCAGCGCGCTTCCTCCTGCGCCACACCCCGTTATCTATTAATTTTAGCATCTAAGTTGGGGGTGTTCAAATAGTACAGAAGCTTTTTGCTGGGCTTGAACTTAACGCCAACCTTCTTACCTGTCTTTTTTACACTCCACGTACCAAAGCCAGAGAGCTTAACCTTCTCACCTCTACTTAAGCTCAGGGCAATTTCCTTAAGGATAAAGTTCAATACCTTCTCGGTCAAAGACTTGGAAAAATCAGGGTACTTCTCGTGACACCTTTGAATTATATCCCTTTTAGTCATCTTACAGCTTCATCTTCTTCTTCAGAAGTTCTCCCAGAGTAAAACCGCTCTCTCCTCCTTCGCTGACTATGTCCTCTACCTTGGTTTCTTCCTTTGCACTTAGAGTTACCTTTGAGTGTGGAACTATATCAATGATGCGTACCTCAACTTCATCTCCGACCTTTATGTCCTTTGCGTTATCCATTTCAGAAACAGGCAACAACCCTTCTACTCCTTCAGGAAACTCCAAAAATGCTCCAAAGGGATGCACAGAAACTACCTTTAGTTTAACCCTATCTCCCACCTTATACTTCTTGAGAAAGAGCTCCCAAGGATTCTCTTGCAGTTGCTTTAGCCCAAGCTTTACAAATTTACCCTCCAGACCAAGGACCACAAACTCCCTCTCTTCTCCTATTGTGAGAACCTCTTCTACCCTTTTGGGTCTTCCCCAAGAGAGGTCGCTCCTGTGAATGATTCCCTTTACATCGCCCAAATCTATTATAGCTGACGCTTTTTCAAACCTTTGGACAATTCCTTTAACTTTGCTTCCCACAGGATGATTTTTGATATACTCCTCCCAAGGCTTTGGAAGTGTTTCCTTTATACTAAGAATGAGCTTTTGGGCTCTTGGGTTAAACTCAAGAACCTTTACGTTAACATTTTCCCACTTCTTTGGCATACTGCCATCATATGAAACCTCGTCCTTCGGCACAAAACCCTCCAAACCTTCAAAGAGTTCCACTATAACTCCCTTTTCTGTTATATCCACCACCTTGCCGGACATAACCTTGCCTTTGCTTATAACTTCCTTTGCCTTCTCCCATGGGTTGGGCTTTAGCTCCCTAAGGCTCACAAAGATAAACTCACCGTCTTTGGGTATTCTTTTAACCTTGACCTTGAGCCTCTCGCCTACCTCCGTGTAATTGTAGGGATTTTTGTCTCTACCCCAAGAGAGTTCTTCCTTTGGCAAGAATGCCCTTAGCGCATTCTTTATCAGCAGTGTAACCCCTTTCTCTGGGTCTATTTTGATAACTCTACCCTCTATTACATCTCCCACCTTTAACTGCTTGAGGATTCTCTCCTTCTTTCTCTTTTTGATCAGCTCTATAAAATCCTTTTCACTTAGAACGATCTTTAGACCTTCCTTTGTGTCTGAAAGTTCCTTTATCTTTGCTACTACTCTTGAATTCTTTCTCAGTCCTTGTCGGGCTTCAGATTTAGGTAGGATTGCCTTTAGACCACTGATATTAACCACATACGCGTCATCCAAAATCTCCTCTACTCTACCCTCTACGAACTTACCTTTTTCTTGGGCAGACTTTAGAAAGCCGTAGAGCCTCTCCTTGAGATACCTTTGGAAAGACAGAACGGGCACACCACCTGAAAATTTAACCAAGATGCCCTTTATTTCGTCCCCCTCCTTGGTTTGTGGCGGCAGTTCTTCCCTGGGCATTATTGCCTCTACCTTATAGCCCACATCAATGTACGCGGTCCTATCGTCTATTTTGACGATCCTTCCCCTTACCACCTCCCCTTTCCTTAAAATTCTGTTTGGCACAAGCTTTTCTTCTAATAGGTTTTCAAACCTTTCCATTTCACCCATGGGAAAATTATTATAAGCAATTTTTTCAAATCAACCTATCCAAAAGAACGGTAAGAAAGTACACTACGCTCACATACCCGTTTACTGTAAAGAATGCTTTGTTTATCTTAGAAAGGTCGTTCTCCTTTATTAGGCTGTGTTCATACACAAGAAATAGACCGAGTACCAGAAGCCCCAAAATGTAAATGGGACCTAAGAAATCCAACACAAAGAGTAAGGCTAAGAGGGAAAGAAAGGTTATAGCATGAAAGAGCCTGGAGATCTTTATGGCTCCCCCAATGCCATACTTTACTGGGATGGATTTTAGATTGTGCGTCCTGTCAAACTCATAGTCTTGAAGTGCATACAGCACATCAAACCCCGCTACCCAGAAAGCCATACCCACACCCAAAAGCAGGGCGGTTTTTGATATGCTTTCATTAAAGGCAACATCCACCGCAAGGGGGATCAAAAAGTAAACCAAGCCGAGCACCAGGTGTGGATAGTAGGTGATCCGCTTGGCATAAGGATAAAACCAAAGGAGAAAAACCACCAAAGGAGCCAACAGGAAGGTAAGCAAGTTTATCATAAGGCAGGCAAGGAGGAAGATGCCGCCGGAGAGAAAAACGAGTTTTTTTATATCCTCTTGAGAGAGCTCACCCCTTGCGTGAACCCAATCCTTTGTTCTTGGGTTTAGCTGGTCTATGGGAAGGTCAATGAGCCTGTTGAGGGACATACCCAATGTCCTTGCGGACACGAATGCAACAAACACCCAAAAGAGCTTCCAAAGGGATGGGAAATCCTCAACCAACAGGACTATTCCCGCCAGCAAGAAGGGAAGGGCGAAGATGGTGTGTTCAAACTTTGTAAGCTCTGCGTAAGCCTTTAGCCTCATATATCAAATATAACCTCCGCCAAATAATCGTCTTCTAACTTTTCCACCTTGAGCCTGTGATAGGTGGCTGCCTTTATGACAAGCTTTGAGGGGTGCCTTTCTGGATCAAAGGTACCGCCCTTTAGCATCAGTTTAACACCATCCTCTTTAAACTCCACCCTTTCACAGTGGCTTATTATCAATTTTTCCTTTTCGTGCAAGACCAAAAGCTGGTTTATGACATCTGCCAAGAGGTAGGGTAGTTCTCCTTGAACCTCCAACTCTACTTTTTTGTCTTTGCTAACCTTTTCTATGTCTGTGATCTCGTTAAAGGTAGCAAGGATGGCTTTGCAGAATAGTTCCTCCAAGCTCTTTGCCCTTACCCTTATACCTGCGTCTGCGGTGATGTCATCTATGATTTCATAAAAGCTCATATCCCAAGCACATCAAACATGCTGTAAAAGCCGGGTGGTTTTCCTTTGATCCACCGGCAAGCTTCTAAGGTGCCCTTGGCAAAGATGTCTCTGGAGACTGCCCTGTGGGTAAGCTCTATCCTCTCTCCAAAGCCCAAAAGATATAGAGTATGCTCTCCCACTACATCTCCACCCCTCAGAGACATGACGCCTATCTCCTCGCCCTTTGGGTCTATTCCCTCCCTTCCAAACTTTCCCACCTGTGAGGGGTCTTTGCCCAAGGCGTTAGCTACTATCTCCAGAAGCTTTAGGGCGGTTCCACTTGGTGCATCCTTTTTAAATCGGTGGTGGATCTCTAAAATTTCCACGTCAAAACCCTTGTCCTTTAGGGCTTTAACCGCTATCTCTGCCAACCTAAAGAGAAGATTGACTCCCAAGCTCATGTTGGGAGAGAGAAGAATGGGGGCATACGCTGAAAGCTCCTTTAGTTCCTCCACCTGCTGTGGGCTAAAGCCCGTGGTACCTATGACCACTCCTTTACCCGCATAGGCAGACAGCTTGGCATGGGCTAAAGCAGACAGAGTATTCCCCGTAAAATCCACCACCACATCTCCAAGGGGTAAAACGTCCTCCAAGTTAGAGGTGAGCGGTGCAAACTTGAACTCTTCCATACCCACCGCTTCTCCTAAGCTTTGCCCTCTGACGCAGTCGGGGTGCTCAACGCCTGCAACTACCTGCAGGTCTGAATACTCAAGGGAGGTCTTTAGGATCGCCCTGCCCATTCTGCCGAGGGCTCCGCACAAGATCAGCTTGGTCATTCTTCCTCTCCAAAGATCATATCTTCAAGCTCATCTATCGCCTCTTCCGCTTGATCCGGTGGAACAACCGATGGATAGAGGGCAACTTGGACACCTTCCGTAAAGAGTAGCCTGCTTATGATCTCCTGAAGCTTTTCCAGCTCTTCCGGAGTCACATCGTTTCTGATGCTCTCCTCAATGGGCTTGGAGGTTAGGAAAAAGCCTACCAATGCAAAAGGTACTGCATAGGTTTGTTCTTCCATGACACTCTCCTTTTCAAGTTTTACTAAAGATATTAACACACTTTCTTTTGAACAAGTTCTGTGAAAAATTCCACCAGCTCTTCCCAAGTTTTAGTTCCTAAATCTCCTTCCTTTTTGGACCTAACGGAGACGGTTTTGCTTTCCACTTCTCTATCTCCCACCACAAGGATGTAAGGGACCTTTTGCAACTCCGCAGTCCTTATTTTGGCGGAGAGTCGTTCCTTTCTGTCATCCACTTCCACTCTGAAGTGCCTTTCTGTTAGGAAATTCTTAAGCTCGGTTGCGTAAGGTATATGTTTTTCAGAAACTGGGATCACCCTTGCTTGGACGGGTGCGAGCCAGAAGGGTAAGAGCCCCGCATAGTGTTCCAAAAGAACACCGGTGAACCTTTCTATTGACCCAAAGATCGCCCGGTGGATCATGTATGGTCTGTGTCTTTTGTTGTCTGGACCTACGTACTCCATGTCAAAGCGCTCTGGCAAATTAAAGTCAAACTGAATGGTAGAACACTGCCAGAACCTACCTATGGCATCCTTGATCTTTACGTCTATCTTTGGACCGTAAAAGGCACCACCACCTTCGTCTATCTCGTAGCTTAAGTTTAGAGCTTCTACCGCCTTTTTGAGGGCATTCTCCGCTTTTTCCCACTGCTCTTCGGAGCCGATGTAAAGGGGTGGTCTTGTGGATATGTAAACCTTGAAGTCCTCAAAGCCGAAGGTTTTTAACATCTGCACTGCAAAGTCCAAGGTTTCAAGGATAACATCTTCCACCTGCTCGGGTGTGCATATTATGTGGGCGTCATCTTGGGTAAAGCCCCTCACCCTCATTAGTCCATGCAGAACTCCGGATAGCTCGTATCTATAAACAGTGCCAAGCTCTGCCAACTTCAGAGGAAGCTCTTTGTAGCTCCTTACCTTGCTCTTGTAGATGGCCACATGGAAAGGACAGTTCATAGGTTTGACAAAGTATTCCTCCTGCTCCATCTCCATGGGTGGATACATGTTCTGACGGTAGTACTCCAGGTGTCCGCTGGTTTGCCATAGTTTTGCCTTCCCCACATGGGGTGTATAAACCAGTTGATAGCCCCTCTTTAAGTGTTCTTCCTTCCAAAAGTCCTCCAAAACTTTTCTGTATATTCCGCCCTTTGGAAGCCAGAGCACCAAACCTCCCCCTATGTCTTCGTCTATGATGAACATCTCCAACTCTGCGCCCAGTTTTCTGTGGTCCCTTTTCTTTACCTCTTCGTAGAACTTCAGCCTCTCTTCAAGCTCCTTTGTGTCCCAGTAGGCTATGCCGTAAATTCTTTGAAGCATAGGCTTGGAAGGGTCTCCTTGCCAGTAGGCTCCAGCTATGTGAGTTAGCTTAAAGGCACCCACCATACCAGTGGATGGTACATGGGGACCCCTGCAAAGGTCTATAAAGTCCCCCTGCTCATAGACGGATATAACATCGTGAGGGTCTATGCGCTTAATTATGTCAAGCTTGTAATGTTCCTTTAACTGTTCAAAGAGCCTAATGGCAGAATCCCTGTCCAGCTCCCTCCTCAGAATAGGATAGTTTCTCTCTATGATCTCCTTCATCTTCTGTTCTATCTTAGGAAGGTCCTCCTCTCTTATCCTTGTTCCTTCCACCTCCACGTCGTAATAGAAACCTTCCTCCGTGGTGGGTCCCACTCCAAGATGGACTACCTCCTTACCGTATATCTCCTTTAGGGCTTGAGCCATTATGTGAGAAAGGGAGTGGCGCATGATCTCCAAGCTCTCTGGGTCCCCCTTGTATATAGGCACGAGCTCTCCAGACTCCCTTATGGGTGTCTGAAGGTCAATTATTTTACCGCCCAGTTTGGCGCCAAGGGCGCCCTCTATTCCCACCTCTTTAAAGAAATCTCCAAGCTTTTTTCCCTCTTCCACTTCGTACTCTTTACCGTTTAGAACTACCCTAAGCATGGTTCAAAAATTATAAGCCCTGTACAAAACTTCTATAGGGTGCAATACCTTTATGCCCGTTGCCATCTCTATTTGGTTGCTGGCAAGGGGGCAATCGGATACCACAAGGTCTGCCTTTGCACTGATTATTTCCTCAAAGAGCTTGGAACCTACCTTGTATGCCATGTCAAAGGTCTGCTTTTTTACACCAAAGGTGCCATCGTGTCCAGAGCATCTTTCAATGAGCCTAACCTTGGTGTTGGGGATTAACCTCATAAGCGCCGCAGCCTTGTAGCCCACGTTCAGGGATTTGAGGTGACAGGGTATGTGGTAGGCTATGTTGCCCATGGAGACCCTAAAGTCTTGGTTTAGTCTTCCCTTTTCCTTTAGCTTCCAAAGATACTCATGCACATCAAAAACCTTTTCGGAAATCAGCTTGACGTCGGGGTCATCGGGCAAGAGCAACGGATACTCGTACTTTATCTGCAGGGCACAGGTGGGAACAGGCACTACTATATCATAACCTGCAGATACGTAGGACTTTAGAACCTTGACGTTGTGCTTTGCCTTTTCTATGGCCGTGTCTATATCTCCCACATCAAAGAAGGGAATGCCACAGCATTGAACCTCTGGAATTTCCACCCAAAGGTCGTTCTTTTCTAATACTCGTAGCAGTGCTATGCCCTTTTCCAAGTAGTTATAGTTAAAAAGACAGGTGCTAAAGAGGACAACCTTTCCGTTTTCGCCTTTGACGGGTTTTCTATTTTCTTTATACCAATCCACCAAAGTTTGAGAGTTTATGGGTGGCAGTTTTGCCCTCCTGTCTATGCCCATAAAGTTCTCTAGGATCACCCTTACAGGCTTTGTGTTGTTTAGCTTGTTTACTATGCCAGCAAAGGGTACCGAAAGCTTGCCCACTAAATCTGTATTTACCATAAGTCTGTCTGTTAGCTTGGCTCCTTTGTTTTTGAACTTCCACACCTTATACCTCAAAGAAAGGTGAGGGAAGTCTATGCGCCACTCGTGGGGCGGAGTGTAAGGGCACTTAAAATAGCACTGCTTACAGTGAAAGCACAGTTCCAAAGGAAGGGCTAACTCCTCTTTACTCAGCTTTTCTACATCATCATCGTGCCGGTCCACCGCATCAAACAGGGCAGGGAAAGAGGGACAGTAGGTAACGCACATCCTACAATCCTTACACTTTGAATATACTCTTTTTGCCTCCTCCCAGAGGGCTTGCTCGTCCAGAAACTTCGGGTCCTTGATGTTGAACTCAAAATCCTTCGTGCCACCTATGTCCATTTTTTACCTCCTTTTTATAAAGAGTATTATATGCAAATAATTTGCATTTGTCAAACTATAAAAGGGGTACTCTAAAAAAACACAAAAGAAGGAAGGAATTTTTGAAGGTAGCCTCAGCGTTCAATAGTTTTTAGCCTTTGATGTAATGTAGCTGAGCACTTGGTTGGGGTCTCCCTTTGGGTCCACGCCTCTATAGATTTTCTCCACCTTTCCCTCCGGGTTTATTAAAACTGTATCCCTTGAGCACATGCCAAAAAACAGCTTAACTCCGTAAGCTTTGGCTACTTCGCCTTTTGGGTCCGAAAGTAAGCTATGTCTAAAGTTGTATTTTTCTTTGAACCTCTTTATAGTGGGCACGTCGTCGGTGCTTACGCCAAACACTACTGCGTTATTGGAAAGGAACTTGTCATAGAGTCTTGAATACTCTTTGCCCTGCGTGGTGCATCCGGGAGTATCTGCCTTTGGGTAAAAGTAAAGCACCACCCATTTACCTCTGTATTGGGAAAGCTGAACCGGTTTGCCCTCTTCGTTTAAGAGATTAAAGTTGTATGCAGGCTGTCCCTCCTGAATTAGGTTCCCAGCTTCCACAAAACCCAAAAGGGTGAGGAGTTTTATAAGAAATGCCTTCATAGCGTTTTTTATTTTAAGTCTCCACGATGATTTATCAAAGGCTAAAAATGACAAGAGAGGATGTTAAAATAACTTTTGTGCGGTTTATCCTTCCTTGGTCCAAAAGACAATCAAAGATAAAGCTTAGGGAAAAATACCCTGTTGGCTTAGAGGTTTACCCCTTCGAAGAGCTCAATACCAAAAGGATAGAGGTTATAAACTGCCTTGGCATTAACATGGATGAGCCTTTGCCCCTTTGGAGAAGGCTAAAGGGAAGGTTTTGGGAAAGCTTGGAGTTTTGGGTTTTACCTCCACCAGTGCAGGAGTTTATAGTGGAGAGCTCGGTGGTTCTTTCTCCCCTCTTTGGTATGTTAAAGGTGGATACGCCCATTCCCTACGCAGAGCACTCTTGGGAGGACAGTTGCCAAGGTTCAAAGCTAAAAGACTGGTGGAAGGAATCCCTAAAACAAATCTCAAAGGAGCTCTTCAAAGACCAAGTGGTGGTCCCCCTTGTGGGAAGGCAGGAGGAAGGGCTCTTGGACCTTGGAACCGCCCATAAGATAGTGAGGTTTTTCTTTTACAAAAAAGGGCAGAGAGTTATCAACCCTCAACCCCACAGGGCATACCTTTTGAGATACATCGCAGAAAAGAGGCTGAGCTTAGAGGAGCTCTCAAAGATAAACTTTTATGATTATAGGGTAAAGGACATAGAAGAGAAGGGAAGGCTAATAAGGGTAATAGTGGAAGGGCAGGGAGCATACATCTGATAAACTATTAGCATGCTCTCGGTGGTTATCCCCGCCTATAACGAAGAGGAAAACATTCCAATCCTTTACGAAAAGCTCAAAAAGGTTCTGGATAGCTTAGGAGAGGATTACGAGATCATCTTTGTGGATGATGGCTCCACCGATGGCACCTACCAAAGGCTAAAACAGCTGGCGGAGAAGGATAGCCGGCTAAAAGTAATAAGGTTCAAAAGGAACTACGGACAAACCGCCGCCATGTCTGCGGGCTTTGAACACGCAAAGGGAGATGTGATCATCACCTTGGACGCAGACCTACAAAACGACCCCGAAGACATCCCAATACTACTGGAAAAATTAAAGGAAGGCTATCATGTGGTAAGCGGGTGGAGAAAGGACCGAAAGGACCCATTTTTATCAAGAAAGCTTCCTTCAATGGTTGCCAACTGGCTCATATCCAAAATTACCGGCGTGCATCTTCACGATTACGGATGCACCCTAAAGGCATACAGGGCAGAGGTGGTAAAGGATCTGGAACTTTTTGGAGACATGCACAGGTTTTTGCCCGCCCTTACCAAAAGGAGAGGTGCCAAGATCACGGAGGTGGTGGTAAGGCATCATCCGAGGATGTTTGGAAAGTCCAAATACGGCATAGGAAGGACTGTTCGGGTCCTTTTGGACATAATGCTGGTAAAGTTCCTCAATGAGTACATCAACAAGCCCCTTTATATGTTTGGTGGTGTGGGCTTTTTGCTCCTTGCGTTGGGTCTTTTCAGCCTCTTTTACCTGATCTTTTTAAAGCTCTTTTTTGAGGAGCCCATAGGAAGGAGGCCCCTCTTGATCCTTAGCGTCCTTTTTATCCTTGCGGGCATACAGCTCATATCCACTGGGCTTTTGGCGGAGCTTTTGATCCGGATATACTACAGGACAAAGGACGCAAAGCCTTACGTAATCCAAGAAAAGATAAACTTTGAATGAGAAAACTTTTAAGACTTCTGGGACTTGCTAAAGGAAATTGCCTAAATTGTGAAAAACCCACAGTGGGAGAAGAGTTTTTGTGCGAAGACTGTCTAAAGGAGCTCAAACCCCAGCATCCCATGGAATATACGCACATTCCCTATGTTTTCTCTTACAGAGTTTTTGGAAGGTATGAGGGTGCAATAAAGAGTTTGATCCTCAACGCAAAGTTTGAGAACAACCCATACACCGCAAGGTTCTTGGGCAAGGTGGTAAAGGATTATCTTTGGCAGTACATAAACGAAATCCAGCCGGACATCATAACCTTTCCTGAGCTCAACATTAGAAGGTTTTGGCTAAGAGGCTTCAATCAGGTGGAGGAAATTCTGAAGGGCGCAGAAGTTCCCTATCAGAGAATTTTTGAAAGGAAAGGTTTTGACCCGCCCATGGTAAAGCTCAAAAGTCAAGAGAGGCTAAAGGCTGTACAGAGCCATCAGGTGAGAAGGCAATGGTTATACGCCCTGGAGGATAAAAAAATCTTGGTAGTGGATGATGTGCTAACCACAGGGCAGACCATATCCCACCTTTGCCAAATGTTACTTTCCCTGGGTGCCAAAGAGACCCACGCCTTATTTATTGCACGGTCTGTCTGAACCTTTCAAGGGCTTTTTTTATACCACGGACCGCTTGCCTTATCCGATGCTCGTTTTCCACCAAGGCAAACCTAACGTAGCCCTCTCCATACTCTCCAAAGCCTATGCCGGGTGAGACCGCCACCTTTGCCTCCTTCAACAAAAAGAGGGAAAAGTCCAAAGAGCTCATACCCACCCACTCAGGAATCTTTGCCCAAACAAACATGGATGCCTTGGGCTTTTCCACCGGCCAACCTATACGGTTCAGTCCCTCCACCAGCACATCCCTTCTCCTCTGATAAACGTCCCGATTTTTCTCTACTATCTCGTAAGGGCTCTCTAAGGCTATTATGGAAGCAACCTGTATGGGTGTAAAAACGCCGTAATCTAAGTAGCTTTTCAGATGGGCAAGGTTATTTATGAGGATTTCGTTGCCCAAAACAAAGGCAACACGCCAGCCCGCCATAGAAAAGCCCTTAGACATGGAGTAAATTTCCACCGCAATATCTTTTGCACCTTCCACCTGCAGAATGCTAGGCGGTTTGTATCCATCAAAGCCAAGGTCCGCGTAAGCAAAATCGTGGATCACCCACACTTCCTCCCTCTTTGCCCACCTAATAATTTCTTTGAAAAATTCCAAGCTAACGCAAAGGGTGGTTGGATTGTGAGGGAAGCTCAGCACCAGGGCTTTGGGCTTTTTGAAGGAAGCCTTAAGGGTATCGTGGATGCTCTTTAAAAAGTATTCTTCAAAGTTTTGCTTTTCCTCAAAGTTTATAGGAATAGATATAGCATCTCCGCCCGCTATTATGGGTGCGTAATAGTGTATGGGATAGGTAGGGTTTGGTACCATTACTGAATCGCCGGGCTCCACCATAGCAAGGATAAGATGCGAGTAGCCCTCCTTTGCCCCTATGGTCAATATAGCCTCTGTTTCTGGGTTTAGTTCAGCTCCGTAGTTTCTTTGGTAAAAGTCGCATATAGCCTTTCTGAGCCTTGGTATACCCCTTGAGGAAGAATAGCCATGCACATTGTCCCTCCTTGCCACTTCGCAGAGCTTTTCTATTATGTGAGGTGCGGGTGGAAGGTCTGGATTTCCCATTCCCAAATCCACAATGTCCTCTCCTTCCCTTCTGAGCTTCATCTTTAGCTCATTGACCATGGCAAAAACATACTTGGGAAGCTTTTGGACCCTTGGAAAGATAAGCTTACTCATGCTCGCCTTCCTCTTCCAACTCCTTACAGTTTATACACAAGGTAGTTACTGGTCTTGCCATGAGCCTTTCGAAAGGTATTTCCGCACCACAACCCTCACATATGCCGTAAGTCCCTACCTCTATTTTATAAAGGGCATAGTCTATCTTCCGCACAAGCTTTAGTTCCCTTGTTTTTAGCCTCTGAAGGTTTATGTATCTTTCCGTTTCTATGTTTGCCCTGTCTATCTCATCTCCTCCCTCGAAGGCTATGTTGGATGGATCCTTTATCTGCTCTTGGGCAGAGCCCAGAATCTTCTGCCTCATTTCCAAAAGCAGGTTCTTTATCTGTGCAATTTGCTCTTCCGACAAATGGTGCATGCTATAATTATATCTTGACTAACACTTCTGGTGAGAAACCATTTAAACATTCAAAATAACCCGTTGTAATACTCTTCCGTCTGCTAACTTTTAGGCATTTGTTAAAATTAGATGTCCATGTATTCCCTGGTTTATAAAAACAAAAAGTTTGTAGCGGGTGTTATAGGTCTCGTATCTTTAGCTTTTTTACTCTGGCTACTTTGGGTTGGGGGTATAGGAGATATTGCCAACATAGGGCAAAACTGTGTGGCAAAGGTGGATGGCTCATGCATAACACTAAGGGACTACAGAAGGGAGCTTTTGAGGTACGGAGACCTTGTACAGAACAAAGATATGGAGCAATTGTTAAGAGAGCAAGTGCTTGAAAGTTTGATAGTTCAGGAACTTCTTTATGCAAAGGCAAAAAAGCTTGGCTTTCTTGCCAGCAACCAGGAGGTCATAGACCTTATAAAATCAGACCCAAGCTTTCAGGAAAATGGTATATTTAGCACTTCCAAGTACAAAGAGAGCCTTGCCCGTTTGGGCTTGGAGCCAACGGAGTATGAAGAATACATAAGAAAAATACTAACCATACAAAAGCTACTGAACCTTGTAGGAAACGCTGTTTATCTGACACCAAAGGAGGAGGAAATCAACCTGCTTAGCCAGAGCTTTGAAATAAGCGGTAGGCTTTACATAATAAACCCGGAGGATGTATCGGTTAGCGTTAGTGAGAAGGAGATCTTGGACTTTTACACCCAAAACAGGGAAAACTTTAAAAGGGAACCAACAAAAGTAGTCCGTCTTTGGATAGAAAAAGACAAACAGAAAGCTGAAGAAATATACAGAGCCCTTAGGAATAGGCAAGAAGTTCCAAATTTCAAAGAGTTCAAACTGCCCCAGCAGGAGGGAGAATTTCCCGCAGAGCTTAAAGGAGAGCTAAACAGGCTCAGCCCCACTGACCCCATAAGCTTGGTAAAGACAGGAGAGGGCTATGCCATAGTTTTTCTCTTCAAGGAGGAGACCGGCGGATACAAAAGCCTGGAGGAGGTAAAAGCCCAGATTGAAAGAACACTAAAAGAGAAAAAAGCCCAAGAACAGGTAAAGTCTTTGGCGGAGAAGGTTAAAGAGGATCTCAAGCAGGGCAAAGATGTTTCCTATAAGTTCTTTGAGTTTTCTAAGGCGCCAGCCATTCAGCTTCTTTCTGTAATGAAGCTCGGAGAGAAGGACCTCTTTGAAATCTTGCTCTCCAAAGAAAAGGTATTTGGTCCTTATCCTCTGCTCAAGGGCTATGGGGTGCTGGTGGTTCAGGAGAGGAGCAAGAAGGAAATAGACCAAAAGCAAAGGACAGAGTTTATTAAAGACCTTCTTTCCCTCAAAAAGGATGCCACCATAAACTACTACATAGAGAGCCTTAGAAAAGGTGCAAAGGTTAAAATAAACAGGGAGTTAATAGGAGGTTAGAGGATGGAAAAGAAGTGGAGAACAGCTATTACCCAGCATGTGGGTCATGAAACCTACATAAGGGGCTACAGGCTCTTGGACTTGGTGGGCAACCTAAGCTTTGCCCAAGCCATTTATCTGATCCTGAAGGGAGAACTACCCACAGAGAAAGAATCCAAGATGATGGAAGCTATGCTGGTTTCGGTCATTGACCACGGCATTGCGCCACCCTCCGCAATAGCTGCAAGGGCTGTGGCATCCGGTGGAAACTCTCTAAATGTTGGTGTTGCAGCGGGTGTGCTTGCCTTTGGCTCCGCCCACGGTGGTGCTCTGGAGGATGCCATGAAGTTCATCCAGGAGGGTGTAAAAAGTGGCAGAAGTGTAGAAGAAATAGTCAAAGAATACTTAGAAAACAAAAAGCCCATACCCGGCTATGGACACAGATACTACAAGGACTTTGACCCACGGACCAAAAGGCTCATGGACATAGCCAAGGAGCTTGGCTTTTATGGACCTCACTGCAAGTTTGCAGAGGATGTGGAAGAAGAGATCAGTAGGCAAAAGGGTAAAAGGTTGGTGCTCAATGTGGATGGTGCTATAGCAGCGATAGCTTCTGAGATGGGCTTTGACTGGAGGCTCGGAAAGGGCTTTTTCATAATAGGAAGGGTGCCGGGGCTTGTCGCCCATGTGTATGAAGAGCTCACCACCGAAAAGCCCTTCTCCAAGAGATTGGACGAGGAAACGGAAGTAGAATACACCGGACTGCCACCAAGGGAGTTGCCTGCAGAGTTTAAAAGGGTTTAAAATAGAAAAAAATCTCAATTAGGAGGTATTACCATGGCAGTGCATAAACTTCAACCCAAAGACCACCTTAAGCCCTCCAACCTAAAGGGTATATCCAACGAACAGATAGAGCCTCACTTTGAGGCCCACTACAAGGGCTATGTAACCAAATACAACGAAATTCAGGAAAAGTTGGCGGACTTGAACTTTTCCGACAGGTCCAAGGCAAACCAAAACTACTCCGAATACAGAGAGTTAAAGGTGGAAGAAAGCTTTAACTACATGGGTGTGGTCCTGCACGAACTATACTTTGGCCATTTGGGGGCAAAGGGACAGCCATCAGAAGCCTTTAAGAAGAAGGTGGAAGAGGACTTTGGTTCTTGGGATGCCTGTGTGCAGGAACTGAAGGCGACGGGCATAGCCTTTAGAGGATGGGCAGTGCTTGGCTTGGACATATTCTCCGGAAGGCTTGTGGTAAACGGTTTGGATGCCCACAATGTGTACAACTTCACAGGTCTCATTCCGCTCATAGTACTTGACACTTACGAGCATGCCTACTATGTGGATTACAAGAACAAAAGACCTCCATACATAGACGCCTTCTTGGAAAACATAAACTGGGATGTTGTCAATGAAAGGTTTGAAAAGGCTATGAAAGCCTACGAAACTCTTAAAGACTTTGTTAAGTAATTCCTTGGGGGCTCTGCCCCCATGAAAATAATACTTACCGGCGAGCCGGGTATAGGAAAGACTACCCTCATAAAAAAGCTACTCCAAAGACTTGGAAATAGAGCAATAGGCTTTTGGACGGAGGAGGTAAGGGACCCCAAAACCAAAAAGAGAACAGGCTTTAAGGTAATCAGCACAGAAGGCAAAGCCCAACTTTTTGCTAGCAAGTTTTTCACCTCCAAGCATTTGGTAGGGTCCTACGGAGTGAATACCGCTCGGTTTGAGTCGGTAGTCCTTCCTATCTTGGAAAAGGCAAAAGAATTAAAGGACGTTTACATCGTTATAGACGAAATCGGAAAGATGGAGTTGTTTTCTAAGGCTTTTAGAGAGCTGGTAAGAGAGATCCTTTTCAACCCAAAATACAAGGTAATTGCCACCATTCCCATAAGGGATGTGCATCCTCTGGTGAGGGACATCAGAAGGCTTCAAGGTGCAGTAGTCATTGAGGTAAATAAAGAAAACAGGGAGCTTTTGGTGGAGGAGATACTAAAACTTTTGGATTAAAATAAAATAAGGCTAATGTATCCAGTCTTAAAGAAGGAGCCATTAAGCAAAGATTACTTTATTCTAAGTGTAAGGGCGGAACACCTACAAAGAGCCCAAGCTGGTCAGTTTGCCCTTTTACAACATACTGAACTTTCGGAGCTTATTCCTCTTTCCATCTTGGAGGTAAACGGGGAGGAGGTTAGCTTTTTGGTTAAGGTGGTAGGCAGGAGCACCTTGGAGCTAAAAGAGGAAGCCCAGCAGATATCATACATTGCAGGTCCTTTGGGAAAACCCTTTCCCGTGAAAAACTATGGCAAGGTAGCCTGCTTTGGTATAGGTTGGGGCATAGCGCCCCTCTATAACGTGGCTAAGTTTTTAAGGGCGGAGGGCAATTCCCTTGAACTCTATTTTCTTTCCGAGGATGGCTTTTTGCCTCTCAGGGAAAGGTTGGATGCCCTCTTTGACCGGGTTGAAGTGCTAAGGGAACCCAAAAGGGTGGATGCGGACCTTATAATCTCCGCTGGTGGCAACAGGCTCTCAAGGGATGTGTTAAAGTTAAACCCAGAAACGCCACACATAGCCATGGTAAATACCCATATGTTGGATGCGGTGGGGCTCTGTTTGGTGTGTAGGGTACTGGTGGATGGTTCTATTAAGCTTGCCTGCTCGGATGGTCCATGGTTTGATGCCCAAAAAGTAGATTGGGAAAACCTTATAATCAGGGAGGACCTTTTTGTAGAACAGGAAAGGTTAGCCCTTGAAGAGTATCAAAAATTACTAAGACGCAAAAATCTAAGAAAAACTTCCTCGGAGGTGTAGAAATGTTTGAGTTTTCCCAGAGGATTTCCCAGCTTCCCCCTTACCTCTTTGCCCAAATTGACAAGAAAAAGAGGGAAAAGATCGCCCAAGGGGCAGATGTTATTGACCTAGGAGTGGGAGACCCAGACATACCCACACCCAAGCCGATAGTAGATGCCATGAAGAGGGCGGTGGAAAAGCCCGAACACCATAGATACCCCTCTTACGAGGGCATGCTTTCCTTCCGCCAAGCGGTGGCAGATTGGTATAAAAGAAGGTTTGGCGTTGAACTGGACCCTGAGAAGGAGGTAATTACACTTATCGGTTCAAAGGAAGGAATTGCCCACTTTCCCTTAGCCTTTGTAAATCCAGGGGATGTGGTGCTCTGCCCAGACCCTGCCTATCCAGTATATAAGATCGGCACCCTCTTTGCTGGAGGAGTTCCTTATATTCTGCCGTTGAAAGAAGAGAACAACTTCCTTCCGGACTTCAAAAGCGTTCCCTCCGATGTGTTAAAGAAGGCTAAGATCATATGGGTCAATTATCCCAACAACCCAACCTCTGCCACTGCCACAAGGGAATTCTACAAAGAGCTCATAGACTGGGCAAGAGAGCACAACATAATAGTGGCGTCTGACCTTGCCTACTCAGAGATTTACTTTGATGGTGAAAAGCCTCCGTCCATATTGGAGATAGAGGGTGCAAAGGATGTTGCCATAGAGTTTCACTCCCTTTCAAAGACCTTCAACATGACTGGCTGGCGTTTGGGTATGGCGGTGGGAAACGAAAAGCTCATAGCAGGGCTTGGAAAGGTAAAGACCAACGTGGACTCGGGGCAATTCCAAGCTATCCAAGAAGCGGGCATTACCGCCTTAAACCTCCCCGAGGAGGAAATTCAAAGGCTGAGGGATATATACAAGGAGAGAAGGGAGGTGATGACCAAGGCGCTAAAAGAGGCGGGCTTGGAGGTTTATCCTTCCAACGCCACCTTTTACCTTTGGGTGAAGGTGCCAAAGGGGTTTAGCTCCGCCCAGTTTGTGGAAAAGCTCCTGGAAGAATGTGCTATCGTTTGCACACCAGGAAATGGTTTTGGAGAACACGGAGAGGGCTACTTTAGGATTTCTCTGACAGTTCCCACCCAAAAGCTATTAGAGGCAGCGGAAAGGATCAAAGGACTCAGGCTCTGATGAGGGAAGTTGAACTTCGGGAAATAGCCACCAAGGTGCCAACCCTCAACTACGACCTTTCCATAATGGAGGCACTAAAAATATTCGCAGAATACGGTATATACGACCTGTTGGTGGTGGTAAAGGATAGAAAACCCTTGGGCGTTGTCTCAAAGAAAGACCTTTTGATGGCACAGCACAGGTCAGACCTAAAGGTAGGAGACATAACCTCCTCCTTGCCGAAGGTAAAAACCTTTAAATCCTCTTTGGACAGGCTGGAAGGGCTCTTTGACTTTTTCACCTTCAACAAAAAGCCCCTCATAGTAGTAAATAAGGATGGTACTTACGCAGGCCTACTCTTTTACCATGTGCTTTTGCACTATTTTAGCAGTGTCAGGGAGGGCACTTCGCCCCTCTTCCAAAAGCTAAGGGAATTCTTTGGTACTGATGCATACTTTTACAACTTTTACCTAAAGGAAACAAAGAGGTTCAGAGAGGAAATGGGCATCGCTCGTTTAGAAAGCCTTTACAAGCTCCTGTTGGAGAATGTAAAGGACCATATAGAAGGAAATGCCTTCCTTTCCTTGGAAGACGGAGAGGTTTATGTGCTGTCTCGCAAAAAAGTGGAGGAAGAAAAGATAAAACTTCTTATGGAGGAGTTTCATCGGGAGTTTTCCTTGCTATACGGAGAGTCCAAACCGGTGCATGTATGCGGTTTTTGTGTCCCATTGAAGGATGTGAAGAACTACGAAGAATTCTTCAGCCTAAACTCCCAGCTAAAGGAAAGACTAAACTCCACGCCCGATGTTTCCTTTTTCATATACCACGGCGTTCAGCCCCATGTGGTAGTCTGTGAATACAAAGGAAGGGAGTATATAAAGCGGGTGATAGAGAAAATCAAAGAGGACTTTAAGCGGATTCTTTGGAGGTTAAAGCATTCAGACAAGGAGATGTGGGAGTACGTACTGCAGGATGCCTTTAAGGATTATCCCTACTTTGAGATCTTTTACATAATCGGCGAAAGAGGCATTCAAATCTCCAACAATGTAATAAACCCAAGGATAAAGTATCCGGTAAAGACCGGTAGGAAGGGTGCAGACAGAAGCGAAAAGCCCTACTTCAAAATGGCCAAGGAAGGAGACATATACATCTCCGAAATATATCTCTCTCAGGCAACAGACGATTTTTGTATCACCCTGTCTTCTAAGTTCAGATATGGAGATAAGTTTTACGTTCTGGCGGGGGACATAAACTACACAGAAGTGCACAAGCTTGTAAAAAGCTACACCTTTTCCTAAATTTAGTTTGGGAGGTAAAAAATGAGATTGGTGGTTTTTACGGAAAAGGAACCCTATAAGTTAGAGGCAGGAGAAAAGACCTATTACCTTTGCATGTGCGGGCTTTCTAAGAAAAAACCCTTCTGCGATGGCTCTCACAAAAGAACAAAGTACGAAGAAGAGGGTAAGCTATACATTTACGATCAAGAGGGAAGGGTTGAGATAAAACCTTAAGCTTTAACTAATATCCTCCAGTGTTATAGCCACTGCACCAGCCCTTAGCATATCCTCTATAGCTTGGTCGGAATCGCCGGGTTTCACATCCACACCCTTTATAGCGTCCATAAGCAAGAAAACAAAATAGCCCAAATTTATGCCACCAAGGACTGTGTTTTTCACGCAATAGTCTGTGGCTACTCCACCCACAAAGATCCTTTTTATCCCCCTCTCTCTTAAAAGATCGTTTAGAATTGTTCCCTGAAAGCCCGAGTAGGCATCAAAGTCCCTGCTGGTACCCTTTGAGATGATGAACTTGTTGTCTGTAGGTATTTTTAGGTCAGGATGGAACTGGGCGCCTTCTGTGTCCTGCACGCAATGTGGTGGCCATATACCACCGTATCCCTTAAAGGATATATGGTCCTTTGGGTGCCAGTCCCTTGTGAAAAAAACGGGCAAGTTTGCTTTAGAAAACCTTTCAATGTATTGGTTGAGAGGTGCCACAACTTTATCTCCCTCAGGCACTGGCAGGGCACCGCCGGGCATAAAATCCCTTTGCACATCCACAACTATCAGCGCATCAAAGGGCGTAAGCCTCAACTTCATGGCTAAACCTCCTCAGTTTAAATTTATCCCCTCCAAAACCTAAAGCCCCTTTTTAGCAGGCTCCAAAGCCTCCGTGGGTTCGCCAAAAGGGTTGGCTTTTTAAAAATCGCACCTGTGCAAAGTTCCCAGCCAAATCTTAGCTCTCCAAACCTCATGGCGGTTTCTCCCACATGAAAGAGAAAGTAAGGAAGGTATTCCTCGGGCACTTTGTCTTTGTAGTCCTCATAAACCTTATAGGTAGCTATCCAAAATTTCTTGCCTCTGCTGGTCCTTTTGGGATGCTCCCTTATAAAAACATTATCCTCGTCAAGGATTTTTAAAATCAGCCCTTCCAAACAGGACCTAAGAAATATCTCCCAATCTTCCCTCATCACGTATTCGTCCTTGTAGCCCAAAAAGGCAGACCTTTTGAAGGCTGTGGCTGACGGATAACCCACCATCCCAGAAAAAACAAGCTCAAGTGGGTCCTCCGGAAGTTTTTTCCTTGAAACCCTCAAAAGGTTCCCTTCGGAGTTTATAAAACTTCTCGGAAAGCTATAAACTATCTGGCTGTCCTCTAAATGCTTTAACACAGACTCAATGTAATCCTCCCTCCAAAGGTCATCGTGGTCTAAAAAGAATATGAACTCTCCCTTAGAAAGTTCCACTCCCTTGTTGCGGGAGTATGCCCTCTCCATGTTCCTTTCGTTCCTGTGATAGATCACGGGATATTTTTTAACAACCTCCTGCGTTCTGTCTGTGCTGGCGTCATCTATTACGATTACCTCTTTGTGTGGATAGGTTTGAGATAGGGCACATTCAATAGCTCGGTGGACATATTCCTCTCCGTTATAGACAGGTATGATTATGGATACTAAGCTCACTTTTCTATAATGGTCTCTTCCACCTTCATGCCAAAGTGTCTGCCCTCGGATTCTATGTATCCGAGCACTTCATCCCCTTCCTTCAGCTCTGCCACCGATATGGGCGTGCCGTCTGGTCTTGTTAGCCTTATGGTTTCTGCGTTCTGCAACACCGCACTAATTTTTTTATTGTCTGCCTTTCCCTCCACCAAAAGCATGGGTCTTCTTTCTACCTTAGCCCTTCCCACATAGACAACCCTTCCCCTTCCTTTGTAGTCATAGACCATTACCTCATCTCCTGCCTTTAACTCGCAAAGATACTTAGTTCTATTGTTGGGAAGTCTTATGTACATATGCACCGCACCCGCATTAACCCTAAAAGGTCTTGACGCTACATAAGGGTTCTCCTCCGTCTCTGCATGCACCAAGAACATGCCCCCGGAAGAGTTGCCCACCAGCATGCCCTCTCCCCTGTTTAAGAGGGATGTGGTATCCACACAGACCCTGTCTCCCAAGCCCAAGGGCAAAATCCTCGTGATCTTTACCACAACAAGGGGAAGGTTTTCTTCCTCCTCTTCCAAAACCTTTCCCACCTTTTTTATAACGTTTATGTCTTTGCTTTTCAGGACCACTCCCTTTACGCCCTTTTCTAAGATCTTTATGGCAGTTTTTGCTTCCTCTTCGTTTTTTACCACTGCGTAAAGCTCTTCCCTCTGGGCTATGAGGTTTTCCAAAGGGATTATAGTCCAGTCGGTGGTTTCTACCACTACCTTCACATTGGGTGGATACTTTCCCGCCCTCTCTTCATCTTCTTTGCCCTTTATTAGCACATACTCAAAGTCCCTCCCTTCCTTAAAAACCTCAATCCTTCCTAACCTTTTGACCTCCTCTTCCTTATCTGGGTCGTTTAGAATGATTACCTTTGCCCCCGCCTCAATGGCGCTAGTAATTAGCTTTTTATCGTACTCTTCTGCCCAATACCAGAACTCTTTCATGGAAAAGATTATAAACCATAGATTTCTTTTAGTATTTCCTCTCCTCCTTCCCTTAATAACCTCTGGGCTAGCCTTTTGCCCACTTCCTCCGCTTCTTGCAAGCCACCCTCTTCATAACCTTCCAAAAATCTCTCGCCCTCTAGGTCCGAGATGAAACCCTTTATTTTTATACGATCACTCTCTATCCAAGCGTAAGCTCCTATGGGCACCTGACAGCCTCCTTGCAATTCCCTCAAAAAAGCCCTCTCACACACAGCCCTGAGCCAGCTTTCCTGGTGATTTAGCACTTTCACAAAGTTAATAACCTTCTCATCGTCAGCCCTGGTTTCTATTGCCAGACTACCCTGTCCCACCGCAGGGATAAAATCCTCCAAAACCTGGCTAATTTCACCAGAAAGTCCCATCCTCTTTACTCCCGCGTAGGCTAAAACTATGGCATCATACAGTCCTTCCTTTAGTTTTCTCAGGCGTGTATCCACATTTCCCCTGAGAATTTCCACCTTTAGGTCCCTTCTTCTCCTCTTTATTTGCACCTGCCTGCGTAAGGATGACGTGCCTACCACTGCACCAGAGGGCAGCTCCTCCAACTTTTTGCCATTCCTTGATATTAGAACATCGTACGGCTCCTCCCTTTCCGTTATGGCAGAGAGAGTTAATCCCTCGGGTATTGTTATGGGCACATCCTTTAGGGAATGTACCGCCAGGTCTATTTCACCCGCAAGGAGGGCATTCTCTATTTCCTTTACAAAGAGTCCCTTTCCGCCGATCTTTGCCAAAGGTGCGTCCAAGATTTTGTCCCCAGTGGTTGTAATGGGCACAATCTCCACCTTGCAACCCAAAGCCTCTAACTTTTCTTTAACAAAGTTTGCCTGCCAAAGGGCTAATTTGCTCTTTCTGGTGCCAAGCCTAAGCAGAGTCATGCCCTAATCACCTTAACCTTTTCCATGGTTATAAGCCCATCTTTAACCATCTGGGCTATCTCAGGGAGCACTTGGTCAATTTTCTCCTGGCAGTCTACGATCTCCACCACTATGGGGAGGTCCGAGGAAAGTTTGAAGGGACTTGCCTTATGTAGCACGGAAGACTTGCCATAACCCAATATGCCCCTGAAGACGGTGGCACCCGCTATGCCCCTATTCTTGCAAAATTCCACCAGATGCTTGTAAAGAGGCTTCCCTTCGTACTTATCATCCTCTCCAAAATATATCCGCACCAAAACCGCCTCTTCGCACTTCATAGCCATCTACCCACATTGTAACCCAAAAAGGTCAAAAGCAAACCCACAAGATTTGTGCCCATAAAGTAGGCAAGAAACTTTAAATATTCGCCGTTTAATATCAGGTTAAAGCTCTCGTATGAAAAGGTGGAAAAGGTGGTAAAACCACCCAACAGTCCTGTTATCAAAAAAGCCCTAAGTTCTACGGATACATCCAACTTTTCCACCAAGTAGGAGAAGAAAAGGCCAATAAAAAAGGCACCCGTTAAATTGACTATCAATGTTCCCACAGGAAATTCTATGCCGAACTTATTTTGCAAAAACTTTGAAAGATAAAACCTCAAGAGGGAACCAATAGCCCCACCTATAGCTATAGCTAAGAAGACACCCATACTTTTGTTCTCTCAATGGTTATAAGCCCTTTTTTTACGTATTTTGTAAGCTCTTCCAAAAGGCTATTTACCTTCTCCTCCTTTTCCACAAACTCCACCACCACAGGAAGGTCGTAAGATAGCACCTCAATGCCCTCGTAGTGATACTCGCCCGTGGTTCCATAACCCATTATAGCCTTCAAAACCGTTGCACCGCCCACACCCTTGCTTTTTAAAAACTTTAAAAGCTTGGAATATAGCCTTTCTCCATCAAGTTCATCATCCTCCCTCATAAAAACTCGCACCAGGAGATAATTTCCTTCAACCACAGGAAAATTTTATCAGATGCTTTTATAGCCCCTTTCCGTAATAGCGTCCATCTATCGTTACGTATTTGAGTATTTTCTTTAGGTTTCTTATACCCTTTAGGTCCTCTAAGGAAGAGAGCCTTTTCACTTTGCGCCTTGAGATTATTTCCTCGGCAGACCTCTTGCCTATGCCCGGTACTCGCAGAAGAAGATGATAATCTGCCTTGTTTATCTCCACAGGGAATAGTTCCCTGTTGGCAAGGGTCCACGCCTCTTTCGGATCCATGTTTAAGGGAAGATTTCCATCCACAAGCACCTTGCTAAAATCCTCTAAGTTAAAACCGTAGTCTCTGATTAAAAATTCTGCCTGATAGAGCCTGTACTCCCTTAGAGGATTCTCCGGTTGTTTGTTCTCAAGGGGCGTTCCCTTTATTGGAAAGAAAGCGCTAAAGTAGATCCTGCTAAGCCTGTATTTTTTATGCAAGAAATTCACCACTTTGAGGATCTCTTCGTCCTTCTCTCCATCTACACCTACCATCATTTGGGTTATCTGGCTTTTTCCTTTGTATTCCCTAATGAGCTTATCTACCGCTTCTATTTTGGGAAGAATATCTTGCAGTATGCTCTTTCCTTTGGCGATCCTTTTGAGCCTTTCCTCCTTGGAGGTCTCTATGTTTATGGAGACCCTGTCTGCTACCTTTACAGCCTCCTCCACCGTTTGCAGAGAAACTCCGGGCATTATTTTTAAATGAACGTATCCATTGAAATGATACTTCTCTCGCAGTATTTTTACCGTGTCTATCATCTTTTCCATGGTAAATTCTGGATGCCCAAAGATCCCAGAGGACAAAAAGAGCCCCTTTACCCTACCCCTTCTGTAAAGCTCCATAAAGCTCCTCGCCAGTTGGTCTGGAGATATATAAAGCCGAGGGGTTTCATCTCTGTCCCTTCTGAAGGCGCAGTAGAGACAGTTTTTATCGCACATGGTAGTTTGCATAACCTTAAGTATGGGGACCCTACCTTTTGGAGTGGAAGCCATGTATATACAATCCTCCAAATTGACATCTCCATCCCTTTCAAAGCCTGCCAACCTACTCAAAAGACGTATTTTTTGTCCCTCTTCCATCGCCAAACTGGATTATAATTTAACCTTAAATGCTACCACCAGAGCTTGAACAGAAACTTTTAGAACATGCCAACTATTTCCCCAGAAGGGAACAAGCAATACTTCTGTGCTTGCATGAAGTGCAGGACTACTACGGCAACATCCCTCCTTTTGCTTTAGAGAGGGTTGCCCAGATATTGGGTCTGCCCCTCAATCATGTGGAGAATGTGGTCTCCTTCTATGATATGTTTGATAGAGGAGAGCCTGCCAGACACCGTATAAGGGTGTGCGTAAGCATTGTGTGTAATCTGATGAACAAACAGAGACTTTTGGACGCCATAAGAAAACATCTTGGCATTGGGGTGGGGGAAGTTACAAAAGACGGGCGGTTTAAGCTCATAGCGGTGCAATGCCTTGGCGCGTGCTCAGAGGCACCAGTTTTTATGGTAGATAATGACACCTATAAGTTTGAAAGCGAGGAGAAGCTCTATGAGATCCTATCCAAATATACTTAACATTTACGCAGAGACCACTTTGAACCTTTTGCTAAGGAGGGCAAAAAAGCCCAAGGTTCATACCATAGAAGACTACCTTAAGGATGGTGGCTATCAGGCTTTGGAAAAAGCCCTCAACATGAGCCCGGAGGAGATCATTGAGTGGGTAGATAAAAGCCAGCTCAGAGGCAGAGGTGGGGCAGGCTTTCCCACCGGCAAAAAGTGGAGGTTTGCAGTCCAAAATCCAGCACCTCGTTATTTGATTTGCAACGCAGACGAGTCGGAACCCGGCACCTTCAAGGACCGAATACTCATAGAGAGGGACCCACACCTTCTCATAGAGGGTATTATCATATCTGCCTATGCCATAGGGGCAAACCAAGCCTTCATATACATAAGGGGCGAGTATGCGGCAGGATACTACATACTGCGGGATGCAATAGAGGAAGCAAAGGCTAAGGGCTTTTTGGGAAAAAATATCCTTGGCTCTGGCTTTGACCTGGAGATCTATGTGGCCAGAGGAGCGGGTGCATACATATGCGGAGAGGAAAGCGCCCTAATAGAATCCTTGGAGGGCAAAAGGGGATTTCCAAGAATAAAACCTCCCTATCCAGTGCAGTATGGTCTCTTTGGAAGACCCACAGTGGTTAACAACGTGGAAACCCTCTGTAACATTCCCCTTATCGTGGGCACGGGTTGGGAAGAATACAGGTACATCGGACCTAGCGACTATCCGGGACCCAAGCTCTTTCCGGTCAGTGGCAAGGTAAAAAAGCCCGGGGTTTATGAGCTTCCCATGAATACCACCCTAAGGGAGGTTATATACAAGTACGCTGGTGGAACCTTAGGGAACAAAAAGGTAAAGGCAGTTTTTTCCGGTGCCCTAGACTGCTTTTCTGCGGAGGAGCTGGACACACCCATGGACTACTCTCCCTTTGGCTTTGGAGGGACAGGAACGGTCATAGTGTTAACAGAAGATGATGATATAGTTAAGGCATGCTTGGACATAGCAGAATTTTATGCCCATGAAAGTTGTGGGCAATGCACTCCATGCCGGGTAGGTACCCACGAACAGGCGTATCTGCTAAAAAAACTCATAGAGGGCAATGCTACGCCTGAGGATTGGGAGGGCTTTCAGTTTGTTAATAAATATATACAGCCTACATCCATATGCGGTTTGGGTGCGGTGGCAGGCAGGCTCATAAGACAGACCATGCAGAAGTTCCCGGAGGAGTGGGAGCGGTATGTGGGTAAAATTAAGGAGGTAGCCCATGGAACATCTTAAGAAGACAGACCCAGAGATTTACCAAGTGGTAATCAAAGAGTATGAGAGGCAGTTCTACCACCTTGAGATGATAGCCTCTGAGAACTTTACCTCCCTTGCAGTGATGTCCGCGCAAGGTTCTGTGCTTACCAACAAATATGCAGAAGGGTTGCCCGGCAAAAGATACTATGGCGGTTGTGAGTGGGTTGATGTGGCGGAAAAGTTAGCCATAGAGAGGGTAAAAGCCCTGTACGGTGCGGAGCATGCCAACGTACAACCTCATTCGGGCAGTCAAGCAAACATGGCGGTTTATATGGCGGTACTTCAACCGGGGGACACAATCCTTGGCATGGACTTGGCCCACGGTGGGCACCTAACCCATGGTGCAAAGGTCAACTTTTCGGGGAAGATTTACAGAGCTATCTATTATGGGCTAAATCCAGAGACGGAGCTTATAGACTACGATCAGATATACAGGCTTGCAAGAGAGCACAAGCCCAAGATGATTGTGGGTGGGGCTTCTGCCTATCCGAGGGTCATAGATTGGGCAAAGCTGAGGGAGATAGCGGACGAAGTGGGAGCCTACCTGATGGTGGATATGGCCCACTACTCAGGCTTGATAGCGGGAGGTGTTTATCCTAACCCTGTGCCCTATGCCCACTTTGTTACATCCACTACACACAAAACACTCAGAGGTCCCAGAGGTGGTTTTATCCTCTGCAAGGCAGAGTTTGCAAAAGATATTGATAAGGCTGTTTTCCCGGGCACACAGGGAGGACCGTTGATGCACGTGATCGCCGCAAAGGCGGTAGCTTTCAAAGAAGCTATGTCAGAAGAGTTCAAAGCATACGCAAGGCAAGTAGTACAGAACGCAAGGGCTTTAGCGGAAGAACTGCAGAAAGAGGGCTTTAAGGTGGTCTCTGGCGGAACAGATAGCCACATAGTACTTTTGGACCTGAGAAACACAGGGCTAACGGGTAAACAGGTGGAGGACGCCCTCGGAAGGGCTAACATCACCGTAAATAAAAACGCGGTACCCTTTGACCCTCTGCCACCCACAAAGACCAGCGGTATAAGGCTTGGCACACCAGCCCTTACCACAAGAGGCATGAAAGAGGATGAAATGAGGCTCATAGCCAGGCTTATTTCTCAGGTTATTAGAAACATAGAGGACGACCGTACCATAGAAAAGGTAAAAGAGCAGGTTATTGAACTTTGCGAGCAATTTCCGCTGTACCCAGAGCTAAGGGGGACTCTCAATGAGCTTCTTGATAGCAAAACAGCCCATTTTTGACAAAGAAGGTAGGATAGTTGCATACGAGGTGTATCTTCGTAAGAAAGGTAATACGTTAGAGTATCCTAAGGAAGTTCCATACAATAGGAGTGCGTACATAATAGTGGAAATACTCGCAGAACACGGGATTGATAGGGTTGGCGAGGGGAAAAGGGTAATGCTAAATGTATCTGTTGATGCACTTCTTAACAAGGCTTTTGAGAACCTTCCTATGGAGAAGTTGATTTTTGAGCTTTTAAAACCGCAGATTCAAGTGGGAGGGGTAACCATAGCACAAACCCTTAAAAGTATGAGTAGGTTCGAAGAAGCAGGAGCCCTGTTTGCATCCTATTATGAACTTCTTGAGGACGAACGCTATCAACAATTTGTAGAAGAATCCTTTTTTGTATCGGTGGATTTTCCCCGCCTGAATGACAGAAGAATTGAACAGTTAAAAGCCAAGGGTAAGAAGATCATAGTTACTAAGATAGAAACCAAAGAACAGTATGAAGAAGCCCTTAAAGTAGGCGACCTTTTTGAAGGTAACTATTTGGAATCACCATACATTCTAAAGGAGTTTGAAATAGCCCCTTATCTTAAGACTACCCTTCTCAGGCTCATATCTATGGTGTACAGTGCCCAGAGTACAAAAGAGATAGCGGAGTTTATCTCCTACGATGTGGGATTAACTGCAAAACTCCTGAGGTTTGTAAATTCTGCCTATTTTTCTCCCATACAGGAGATTAAAAGCGTAGAACAGGCTTGTTCAATGCTCGGTTTGAAGAATCTTAGAAACTTCATTTTCCTTTTGGCAATGAACGATTACATTAGCGTTGAAAATCCCAAATTGTGGAAAAGGTCCCTTGTTAGGGCTCTTTTGGCAAAGTCCATTGCAGAACGTATAGCACCAGATTTTGAGGATGCTGCTTATTTAGCTGGGCTTTTTTCACTTATAGATGAGATTTTAGGTGTGGATAAAATAAGCTTTTTGAGGGATCTCCACATGGACAAGCTGATAATAGATGCCTACACCGGCGAAAACGAAAGACTCAAACAAATACTTGACATAGCTTCCCAGCTAGAGGAAATGTATTCGGAAATACTGAAGTCTGAAGATGTATTCAACGCTCCCCTCCTTCTCAAAATAGAGGAACTCACGGGTATTTACAGATTTGACCTATTTCGAATGTTAAAGGATGCTCATGAAAAGGCAGATTACATTTTCAACCTGTGAGTTAAATTAATACCTATGAAAACGATTTTTAACAAAAGTCTTATAGAGAAGTACGACAAACCGGGTCCCAGGTACACCAGCTACCCTCCCGCCACGGAGTTCACCGAAAGCGTAGGAAAGGAAGACTACAAGAAAAAACTATTAGAGAGTAATCAGGGCAAAAGACCTCTTTCTTTGTATATTCACATTCCCTTCTGTGAGAGCGCTTGCTGGTTCTGTGGGTGCAATGTGATCATATCCCACAGAAAGGATGTGAGCAAAAGATACTTGGACTACCTTTACAGAGAGATGGAACTTTTAGGTAAATACTTAGACAAGTCAAGGAAGGTGGTGCAGATCCACTGGGGCGGTGGAACTCCCAACTTCCTTACTGTGGAGGAAATGGAAGAGCTTTTCTCAAAGATAAAGGAAAACTTTTCTGTGGATGAGGATGCGGAAATAAGCGTAGAGATAGACCCAAGATATCTGTCTGAGGGGCAGTTGGAAACCCTAAGACAGCTTGGGTTTAACAGGGTCAGCATGGGTCTGCAGGATTTAGATGAGGAGGTCCAGAGGGCGATAAACCGTATCCAACCAGAATCCCTAATGAGGGATGTTATGAAACAACTGAGGGACCTGGGCTTTAAAAGCATAAACATAGACCTAGTATATGGACTTCCCTATCAAACACCAGAGAAGTTCAGAAGAACCATAGAAAAAACCATAGAGCTTGATCCAGACCGGGTTGCGGTTTATAACTTTGCCTATGTACCCTGGCTAAAGCCCCTTCAAAGAAGAATAGACCCAAGTACACTTCCTCCGCCGGAGGACAAACTGACGATCCTTGAGATGACCATTGAAATGTTTCAATCAGCGGGCTATCTTTACATTGGCATGGACCACTTTGCCAAGCCAGAGGACGAACTGGCAATAGCCCAGAGGGAAGGAAGTCTTTGGAGGAACTTTCAGGGTTACACTACCAAAAAGGGCGTGGATCTTATAGGCATAGGTGCCACATCCATTGGGATGTTCTACGATGCGTACTTTCAAAATTACAAGACCCTGAGGGAGTATTATTTGGCTTTGGATAGTGGAGACTTTGCCACCATGAGGGGCTTCTTGCTGGGGCAGGAGGACCTTCTCAGAAGAGAGGTAATTATGGATTTGATGTGCAACTTTAGGTGTGATTTTGACCGTATAGAGAGGGCTTTTGGCATAAACTTTGAAGAGCACTTTGAGGAGGAGCTTGAGAAACTCAAAGATATGGAAAGGGATGGACTGGTAGAAATCAAGGACAGGTCTATAAGGGTTTTGCCTATGGGCAGGCTTCTTGTTAGAAACGTGGCTATGACCTTTGACCAGTATTTACCAAAGAAAAAGGAAATGCGCTTTTCAAGAACCATATGAGTCTTCTTAGCTTAGAGCGGGTTAGTAAAGCGTACAAGGTGAGTGTGGGGCTTTTTAGAACAAAGAGTTTTTTCGCCTTGCAGAATGTTAGCCTGCGGATGGAAAGAGGAGAGCTTTTGGCTTTGGTGGGGGAATCGGGCTCCGGGAAAACCACCCTTGGCAAGCTAGTTTTAAGGCTGGAAAAGCCCACCGAAGGAAGAGTTCTCTTTGAAGGTAAGGACATATGGAGCTACCGTAGGGAATACACAAGGAAAGTTTCTGCGGTCTTTCAGGACCCTTCCTCCTCTTTAAACCCTAGGATGACCGTTAGGGAAATTCTTGAAGAGCCTTTGCGAGTACATGGTGTTAAGAACAGAGAAGAGAAAATTCTGTCTGCACTAAAGGAGGCGGGCTTGGGAGAAGAATTTTTGGAAAGAAGACCCCTTCAACTCTCAGGGGGGCAAAAGCAGAGGGTTGCCATAGCAAGGGCTATGCTCTTGGAACCAAAGCTTTTGGTGGCGGATGAACCCACCGCTTCTTTGGACGCAAGCCTCAGAAAGGACATACTTGACCTTTTTTTAAAAATGAAGGCAAAGGGTGTGTCTGTTTTACTCATAACCCACGATGTTAGGTCGGTGCAGTACTGTGCAGACAGAGTGGCGGTTCTTTACAGAGGAAGGCTCTTAGAGTGGGGTACAAAGGAGCAAGTTTTGAAAAACCCCCTCCATCCATACACCAGGTATCTGATTCAGAATTTGCCCGCAGAGCATCCCTCTCAAAGAAAAAGCCCAGAAATTACAGATATACTCTTTTATTCGGAGGCGGTGTGCCCCTTTTATCATTTATGTCAAGAGAGGAAGGAGGAGTGCCTGTCCCAGCTTAGGGAGGTTTACGTAGATGGAAGGCTCGTCAGTTGTAATATATACTGAACTAATTTTGTTTCTTTTCCTTTTGTTCCTTTCGGGCTTTTTTAGCTCCTCGGAGGTAGTTTTCTTTGGCACCAACAGATTTTTACTAAGAAAATACTCCCAAAGAAGGTTTTATAGCTTAGTTAATAGGCTGTTGGCAAAGCCAAAGGAGATTTTAGTTTCTATCCTTATTGGCAACGAGATCGTCAATGTTCTGATCTCCGCCTATGGCACCAAGCTTTTTATTTCCCACTTTGGGGAAAAGGGTGCCACGATATCTGCCCCTATTCTAAGCATGCTGATCTTTCTCTTTGGAGAGGTTATTCCTAAAAATATAGTCTTCCCCTTTGCCACTGTTCTATCCTTCATCTACGCACTGCCTTTTTATATTGTCCATACTCTTCTCACACCCATCAGGTTTTTGTTCAAAAAATTGGTGGACGCTTTCATGCCATTGGATGAAGGGAAGAAAAAACCTGAGGAGGTTTTTTGGGAGGTTTTTGATCTTGGCTACGGCAGGGGCTTCTTTGGCGAGGAGGAAAAAAAGATGGTAGAGAAGGCCCTTTCAATAAGGGAAACAACGGTCAAAGAGATAATGACACCAAGACCAGACCTGTTTATATTGGACGAGGACAGCAAAGTGGGAGAAGTATATCCGGAAATTTTAAAGAGGAAGCACAGCAAGATACCTCTCTATTCAAAGGAACCCGATAACATAACAGGTGTGCTCTTTGTAAAAGACATAGTGCCCTTTAGCGAAAATGCCCAAAGGTCTTTGAAAGAATTTAAAAGAGATATTCTGATTGTTCCAGAGGTAATGTCTCTGAAAAACCTGCTAATGGAGATGCGAAGGAGCAATTCCCAGATAGCGGTGGTGGTGGATGAACATGGTCAATTAACTGGTCTTATAACCCTTGGAAACATCCTTAAGTTTCTTTTTGAGAGCTTTCCTGAAAGCTGGGAGGAGGATGTTCTACAGGTGGGAAAGAACGTTTACAAAACCTACGGTTGGGTACCTGTGGAAAGCCTTTCAAAAAGGCTTGGCTTTGAACTGCCCGAGGACTACGAATACGATACCATAGGAGGCTTTGCTATGAAGCATCTATCCAAGGTGCCCGAGGAAGGAGATGAGTTTGAGTATGGTGGATACAAGTTTGTTATTGATAAAATGGAGGGGAACAGAATAATAAGCCTTTTGGTGGTTGCTTTACAGGAGCAGGAAGTTTAATTAGCCTCAAAACCTTCACGCACCAATGGGTTTGTGTTTTTAGAACAGCCTCTGCTAAAAATTGACATATAAGGCAAATTTTATATAAAATTATTTTTATGCAAACTGGAACCAAAGTAACAGAACTCGTTAAGTTTTTCTTTGCACTTTCTGAACCTATCAGGCTTGAGATCGTTAGGGCTCTGTTGTCTGCCAAAGAGCTGTGCGTCTGTCAGATTACTCAAGCCTTCGGGCTCTCTCAACCGAATGTTTCCTTTCATATGAGGGTACTAAGGGAAGCGGATTTGGTGCTTTGGGAGAGGAGGGGAAGGTGGGTCTATTACAGGTTAAACCTTGAAAATCCTATGCTTAGGGCGGTTTTGCCCTTTATTGAAGAAGGTATGGAAGTTTCAAAAATTCAAACAACAGCCTGTGAGGTAGAGCCATGAAGAAGGTCAAAGTTATAAGCGCCACCAATTGCAACAACTGTGAGCTACTCTACAGTGTGGTCAGCACCCTAATAAAGTCAAAGAACATTCCCGCAGAGGTTGAAAAGGTGGTGGATGTTAGGGAACTGGCTAAGCTTGGGGTTATGACCACGCCAGTGCTTGTGGTGGATGGAAAGGTAAAACACGCCGGTGCACCCATTCCTGCACCGCAGGTGGTGGAAAAACTGATAACGGAAGACTGAGATGTTTGAATTATACGACGCCTTTGCCCATTATGTGGTTGGCAATCTCTTGGGCTTGAGCCCAAATCAAAAGCTTTACGGTGTTTTTCACTTTTTCATATACGATACACTAAAGATCTTTACACTGCTCGCCCTGATCATCTTTGTTATCTCCTTTATCAGAAGCTACTTTCCCTTGGAGAAGACAAGGAGAATACTTTCTAAGCAAAAAGCTCTGGCTATTCCTCTTTCTGCGGTGCTTGGCATATTTACGCCCTTTTGTTCCTGTTCTGCGGTGCCCATGTTTATTGACTTTGTGGAGGCGGGCATTCCTCTGGGTGCAGCCTTTGCCTTTTTGGTGGCTTCTCCCATGGTCAATGAGGTAGCCCTTGGGCTTTTGTTTGCGTCCTTTGGCTATAAGGTTGCCTTAGCTTATGTGGTCTTTGGAGTATCCGTTGCCATCTTTAGCGGTTTTATCATAGAAAGGCTAAACCCAAGGCACCTTATAGAGGATTATGTCTTTGAGCTGAAGTTTGGAGAGGTTCAGGAAAAGGAGATCTCTTTTAAGGACAGGATAAACTTTGCCCTTGGCAACCTAAAGGAGATTTTAAAAAAGGTCTCTCCTTACATAATTGTGGCAATAGGTGTGGGAAGCTTTATTCATAACTATGTGCCAGAAGAGACTGTAAGAGAACTAATGAAGTCCGCGGGATTTTTATCTGTTCCTGTGGCGGTGTTGGTGGGTGTGCCTCTCTATTCTAATTCTGCGGGTATTTTGCCGGCTATCCAAGCCCTCATTGAAAAGGGAGTTCCCATTGGCACCGCCCTGTCCTTTATGATGGCAACCACTGCCCTTTCTGTGCCCGAGTTTGTGATCCTAAAGCAGATCATGAAACCAAAGCTGATCCTTATGTTTGCTGGCATCGTATCCATCTCAATAGTGATCGCAGGATACCTTTTTAACCTTTTGTTTGGGAGGTGAGCCATGAAGATAGGTTTTATATGCACGGGCAATTCTGCAAGGAGCCAGATGGCAGAGGCATACGCCAAGTATTTTGCCAAGCTATACGGAAAACGGGTGGAAATTTACTCCGCCGGTTCCCAGCCTGCAGAGAGGGTAAATCCCTACGCCATAAGGGTTATGGAGGAAGAGGGCATAGACATGTCCGCCCACTATCCAAAGTCCATAGAGGATATTCCATACCGGGAGCTTGATGTGGTTATAACCCTCTGCGGAGATGCAAAGGAGACCTGCCCTGTGGTGCCCGGGGCACGGATGGAACACTGGGGACTACCGGACCCTGCCAAGTATGAGGGTTCTGAAGAAGAGAAGCTGGAATTTTTTAGAAAGATAAGAGACGAAATCAAAAGGAGGGTGGAGGAGCTTATAAAGGGAATCTGATAGATGGAAAAGCTCTTATCCCTTGGGATATTTCTTCTAACTCTATTTTTGGTTATTGCCAAGCCCAAAAATCTCGGCATAGGTTGGTCTGCGTGGCTGGGAGCCATCACCTGCTTAGCCTTGGGCTTGGTGTCTTTTTCTGATGTGGTCTACATTACCCTTTTGGTTTGGGATGCTACCCTTGCCTTTGTCTTTTTGATCTTTATCTCCATCATCTTAGACAAGGCGGGCTTTTTTGAGTGGATGGCTCTAAAGTCCATAGGCTACGCTAAGGGCAACGGAATTTTGCTTTTTGTCTCTCTTATGCTTTTGGGTGCATTTATCTCTGCCATCTTTGCCAACGATGGTGCGTCCTTGATGCTAACGCCCATAATCTACTCAAAGATCAAACACCTTAACCTGCCCAGTGCCACGATCATGCCCTACATAATGGGCAGTGGCTTTATTGCGGACACCGCAAGCCTTCCCTTGGTGATTTCCAATCTCACCAACATCATCACCGCCCACTTTTTTGGCATAGACTTTTGGAAGTTTGCCTTTTTAATGTTTTTGCCCAACCTTGTTGCCATAATCTCAAGCATCCTTGTCTTGTATCTTTTTTACAAAAAGAGCTTGATAAAACGATATGATCCGGAGGTGCTTGAAGCCTACCCTCCCAAGTATGCCATAAGGGACCCTCTGGTTTTTGCGATGGGTTGGCTTGTAATACTTTTTATTGGTGTTAGCTTTTTGGTTTTGGAGCTGTTAAAGGTCCAAGTGCCCATCTCGGTGATTCTCGGCCTTTGTGCCCTCTTGCTCACCCTTGCCACGCTGAAAAATAGGGTCGTGTCAGTCAAAGAAATAGCCCTTCTAACTCCGTGGCAGATTGTGTTTTTCTCCATTGGTATGTATGTGGTGGTTTATAGCCTAAAGAAGGTGGGGCTCACTGATAGCTTGGTGTATGCCATAAGATGGCTCTTTGAAGCTGGAGAGCCCTTTTCCATTGTGGGAACAGGACTGCTCTCCGCATTTCTTTCTGCAACCATGAACAATCTTCCCACGGTGATGATCGTCAATCTATCGGTAAAGGACGCCCAGCTACCTGAAAGTATCACCCAATTTTTAGCCTTGGCGAACTTGGTGGGAACAAACATAGGACCAAAGCTAACTCCCATAGGCTCTTTGGCTACCCTTCTCTGGCTCCATATTTTGGAATACAAGGGGGTGCGCGTATCTTGGGGATATTACATGAAGGTGGGCTTTGTGCTAACGATCCCTGTCTTACTGGCGGTGCTTTTTAGTTTGGTCTTTGTGTACTGGCTCAGCCCAAAACCATAAGTTTTTTTACTTCCAAGAGCGTTTCTTTTTTGGGATGCCCTTTGTTCAGGGCATGTTGCAAGGCGACCTGCAAAAGTTTTCTGGGCTCTTGCTTTTCCTTCAAAAGCCCAAGGCGTGCAGATTCCCTCAGGGCTTCCGCCAAGTTTTCCACAATAGTCTTCATCACCGCGTCAAACCTCCAACGCTCATAAAGCTTTTCTCTTTCTTCCAAAGGTTTATTCATCATTCCGTAAGAAAGGAGTACAATCTTTTCCCAAGTTTTCAGAGTTTTCTCCCACTGGTCCTTTGGAAGGTTTTCAAGCTCAATAAGGATGAGCTCCAATACATACTCCACTAAATAGTCCTTCAACTCCTCCACACTGTTGAACCTTCCACCTTGAACGAGCATTGAACTCAGGTCCTTTTTCATAGAAAGAAAGTTTAAGCTATAATCTTTGTGATGAGACTCCTTTTCTTGCTTTTGAGCCTTTGGGCTTTGTCTTTTGCACAGGATAATCCTATAAGGGTTTTTGTTAATCTTGCCCAATCCACCCAGATAGCACCCGATATATACATTCTTACCTTGACCATCTCTACGGAAGCAGATAAAGAAATAAAAGCCCTCTCTTTACTGGGAAGGGTAGATAGAGAGCTGAGCCAACTGGGACTTTCTTACTCTGGAGGGAACTATTGGGTGGATAGAAAGTGTTTTATGGAAAAGAACACCCAAAAATGCGAAGGTTTTAGGGCTCAAGCCTTATACCAGTTCAGATTAAAGGATGCCAAAGACCAAGACCTGATACTTCAAAAGCTTGCCCAAATGGAGGGCATAAGCTTTTCCATCCATGGGACCCAATGGATTGTTTCCGAAAATGCTCAGGAAGCCAAAAGGAAAGAGCTAATGTTTTCTCTCCTTGACAAAGCGACCGCATTTGCCACCGAAATTAGCAAAAAGCTTAAAAGGGAATGCCAAATAGAAAGCATAACCTACGACGGTCCACTGCTTTACTTACCCACATATGCAGAAGTCAAAGGCATATCTGCACCTCAACCTACCAAAGACCTGCAAACTATAACCGTTTTTATGAGGCTTTCTTTGATTTGCAAATAATGTCCTAAATAAGCTTTCTATAAACACTATAGGAGGGTTTGGGATGTGGTTAATATTTCTGTTGATAAGCTTTGGGTATTCCATAGGGTTAGGCACTTTTGAAGTATTAAGAGGGGTCTGTCCAGTTCCTCCAGTCGTTGAGTTCAATCCAAAAAGCATGCAGACACGTATATTTTGTCAAAAATGTCCTCCTTTCACCACCAAGGGTGGTATGGGTGAACCCTTGAACCGCACCGCAGATTTTGTAATAGAATACACTTTAAAGGTAGGAAACCTCTGGCTTGCGGTGTATCACAGCTATAAATGTGAGCCTCACGCCAGCAATTTCGGAGGGTATATAGTATTCAATGAAGAGGGAAGTCTGCTCCATGCAGAAAGCGGATATCCTGGACAATGTCAGAATTTATCCACCGAAGACATTCTCTGCCTAAATCACTATATGGCTCAAGGCATTCTAATCACTCGTATATCCCACTGTAAGATAGCCTCTAAATACAAACTCTCATGCGAACAGATATTTGCTACTGACACAGACATTGAAAAAAAGGACAAAATCCAGTATATAAAAAAACTCTATATCAAAGACAAAGACCACTTTTACTTTGAGGTAAATCAAGAAGGTAAGCTTTATCCTGTTCACTGCAAAAGAAATGGTGATGTTTTTAATTGCAAAGGACTTGAGAAATTAAAAAAGAGTATGCCGTGAGAGTTTTGGTCTTTACTCTGCTGTTTGTTCTTGGGCTCTTTGCCTACTCCCAAGAGATCCTTAAGGGGTCTGCTAAGGATCACAAAAAATTGTTCATATACAGCTTGAGAGGAGGTGATGGTTCTGTGATAAGGATAGATTTGGTAAATGTCAATCAGGATGTCGGAATTTCCTTAATAGTAGGCGAAGTTAGCTTAGAAATGATCCATCTGTAGGCAAGGTAAAAGATCAGTGCCCTTAAAGTGGTCTCCACGCTCATAAAGACCCAAGGCACGATTGGAGAGGGAAAGAACTTTAAAAAGACATAAGAAGGGATTATCCTGAAAAGCCAAAAGGAGGAGATGTTGATCATAAGAGGTATGTGGGTCTTTCCCATGCCTTTTAAGGCTCCCGAGTATATGCTGGCGTATGCCATCTGGGGCTGAGATAGGGCTACGATTACCAAATAATATACCGCTAAATCCACCACCTCTGGGTCCTTTACAAAGATGTAGGAAAATTCCCTTGGGAATAGTAGCAGAAATACTCCAGCCAGACCCATTATAAGGGCGGTAAGGTGGGCTATGGTGGATATGCCACGATGTAAGCCCTTATAGTTTCCAGCACCAAAGTTCTGTCCGGAGACTATAGTGGAGGCGATCATAAACCCAAAGCCAACCATAAAAGACACACTCTCAACCCTCAAACCCACTTGGTGCGCAGCGAGTGCTTTGTCTCCAAATCTGGCAACCATACCCACAAAGATGTTAAAGGAGAGGCTGGTGATAGCCCTTTCAAGGGCGGTGGGACTGCCAATTCTCAGCATCTTTAGAAGAACATCCCTTCCTAGGTCTAGTCTTACAGGGAAGGGTCTTCTGTAGGCAATGTATAGGTAAAGGTATGCCAAAAGACCAAGTATTTCTGCAATGACCATTCCCCAGCCTGCACCCGCCACCTCCAACCTGGGCAAGCCAAACTTTCCGTATATGAGAAGATAAGAAAAGATTATGTCTGTCAAACTTATTAAAAGGTCTATTTTGAAGGGGGTCTTTGTGTCTCCGTAGCCGTTGTAAGCGCCGTAGAAGACATCTAGGAGAAAGCCCAAGGTAATAAAGAGAAATATGGGTTTTAGGTATTGGTAGGATACTTCTGCCACCTCCTTTGAGGCACCAAATTGCACCATAAGGGCTGTGGTTATGTCTGCACCAAAAAAGGTCAAAGGTATGGCAATCAAAAAGGCTAAGATCAGTCCCCATAGAAAGGCTGGAGAAGGGTCCTTTCCTGCACCCACCCTTTGGGCTATTAACACGGATGTGCCCGTGTAAGACAAAGCCGATAGGGAATACACAAACCAAAGCATGCTGTTGGAGTATCCCACTCCCGCCACCGCGGTGGAAGAAATACCCGAAACCAATATAAGGGACACACTAGTTTCTACCGCGTAAAGCAGGTTTGAGAAGATGATGGGTAATGCAAGCTTTGAAACTTTTTTACCTATGGTTATCCTGTCTTCTGAAGGGTCTATGAGAATTTTATTGTCCATGAAAGTCCTTCATTACCTCCAAGGTCTTTTTGTAGCCAAGATAGTAGAGCTCATCCAATTTCCATAGATTGTATGGAGAGTAATTCTCCAAATCGGGCACTATGACCACATTGCATAGCTCCTTCCTTTTATCTGCGTTAGACCTGACCGCCAAAAGAAAGCTTCTTATTAGCACCGCAAACATACTCCTTGGCTTTCCAATGGTAGAAGTAGGATTAACATCTACGCCCACTATGAAAAGCCCTTTGTTCTGCACAGGCTCCACCGGAAGGTTGTTGGTAATACCTCCGTCCAAAAGCAGAAAGTTTTTAAACTTCACCGGTTCAAAGATACCAGGCAATGCACAGCTTCCAAGGAGGGGTTCATAGAGTTCTCCTTCCGAAAAGTAAAGGGTGTTTCCACTAAGGATATCTAAAGCGCATATATGAAACTCCCTTTTTAACTCCTCAATGCGCTCTACCTCTAGGTAGTCCTTTAGAAACCTCTTTGCGTCCATCAGGGAAAAAAATCCCAACTTTGGAAGTCTTGGCTTTATATATCTGAGCCAGTGTTTGGACTTTACGATCTTTAACATATCCTCCGGTGTGTATCCTGCACAGTAAAAGGCACCCACCAGGGCACCCGCACTTACACCGCTTATGGCTGAGATTTCAAAGCCAAGATCTTCTAAGGCTTTTATAACTCCTATGTGGGCAACGCCCCTAATAGCACCGCCTGAGAGCACCAACGCAACCTTCATAGAAAAAATAAAGTATAAACTCTTGCTTTAAAATAAAAAGCTATGTGGAGGCTTTTAGTTATTCCTTTAATACTTTTTGTTGTTTCCTGTGGTAAAAGCACGCCAACACCTGCAGAGAAAAAGGGAACTCCCTGCAAGGTTGTCCGGGTCATAGACGGAGATACTTTTACCTGCACCCTCAAAAACGGTGAGGAAATTAAGGTTAGGCTTATAGGTGTAGATACGCCTGAAAGTAGGGTAAATCCAAAGCTTGAAAGGGATGTTCAAAAGAGTGGTTTGGAAAGGGAGGAGATCCTCCGCATGGGAAAGATTGCCGCAGAATTTACTAAAAAGCTATTGCCAGAGGGAGAAATTGTTTACTTGGAACAGGACGTGCAAAAGACGGATAGATATGGGAGGGTTTTGGCTTATGT
Organism: Thermocrinis ruber; assembly: GCF_000512735.1. Classification (NCBI taxonomy): domain Bacteria; kingdom Pseudomonadati; phylum Aquificota; class Aquificia; order Aquificales; family Aquificaceae; genus Thermocrinis; species Thermocrinis ruber. Next base: position 436,600 of record NZ_CP007028.1, read on the forward strand.
GTGGCTGAAGGATGGCAGAATGCTAAACGAGATTTTGGTAAGAGAAGGAATGGCACAGGTCTATACTATCCCACCAAATGTTAAGTATCAGGATATTCTTTTGGAGGCCCAAAGGAAAGCAAGGGAAGAGGGCAAGGGCTTTTGGAAGTCAGGCTTTTGAGAGAAAATACAACCTTTGTATCTCCTCCAGAGACAGCTCCTCCACCCTCTTTTGGGGATCTATGCTTGCCCTATGCAGAAGCTCTTCAGGGAACTTGTTCTTTAAAGCTTTTCTCCTGAGGGAAAAGAGCTTGGTTAAAAAAGCTTTGTATTCCGTTGGTTCTATTTCAGGGGTTGGCTCCTTCTTGGTTAGCCTTATTACCGCCGACTGAACCTTTGGAGGTGGCAAAAAGAAGCGAGGGGGAACAGTCATAAGGTACTCTGTTTCAAAGAAGGTCTTAACAAAGACGCCAAGCCAAGATAGGCCTTTTACCAGCTTCTGTGCCACCTCCTTTTGAACCATAAAAACCGCCATCGTAACGCATTTGTAGGAAAGAACGGTCCTCTCAAGGATCAAGCTCGCACTGTTGTAGGGCAAATTTCCCAAAAGCTTTAAGGAGTTTCCCAAAAGGCAATAGTCAAACTCGCTCGCATCGGTATGATAGATTTTGAGCCTTGGATCTTGTAGCTTTTTTAGCTCCTCTATCATGTCTTTGTCTATCTCTAAGCAGTGGAGCTCTTTTATCGGTTCCTTTAATATCTCTTTTGTTAAATTGCCCGTGCCGGGACCGATTTCTACCACTACGTCTTCAGCGTTCAAGCGGGCAAACTCTACAATTCTTTTTAAAACCCCCGGAGACACAAGAAGATGCTGTCCGTAGAACTTTTTAAGCCTCAAGTTGCTTCGTGCTCCCAATTGGGATATATTTTAAAGCCATGAGTAGGTTTATCGCTTTTTTTATGGTTCTCCTAAGCATAGTGCTCACCCAATCCTCCTGTAAAGGAGAAAAGGACAAGGGACCCAACCCTTACGGAACCAAGAGTTTAATTCCTCAATCTCCCTATGCCATGCTGATCGTGGAAAGTGAAAGCTGTATATACTGCAAGCAGTTGGACAAAGACCTGCAAAGGGACCCACAGCTACAAAAAGCAGTGGAAGGTATGGATGTTCTAAAGCTCCTTGCGGAGAGCAACGCCAGAGTGAGATACAGGCTTGATGGTAAAGAGGGAGAGAGCACCGAGGAGGACCTGGCAAGGGCTTTGGGCGTTAGGGCATACCCTCACATAATCTTTTACAACTCCCAAGGAGAGATCATCCTAAGGATTCCGGGCTATACGCCTCCAAAGACCCTTGCCTGCGTTATAAGGTATGTGAAAGAGGAGTTTTACAAAAACAAAAAGGAGAACATAAATCAGTTTCTACAGAGGGAAGGGTGCGTTTAAATTGGACATTTACAAAATCTCTCTCCAACCCTTCCCACCCTGTAGTCCCTTCTCTTTCTTATTACTATAAAGACCACCTCTCCAAGGATAAGGTCGTAGTTATAAAGCTCCCTGTGTTCCAATAGTCTACACTCAAAGCTTGCGGGGCACTCTTTTACCCTTGGAGGCTTTACTATTGCGGATGGCTCGGGCATTAGTTTGACAACCTCTAACTCGCTAACGTGGGGTGGGAAATCTTCTGCTGTTTGCCTAGCCTTTTTCAAAAGGTTATATTCAAGGAAATTGACCACAAACTCTCCACTATCAATGATATTACGGGCTGTGTCCTTTCTGGTACCATCTTCTTTTTTACTTATGGACAGCATCAAAACAGGTGGTTGATCGCAGACCACGTTAAAAAAGCTGAAGGGTGCCAAATTAATAACACCCTCTTTGCTCAAGGTAGATACCCAAGCGATGGGTCTTGGTGCCACCCAGTCTACAAGAATATCGTAAAGTTCATCCGATGAAAGGTTTTTTACATCAAGCTCCATCGGGTTTTATAACATCCGCCTTAAGATAATCTCTGAGGACCTCCGGCACTACCACGGAGCCATCCTTTTGTTGATAGTTTTCCAAAATTGCTGCAAGGGTCCTACCCACCGCCAAGCCAGAGCCGTTTAGGGTATGCACAAACCTCTTTCTTCCTTCGCTGTCTTTAAAGCGTGTGTTCATGCGCCTTGCCTGAAAGTCCGTGCAGTTGGAACAGGAAGATATCTCCCTGTATTTATTTTGAGAGGGGAACCAGACCTCAATATCGTAAGTCTTTGCAGAAGCAAAGCCAAGGTCTCCGGTACAAAGGGCAACCACTCTGTAGGGCAGTCCCAATAGCTTGAGGATCTCTTCCGCATCTGCGGTTAGCTTTTCCAACTCCTGGTCTGAAGTGTCCGGATGGACGATTTTTACCAACTCCACCTTGTCAAACTGATGCTGACGGATTATACCCCTTATGTCCTTACCGTAAGCCCCCGCCTCCCTTCTGTAACAGGGAGTGTAGGCAGTCAGGTATATGGGCAAGTCCTTCTCCTCAAGGATGGTATCCCTAAATAAGTTCGTCAGGGGCACCTCTGCGGTGGGTATCAGATACAGACTATCCCTCTCGCAAAAATACAGGTCCTCTTCAAACTTGGGAAGTTGTCCAGTTCCCTCAAGGATCTCGGGCTTTACCAGATGGGGAACCCATACTTCTTTGTAGCCCCTGCTTGTATGAAAATCCAGCATAAAGTTTATCAGAGCCCTCTCTAACTTTGCCCCCCAACCCCACATAACGGTAAACCGGCTACCAGCAAGACTTGCACCCCTCTCAAAGTCCAGAATACCCAAAACTTCTCCTATCTCGTAGTGGGCTTTGGGCTCAAAGTCAAAATCTCTCGGTACACCCCACCTTCTAACCTCCACGTTCTCCGTTTCGTCCTTTCCCACTGGCACGCTTTGATGGGGTATGTTGGGAATAGAGAGCATGACGCTCTTTAACTGTTCCTCCACCTTGGAAAGCTTATCCTCCAAGCCCTCTATTTTCTCCTTTATCTCTTTTACCTTACCCTCAAGCTCTGCGGTTTGCTCTCCTTTAGATTTGCGCCTTCCGATCTCTTTGCTTAGTGCGTTTCTTTCTGCCCTGAGGGCTTCCAGCTCTCTGAGTATAGACCTTCTTTCTTCGTCAAGACTTAGCGCTTCATCTACCAATCTTGGATAGTCTTCTTTTCTTAAACGCAGTCTTTCCTTTACAAACTCTGGGTTTTTCCTCAGAAGCTCTATGTCAAGCATTTATATATAGAGAATAACACAAACTTCCCACGAGGTATAGAATTAAATTATGGGCTTAAGAAAGGCAAAGCTAAAGGATGCGGTGGGAATATACTCCCTTATAAACTCCTACGCCAAGGAGGGGCTTTTGCTTCCAAGGAGTTTAAACTCCATATATGAAAACATCAGAGATTTTTGGGTTTATGAGGAGGATGGACAAATCGTGGGATGTTCTGCCTTGCATGTGGTGTGGGAGGATTTGGCGGAGATTAAAAGCTTGGCGGTCATGGAGTCCATGAAGGGCAGGGGAATAGGCACTGCCTTAGTGCAGGCATGCTTGAAAGAAGCAGAGGAGCTTGGCGTTAAGCGCGTGTTTGTGCTAACCTACGCCTTGGACTTCTTTGAAAAGCTCGGTTTTCACACAATAAGCAAGGAGAGCCTGCCTCACAAAGTCTGGGGTGAATGTATAAACTGTGTTAAATTTCCCTCCTGCGACGAAACTGCCATGCAGGTGGAAATAGAAAAGCTAAGCCCAGTAAAGAGCCATGAAGGTGAGCTTTGAATACATCACATCTCCAAAATCCCTTGCCAAGTGGGAAGGGAGCTTTAAGGATATACCCTTTTTGTATATTGACACGGAAACGGTGGGAGACAGCACCATAAGGCTTGTTCAGTTGGGAACTGAAAAAGACATACTCCTTTTGGACCTTTTCGAGCTCGGTGATGTAGGAATTAACTTTTTAAAGGATCTGCTTTCCCAGAAGGGCATAGTGGGGCATAATCTGAAGTTTGACCTAAAGTATCTGCTTGGCTACGGAATAGAACCCTATGCAGTCTTTGATACCATGATCGCCAGTCAATTGTTGGGAGACTCCGACAGGCACTCCCTTCAGAAATTAGCCATGCAGTATTTGGGAGAGGTCTTAGACAAGAGCCTTCAGCTTTCCAACTGGGGCTCCTCAAAGCTCTCAAAGGAACAGTTAGAATATGCCGCCCTGGATGTGGAGGTGGTCAGAAGGCTCTTTCCACTGCTCCTTGAGAGGTTAAACAGTCTTACACCGGTGGTGGAGGAAAATCTCCTTAAAACCAGGACCGCAAAGGTCTTTGGGCTCAAAAATCCCATAGCCATAGTGGAAATGGCTTTTGTTCAGGAGGTGGCAAAGCTTGAAAGAAACGGGCTCCCGGTGGATGTGGAAGAGCTGGAAAGGCTTGTAAAGGAGCTCTCTAAGGAGCTTCAAAAAAGGGTGATGGACTTTTTAGTCAAATACAGAACGGACCCTATGTCTCCCAAGCAGGTGGGAGAGCTTTTGGTCAAAAGGTTTGGCTTGGACCTTCCAAGAACAGAAAAGGGCAACATATCCACCGATGACAAATACTTGGCGGAGCACATAGAAAACCCTGCGGTAAGGGAGCTTTTGAAGATAAGAGAGATAAAAAAGAACTTAGATAAGCTTGAGGAGATTAAGGGCGGTTTGAGAGGGAAAAGGGTATATCCAGAGTTCAAGCAGATAGGTGCAATAACCGGACGAATGTCTTCTATGAACCCCAATGTGCAGAACATTCCACGGAGCTTAAGAAGAATCTTTAAGGCGGAGGAAGGAAACGTTTTTGTGATAGCGGACTTTTCTCAAATAGAGCTGAGGATTGCCGCAGAGTATGTAAACGATGAGAGCATGATAAAGGTATTTAGGGAAGGGAGGGATATGCACAAATACACTGCCAGTGTGCTCTTGGGGAAAAAGGAGGAAGAAATTACGAAGGAAGAGAGGCAGTTGGCAAAGGCGGTAAATTTCGGGCTCATATACGGTATATCCGCAAAGGGTTTGGCAGAATACGCTTACTCTTCCTACGGCATAGCCCTTTCCATTGAGGAAGCTGAGAAAATAAGAGCAAGATTTTTTGAACACTTCAGAGGCTTTAAGGATTGGCACGAAAGGGTGAAGAAAGAATTAAGGGAAAAAGGTAAATCGGAGGGCTATACCTTGCTTGGCAGAAGATACACCGCCCACACCTTCCCAGACGCGGTCAATTATCCCATACAGGGAACCGGTGCGGACCTCTTAAAACTCTCCGTGCTCATATTTGACGCAGAGGTCAGAAGGGAAAACATCAAAGCCCATGTGATAAACTTGGTGCATGACGAGATAGTGGTGGAATGTCCCATGGAGGAGGGAGAAAGGACTGCGGAGCTTTTGGAAAGGGCTATGAAAAGGGCTGGCAGTATTATATTAAAAAAGGTGCCAGTGGAGGTGGAGTGTGTGATAAAGGAGAGGTGGGAGAAGGAATGAGGTTTGCATGTGTGTTTTTGATTTTGGCTTTTGTTTTCTCATGCGCTCCAAAGCCCTCCACTTTAGAGGAGTATGAAAGGAAAAATCCCTATCCTGCCCAGGCGCAAAGGGTTGAATACGCAGGAAAGGGTAGCTTGATGCCAAAGGAGGGTTTTAACGACCTCTACTCAGATCTAAGGGCAAGCAAGGTAGGGGACATAATCTATGTGCAGGTGATTGAGAGCATAAACGCAGTGGAAAGCGTGGCAAACCAAACTGGAAAGTCCGCCAGCTTTAAAGAATCGGTGGCTTCCCTCTTTGGCATAAGTGTGGGCACTTTGGATAAACTATCAGCCCAGGGATCGGGTCAGTTCAGTACTAAAGGCACCGGCAGGGTTCAGCAGACGGGGCTTCTTACCACCAAGTTAGCGGGTAGGGTGGTAAAGGTCTATCCAAACGGCACCATGCTCATAGAGGCAAAGAAAGCCTTTTACATGAACAATGCCCAGAGGGAGGTTGTGCTCAGGGGTATAGTTAGACCACAGGACATAGATTCATCAAACACCGTAACTAGCGATAAGATCGCCAATTTGGAGGTTTATATAGACGGCAGAGGATTTTTGGCAGACGGAGGTAGCCCAGGATGGTTGGCTCGCATATTGGCAAAGGTCTTGCCCTTTTAGTCCTGCTCTTTAGCCTTGCCTATGGTACGAAGATCAGAGACATAGCGGTTATAGAGGGGCATAGGAGCAATTATCTGGTAGGTTATGGTCTGGTGGTAGGTTTGAAAGGTACAGGAGACGGCAAGGCTACACTTTTCACCGTAAGGAGCATAGCAAACATGCTCAACCGTATGGGCATTGCAGTGGATCCACGTAGGATCACTGTAAAGAATGTGGCGGCGGTAATGGTAACTGCCAAGCTACCCCCATACGCAAAGCCGGGTATGAGCATAGATGTGGAGGTTGCGTCCATAGGAGACGCCAAGAGCTTGGAGGGTGGAACCCTCTTGCTAACACCCCTCAGAGGGGCAGATGGAGAGATATATGCCTTAGCCCAGGGGCAGGTAATCGTGGGCGGATACGAAGCGAGGGGTCAGGGAGCCAGACAAATTCAGAACACACCCACAGTGGGAAGGATTCCCAACGGTGCAATAGTGGAAAGATCCCTACCCGAGTATCCGCAGAGGGAAGAGGTATTCCTTTACTTAGATAATCCCAGTTTTTCTTTAGCAAAGCATATCCAAGATAGAATAAACACCGAGTTTGGACAGAATGTGGCGCAGGCTTTGGATAGTTCCACCATAAAGCTCAGGGTTCCACAGGGTATGAGCGTCGTGGATTTCTTAGCCCGTGTGGAGGACATAGAGGTGGATGTGCCCTCCGTTGCCAAAGTGGTCATAGACGGAAGGACAGGGACCGTCCTGCTAGGTGGAGATGTGGTTATAAACCCTGTCTCTGTGGCAGTGGGCACGTTGACGGTTACTATAAAGGAGACTCCCCAAGTTTTTCAACCTCCACCCCTTTCACCTGGGCAGACGGTGGTGGTGCCAAGGACGGAAGTCAAAGTGGAGGAAAAGGAAAGGCGCCTCGTTGAGCTTAGGGGTGCCACCGTATCCCAATTGGTGGAAAGTCTAAACAAGCTTGGTGCCACTCCAAGGGAGATCATATCTATACTTCAGGCTATAAAGTCTGCGGGTGCCCTGCGGGCAAAGTTAGAGGTCCTTTAGGGCACTCCCACTCCGTAGTACTCAAACCCAAGCCCTCTAACCACCTTGGGTTCGTATATGTTCCTGCCGTCTATTATTATGGGAAGTTCCATGAGCTCCTTTACCCTGCTTAGGTCTGCCCTTTGAAACTCCTCCCATTCGGTAAAGATGAGCAGTGCGCTGGCACCTTCCACCGCGGAGTACATATCTGGTGCATAATCTAAGTCCTTGCCGGGAGGATACAGTTTTTTAAAGTTCTCCATAGCCTTCGGGTCGTAGAGCTTCAGGCGGGCACCTTCCTTCAAAAGCATGGGCACCAGTCTTAGGGAGGGAGCCTCCCTTATATCGTCAGTGTTTGGTTTAAAGGATAGTCCCCAAACTGCCAAGGTTTTATCCTTCAAGCTCCAAAGCACAGATTTGACCTTTTCCACAAACTGGACAGCCCTCCTCTGGTTGATCTTATCTACTTCCTCCAAGAGGGAAAAATCCACGCCATGATCTTTAGCCATCTTTATAAAAGCCTTTATGTCCTTTGGGAAACAACTACCGCCCCAGCCTATGCCCGCCCTGAGGAACTCCCTGCCGATCCTCTTGTCATACCCCATTCCTTCCGCCACAAGCCTAACATCCGCCCCAACCTTCTCGCACAGGTCTGCCACCATGTTTATGTAGGAGATCTTCATAGCCAAGAAGGAGTTGGACGCATGCTTTATAAGCTCGGAGGTGGCAGGGTCTGTAAAGATAATAGGGCATTTAAAGTCTTTGTAGAGCTCCTCCATTATCCGGCGTGCCCTCTCACTTTCCACACCTATTACTATTCTGTCGGGTTCCAGAAAGTCTCTCACCGCACTGCCTTCCCTCAAAAACTCCGGGTTTGATACCACATCAAACTCTAAAATCTTTCCTCTCCTTTTCAAATACCGCTCCACGGTCCTTTTTATGAGCTTATGGGTGTTGACGGGAACGGTAGATTTTTCCACCAAAAGCTTGTAGCTTTCCATAAGCTTGGCGGTTTCCCTTGCCACCTCCTCCACCTGAGAAAGGTCCGCAGAACCATCGGGCCTTTGAGGAGTACCCACGCATATGAATATCACATCCGAAAAGTCAAGACCCTCCTTTAGGTCCGTGGTAAAAAAGAGCCTTCCCAGGCTTAGGTTTTCCTTCAGCATTTCCTCCAAGCCCGGTTCATAAAAGGGCACCTTTCCCTCTTTCAAAGTCTGAACCTTCTCAGGCAGTTTTTCCACCACCATAACCTCGTTGCCAAGGTGGGCAAAGCACACTGCGGTGGTAAGCCCCACATACCCTGCTCCTACTACCGTCAGCCTCATGGGAAACCTCCTAAAGATTGTTAAAAGGTGCAGTGCTCAGATATTTGCTACCCCCATCGGGAAAGATCACCACAATAACACCCTCCTCCAGCTCTTTGGCAAGCTCCAACGCCGCCACCAGAGCGGCACCGGAGGATTGTCCCACAAAGAGGGCTTCTTGCATGGCCAACTTTTTGGTCATCTCGTAGGCGGGCTCTGTTTCCACAAAGATGGTCCTGTCCAAAAAGCTCTCGTCAAAGATGCCGGGCTTTATGGAGCTCTCTATGTGCTTTAGCCCCTCTATGCCATGAAAGGGATAGGCAGGTTGTACCCCCACAATCTGAATATCTGGGTTGAAGACCTTTAGCCTCCTTCCGGTGCCCATTATGGTTCCACCGGTGCCTATGCCAGCTACCAAGTGGGTGATCCGACCGTTAGTTTGATGCCACAGTTCTATACCCGTAGAATAAAAGTGTGCCCTCCAGTTGGCAGGATTGTTGTATTGGTCTAAATACACGTACTTTTCTGGGTTCTTTTCCACCAGTTCCCTAACAAACAGTATGGCACCATCCGTTCCCTCCAAAGGGTCCGTTAGATACACCTTGGCACCGTATGCCTTTATGATCTTCTTTCTCTCTTCGCTAACGTTGGCAGGCATTGCCAGCTCAACAGGCACCCCCAAGGCAGCACCCACCATAGCCAAGGCTATCCCTGTATTCCCCGAAGTGGCATCTATGACCACCTTACCTTCCTTTATGAGCCCCTTTTCCATAGCGTCCAAAAACATAGAAAGGGCAGGCCTATCCTTTACAGAGCCCCCTGGGTTAAAGCCCTCCAGCTTGGCGTAGATTTCTACCTTGGGAGAAATATCCTTGGGAATAACGTTTTTGAGCCTAACCAATGGTGTATTGCCTATTAAGTTTAGGATGGAGTTTCTTGCCTTCCTGTAGGGTTCGTCGTGCTGTCCTAAAACCCACATTTAGAGCTTTATGTAAGTATAAAGCAGTTGAGGGAAAAGCCCAAGCAAAAGAATAAATATCAAGCAGACAAGCAGTGTAAAGGACTCGCCCGCAGAAAGGGAACTACCCCTGAACCTCACCTCTCCTTCCTCCAAGAACATAACGCTCATGAGCTTTAGGTAATACCCAGCGGAGATTACGCTTGCCACTACAAAGGCAAAGGCTAAAAGTTCCAGCCCAACTTTTACGAGCCCCATAAACATGCCGAGCTTTCCTACAAACAGAGCCATGGGCGGGATGCCGATGAAGGCAAGCAAGAAGATGGAGAGTGCTACGCCAAGGACAGGGTTTTCTCTGCCCAAGCCCCTGTATTCTAAAATATGATGGCTAAAGCCCTCCTGCTTTTCAAAGGCAGAGAGTACCACAAAGGAACCAAGTACCGCAAAAACATACACACCAAGGTAAAAGAGCAGAGCCTTTTGTAAAATTTGGTCTGAAAGGCTCACACCCAAGAGGAAGTATCCTGTGTGGGCAATGGAGGAGTAAGCAAGTAGCCTTTTGACAGACCTTTGGGCGTAGGCGGTAAAGTTGGCGTAGAACATAGACAGCAAAGAAAGTACCGCTACCAAAACAAGCCAGAGTTTAAATTGGGAGAATAGAAGGGTGAGCTTGACCAGGAGCATATAGATGGCCAGCTTGGGCGCAGTGGCAATGTATCCCACCAAAGGAGTGGGTGCACCATCGTAGGCGTCGGGCGTCCAAAAGTGAAAGGGAACTGCGGAGACCTTAAGGGCTAAGGCGGACAAGAAGAAGAGAATAAACAGAGAAAACAGAGTATTTTGGTCTGCGTAGGGCACCAAAAAGAAGCTTCCCGTCGCACCGTAGTAAAAGACCGAGCCCATTCCAAAGAGGGCAGTCCCCACCGAACCCATCAAAAGGTATTTGAAGGCAGACTCCTTTGAGTTGTAATCTCCCCTCAAAAGGGCAGTTAGTATGTATATGCTAATGGAGGAAAGTTCCACAGAAACAAAGAGGGTAAGAAGGTTGTTTGATGACATGAAGAAGGAAAGTCCAAGGGTAGAAAGGAGCACCAGATAGGGAATCTCGCCGTAGGGAGAGTTCTTCTTCAAAAAGTAGTCATAAAGGGCAAATAAAGACAATGAGCTGAGAATATACAAAAGTCCCTTTCCAAAGAGCTCAAAGGGACCAACTGCAAAAGTATCAAAAAAGGTCTTTGCGGGCACCTCTACAAAAAAGAGTAAGATAAAAGCAAAGATGGGCACAAAGCCACCCAACACATGGAGAAGCTTAAAGTGTTTTTTATCCAAGAGCAGGTCTAAGAAAAACAGCAGGAGAATGCCAATGGAAAGAACAAGCTCCGGCAGAAGGGCATTCCAGTTCATATCAACCTCCAAAGACCATCCTTGTGGTATGCTCCATCAACTTAACAAAGGGCAAGGGATAAACTCCAAGTAGCACAGAGGACGCAAGGACTAACACGAAGGCTATCCAGTGATGGAGCTCTAGGTCCTTAAGATGGCTCCACTTTTCCCTCCTGTAATCGGATATGGTTTCCTCCTCCAGCATAACTCTCTTGTACATGTAAAGGAAGTATGCAGCACCGAGAACCATTCCCACACCCGCCACAAAAGCCCAAACAGGGTAGTTTTTATAGGTACCAAGAAGGATGAGAAACTCCGCCACAAAGCCTGCAAGACCCGGAAATCCTATACCCACAAGACCGCTAAGCATGAACACGATAGCCAAGTTGGGAATGTATCTTGCTAGCCCTCCCAGGTCATCCATATGGTAGGAGTGAATGCGGTCGTAAATAAAGCCCGCAGACATAAACAGGGCAGCAGAAGAAAGCCCGTGGGCTACCATCATGTATATGGCACCATTCAGGGCGTTCCAGTCGGAGGCAAAGGTGGCTAAGGTAACCAAACCCATGTGGCTTATGGAGGAATAGGCAATAAGCCTCTTTATGTGGGTCTGGGCTATCGCCATCATTGCAGCGTATATTATGGCAACCACACTGAGGAAGAATATCAAGGGCACATAATATTTACTCGCCTCTGGGAACATGGGAAGGGAATACCTAACAAAGCCGTAAGTTCCCATCTTTAAAAGCACCGCTGCCAAGATCACAGACCCTGCGGTAGGAGCTTCCACGTGGGCATCGGGAAGCCATGTGTGGAAGGGCCACATGGGCACCTTTACCGCAAAACCAAGCCCAAAGAATAGAAAAGCCACAAGCTGTATCCACAATGGATACTGAATGTTCTTCAGGAAGAAATAATCAAAGCTAACACTTCCCGAGACTATGTAGCCATAAATTACCACCGACGCTATACCCAAAAGCAAGAATATGCTACCAAAGAATGTATAAACAAAGAACTTGTTCGCCGCATAAACCTTTCTTTCGTGCCCCCACAGACCTATGATGAAGTACATCGGGATCAGCATAAATTCCCAAAAGAGGTAAAAGAGGAAAAAGTCTAGGGCGGAGAAAACACCAAGACAAGCAGTCTCCAGCAGCAAAAATAGGGCGTGATATAAATTGGGCCTGTCCTCAATCTTCACAGACCAAACAAAGGCAACCATGAACATAAGGGCGGTAAGCAAGAATAGCGCCATACCCATACCATCAAGCCCCAGACTGAAGGATATGCCAAGGGGCTGTATCCAAGGCAATTTGATGGTATGCTGAAAGGAGGGATTGTTCCAGTCAAAGTTAAGCCCAAGATAGACAGCGATCAAAAACACAACCACAGAGGTGGCTATGGAGATGACCCTTGAAAAGGTGCTGTTTCGGACAATTGCCACCAAAAGGGCAGAAACCAAAGGCAGAAAGATTGCCACCGTCAAAAGCACACCCATCATCTACCTCCCAAAAAAGTTATCAAAACGAGAAGGCTAAAGCCCACCAAAAGAAAGAGAATGTACAAATTCACCCTTCCTTGTTGAAGCCCTTTGAAAAGACTACCGAGGGCAGAGGACACCACATAAGAGCCATTAACAATTCCATCTATAAACTGTCTTTCAAAGGTAGTATAGAGCACCTTGGAGTATAGCATATACCCTCCCGCCAGTATTTTATGGTACAACCTTTCCGTGAAGAACTGTTCTTTGAAGGTGGTATGAACAGGCTTTAAAGACTGATATAGCTTTTCTGGGTCTAAAACCCTCTTGACAAACACTAAATAAGCCAAACCTATTCCCAAAAGGGCTATTACCACCGAACTTATGGCTATGTTTAAATGCATCTCCTTGTGATCCTTTAACGCACTCATATACCAACCTTCAAAAAAGCCCACTACCGCTGAACCTATGGCTAACACCACCATGGGCACAAGCATAACAGAAGGTGCCTCATGTGGTTCCTCCTCAAAGTGTTCCTTGTGCCTCTCTGGTCCGTAAAACATCACAAACCCTTCCCTGAATATGTAGTAAGCGGTCAAAAAGCTTACAAAGCTTACAAACACTCCCAAACCAAAAGACGCCTCGTAGCTACTGGCTATTATCAGGTCCTTGCTCCAAAATCCCGCAAAGGGAAATATGCCCGCTAATGCCAACGCCCCCACAAAGAAGGTAGCATAAGTTATGGGCATGTGCTTTCTTAGCCCTCCCACTTCATATATGTCACGGGCATGGTGGTGAAAGGCGTGGATTATAGAACCCGCCGACAAAAACAGCAGTGCCTTGAAAAAGGCGTGAGTAGTTAAATGAAACATGGCAGAACTCATGTCCCCTATGCCCAAGGCTAAAAACATCAGACCCAGTTGACTCATGGTGGAGAAGGCTATGATCTTCTTTATGTCTGTGTGGGAGGTGGCCGCCAGCGAAGCAAACAGCGCAGTAATTCCTCCAATGAGGGCTACCACCTTCAAACTCTGCGGTGCAGACTCAAACACAGGATATAGCCTTGCTCCCATGTACACGCCAGCTGCTACCATCGTGGAAGAGTGCAAAAGGGCTGACACGGGTGTGGGACCTGCCATGGCGTTTGGTAGCCATGTGTGAAGTGGAACCTGTCCTGACTTTCCTACCGCACCCCCAAAGAGTAGTAAAACCGCAAGCCCAAGCAAGTTAGGGTCTATTTCTTTGACCTTGGAGAATATCTCCAAAAGGTTTAAACTTCCAAAGAGGTAAAAGATGGAGAATATGCCAAAAAGGAATAGCCAGTCTCCTATGCGGTTCATAACGAAGGCTTCAAAGGCAGAGTTTGTGGCGTATTTTTGCTGGTGGAAGTAGCCGATCAAAAGGTAAGATGCCAAGCCCACACCTTCCCAACCGAAGAACATACCAAGCAGGTTATCCGACAGCACTATGAGTAGCATAGAGAAGAGGAATAAAGAAAGGTATGCGTAGAATTTGTAGGTCCATTGTCCAAAAAGATTTTCCATGTATCCTATGGAGTAGATGAATATCAGGGTTGATATAAGACATACGAGGGAAGTAGTAATGGCAGAGAGCGGGTCAAAGTAGAGACCGAGGGTGAGGGTGTAAGAGCCAAGGCTTATAAAGTCGTAGAGTTTGACAGAAAAGGGAGAATTCAAAGCTTTCAAGAGGGCAGGGATTGAGAAGATGAATGAGAGGGTACTTCCCAAGACTGTTATTATAGCTGAAGGTAAATCTCCCAGCCTTCTGCCAAAAAGTCCTATCAGCAAAAAGGCAATAAGGGGGAATAGAATTATAAGAATCTCCATATTATCCTCCCATGTCTGTTAGCTCGTCGCTGGATTCTACCTTTCTTAGCCTAAATATGGCTACTATTATACCAAGACCTACTGCCGCTTCCACCGCCGCAAGGGCTATGATAAAGAGGGCAAAAATCTGACCGTCCACCAATCCCAAGTGGCTATCCGCACCAACGAAGGCAATGTTAACCGCGTTCAGGGCAAGCTCTGTGCTCATGAGTATGGCCACCAAATTTCTTCTGACGATCATTCCAAAAACACCAAGCCCAAACAAAAGCAGGGACAGGATCAAGTATGCCTCAAGAGGTACTATCTTCATAGGTTTTATCCTCCTTCCTTCCTATGAGCACCGCCCCAATCATACCCACCAAAAGCACCAGGGACACCAGCTCAAAGGCAAAAAAGTACTTACTAAAGAGAATAGAGCCCACCACCTCTGTGTTGCCAAGTTTTTGGATGAACTCCCTTATTTGACCCTTGGGAGACACACTAACACCTATGAGAAAAACCAGTATGATCTCCAAGTAAAAAGCCAAGAGTATGGGAAAGGTCAAAATTCCTTCAATACGGTAATGACTGTCCTTTTTAAGGGCTTTCTCCCAAGGCACCGCGGTTAACACCAGTACGTAAAAGACTGCTATGGCGACTGCATAGATGAGAAGTTGCAAAGCTCCCACCAACTCCGCCCCCGCCACAAAGAATATACCCGCCACCATAACCAAGGTAGAGAGCAAGGAGAGGATCACATAGATAATATTTGGAAGCAAGACTACACCAAGGGCTGACAGAAGGGTCATAGAGGCAAAAAACAGGAAGGCAATCCACTGCATCATTGCTTTTTCACCTCTGGCAACTTTAGGTCGTTTTCGTACCAAAGGCGCATCCTTTGGGCGTCGTCTATCCAAATTCTGTCTGGTTCCTTTTCCCTTCTCCTCTGCCAGTCCCTACCTATACGCTCCAGCACCTCCAAGGTTAAGACCGAGTCCTTCCTGCTATAGCTGGCGGTTTCGTGGATGTCGCTCTGAAAGAGGCAATCCACCGGGCAAGCATCCACGCAAAAACCACAAAAAGTACAAAGAAGCATGTTCATGTTAAAGACGCTTACCCTTCTCTTGCCGTTGGGCAGTTTTTCTCCCTCTATCTCAAAGAGCTGAGGAACAGGGCAAGCCCTTTTACACAGCAAGCATACCACACACCTGCTTCTACCGGGTTCCACTTCAATCTTAAACCTCTCCACCCACTCGTCAAAGGCGGGCTGTGGCTCAGTGCCATCCACCACCTTATGACCAAAAAACCCCCTGAACCTTTTGGGCGGAGTGAGCTTTTCGTAAGGATAGTGGGTAGTTATTGTTTTACTAAAGGCGTGTCTTATGGTAACGGAAAGGCCCCTTATAAAGTCTATAAAAAGGATCCTCTCAAGCCAAGAAAGTGGTTTTTCAAAGACCTTTTTAATCATGGCTCACCTCCATACAATGGGTGCAATGACTGCGGTAAGCACCAAATTTACAAAAGTAAGCGGGAGCATTACCTTCCAGGCGGTCTCTGTAATCTGGTCTATCCTATACCTTGGTAGGGTCCAGTGGAGCCAAAGAACGAAAAGAAAGAGCAGGGCCACCTTTAAAACAAACCAAACAAAGGGAGACAGCGGTCCCAAGAAAAACAGCGGGTCCACAAAGCCCAAGAAGGGAATGTTTATGGGAGACCATCCGCCCAAAAATAGAACCACCGCTATGGCAGACAGAGAAAGCACCTCCACATACCACTCCACCAAGGGAAAGAGACCAAACTTTATGCCCCCGTACTCTACGGTAAAGCCCGTCACCAACTCCGCCTCCGCCTCCTGAATGTCAAAGGGAACTCTTCCCGCCTCCGCCAGCATGGCAAACATGTATATCACAAAGGCTATGGGCTGAAGCCATATATACCAGAGCTTTTGGTTAATCTGTTGTTGAACGATCTCGTAGGTAGAGAGAGTACCTGCGAGAATGACAGGACCCATAACCGCAAAGGTGATTACCACCTCATAAGAAACTATTATGCCTGCTTTTCTCATACTACCAATGAGTGCGTATTTGGAGTTGGATGCCCAACCTGCCAAGGCTATGGCATAAACCGTCATAGAACCGAGGGCAAAGACCAAAAGTAGCCCCACGTTCACATCCGTCAGGATGGGCTTTACCTTTACACCAAAAACCTCAAACTCCGGACCAAAGGGAACCACCGCGAAGACGAGGACCGCGGGCACAAGGGCGAGCACCAAGGCCAAGTTGTATAAAAACCTGTTGCCGGCGCGTGGGAATATGTCCTCTTTGGTAATTAGCTTTAGTCCGTCCGCCAAGGGTTGCAAGAGTCCGTGCCATCCCACCACCATAGGTCCGGGTCTTCTTTGGATGTGCGCCGCCACCTTTCTTTCTACCAAGGTAAGGTAAGCACCAAGCCCAAGGACAACTCCCAATATGACTAATATTTTTATCCCTATCACCAGTAGCTGGACAAAAAGGCTCTCCATAACCTCCTCCAAAAGGGCTTAATAGTTTATCACATCAGCGGTCTATTTCACCCACCACTGGGTCAAGGCTAGCCAATATGGCAACCGCATCCGCAATAACCCTATCCTTCATAAGCTTAGGATAGATACACAGGTTGTACATAGAGCCTGGCCTTATCTTTACCCGGTAAGGCTTTACGCCACCGGTGGAGTATATGTAAAAGCCCAGTTCTCCCCGTGGATTTTCGCCAGAAGAGTAGATTTCACCCTCCGGTACCTTTAGACCTATTCCGTCCAAGGACAACTTTAACTTTTTGGGATCCGGAGATTCCGCAAAGAAGGGAGCAGATTTGGGCATCTTTTCCAACTTGCTTACGCACTGCTCTATAATCCGGATACTCTGACGCATCTCCTCCAACCGCACCAGATAACGGTCGTACACATCCCCATTTTCTCCCACTGGCACATCAAACTCCACCCATGGGTAAGCGTCATAAGGTTCAAACTTTCTTATGTCGTAGGGCACACCAGAAGCCCTTGCCACCGCCCCAGTCAGCCCATAATAATACACATCCTCCTTCTCTATTATTCCCACACCCACGTTTCTTCTTAGCCATATCCTGTTCCTGCTCAGTATGGTTTCCCAATCCTTCAACTCTTTGGGAAATCTCTTCACAAAGGCTTTTATAACCTCAAGGGCACCCTCCGGCAGGTCCATCCTAACACCACCTATCCTTGGGTAGCTTATGGTAAGCCTTGCACCGGTGATGCCCTCTATGATGTCCATGATCTTTTCCCTTTCCTTGAAGGCATACAAGAATATAGTTAGGGCTCCAATGTCCAAGGCGTAGGTCCCAAGCCAAAGAAGGTGAGAGTTGATCCTCTGCAGTTCGGACATCATGGTGCGTATGTACTTTGCCTTCTCGGGCACCAAGTCCTCTATACCCAAAAGCCTTTCCACCGCCACCACCCAAGCTTGGTTGGAGCATAGGGCAGAGATATAATCCATACGGTCCGTATAGACCAAAAACTGGTTGTACATTTCGTTCTCCGCCAGCTTTTCTACACCCCGGTGAAGTTGTCCCAAGATCACATCGCACTGGACAACCCTTTCCCCCTCCAAGTCAAACAGGAACCACATGGTACCGTGGGTTCCCGGATGCAAGGGTCCCCAGTTCAAAACCAGCTGTGCCTTTTTCTTTAACCTTCTCTTTTCGGTAATTTCCAAATCCTCCAAGGTGGGCACAGGAGTATGCATGCGGTCGTAGTTCATGAGCCCCTGTAAGTTCTCACCCCACAAAACTTCATTGAGGGATGGAAGGTATTCGTTGGCATAACCTTCCAAGGGAAAGTCCTTCCTGAGTGGGTGATACTGATAAGTTTCCCACATAAAGGCGCGCACCAAGTTTTCGTGCCCCTCATACTGAATGCCAAACATATCGTAGCATTCCCTCTCCGCCCACTTGCCTGCAAACCAAAGCTTTTCAATACTGGGAAGTGTTCCATCCGTCCAAGTTTTTACCATAACCCTCTTTCGCTCATCCACATTGTAGAGTATGTAAAAGGCTTGGAACCTCGGAGACCTTTCAGGAAAATCCACCACCGAGTGGTCTATAAACAGCTTATAGCCCATTTGTTTTAGGTCCTTGAGAAGTTCAATGAGTTCGTGCTTTGGGATATGAAGGTTTGTGATGGTAGGCTTTACCTCAATCTGCAGGTCTTTAAACTTCTTCTTCAGTTCCAAAAAATCTTCTTCCTTAGCCCAGGGCACGGTTTAACCTCCGTTTGTTTAATCAATATACTCTTCTTCAAACTGCCAATCAAGGGCGCCCTTTCTCCAGGCGTAAAGTAGCCCGTAGGTTAGTATGAATATGAACAAAAACATCTCTACAAAACCAAAAACTCCCAAATACCTATAAACCACCGTCCAAGGAAATAGAAAGGCAGCCTCTATATCAAAGAGCAAAAGGAGTAGTCCCAAAAGGTAATAGCCCTGATGAAAGGTTGCCTGTGCGGATTTATCATAAAGAGGCACACCACATTCGTAAGGATAGTCCTTTAGGGCTGATGGAGCCTTTGGTCCAAGCAAGTAGTTTAGAAAGACCATAAGCAGGGCAATACCAAGCATAACAAAAGCAAGGATTAAAAAGCCCAAGTAGTCCATTTCCTTTACCTCCTAAAGAGCATCTCTGAAGTAGGGCTAATGTAATTCCAAAGGAGCATAGGAAGTATGCCAAGAATCAGCAAAGACGCTGCCATCAGAATCATGGACGCCTTTTCAAAACCTGTAGGATTTGCAATCACTCGCCTTTCTCTCTCCTTCATAAACATGAGCACGATCAACCTTAAATAGTACCCTGTGGATACACCTATTCCAACGATCATCAAAATACCGATCCACCACAGCTTACCGTAAGCCAAAGACATAAAAACCAAAGCCTTTGCCAAAAAGCCCACCGTGGGAGGAACACCAAGGAGTGATAAAAGGGCTATGGCAAAAACCCATGCCATAAAATTCTGCGAATACTTTAGTCCGTCAAAGTCCTCCAACTTGTTTTCCCAACTTCCGCTACGCTCCAAAACTGCCAGAACCAAAAAGCCAAGCATACCCATTATGGAGTATGCCAAAAGAAAGTAAATAACCGCCTTTAATCCTATGGCACTGGCTACAGACACACCTGCCAAAATGTAGCCCGAGTGGGCTATGGAAGAGTAGGCAAGCATCCTTTTTACATCCTTCTGAACAAGTGCTACAAAGTTTCCGTAAAGGAAGGTAATTACCGCCAAGGTTCCAACTACTAAAACCCAAGTGTTATGAAAACCCTCCTGAACCAAGGGCATTACCCTTATCACCGGTGCAAAGAAGGCTATTTTGCCCACGCTGGACATGTAGGCGGTTATGGGTGTGGGCGCACCTTGGTAGGCGTCCGGTAGCCAAAAATGAAAAGGTACAACCCCTATCTTTATAGCCAGGCCAAAGAGAAAAAATACCAAGCCCAGAATAAGAAAGCCCTTGTCCGGTGCATTGAAGTGAAGAACATGCCTTAAATCAAAGGAGCCGGCATATATGTATAAGAAAACAGCACCATAGGACGCCAAGGCTATGGCAAGCCCACCCAATATTAGGTATTTGAACGCACCCTCCTTTGAGGTAAAGTCCCTCCTTTGCAGGGCTGTAAGGATATAAAAGGACACAGAAACCGCCTCAAGGGCTATGTATATCAGAAGCAGGTTATAAGAACTGGCAAGGACCATACCACCAAAAAGGGAGAAAGCCAGAAGGTAATAAAACTCTCCATATAGGGACCTTTTAAACCTCTGATACTGAAGGGTAAAGGCAAGAAGTATTATGGTAAGCAGTATCATAAAAAACTGAAGCAAAGAGGAAAAACTATCCCTGATATAGAGCCCGTAAAAGGTCTCTCCTGTGAGGTCAAAGTTAAAGACCAGATAGAGCAGTGCCAAGGTGTAGCCTATCACACTAACGCTTATTGCCAAAGTATGGGAGAGCCTTTTGTATATAAGGTCAAGGCTAAAGAGCAAAAAGCCCGTGATCAGAACTATCAGCTCTGGAACAAAGAGGGCAAGCTTTGGAATTTCAATCTGGATTAGATCCTTTAGTTCCATAAGCCACCCCCTAAGCTTTTTAATACCATCCTAAGAAGAAGGTCAATGTGGGCGTCAAAGAAGGCAAAGAAGAGGAAAGGTAGAAGCCCCACCATAAGCATGGGCACCACCACCAACAGGAAGGCAACCAACTTAAACCCCCTGACATCCGTAAAATGGACAAGCCTACCCTCTTCTTTAACATCCAAGTATAAGGTTTTTAACAGATAAAGCATATAAAGGACGCTGAAGAAGGCACCAGCAAGGACAAGGAGTGCCAATTGCAAGGTGTATTCCCTTGCACCCATTATGGTCAAAAACTTACCCCAAAAGGAAGAACCACCCGGAAGACCCATAGAAGAAAAGCCCGTTATGGCAGTAAGAACCGCAAACACTGGCATAAACCTTATGGAACCCCTCAGTGCCTGCATGTTAAAACTGTGCAGTCTGTTGTATATAAAACCTGCCATCATAAACAAAGAGGCAGAGGTAAGTCCGTGGGCAAACATCTCCATTATGCTCGCCCTAAGACCTTCCTTGTTGAGTAAAAACATACCCGCCACCACAAAGCCCATGTGGCTAACAGAAGAGTATGCAACAAAACGCTTAACATTGCTCTGGCTTATGGTGAACCAAGAGGCAAAGATTATGGTGGCTATGCCCCAAAGCACAAGGACAGGCATCAAAAAGACCGCAACCTCTGGGAAAAGCCCAATGTTAAACCTTAGAAGGGCATAAGTACCCATCTTTAAGAGGATCGCCGCCAGCACCACAGAACCAGCGGTGGGAGCCTCACCGTGGGCATCGGGAAGCCACGTATGAAAGGGCACTATGGGCGTCTTTACCGCAAAGGCAATAAAGAAGAGAAGGAAAAGGAAAAGTCCAAAAGCTAAGCTATACTGGTTTTGCAGGAGGTCAAAGTAGGAAAAGGAGAATTTACCAAACTGTCTATAATGCTCCACCGCAATGCTTACTATCCCCAGAAGGAAAAACAAAGAAGAGACAAAGATATAAACAAAGAACTTGTAGGCAGAGTATAGCCTTAGCTTGTAGCCCCATATGCCTATAACAAAGAACATGGGCACAAGGGTAAGCTCATAAAAGACATAAAAGACGAGCAAGTCCCAGCTGGTGAATACACCCACGAGGGAGCTCTCAGAGAGCAAAAACCAGGTGTAGTACTCCTTCAGCCGGTGGTTTATCTGATGGTCCCTTATAGACCAGCATATAGCTACAAAGGAAACCAGGGTAGTAAGAATATACATAAGGTAGGAAAGTCCATCTGCACCAAAGGAGAGACTTAGCTTCAGCTCCTCAATTAGGGTAATGCTTTGGTAAAACTGAACCTTTTGGGCTTGAGAAAAGTCAAAGTAAAGGAGAGAAACCAAAGAGAGAACAAAGACCGCACCCGAAAAGACAAGGGCAATCCACTTGGCAAATTTTTCCTCAAGAAGAACAATGAGCACTATGCCCAGCAGAGGCAGGACTATACTCAAAGGAATGAAGGGAAAAACCGCAGGCACAAGCTCCATGGCTCACCTCATAAAGTAAATGATTATTCCCAGCAAAACAACCAATCCAAAGAGCAAAAAGGCTACATAGTTGTTTAGAAGACCAGTTTGTATTAGGCTTGCTTTTCTCCCAAACCTAAAGGAAAACTTGGCAACCCCATTAACAAAAAGGTCCACCGTGTATATGTCCAGCTTAATCCACAGAAACTTGACCACTTTAAAGTAAAGAAAGTTCAAAAGATTTATGAAACCATCTATTAAGAACCTATCACCCACCAAGAAAAGACCCCTTGAGAGTTCCATATAGCCCTTTGCAAATCCCTTGTGATACAACCTTTCTGTAAAGAACTGTTCTTTGAAGGTGGTATGAACAGGCTTTAAAGACTGATACAGCTTTTCTGGGTCCAAAACTCTCTTGACAAACACCAAATACGCTAAACCTATTCCCAAAAGGGCTATTACCACCGAACTTATGGCTATGTTTAAATGCATCTCCTTGTGATCCTTTAACGCACTCATATACCAACCTTCAAAAAAGCCCACTACCGCTGAACCTATGGCTAACACCACCATGGGCACAAGCATAACAGAAGGTGCCTCATGTGGTTCCTCCTCAAAGTGTTCCTTGTGCCTCTCTGGTCCGTAAAACATCACAAACCCTTCCCTGAATATGTAGTAAGCGGTCAAAAAGCTTACAAAGCTTACAAACACTCCCAAACCAAAAGACGCCTCGTAGCTACTGGCTATTATCAGGTCCTTGCTCCAAAATCCCGCAAAGGGAAATATGCCCGCTAATGCCAACGCCCCCACAAAGAAGGTAGCATAAGTTATGGGCATGTGCTTTCTTAGCCCTCCCACTTCATATATGTCACGGGCATGGTGGTGAAAGGCGTGGATTATAGAACCCGCCGACAAAAACAGCAGTGCCTTGAAAAAGGCGTGAGTAGTTAAATGAAACATGGCAGAACTCATGTCCCCTATGCCCAAGGCTAAAAACATCAGACCCAGTTGACTCATGGTGGAGAAGGCTATGATCTTCTTTATGTCTGTGTGGGAGGTGGCCGCCAGCGAAGCAAACAGCGCAGTAATTCCTCCAATGAGGGCTACCACCTTCAAACTCTGCGGTGCAGACTCAAACACAGGATATAGCCTTGCTCCCATGTACACGCCAGCTGCTACCATCGTGGAAGAGTGCAAAAGGGCTGACACGGGTGTGGGACCTGCCATGGCGTTTGGTAGCCATGTGTGAAGTGGAACCTGTCCTGACTTTCCTACCGCACCCCCAAAGAGTAGTAAAACCGCAAGCCCAAGCAAGTTAGGGTCTATTTCTTTGACCTTGGAGAATATCTCCAAAAGGTTTAAACTTCCAAAGAGGTAAAAGATGGAGAATATGCCAAAAAGGAATAGCCAGTCTCCTATGCGGTTCATAACGAAGGCTTCAAAGGCAGAGTTTGTGGCGTATTTTTGCTGGTGGAAGTAGCCGATCAAAAGGTAAGATGCCAAGCCCACACCTTCCCAACCGAAGAACATACCAAGCAGGTTATCCGACAGCACTATGAGTAGCATAGAGAAGAGGAATAAAGAAAGGTATGCGTAGAATTTGTAGGTCCATTGTCCAAAAAGATTTTCCATGTATCCTATGGAGTAGATGAATATCAGGGTTGATATAAGACATACGAGGGAAGTAGTAATGGCAGAGAGCGGGTCAAAGTAGAGACCGAGGGTGAGGGTGTAAGAGCCAAGGCTTATAAAGTCGTAGAGTTTGACAGAAAAGGGAGAATTCAAAGCTTTCAAGAGGGCAGGGATTGAGAAGATGAATGAGAGGGTACTTCCCAAGACTGTTATTATAGCTGAAGGTAAATCTCCCAGCCTTCTGCCAAAAAGTCCTATCAGCAAAAAGGCAAGAAGTGGGAATAAAATAATTAACAACGCGTCCATATCAGTCCCTTAGTTGGGTTATTTCAGAGGAACCTTCATAGCCCCTCAGGCGGAATATGGCCACCACCAAGCCCAAACCTATCGCCACCTCCGCTGCAGCTACGGTGAGCACAAAGAGGGCAAAAACCTGCCCCTCTACACCACCCACCATTTTGTCCATACTAACAAGCCCTAAATTCACACCGTTTAGCATTAGCTCCGTGCTCACCAAAAGGGTTATAAGGTTTTTCCTTATGATAACACCAAAAAGCCCACAGAGGAATAAAAAAATGCTTATAAGAATATAAGCAATCTCTATTTTCACTCCTCTTTCCTCCCGAGAAGGATGGCTCCGATCATTGCGGTTAAAAGTATAACAGAAGCCACCTCAAAAGGAAAGAGGTAGTTGGTAAATAGGGTTTTGCCCACGCTTTGAATGTTACCCTCCGTTATAACCCTCCCGGAAACTGCAAACTTACCATTCAACACCATGTATGCGATGGGAAGGAAGGAGACCAGCAAAAAGGGCACTGCCAAGAGGGCTTCTCTTTTGTAAATGCCTTCAAATTTCTTTACCTTTTCCCACGGAATGGTGGTTATAACCAGAACATAAAAGACGATTATGGCAACCGCGTATATTATGAGTTGCAAACCCGCCAAAAGCTCCGCCCCAAGGTGCAAAAAGATACCCGCTATAGCCAATATAACCGATAAGAAGGCAAGGATCACATGGACCGGGTTTTTCAGGAAAAGGGTACCAAAGACTGAAACCAAAAGCCAAAGACTTAGAAAGCCAAAAATCAGCCACTCCACTCTATCTTCCCCCAAAGGCGTTCTCTGTGTTCGTCGTCTATCCAAATTCTGTCTGGGTCGTTGCCCCTTCTCTTTTTCCAGTCTATGGCATTTTCTTCCAGCTTGTCCATCTTAAGGACAGCCGACCTACGGGAGTATCCTGCCAGTTCATAAAGGTCTGTCATGGTAAGACAGCCTACCGGACAGGCATCCACACAAAGACCACAGAAAAGACAATTTAGCAAGTTCATATCAAAGCGTACCACCTTTTTTGTGCCGTCGGGCATTTGCACCGCTTCTATCCTAAACAGGGTGGGCATAGGACAGGCGGTCTGACACATATAACAGGCAACGCATCTGCTTTTGCCCTTCTCAAAGCTCATAAACTTCTCTATAGCCCTCAGGGAGTCTGGCTCTGTGCCATCCCATACAAAGTGTCCGTGGGCTCCCCTGTAGCGCTTTGGGGGTGTGAGCTTTTCCACCGGATAGTTGGTAGTTATGGGCCTTCGGAGAAGGTTTTTGAGGGTAACCGAAAGCCCCTTTATGAAATCCAAAAAGAGCACAGTTTCTATTATGTTCAGAAAAGCCTTCCTGTCTACCTTTTTTATAGCCATAGTGGGTTTAGTATTTTATACCATTTGCGGTTTGTTGTAAAAGTTTATGAGGCAAATCAGGTTCAGGTTATGATAGACTTAAGACTGATGAAGGACAAGATGCTTGAGACCCTCAGGAAAATGAAGGACTTAAAGATCTTGGTGGTGGGGGATGTTATGCTTGATCGTTATATCTTTGGGAGAGTGGAAAGGATCTCGCCCGAGGCACCGGTTCCGGTGGTGGAGGTGGAAAGGGAAGAGTTCCGCTTAGGCGGGGCGTCAAACGTGGCAAACAATTTGGCTAACTTGGGTGTAAAAACTTACCTGGCGGGCGTGGTGGGAGCAGACTACGGACGGCACATACTAAGGGGGCTTATGAAGTCTGCGGGCATAGAGGACCTAACGGTGGAGGATCCCCAAAGGCCAACCACAGAAAAGGCAAGGGTGGTTTCTATGTCCCAACAACTCTTACGTATAGACTGGGAAGACAAAAGACCCATAGAGGGAAAGGTTTTAAAGGAACTCCTTGAAAGGCTTGATGTAGATGTGGATGGGGTTATAGTCTCGGACTATGCCAAGGGAGTTGTATGCCAGCAGTTGATGGACAGAATAAAAGAAAAGAAAGTCTTTATTTCCATAGACCCAAGACCTGTTAATAAGCATCTTTACTTTGGTGCTGACCTCATGACCCCCAACGAAAAGGAAGCAAAGCAGATGGGCGGAGACAAACCGGTGGAAACGCTTGGATGGAAGCTAAAAGAGGAACTTGGGCTGAAGACTTTGGTTATAACCTTGGGTGCGAAGGGCATGTCCCTCTTTGATAGAGAGTACTTTCATTTTCCTGCAAAGGCAAAGCAGGTTTATGATGTTTCGGGTGCAGGAGACACCGCAGTGGCAGTGCTTACCTCCGCTTACATAGCCACAAAAGATTGGCATATTGCCTGTGAGCTTGCAAACCTATGCGCAGGCATAGTGGTAGGAAAGCTAGGCACCACTCCTATAACCTTGGAGGAGGTTATAAGGGAAATTGAAGAAGGGTAAGAGCTTTGAAGACATAGCCTGCGAATATTTAACAAATCTTGGGTATAGGATCCTTCACAGGAACTTTTACTGCAGGGGTGGAGAGATAGACATTATAGCCTTAGACGGAGATGTTTTAGTTTTCGTGGAGGTTAAAGGAACAACCACAAAGCTAAACCCCGCGGAGCGCATCAACTACAAAAAACTTCAACGTATCTACAAGTGCGCAGAAGAATTTCTTTCAAAAGCCCCTGCACAGGAGTGCAGGGTAGATGCTATCTTAGTGGAGGGTGGTCGTATAGTGCATCTAAAGAATATATCACTCTAGGATTTCAAGAACCACCCTCTTGCCGGTCTTCCTACCCATAGCGGATAGGATAGTCCTGAGGGCTCGGGCTATTCTGCCCTGCTTGCCTATTACCTTTCCTACGTCTGCCTTGTCCACCCTCAGCTCAATAACTATGGTCTTCTCCCCTTCTATCTCTACCACATTGACCCCGTTGGGGTTGTCCACAAGGGACTTGGCGGTGATTTCTACGATGTCTCTCAGTTGGCTCATGGAACTACCTCCTTCTTAGATTATTTTTGCGTTTTTGAGTATGCTTTTTGCTCTATCGGTAAGCTCTGCACCTTTTTCAAGCCATTCTTTTACCTTTTCTGGTTTGATATCCAAAAGTTCCTTTCTCTTTGGGTCATAAGTTCCCAAAATATCCACATACCTACCTTCCCTTGGAGAACGGCTATCCATCACTACTATCCGATATATAGGATGGTGAGTCCTACCAAACTTAGAGAGTCTAATCCTCAGTGCCATTTCCTTCCTCCATTCTATTTTATTATAGCATATTTTTTAGGTCTTCGTTCATCTTAGCTACCTTTTCCTTCAGCTTTTTGGTGTAACCCTGCAATTTTTTCTCAAGCTCTGGATACTTTATAGAAAGTATCCTGACCGCCAAAAGTCCTGCGTTGGTGCCATTGCCAATGCCTACAGTAGCCACAGGGATGCCCGCGGGCATTTGAACGATGGAGTGTAGAGAATCAACACCTCCCAAATGCTTTGTGGGTACGGGAACACCTATAACTGGCAAGGTAGTCATAGAAGCGGTCATACCCGGTAGGTGGGCAGAACCTCCCGCGCCGGCGATTATCACCTCTATGCCCCTTTCCCTTGCGGTTTTGGCGTACTCAAACATAAGTTCAGGTGTGCGATGGGCAGAAACAACCTTAACCTCGCAGGGCACTCCAAACTCCTTCAAAACTTCATAGGCGGGCTTTAGATACTCCCAATCGGAGATGCTCCCCATTATTATACCCACTAAGGCCTTTTCCATACAAATATTGTAGAATATTTTGCTATGAAGCTAATTGCGGGAAACTGGAAAATGAACAAAACCCCCTCCCAAACGAGGGAGTACATAACAAAGTTTTTAGAACTTGTAAGGGATGTTAAAAACACGGAAATTCTTCTTTGTCCTCCCTTTACCTCCCTTTGTGTGGCAGGAGAAATGCTAAAGGATAGCCATATAAAGCTGGGAGCTCAAAACTGCCACTATGAGGAAAAGGGAGCCTTTACGGGAGAAATATCCCTTAGTATGCTCAAGGAACTTGGCGTGTCTTATGTTATAGTAGGGCACTCAGAAAGAAGGTGGCTTTTTGGAGAAACTGACGAGATGATAAACAAAAAGGTTATAGCCTGCTTGGAAAAGGGGCTAAGACCCATCCTTTGCGTTGGGGAAAAGATAGAAGACCGAAATGCAGGCATGACCTTAAAGGTAGTGGAAAGCCAGCTAAAGCTTGGATTGTCCGGTTTGGAGGATTTGGCGGGCAAGATTGACATCGCCTATGAACCTATTTGGGCAATAGGCACAGGAACACCCGCCACACCGGAGGATGCCCAATTTGTCCATAGGTTTATAAAGGAGTTTTTGGGAGATGTTAGAGTTCTGTATGGAGGCAGTGTAAGCCCAAAGAACGCCAAAGACTTTCTTTCTATGCCCGATGTGGATGGTCTTTTGGTGGGAACCGCCAGCTTAGACCCTGAATCCTTTGCCCAGATAGTAAAGGCTTCTGAAGGAGAGTAAGACAAGCACGAAAAAGGGCAAGGCTCCCAAAAGGGGACTGCGTCCCAGCTCTTGGGCAGTGATCTTTATAAGGTTCAAACTAAGTATGTAAAGGGCTATGTAAAGAAGAAAAAACATAGAAGGCTTTAGAAAGCTACGTTCCTTTAAAAGATGGTAGGCTAAGGGTAGGGTAAGTGCGAGCACAGATAGGCTGATAACGAGCCTTAACAAAAGCTCCGCAAGATAAACATCCCTGTTCATACCCAGAGAACTTGCCAAAGAGTAAAGGGAAATCAGCTTATCCATCCTTAAGTGGCTCAGTTTTTCTCCAAAGGCTTTTGCATCATCCACAGATATAAACTCCAAGGTTATATCCTTCTTTTCCTTCAACCCGCTATCAGAATAACTCCTTTCCGCTCCAATGAGTGTTAGACTTCTGTCTTTCCATAGCCCTTCTTTGGCGTAGAGCACTCCGTATATATAATTACCCTGCAAATACACAGAGAAGACATCATAAACCCTGCCATCCATCAGGTTTGCAAAGCCTATTCTTACGTAAGCCCTTTTTTCTCCTTCTCCCAGGCTGAGCCAAAAGTTGTTTAAAACAAGCTCTTCTTTTGCCTTTCCCTTCTTGAACTCCCTCTCAATTGCGTAGGCATTTTTAAAGATTTTTGGATAAAAACTGTAGCTCAAAGCAAGCTGTAAAAGGGAAAGAATAAAAGAAGCCATCAAAA
The DNA here is from genome assembly GCF_000512735.1 of Thermocrinis ruber. Taxonomy (NCBI): domain Bacteria; kingdom Pseudomonadati; phylum Aquificota; class Aquificia; order Aquificales; family Aquificaceae; genus Thermocrinis; species Thermocrinis ruber. The sequence continues at coordinate 465,466 of NZ_CP007028.1, forward strand.
CAGGCATAAAAAATCTCAACGGCGATATACCAAAAGAGTAAGAAAGCCTGTCATAAGATTTTTTAAACACCCTTCTCATATAGACCATCAGGGCAAGGCAATTTAAGATGGGTGCAGTGTAATAAAAGCTTGAGAATACTGTTATTAGTATAGCCTTCGGGATTATGTGTGGTGCAGACACTTTGTATAGGAGTAGGATATCCACCAAGGAGTAAAGGCTCAAAAGAAAGCTAAAAACCAAACTGAGGAGTAAAAGTACTTTTAAAAACTCCCTAAGATTATAGATAAACAGCATTCAAATTATGCCCTTGTTTATGAGCTTTGCTACATCCTTTGCAAAGTAAGTTATGATCATGTCCGCCCCAGCCCTCTTTATGGATATTAAAGTTTCTATCATCACCTTTTCTTCATCTATCCAGCCAAGCCTTCCGGCAGCCTTTATCATGGCATACTCTCCGCTAACGTTGTAGGCACAGACTGGTATAAGTGTGGCTTCTTTTACCTTGGCTATTATATCAAGGTATGCCAAAGCGGGCTTTACCATAACTATGTCTGCGCCTTCTTGAACGTCCAAAAGCACCTCCTTTAGGGCTTCCCTTGCGTTGGCAGGGTCCATCTGATAGCTTCTCCTGTCTCCAAAGGCGGGGGCAGATTCTGCTGCGTCCCTGAAGGGACCATAGAAGGCGGAGGCAAACTTGGCAGAGTATGCCATTATCGGAATGTGAGTATAACCTGCAGAGTCAAGGGCAGACCTTATGGCTTGAACCATACCGTCCATCATACCCGAAGGTGCTACCATATCCGCACCATTCTCTGCGTGAGAAATTACCTGTTTTTTTAAGTTTTCAAGGGTCAGGTCATTATCCACAGTATGACCTTTTAACACGCCGCAGTGCCCGTGAGTGGTGTATTCACAAAAGCATACATCGGTTATTACATACATCTCGGGCACTTCCTTTTTGATCCTTCTGAGAGCCCTCTGGATTATACCCTGCTCGCTCCAAGTGTCGGAACCTATTTCGTCCTTGTGTTCGGGTATTCCAAAGAGTATGATGGCGGGTATGCCCAGGTCTCTGACCTCCTTTACCGCATCCACAACCCTGTCCACACTGTAGCGATAAACGCCGGGCATGGATGGGACCTCTTCCACTATGTTCTCTCCGTATCTGACAAAGATGGGATATATTAGATCGTCAAGGGTAAGCCGGGTCTCTCGGACGAGCCTTCTTATGTTTTCTGATAACCTCAGCCTTCTGGGTCTTAGCTTAGGAAACTCCATAGGAACAATTTTAAGCCAACGGTGGTATAATTTAACAAACTCTCTTAGGGGGTAAGCATGAAGTTGCACGAGCATCAGGCAAAGGAAATTCTGAAAAAATACAACCTTCCTGTTCCAGAGGGTAAGGTAGCCTTCAGTTTGCAGGAAGCCAAGCAGGCGGCAGAAGAGCTTGGTGAATTTCCATTGGTGGTTAAAGCCCAAGTGCATTGCGGTGGAAGAGGCAAGGCAGGCGGTGTAAAACTGGTAAAAAGCATGGAGGAGCTTGAAGCTGCGGTGGAAGGTATGCTTGGAAAGGTGCTAAAGACCTTCCAGTGTCCCGATGGAAAGCCCGTAAACAGGGTTTGGATAGAGAAGGCAACGCCCATAGAGAAGGAGTATTATCTCTCCATAACCTTAGACAGGTCTGTCTCTAAGCCTGTGCTGATGGCTTCTGCGGAGGGTGGTATGGAGATTGAGGAGGTGGCAAAGGAAAAGCCGGAAGCTATCCACATGCTACACATTGACCCAGACCTCGGTCTCATGCCCTCTCAGGCAAGAAGGCTTGCCTTTAAACTGGGTCTGCCCGTTAACGATTTTGTAAAGATCGCCCTGGGTTTGTATAGGGCTTATGAGGAGTTGGATGCCAGCCTTGTGGAGATAAATCCTTTGGTGCTTACAAAGGATGGTAAGCTTGTTCTTTTGGACGCCAAGGTAGAAATTGACGACAACGCCCTCTTCAGGCACAAGGACCTGGAGGAGATGGAGGATCTGACCCAGCTGGACCCATTGGAGGTGGAGGCAAAAACTTACAGCCTAAACTACATAAAGCTTGACGGAAACATAGGCTGTATGGTAAATGGTGCAGGGCTTGCCATGACCACCATGGACATAATCAAGCTGGCGGGTGGTGAGCCCGCAAACTTCTTGGATGTGGGTGGCGGTGCCAATGTGGAACAGATCGCCAACGCCTTTAGGATCCTGATTGCAGACAAGAACGTAAAGGCGGTGTTTATAAACATATTCGGTGGCATTCTAAGGTGCGACAGGCTTGCTAACGGACTCGTTGAAGCAGCAAAGATGGTGGAGATAAAGGTGCCGGTGGTGGTTAGGATGGAGGGCACCAATGTGGAGGAAGGTAAAAGAATTCTCTCGGAATCTGGGCTGAATTTCATAACCGCCGAGGACATGTGGGACGGTGCCAAAAAAGCGGTGGAGTTGGCTAAGTAGTCAAAAATCTATGATTTAAGCTATTGAACGCCCTGTTAGCCTTGGATAATATGTAAGGAGTGAAGAATTTAGATATAGACCTGAAACTCCTTGAGCTTTTTTGCTGTGTTTATGAAAAGGGAAGCATCTCAGAAAGTTCAGACTGCTTGCATCTTTCCCAATCTACCATAAGCTTTCATTTGCATCAGCTTGAAAACCAAATAGGACTTAAGCTTTTTTACAAAAAGGGCAGAAAGCTCATTCCAACCAGCACAGCCCAAATGCTCTACCCATACGCTAAAAAGGTCCTTGAGCTAAAGCTTGCGGTAATAGAGGAGATAAAGATGCTCTCTGGTTCCTACAGGGGACTTGTAAAGGTGGGGGCGAGCTCAGTTCCCGGAAGCTACATACTTCCCGACTTTATATCAGACTTTCTATCTAAGAACAGACAGATAATGATAGAGTTTTATGTTAGCGATTCTAAGGAGGTCGTGGATAAGGTAGCAAAAGGCGAGTTGGATTTGGGTGTAGTTGGTGCAAAGATACCCTTTAGTAGGCTCAAGTATGAAAATCTATGGTGGGACCAGATCCACATTGTAGGTGGCAATGGAGTGGACCCAAAGCTGAGCTTGGAGGACCTAAAGACCTTGCCTTGGGTTCTGAGAGAAGAGGGTTCCGGCACAAGAAGGCTTTTAGAAGAAGCCCTTTACAAGCTTGGAATAAATCTAAAGGAGCTGAAGGTTCTCATGATCACAGATAAGAACGAGGTCATATTGGATGTGCTAAAAAGGGTCAAAGCTCTATCTTTTATGTCCTCCTTAGCACTCAGAAAATACAAAGGCATAAGGCAGGTAAAGGTGAAGGGCTTTGAACCCATAGAGAGGGAGTTTTACTTGGTCTTTGATGAAGAGAGACCCATGCCACCGGCGGTTAGATATTTTGTGGAAGAGTTAAAAAGGCGTAGCTTTGTGGAAGTGAGCCCATGAGATTTGTGCCCGTGGGAATTGCGGGACATGTAGACCACGGTAAAACCACCTTGGTGAAAGCCCTGACGGGCATAGATACAGATCGGTTGCCCGAGGAAAAAAGGAGGGGTATGAGCATTGACCTTGGCTTTGCATACTTGGACTATCCCGAGAAAGGGCTAAGGGTAGAGCTCATAGACATACCCGGTCATGAAAGGTTCATAAAGAACGCCATAGCGGGTTTGGCTTGCGTAAGGGGTGTGCTTTTGGTGGTGGACCCGGTGGAGGGCGTAATGCCGGAGACTATAAAGCATACCCAACTCATCAAAGCCTTTGGCATATACCACTGCGTGGCGGTTCTAACAAAGGCAGACAGGGTGGATGAGGAAACCTTAGAACTTGCAAGAATGGAGCTTTCGGAGTTTTTGAAGGATATGGGGCTAAGGGCTTATGGGCTGTGTGCGGTCTCCGCTTTGAGCGGTATTGGATTGGAGGAGTTGAAGAAGACAATAGGCGAGTATGCGGAGGAGATTTCAGGCGCCGGCGTTGAATTTTTACGCATAGTTTTGGATTCAGCCTTTAATGTAAAGGGCTACGGAACTGTTCTGAGGGGTAGTTGTTTATCTGGTAGGGTTGAAGAGGGAGACAGTTTGAGCCTTGAACCCTTGGGCTTTGAAGTTAGAGTAAAGAAAATTCAAAATCACGGTGTATTTGTGAAGGAGGGAAAAGAAGGGGAAAGGTTGGCTCTGTTGGTGGCTGGTGTTGAACCCTCTCAGGTGGAAAGGGGCTTTGTGCTTGTTAAAAAGGGACAGATTGCAAAGAGCAGGCATCTCTTGGTGGAGGTGGAGGGAGAAATGCCAAAGGGTGAAGGGAGCCTTTTCTTTTATATGAGGGAAATAAAGTTCAAACGAAAAAAGGTCTCCGAAAAGGTCTATCTTCTTACCTTGGAAGAGCCAGTGTGTGCTATCTTAGGGGATAGGGGACCCATCCTTGATGCGTCCGGACAGCTATGTGCCAGCTATAGGGTGATACACCCAAAGCCCACAGTAAAAAGGAAAAGATTTATAAAAGAACGTTTGGATTTCCTCAAGGAAGACCCAATCTCTTACTTTCTTTCTGAGGCTGGTTTTAGGGGGCTCCCTTTGGAAGTGCTCGGCTCTCTATTTGGTGTGCATATAAATCCGAGCAAGCTTGGGGCGGTAAGGATAGGGGATAAACTCTTTGCACCCACTGTGGTGGAAGGGCTAAGGGAAAAGCTAAGCGCCATCCTTAGCACCAAGGGGGGCTTTTTACCCTTGGAGGAGTTAAAAAGTTCTCTCCGAGTGAGCGAGGAACTTTTGAAGTATATCCTGTCTCAACTGAAGGGCTACAGACTGGTAGAGGGCTATATTTTAGACGAGAGAAGGGCAAACTTGGAAGAGTTGGAGGGCTTTCGGGAACTTTTGGAGTTTATGAAGGGTTCTATAAAGGAGGAGGCTGAATTGGAGAGGTTCAAGGAGGTCCTTCCCTTGGCAGTAAGGAAGGGAAAGGTTCATAGCTTGGGAGAAAGGCTTTACATACTTGATGAGGACCTAAAGGAAGTGTTGTCTAAGCTCAGGTCTTTGGGAGACAGCTTTGAGGTTCAACAGGCAAAGGCACTGCTTGGATTGAGTAGAAAGTATTTGATCCCGCTTCTGGAATACATAGACTACCTTGGATACACCAGGCGAGAGGGAAATTTTAGGAGGTTCATAAAGTGAGAGAGCTTTTGAGAAAGATCCCACAGGTGTCCAAGCTCATAGAAGAGTATGGAAAGGTTCATGGAGATAGCCCACTGCTTAGGATGGCAATAAAAAATGCGGTGGATAAGGTAAGAAGGGAAATTTTGGAGGGCAAAAGAAGCCATCTGGAGGACCTTGGGTTGGTTATAGAGGAGGAGCTAAAAAGGCTAAAAAGAACAAACCTGAGGAGGGTAATAAACGCCACTGGAGTGGTCATAAACACAAACTTAGGAAGGTCTGTCCTTTCGGAGGAGACCGCTAACTTTATAAAAGAAATCGCCACCCATTACAGCAATTTGGAGTTTGACTTGGAGGAGGGGAAAAGGGGTTCAAGGGTGCGTTTGGTGGAGGAGCTATTGGTAGATTTGGTTGGCTGTGAGTCCGCCCATGTGGTAAATAACAACGCTGGAGCGGTCTTTTTAGTATTGAACACCCATGCAAAGGACAGGGAGGTTATAGTCTCCCGGGGCGAGCTTGTAGAAATTGGGGGAAGCTTTCGTATCCCGGACATTATGAGGGCTTCTGGGGCAATCTTGGTGGAAGTGGGCACCACCAACAAAACAAGGCTACAGGATTACAAAAACGCCATCAGCCCAAACACTGCCCTGATAATGAAGGTGCATAAGAGCAACTTTTACATGGAGGGTTTTATAGAAGAAGTGAAGGCGGAAGAGCTTTTGAGTTTGGGTCTGCCTGTCTACTATGATGCGGGTAGTGGTCTTCTTATGGACCTAAGAAAGCTCGGTATAAATTACGAAGAGCCCTCCTTTGAGGAGCTTATAAAGAAAGGTCTGCATTTGGTCTCCGGTAGCGGAGATAAGCTCTTGGGCGGTCCCCAAGCGGGGCTGATCTTAGGAAAGAGAGAGTTTGTGGAACCCTTGAAGAAAAATCCGCTTAGCAGGGTTCTCAGGGTTGACAAGCTTACCCTCTCAGCCCTTGAGCATACCCTAAGACTTTACAGGGAAGAGAGGTATGAGGAGATACCTACCCTGCGTATGCTTTCCACAGCGGAGGAGGAGCTAAAGAAAAAAGCAAAAAAGGTGGCAAAACACTTAAAAAATGTAAAGTGGTTAAGTGTATCTATTGTTAGAGAACTCTCAGTGTGCGGAGGGGGAAGCCTACCGGAGCTAAAGCTACCTACCTATTGCGTGGCAATAAAGCATCAAAGGATTAGCCCTCAAGAGTTATACAAGTGGCTGTTAAAACAGGAGCCTCCAGTGGTTGGCAGGTTGAGGGATGACTTGCTACTGCTTGACATGAGAACGGTCCTTGAGGAGGATATAAAGCCTCTGATTTCGGTGCTTAAGGGTTTAGAGTTCTAAATTTTCAAACGAAAAGGCGGACACCCTTCCAAACTTTCTGATGAAAAATTTTTTCTGGCTGATTAATCTTAGTACAAATCAAATTATGGAGGTTGTAAAATGGACAGGAGGAATTTTATTAAGCTTTCTGTAAGCAGTCTTGCCCTTTCAGTTCTTAACTTTCCTCAGCTTTCCTTTTCTTCAACCAAAAAAGAAAGGGCGAAGCTGATATATTCTGCCAAGCTTCCCTACGAGGGTAAAGTTAGGCTTTGGCTACCAGTACCTATGAATACAGATTATCAAAGGTTGTTAAGCTTGGAAATAAAAGGCACTCACTCGTTGAGTAGGCTTACTAAAGATGCGGTATATTCGGCACCCATACTATACTTGGAGTTTCCCGATAAGAATGAAAAGCAGGTGGAAGTTATATTTGATGTGGAATTTTGGTCAAGGAATGTAGATCTGAAGAAATTACCAAAGAACAATACCCACATACCTTCTGAGGTTGCCCTTTATCTCAAACCTACCAAACATATACCCACCGATGGAATAGTTAAAGAGTATGCGAATAAAATCACCAAGGGTCTTAGCACAGATTACAGCAAAGTTAGGGCTATATACGATTGGGTAGTGGATAATACTTTTAGGGACCCCAAAGTTTTGGGGTGTGGCACTGGGGATGTAAAGGCTATGCTGGAAAGTGGATACTTTGGTGGAAAATGCACGGATATAAATTCCCTATTTGTAGCCCTTTGCCGAGCGTCCGGAATTCCCGCAAGGGAAATCTTTGGCATTAGGGTTAAAGCATCATCCCTATCCAAGGGCATATCTGATGTAGCGGGAGATGCAACAAAAGCACAACACTGTAGAGCTGAGTTCTGGTTAGGACAGTGGGTACCTGCAGACCCGGCAGATGTAAGGAAGTTTATACTTGAGGAAAAGATAGATAGTATAAAAGATGAGAGGGTAAAGTTCATTAGGGAATTTATGTTCGGTGGATGGGATTTACATTGGGTTGCCTTTAACTACGCAAGGGATTTTGAACCCGAGCCTCCTTTGAGCAGTAGGGAGACTATAAACGAGTTAATGTATCCCATAGCGGAGGTTTCTGGGAAATTGGTAGATAAATATAAGCTGACCTTTGAACAATCCAAGTATAGAGTAGAGGTTGTATAAAAATTGAAAAGATGGAACTTTTGAAGCTTGTCAGGGCATCCGGTTGAGCGGCTAAGGTAGGTCCGGGGGACCTAGAAAAGCTCCTGGCGGGGCTAAACCCATACACGGATGAGCATACCCTTTTGGGTATGGGAGATGACGCGGGGGCATATGAATACAATTGGTCAGTGTTTTTGCATACGGTGGATTTTATAACTCCCGTAGTCAATGACCCATACCTTTGGGGTGCTATATCCGCCGCCAATTCCCTTAGCGACATATACGCCACCGGAGGAGTTCCTCTAACAGCCCTTGCGGTGCTTGGCTTTAACCATTGCCAGCTTTCTTCGGAGGTCTTAAAAGAGGTGCTCAGGGGTGCCACGGACAAACTAAGGGAGGCAAAGACTGTCCTTTTGGGCGGTCATACCGTAGACGACCAAGAGCCCAAGTTTGGGTTGGCGGTCTTTGGAGTTTGCCCATCTGGAAAGCTCTTAACACAGAGTGGAGCCAAACCCGGCGACCTTCTTTACATCACAAAACCCATAGGCGTGGGCATACTAACCAAGGCTATAAAGGAAGGGAAGATTGAAGAGAAAGATATCCCGGATGCAATTCAAAACATGCTACTTTTGAACGATAGAGCGGGCGAGCTTGCCCTAAGGGTAAATGCCAACGCCTGCACGGACATAACCGGCTTTGGGCTTTTGGGTCATGCCTACAATGTAGCCAAAAAATCGGGAGTAAAGTTAATAATAGACTTCTCAAGGGTGCCCTTTTACGAGCAGTCTGCCCACTTTGCGAAGATGGGCATATATCCCAAGGGTGCGGTGGATAACTTTAACTTTGTGAAGCCCTCCCTTAGTTTCTCCGGCTTGGAAAGATGGGAGCTGATCCTTCTATCGGACCCTACCACCTCCGGCGGGCTTCTTTTTACGGTTCCCAAAGAAAGAGAAAGAGATGTGCTTGCTTTAGCTAAAGAATTAAAGGTTAGCCTGCGGCATGTAGGTTGGGTTGAGGAGGGCGAAGGTTTGGAAGTTATTAAAACATAGCGGGAGAGCAAGGGAATCGAACCCTCCAGGGATTGCCAGAGCAACCCCTCACGGGATTTGAAGTCCCGGGGCGGCACCAGCCTGCCACGCTCTCCCTATTTCCTTGGCAAACACTCTATTTGTTCTCTTATTATAAACTGCCTTATGGTATCCACCACTTCCTCAGCCCTTTTGAGCCTTTTGAGGCTTTCCGTATCTTCAGATTCAACCTTGACGAGCCATGCGTTGTAAGGGTCGCTGATCAGGGGGCTTGGGTCCTTTTCAAGCTTGGAATTTTTATCCACTATTTTCCCACCCAAGGGAGAGGGAAAGGTGGATACTCTCTTGCCCGCCTCCACTACCGCTAAGTTTCCATCGTATTCCACCACTGTACCCACCGGCTTGATCTTTACCGAATAAAGGGGATACACAAGGGCTGAAAGGATGGGTGTAAAGCCCACCGAATAAATGTTCTTTCCCTCCTTTTTTATCCACTGAAAGATCATCCTGTCTTCGTTTATTCTGTAGAGCCTATCCCTTTTTAGCTTACAACCGAACACATCGATATCCTTTTCCACGTTAGCCCTCGCCAGAAAGGAAAAACTCAAGAACTTTAAAAGAAACCGCCTGTCTATCATAAACCCAAGAGGTTCTTTTCATACCTTTCAAAGCCCTGCTGTCTTGCCCAGAGGTCTAAACTTAATGTGGCAAGGTCGTCAATATGGGGAACCGCCAATCCATCAACCCTTAGGTCTATTACCTTTAGGTATGTGTTGCACTTTTTGCAAACATGCAGTTGAACATACCTGTTCCCTTCCTCGTGGATGTATTCAAAGTGATCATCCTCCACATTTCCACATTTTGGGCACTTGGTCCGGTAGTATAGCCAACCGGTATTGCACAGCACACAACTCAGATACCTCCCCCCTTCCACATCCTCCGTATCCATAATGTAAGAAACGGAGGGACGAAAGCCACATACGGGGCACTTTTCCTTTAGCCAATTTTTGAGGTCTGCGTCCGTGCTTTCAGCCATTATGGAGAAAAAAGGGTTCAAAAAGGACAAAAATATGAACCTCTCCTCCTCCGGTGCCCACCTCTCCTTGAGAAACTCTGCTATCAGCTTTTCTATCTCTTCTTTACCCAAAGCCATCAAACTTTGCGCGGTTTCCCTAAGGGTTTCAGAGCCGTAGCTTATGCAGAGTTCCAATAGGGAATAAAATTCTTTTAAGCCTTTTCTCCAGTTGCTTTCCCCTTTGTTTTCAAGCTTTTCGTAAAAGTCTAACTGCCACCGGAGGACCTTTTCCATAAAGCTAAGAATTTCCTCCGCCTCCGGGTGCTTAGCCTTTAGGTGCTGTAGTCTGCTTATGCTGTATTCTCTTTCTTTTAACCTCACAATGCTCATTGTTTTATTACTCCGCAGGCGATCCTTGGTCCCGCATGTCCCGCTGGGTCTGTTTTGTGATCATCTGGATGCTGGTGGATCATGATGGAAGTTCCTCCTTCCTTAAAGAGGCTGTTTGGCTTTCCACGCTCAAGGGTCACAAAGGTGTTGAGAACATGCACCCTCAGGTTGCCGTTGGCATCCGTAAACACGTTCGGCATGTCTCCTGCGTGTGGTCCCTCAGGGTTCAAGAGCCCGTGTTTTTTGTTGAAGGGATTAAAGTGTCCTTTGGCAGACATAAAGTCCGGCGGATCGCATTTTCCAAGTTCGTGTATGTGAAGGGCAAGCTCTGCGTTGGGGGGAAGTCCCTTAACATCCAACTTTATTAGTACTCCCGAGTTGGTTTGTATCAGTTCAGCTTTACCAACCTTTTCACCTTTTTGATTTATGAGCTCTGCAGACGCTTTCAACTCTTGGCTAAGTGTAAAAGTTGGAAGGACCGCCAGGGCGGCGGTCAAAAGCTTTAAAGCCCTCATGGCTCTCTCCTCCCAATAATTTGCTTAAACCACTTGGGATGATGTGAGGCAGCCCAAAGGGCGGATACCTTCCCAGTTATCATACTGCTCAGAGAACCGGGCACCCCAATGGTTCCCATATAAACATGCACTATAAAGCCCGCACCCACCACTATGAAGGCAATTTCGTGCAACAATATAGCCCACCTGACCAGGGTTATTGAAAAGCTATTCGGAAACCACATAACCAATCCAGAAATCAGGAACACCGCACTTCCTATGAACACGATCCACCCAAAGAGTTTTTGCCCTGCGTTATATTTCCCCGCCTCTGGCAGTTTTTCCTCCTCTCCCTTTATGTAGTGTTTTACGCCCTTCAGCCACTTTATGTCGTCCGCATCCAAAATAAAATCCTTTGCCCATTTGAGGAACATCAAGAACACTCCCACCGAATAGACGATGCCAGCAATGGGATGTAGCCATGCGGAAAACTCCTTACCCCCCAGCACAGTCAAAAGCCAGCTAAACTTGGGAGAGTATATACCAAGACCCGAGAAAAACAGATACAGGAAAGATATTGCCACAAGCCAATGTATAAATCTTTCAAAGGCTGAGAACCTTTGAACTTCCACATCCTCAAGGTTTTTTGTGTGTTCCATGGCTTACTCCTCCTTCTTTTCTTTCTTACCCACCTTTATGGGTCCAAAGAGTATTAGCTGTAGGAAGGCACCCAACAGAGAAGCCCACAGGATCACGCTTCCCACCAGCTTTACGGGACCCTTCCACAGGCTAACAAGGGGAGATATACTCGCCTCTTTGGGAAGCCCATACATCTCCGGCTTATCTCCATGGGGTAGAACATAGATGTATCCAGTTCCTCCCACACCGGGTGGGTCGTATATAGCCGCATTTTCAAAGCCTCTCTGCTTTAGCTGTGCCACGATCTTTTCAGCCCTATGTAGCATCTCCTCCCTTGTGCCAAAGTGCAGACAGTTGGTAGGACAGGTTTTCACACAGGCAGGCTCAAGCCCCGCAGAGACCCTATCCACACAGAAGTTGCACTTCCACGGCTTGTTGTTGGCGTCGTACCTTGGAATATCAAAGGGACAGCCTGAAAGGCAGAATTTACAGCCTATGCACTTGGAATGGTCAAAATCCACTATGCCGTTTTGGTATTGAATAACCGCACCCGGCGAAGGGCAAGCCTTTAGACAACCAGGGTCCCCACAGTGCATGCATTGGTATTTGGCTATAAACCAGGTTAGCCCCTTCTCTGTTTCCGCCTCCCTGAACTTCATCATCATAAATACGCTGGGCATTAGGTCCGGATAGGATTGATATCCCACTGGTGCCTGTTCCTCCGGTAAAAGTGGGGGCTTAAGGTCGTGCCACTGGGCACATGCCGCCTCACAACCCTTACATCCTATGCAGGAGGAAACATCTACCAATATGGCTAACCTGTCCGCGGACTTTACCTCCGCGGGTGCCTTGGAGGCAGACACCCGCTTTAGCCCTGCTCCAACAGTTCCTCCAACGGTAACTGTGCTCATTGCATTACCTCCTTTATGCTTTTACCTTTTCTATGTTGCATAGGAACCCCTTGAACTCGGGCGTTTGAGAGTTGGGGTCCCACACATAGGGCGTTGCCAAGTTGGCAAGGGCACCCTTCACAAAGCCCTCAAAGCCCCAGTGAATGGGTATGCCAACGGTATAGACCTTTTTACCGTTTACGATCAGAGGCTTGATCCTCTTGGTAGGGAGGGCGTAGGCTTCCGCAGAACCCCTTGCGGTCACGATCCTGACCTTATCTCCCTCTTTTATGCCAAGCTCCTTAGCCAACTCCTCTGGTATTTCTACAAAGATCTTCTGGAATAGAACAGAAGCCCCATATACATGCTTTGTCCAGAAGTGGAAATGCTCAGTAAGCCTGTAGGTGGTGGCACAGTAGGGGAACTTGTCGGGGGTTCCCAAAAGGTCCAGCTCAGACTTATAGATCTTAACTACTGGGTTGGTGGAGGTCTTAGGATGTAACACATTTTGGACGGGCGATTCGTAGGGTTCGTAGTGTTCGGGGAAGGGTCCGTCCGCAAGGAAGAAGTTATAGAGCCTGCCTCTACCCTCCGGTAGCATTATGAAGGGACCATACTCTGGTGGCAGGTCGGGTTTTATGTCTGGCACATCGTGCCCAACCCACTTGCCTTCCTTTTCGTCCCACCAGAGCAGTTTCTTCTTAGGAGACCAAGGCTTACCCGTTGGGTCTGCAGAGGCCCTGTTGTATAGGATCCTCCTGTTGGCGGGCCAAGAGAAGCCAAAGTTGGGATATATGCCCAGCCCAGAGGGGTCGGATAGGTCTGTGTTCTTTGCCCTGTTTCCAGACTGAGGATACACTCCGCAGTATAGCCACATACCGCAGGCGGTGGTTCCGTCATCCCTCAACATGGTAAAGCTGGGCAATCTTTCGCCCTTCTTCACCACCACATTACCCTTATCGTCCGTCAAGTCCGCAAGAGCCACGCCGTTTATCTCCAGGGCAAGAACCTCATCCGCAGTGGGCTCGTAGGGGTTCTTATAGGGCCAGCGTGCCTTCAGTATTGGATCGGGGAATTTGCCACCCTCCTTTTGGTAGAGTTCTTTTAGTTTCATGTAAAGCCTTCCTGCGATCCAGTATTCAGACTTGGCATCCCCGGGTGGGTCCACCGCCTTGTATTGCCAAGATAGACGCCTTCCGCTGTTAGTCTTTGTTCCCTCCTTCTCCGCAAAGAGGGCGGAGGGCAAGAGCAGAACTTCCGTCTTTACCGCCTCTGGGTTTTTGGCTTGCTTCCAGAAGGACGCCATCTCTGTTTCAAAGAGTTCCACCACCACCATCCACTTGAGCTTGGACAGAGCTTCCACGGTCTTATTCACATTGGGCGTGTTAGCCAGAATATTCACACCCAAAGAGACCAAACCCTCCATCTTACCTCTATACATCCTGTCAATGGCTTCATCCCAAGCAATGACCTTATCCTGCTTTGGCAGGAAGTGATAGGCAAAGTCGTTCTCGGGAGTGGCCGCATCTCCGTAGTATGCTTTTAGCAGGGAGACAATGAACTTTGAGTAGTTGGACCAGTAGTTCATGGAGCCTTCGTCCCAAGGCTTGGGTGTGTTCGCTTCAATGTAATCCTTTAGGGTTTGCTGTTCGGGTTTAGGTGGTCTGAGGTAGCCATGCAGGAACCTACCCTCACCCGCCAAGTCCGTCACACCCTGCACATTAGAATGTCCTCTGAGTGCGTTTATTCCTCCTCCGGGCACACCAATATTGCCCAAAAGCAGTTGAAGGATCGCCATAGAACCTATCACCTGCGTGCCCCAGCTGTGATGGGTCCAACCTAAGGCGTAAAGGTGTGTCATGGATTTGTCTGGCGCACCAGTCTCCGCTATGATCTTTGCCACCTCCAGGAACTTTTCCTTTGGAACACCCGTTATCTTTTCCACAACCTCCGGCGTGTATCTTGAATAGAACTGCTTGAGGAGTTGGAAGACGCACCTTGGATGTTCCATGGTCATATCCTTCTTGACCATGCCCTTTTCGTCCCTTTCATAATCCCAAAGCTTGGTGTCATACCTTCTCTTCTCTGGGTCGTAGCCGGAGAAAAGTCCAGTTTCGGGGTCAAAGTTGTAGGTGTCCTTCACTATGTAGGTGGCGTTGGTAAAGTGTCTTACATACTCTTCGTTGTATTTTTTGTTCTGGAGAACATAGTTTATCAGACCACCCATAAAGGCTATGTCGGAACCGGGTCTTATTTGAACGAATATGTCCGAGACCGCTGCAGTTCTTGTGTAGCGCACATCAACGCATATAATCTTTGCACCCCTTTCCTGTCTTGCCTTTATTGCCCATTTGAAACCGCATGGATGGTTTTCAGCCGGGTTCCCTCCCATAACAAACACAACATCTGCGTTCTTTATGTCCTCCCAAGAGTTGGTCATTGCACCCCTGCCAAACCTTGTGGCCAAACTGGCCACCGTGGGTGCGTGTCATATTCGTGCCTGCGTCTCTAAAGCTGTTAAGCCAAGTATTCTGCCCAGCTTGATCCATAGGTAAGCTGCCTCGTTTTCCATTATGGAGCCCGTCAGCCAAAAGATGCTCTCGCACCTATTTACCACCCTACCCTCTTGGTCTGTTTCAATAAAGGTCCTGTCCCTGGTATCCTTTATAAGCCTTGCCATTTTCTCTATGGCTTCGTCCCAACTGATCTCCTTCCACTCTTTGGAACCAGGCGCCCTGTATAGGGGTTTTGTGAGCCTCCTCGGAGAGTTTATAAAGTCCTTAAGAGTAGCACCTTTGGGGCAGAGGGTCCCTCTGTTGACGGGCGTGTCTGGGTCCCCTTCCACATGGATCACTCTCGGCTTTACGTTCGCTGCGCCATCCGTAAGGCTGTATATGAGCACACCGCAGGACACAGAACAGTAAGGGCATATGCTCTTAACTGCCTTGGCTTTAGAAATTTTCAACTCCTGAACCCTTGCTAAGGCGGGCTTTATATCAAAGCCCAAAACACCAGCCACGCTGGCACCAACAGACAATCCAGAAGCCTTAAGGAAAGTCCTTCTGGTAAGCTCCATTTTTTGCACCTCCTTCTGGTTTGAATGGTAATTCAAAGGTTTTTGTTTAGCCATAGAAATTTTCAAAGGATAACTTTTAGAGTATAGATATTAGAATGTTCTAATATTGAACAGACATTTAGCTTTCTTGAATTTCACACCAGATGTATATTAAAATTTACTCCCTACAATGACACCGCCCTCTATTCCACTAACAAGAAAGCCCTTTGAGGAGCAGGTAGTTAGCCAGTGTGCGGGCTGTGGTTGTGGGTGCGGCTATGTGCTGTATAAAGCCCAAGGAAAGCCCATAGACCTTTATGGACATCCTGCGGATCCAAAGGGTATGGGAAGCCTCTGTAGCAAAGGTATAACCTTACTACAAGAGGTTGCCCAAAATCCTCTCCGGCTACTGGGCTTTTACCTGTGGCAGGGACAAGAACTTTTAAACATCTCCCAAGAACAAGCCAAGGAGCTAATAAAGGAGCACCTTAAGGGAAAAGTTGCCATAGTTTTAGACAGACATCTTTCAAGCCTTGAGGAGTATCTTCTGGCAAGGCAATTGGGAGATGTTTTCGTGGATGCACCCGTGCTGGGCTACAATCCTTCGGAGGTCTTCTTCAACCAATGGCAGAACTATATGCTCATAATTGGCTGGGAGGCGGAGCCTGTATTCTCTGAGGTTATGTCTATGAGATATCTGGTGGATGCGGTGGAAAAGTCTGCCCACCTTGTCTGCGTTAGCTCCCGGTATGCTACCCTGTGTGCCAAGGCTAAAAGGCAGGTACTTTTGAACCCTATAAAACAGCTTTCTTTTATGAACAGCCTTCTGGAGCCAGAGCACACAGACCCTCTGGTGGTGGAACTAAAGAAAGCTATGCACCTTGTAAAAACCCTCCTGCTGGTGTGCACAGACCTCCTTGCCTCACCCTTCAGAAACCAAGTTCTCAGCATCCTTTACAGGCTAAAAAGACGCTTCGGGGTAGATTACAGCTTTGTGGGAGACCTTATGCCGCTGCCCGCCAAGGAACTTAGGGATCTTGTGGATAGCATAGAGGACTACGATAGCTTTGTGTTCTTTGGAAATCCGTTGGTTCAGCTTCCGCAGGAGGTCAGGGAAAGAATAAAAGAGAAGTTTTCGGTGCATTTTACCCTGTTTCCAAACTTAACTTCCCAGTATTCTACCCTCGTGGTGGGCAGTGCCAACTTTTCTGAGAGGGACTTTATAGCGTACAGAAACAGCTTTGGAAGGGTTTATTTTTGCCCACAGGCTATAAAAAAACCGGAGGGTGCGGTAGTTCCCTACGCGTTTTTGGGAGAAGTGTTTGGTATTGAGGTAAAGGTGGAAGAATTTTTAAAGGTGGAGCCCGGCTTTGAGGGGACACCCTTAAAACTGCCATCCCTTGAAGAAGAGCCTGCAAGTGGACGGTTAAAGGAAGGAATAGTGCTTTATACCTCCAACGGTTTGGTGGATGAGCTGGGACACTGGAACCCTTGGACCCACAACATGGAAAAGCACCAAAGGGCATACATGTCGGAAAAAACCGCAAGAAAGCTGGGAGTGAAAAGCAAACTAACCCTAAGAGGAAGAGAGTTTGAAGTGGTTATCACACCCAACGTGGCGGAGGATGTAATTTATGTGCCCCTTTCCTTTGAGGAATTTCAGCCCTTTGACCCTGGGCACAGCGTGGGAAGTTTTGCCAAAGAGCCCTATTACAGGTTTGAGGTTTTGGAATGAGGGTGGGGGTGTGTGAAGACTCCTTTAAAGAGGGCTATATTTTAAGAACCTTTGGCTTGGAGAGGGAAAAACTCAACTATCCAAGGGTTTATGAATGGTTGGGTGGTATAGACATATACTTTGACAGTGAGGAGGATTGGAGGAGGGCACGGCAAGAGCTTGGCTTTTATGTTTATGCGGATGACAGAAGGGAGATGGAAGAAGTTGTGGGAGAACTTCTAAAAGAAAGGGGCTTAAAACTTGCGGTTGCAGAAAGTTGCACTGGAGGACTCTTGTCCGCAAGGCTTGTGAACGTGCCGGGCAGTAGTCAATACTTTCTGGGTGGCTTTGTGGTCTATTCCAATGAACTAAAAACAAAGCTTTTGAACTTAGAAAGAGAGCTATTACAGAAGCATGGTGCGGTTTCTGAGGAGGTTTGCAGGGCTATGTGCATATCCGCACTGGAGGAAACGGACGCAGACATCTCCATTGCCATCACTGGCATAGCGGGTCCCTCTGGGGCAACCCCCACAAAGCCTGTGGGCTTGACCTACATAGCCTTGAGCACAGACAAGGAAGTTATAGTGGAAAGGCACGTGCTCAAACTTGGCAGGAACGAAAACCGTTTTTTGGCAACCCAACTGGCTTTAAACCTGCTTAGAAAATTTCTTTTGGGAGTAATCCGATGATAAAGGTTCATCCAACTGCGATCCTTTTGGGAGATGTGCACTTGGAAGAGGATGTTGAGATAGGTCCCTTTTGCCTGTTGGAGGGGAGCATCAGAATAGGCAAAGGCACCAAGTTGGGTGCAAGGGTTAGCATAAAGGGAAGGGTCCAAATCGGGGAAAACTGCAAAATCTACGACGGTGTCATAATAGGAGAGGAACCTCAGCATCTGAAATACCAAGGAGAGGATACGGAAGTGATAATAGGCAACAGGGTGCTCATAAGGGAGTACGCCACCATCCACAGGGGCACACCCTTTGGGATCGGAAAGACCATCATAGAGGACGATGTTATGCTAATGGCGTACACCCATGTAGCCCACGATTGCGTGGTGAAAAGGGGAGCCATAATGGCAAACTGTGCTACCCTGGGTGGACATGTGGAGGTAGGGGAGTATGCCTTCATAGGTGGGCTCTCCGCAGTCCATCAGTGGGCAAGGGTAGGAGACTATGCCATGGTTGGCGGTGTGTCTGGAGTTTCTTTGGACGTGCCACCCTTTACCCGGGCGTCCGGACAGCATGCCCACCTTTACGGCATAAACACCGTGGGCTTGGAAAGAAGGGGCTTTTCAAAGGAAACCATAAACATCCTAAAGAAGGCTTACCGCATAATCTTCAGAAGCAGTCTTTTGAGAAAGGAAGCTATAGAAAAGGTCCTCAGCGAGTTTCCAGACAGTCCTGAGGTTAAAAAGTTGGTGGAGTTTTTACAGAGCAGTAAGAGGGGTGTGGCAAGGGATGTGGGTAGGGGATAATTTATTAAAAGATGGTTCAAACGGAAGAGACCTTTAGGCTTTCTACCAACCTGAAGCCCGCAGGAGACCAGCCTAAGGCTATTGAAGAGCTTCTGGACAACCTCTTGCGCGGTGTAAAGGACCAAGTGCTCCTTGGTGCCACCGGCACAGGAAAAACCTTCACCATAGCCAATGTGATAGCCAAATACGGAAAGCCTACCCTCATAATCGCCCACAACAAGATCCTTGCTGCACAGCTTTACAGAGAATTGAAAGAGCTTTTCCCTCACAACCGGGTTGAATACTTTATCTCCTATTACGATTACTACCAGCCGGAGGCATACATACCCGAGAAGGACCTTTACATAGAAAAGGACGCATCCATAAACGAAATACTGGAACGCTACAGACACTCCGCCACTATAGCGGTTCTGGAGAGGAGGGATGTGATAGTGGTGGCGTCTGTCTCCTGTATATACGGACTTGGCTCGCCTCACTCCTACTACTCTATGAGAATACCCTTAGAAGTGGGAAAAAGAATAAGCCAAAGCAAGCTGGCAAGGATGCTAGTGGAGATAGGGTACGAAAGGAACGATTACTCCATAAAGAGGGCAACCTTTTCCTTCAGAGGTTCTGCCTTGGAGATCATCCCCTCCGACATGGAGGACCAAATTATCAGGGTGGAGTTTTGGGACGACGAAATAGAGAGCATAAGCCTTTTGGATGCCTTCAACAGAAACAAGCTAAAGGAACTCCAAAAGGTGGTGCTCTTCCCCGCATCCCACTACATAGCACCCCGGGACATCATAGAATCTGCCTTGGAGCAGATAGAGAGGGACCTGCACGAAAGGGTAAAGTGGTTCAAGGATCAGGGAAGGCTCGTAGAAGCCCAAAGGCTCTATCAGAGAACTATGCACGATATAGAAATGATTAGAGAAATTGGACACTGCAAAGGAATAGAGAACTACTCCAGGTACTTTGATAGGAGACAGCCGGGAGAACCTCCCTACACCTTGCTTGACTATTTCCCCGAGGACTTTCTGCTCATAATAGACGAGTCCCACGTAACCATTCCCCAAATAAGGGCTATGTATAACGGAGACAGGTCCCGCAAAGAAAAACTGGTAGAATACGGCTGGAGATTGCCCTCCGCCTTGGACAACAGACCGCTAAAGTTTGAAGAGTTTTTGGAGAGGATCAACCAAGCCATATATGTTTCCGCTACCCCAGGACCGTGGGAGATAGAAAGAAGTGCGGGCGTAGTGGTGGAGCAGATCGTCAGACCTACGGGACTTTTGGACCCACAGGTGGAAGTTAGACCCACCACTGGACAGTTAGAGGACCTGGTCAGAGAAATTCAGCAGAGAAAGAAGAGAAAAGAGAGGGCACTAGTGCTCACCACCACCAAAAGGCTCGCAGAGGAAGTATCCGAATACCTTCAGGAGAGGAACATAAAAGCCAAGTATATGCACTCAGAGCTTGACGCCATAGAGAGGGCAAAGATAGTAAAAGAGTTGAGAGAGGGAAGCATTGATGTGATAGTGGGAGTTAATCTGCTTAGAGAAGGCTTGGACTTGCCCGAGGTCTCTTTGGTTGCCATTTTGGAGGCGGACAAGGAGGGCTTTCTGAGAAGCTACACTTCGCTTATTCAGATGATAGGAAGGGCTGCAAGGAACATAAACGGCAAAGCAATCCTTTACGCAGACCGTATAACCCCTTCCATGCAAAAGGCCATAGAGGAAACCAACAGAAGGAGAGAAATTCAAGAGAAATACAACAGGGAGCACGGAATAACTCCCAAGAGCATAGTAAAGCCCGTAAAGGAACTCTTAGCCATAGAAGAGCTGGACTATGTGCGCCTGCCGATGAATCTACCCAAGGACATAAAGAACGAGGAAGACCTCGTAGAAAAGATCAGCCGTCTGGAAAAGGAGATGTGGGAGTGTGCAAAAAGGTGGGAGTTTGAGAAGGCAGCAAAGCTGAGGGATGAGATCAAAAAACTCAGAGAGCTTTTGAACCTGGTATGAAGAGGAGCGTTATACTCCTTGCGGGAGGCGAAGGAAGTAGGTTCGGCACAAAAAAGCAGTATATTCTACTTGGTGGAAAGCCCCTTTACATGCACTCTTTGGAGAAGGTCTTGGACCTCTTTGAGGAGGTTATCTTAGTATTGCCGGAGGAGGACCTACAAAAGATAAAGGTGCCACCAAAGGTTAAAAAGGTAGCGGGAGGTAAGGAAAGACAGGACTCTGTCCTTGAGGGCATCCTTGAGGCGGAGGGAGATATAGTGATCATTCACGACTGTGCCAGACCCTTTGCCAGCAGAGAGCTCTTTTTAAAGGTCTCTGAGCTCGGAGACTTTGAAGGAAAGATCTGTGCCCTACCCGTCAGGGATACCCTAAAGCAGGTCTCAGAAGGTATGGTGATAAAAACTATTGACAGGACAGGTCTTTGGCATTCACAAACACCCCAAGCCTTCTTAAGAAAGGTTCTCTTGGAATGCCACTTTAGGGCAAGGAGCGAAGGCTTTTTTGCCACGGACGATGCCATGCTTTTGGAAAGGTATGGCTACAGGGTAGGTGTGGTTATGGGCGAGCCCACTAACATAAAGATCACATATCCAGAGGACCTTGCCCTTGCCCAAAGGCTACTCTAAAAGACCACCATATAGTCCCTGTGCACCGCTTCCTCTTTGGTGGTCTTCAAGATACGCCTAACCTCCTCCCCTTTCTTTCCAAGAACCCTCCTTAGTTCCTCAGAGGAAAAGTTGGTTTTGCCTTTGCCCACCAGCAGACCATCCTCCGTATAGATAACCACCACATCACCGCGCTGAAAGCTACCCTCCACCCTCTTTATACCCGCAGGAAGCAGGCTCTTGCCCGATTTGAGGGCTTTAAAGGCACCCTCATCTATGTAAAGGGCACCCCTTGGCTTTTCCACCATAGCCAACAGTTTTTTGCCCTGCCTTGGTGGAGGTAGAGGCTTAAAGTAGGTGCCCTTTGTCCTGCCCTGTAGGATCTCCTCCAAAGAGTCCTCTTTTCCGGTTATGACCACCGGAATTCCCAAACGGACCGCAATCTTGGTGGCTGTCAGCTTGCTGAGCATTCCGCCGGTGCCATAGGTGGAATTGACCCCTCTAACAAAGGCAAAGGCTGAATCCACGTCCTCCACAAAGGGAATTACCCGGTCTTGGTGGTCTCTGAGTCCTCCCGCGGTAGATAGGATCACCAAAAGGTTTGCCTGAAGCATAAAGGCGGTATGCACCGCAAGGAAGTCGTTGTCGCCAAAGAGAAGCTCCTCCACAGCCACCGCATCGTTTTCGTTGATCACTGGCACCGCACCCATCTCCAGAAGCTTTTCCAAGGCATTCTTAGCGTTCTCAAACTTGTGTTTGTCGGTAAACACATCGGAGGTCAAAAGCACCTGAGCGGGCACAAGCTTATAGTTGGAAAAGACAAGGTCGTAAAGATGAATAAGATAAGCTTGCCCAATGCCCGCCAAAGCTTGCTTTTCCACCAAACTCTTTGGTCTTTCTGTTAAGTTCAGCTTCTTTAGACCACAGAGCACCGCACCGGAGGAGACTATGACCACCTCATTTCCCAAGGCTTTTAGCCTCTTTATTTCTCTGCCCAGCTTGCTAATGAGACTGAGGTCTATATCTCCCTCCTCCGTTTGGATAAGGTTTGAGCCTATTTTAACCACTATCCTCATTTTCCAACCGTTTGGTCATCCTGATCCAATAGTTAAACCTATCCCTCTCTTCAAAGCCGTGCTTTTTATAAAATTCTATAGCCCTTATGTTTTCATCACCAACCCAGAGCTCCGCCAGAGGCAGACCCCTCTCTTTAAAGTATTCAAGGGCTTTCTCCAAAAGCTTTTTTCCAATGCCCTTATTTCTGTACTCGGGCAGAACTACCAGCTCATGTATGGCACCCACCACCTTGCCTTCCCTCTTGCTAAACCAATTCCCGTCCGCTGCCACAAACCCTACCTTTTTGCCATCCACCTGCGCCACAAAAACACCCGCCACATCCCTCCTAAAGAGCCAGTTAAGGTAAGCAAGCACATCCTCCCTGTGGGTGTAAGAGTATTCCTCAAGTCCAGCGTAGCCTTCCAAGTATATGTTGGCTAACTCCTCTATGTCTTCCGCGGTCGCCCTTTCCACCTTAACCATACGTTCAATAAACCCTTTTTACTTTAACATTGGGTGGCAGTTGTAGTTTAAAAAGACCCTGAGAAGGACTAAAGTTTGTGCGCACCTCTAAAAACTCTATCTCTGTAATAGTTCCATCCTTTTCCTCTACGCGAACCAACCTTGGCGTTCCATCCCGGTCCGCATGAACTAAAACCCTATGAAAGAACTCGTCATTAACCTTGGGCTTTAAGACAAAAAACCTCCTCCCTTCCCTTTCAATTTCTCCCACCAGGTCAAAGACCTCCCCCAGTGGCTTTGAGACCAAAAGCAAAGACTCCACCACCGGAGATTGATTCTTCTCCATACTGTCTATTAGGGCATTGCCCTGGGCTGGATAGTAAAGAACGACCTCCCTTCCATCGGAAACAATAATCATCTTCTCCGGCTGTTCGTACTCTATGCGGAACTTTCCGCCCTTTTGGGCATAAAAAAAGCCCTTTGCTACATCCTCCTTGGTGCGCCAAGTGTATTTTGTCTTTTGCACAAAAGAGACTTTTATTGTGTTGATCTGGGCAAGCCTTTTTTCAAGCTGTTCAAAGCTCTGGGCAAAAACAAAAAGAGGGAGTACTAGCAAAACAAACAGTATCATAGGTTAATATTTTAAGCATGAAGGTCCTCAATTCAGAGGAAATGTCCCTTGCGGACATAAAAACCATACAAGAGCTTGGCATTCCTTCCCTTGTGCTCATGGAAAACGCATCCTTGGCGGTGGCGAGGGTCATCAAGCAGAAGTTCCCAGAAGGTTCAAAGGTCCTTGTGTTAGTGGGCAAAGGAAACAACGGAGGAGATGGGCTTGCCTGTGCAAGACATTTAAAGCTCTGGGGCTACCGGGTGGATGTATTCCTTGTGTTTGGTGAGGTAAAGGGAGATGCACTACTCCAACTCAACCTCCTGCAGGCTTTAGGAGTGGAGCCTCTGAAGGAGCTTCCACCCTTGGAAAATTACCACCTTGTCGTAGATGCCATCTTTGGCACGGGCTTTCAGCCACCGGTGAAACCACCCGCGGAGGCAATAATAAAAACCTTAGAAAGAACAAAGGTGCCCATCCTTTCGGTGGATATTCCTTCCGGGCTCTCCGCAGACAGTGGAAAGCTCTACACCCCAAGCGTTAAAGCCAACATCACCGTTACCTTCCAGTTTCCAAAGATATGCCACCTTTTGCATCCGGCGTCAAAACAATGTGGAGAGCTTTACGTAGCCCACATAGGAATACCCGAGGTTTTTGTGGAGGATGTAAGAAGGGAGGTGATTTTGAGGGTTGAACCGCCTAAAAGGGAGCCAGACATTCACAAAGGAAAGGCTGGGCATGTACTTTTGGTAGGTGGTAGCGTTGGGAAAACAGGGGCTATTATCATGTCTGCGAAGGCTGCTACCCGGGCTGGTGCTGGGCTCGTTAGCGTGGGTGTTCCGCAGAATTTAAATCCCATCTTTGAAGTAGCCCTCACCGAAGAGATGAGCATTCCCTTGCCCGGAGAGGACTTTCTCTCTTACAGGGCTTGGGAGACTATCCTTAAAGAACAGGATAGGTTTAGCGTTTTAGGGATCGGAATGGGCATGGGAAGGACCGAGGAGGGACAAAGGCTTGTGCTAAAGCTCTTGGAAGTTTGGGAAAAGCCCATCCTCTTGGATGCGGACGCCCTGAACAACTTGGCTGACAGCAAAAGGCTGGAGGTTTTGAGGGAAAGAGGCAGTCCTACCATTCTGACGCCTCATGTGGGAGAGTTTGAAAGGCTTTCAGGTCTACCAAAGGAGGATATCATCCATAACCTTATGGACCGGGCTTTGGAGTTTGCTGTTAATAACCAATGCTATGTGGTGCTAAAGTCTTCAAGGACTGCTATAGGGACGCCCGATGGGAGCTGCTTTTTATCCACAAGGGGAACTCCTGCCATGGCAAAGGGTGGAGTGGGTGATGTGCTCTCTGGCATTCTGTCTGCACTGGTGGGAAGGGGCTTTGAGGTGGAGTATGCCCTCAAGTTGGGTGTCTTTATCCATGGACTGGCTGGAGAGATTGCAGAAAGAGAAAAGCACACGGAAAGTGTCCGAGCCCTTGATCTGGTAGAATACCTACCAAATGCCTACAGGAGCTTGGAAGCAGGCGATTACGGTCTTCCTTTTAATTACCTTTATTAACTCCTGCGTGCAAATAGAGATCAGGGACAGAAGGCCTCCAGTGTATAGAAAGCAAGAGACCCCGTCTAAACCCCCAAAGGAAATCCCAAAGCCCAAGGAGCCCGCAAGGGAACAAGAGGTAAAACCGCCTACTGTGGAAGTTCCAAAGGTGCCAATGCCCGTTAAAGGTGCCCCAATTAGATCCCACAGAGGCTACTTTATAAAAAGCTCCTGCGATGAATTCTTTAGGGCTGTTGAAAGAGGCAGAGTGCTCTATGCGGGGGATGACCTTAAGGGCTACGGTTGGGTGGTTATGGTAGAGCAGGAAGACGGATACATAACCGTTTATACAAGGGCGGAAAGGGTCTTTGTGAAGAAAGGAGAAAGCGTAAAAAAGGGTCAGGTGCTTGGGAAGGTAGGAAAGCAAGGGCAGGACTGTGGCATAGGTTTTGAACTTAGGCTAAAGGACGGCTCTCCAACAAACTTTGAGCTTGTGAAGGAATAAATTCAAAAACCATGGAACTAAAGACCCAAAACCTAAAAGAGCTATACGAAAAGGACTTTTACCTTTGGGTTATGGAAAATCTGAAGCTTCTTAAAAACAGAGAATACGACCTTGTAGACTGGGAAAATCTCCTGGAGGAGATAGAGGATATGGCAAGGAGGGAACTAAAAAGCCTGATAAACCTTATGGCAGTTATAATGGAGCACCTCTACAAGTGGGAAAACTTCAGGGAGAAGGTTTATTGGGGTGACAGTTGGAAAAAGAGCATAAATAACGCAAGAAACGAGATCAAAAAGCTCTTTAAAGATACTCCTTCCCTCAGACAAAAGGCTGAGCAAAAAGAAAGCTTGGAAAAAGCTTGGCAATATGCGGTCATAAACCTTGTAGGTTGGTTTGAAGAGGCGGAGGACTTAGCCAAAAAATACTTTGGCAGACTTCCTACGGAGGAGGATTTCCCACAAAAGTGTCCATATACCTTTGAACAGGCGATGGAACACAGACCTTGGAGGAGGGAGTCTTAAAGCTTTTGAGATTTCACAAAGTTTATGGCTTCCTCTTTGGTCTTTACAATTCCTTCCCATTGGGCTTGCTCTAAAGCCCTTTTTATTTCCCCTACCTTTGGACCCGGACCTATTCCTAAAATCTCCATGATCTCATCTCCGGAGAGCAAAGGCTTAGTGGGTATTTTGCTAAGTTCCTTTCTTCTAAAATCCTCAAGCTCGTGGATGGTCTTCAAAAGCCAACTGATTTCCTCCTGATCGTCTCCGCTGGCAAAGGCATCCGCAATGGCGTGCAAAAAGAGCCAACCTGCAATGTCTCCGCAATCCCTCCAAAACTTTGCCTTTCCTCGGTTTGTAAGCTCACCCTTTTTAAAAGCTTCCCTCAGATAAAAAGGTCGCAGATGATGTTCCACCAACTTGGAAACAAACTGAATTGCATCATCCCCTAGTCTTAGCCTCTTGAGAATGTCCCTTGACATTTGGGCTCCCAATTTATCGTGATTGTAAAAGGTGGCTTTGCCATCCCTTAGCTCAAAGGTGTAGGGTTTGGCAATATCATGAAGAAGGGCAGAGAGCTTAAGGAGTTCCAGATCGGAGAATTCCCCCAAAAATTCTTTCTCTCCTATTCCTTTCAAAAGCTCTGCGGGCAAAAACCTTTCTCTTTCTTCCACCACTTGGTCTATAAACTCCATAATTCTCAGCATGTGCTCATCGAGGGGGTATTTGTGATGTTGCCCTTGGTTTGTGATCTCCTTCCATCTTTCCGTCTCTGGAATGATCTGCTGGAGCAGATTGTTTTCATAAAGTAGCCGAATAACCTTTCCGCCTTCTCTGTGCCGTAGAATTTTGAGCAGTTCTAAAGAGACCCTTTCCATGGGTGCCTTTTTTATAAGCTCCGCCTTTTTCTTGACAAAGTCCAAAAAGTCCTGAGTTAGATCCAACCTTTTCTCCACGCTGAGCCTAAAGCCCCTCAGCATTCTGACAGGGTCCTCTTCTAAGTTCTTCAAGGACACAGGTCTAAGGATGCCCTCCTGAAGGTCTTCCATACCATGGGCTGGATCATAGAGGATCGTTTGCTTGGCACCTATGCTAAGAACATCATCAATGCTAACGGCCATAGCGTTGGCGGTAAAGTCCCTTGAAAGAAGGTCCTCTATTAGAGCCTTCTCCACATCCTTTCCCTTTATTTGGGCAAAGTCAAACCTGTACTTATAAGGTGGAAGATTTATTATGACGGTGGCTATGGTGGGTCTTCTAAAAAGCCCCTTCTTTTCAAACTCAAAGTATGACCCTCCCACGAGCTTTGCAAAATCTGATGCCACCTTTAACGGGTCGCAGGTAAGCAGTAAGTCTATGTCTATCTTGTAGCCAACCGGTTCCCCAAGAACTCTGTCCCTTACCCATCCTCCCACAATAAAGCAGTAGCAATCTCTCGGTAAAACTCTGGCAAGATCGTCAAAGTAGGAAAGGTAAAAGTTCAAACCATGAAGGGTATGTTTTACACCCTTTTCAAACAAAATCTCTTCCATAAAAGAAAAAAATATATAAAGCCCCCCGAAGGGGGAAAGGTGTGTCAGGAAATTACTCTTACGTTCTTTGCCCTCGGTCCCTTTGCGTCTTGCTCCACCTCAAACTCCACCCTCTGACCTTCCTGAAGGGTTTTGAAACCTCTTTGCTGAATGGCGGAGAAGTGTACAAAGACATCTCCTTGATTGTCATCGCGGGTTATGAAGCCATAACCCTTTTCCTTGCTGAACCACTTAACGGTGCCTGTGAACTTCATGGTGCTAAAAACCTCCTACAAAAAATTTACTTAGAGCGGAACTACAGAAGGTTAGGCGCCCTCCCTTCCATAGAACAGCTCAATGCGTATAATTATAATCCCAAACAAAAAAAAGTGCAAGTTTTTTTTATCCCCCAAATGCAAAGCGGTGGTAGAATTCCAAAAGCCAAGGAACAAGTATGCTTACACATTCACAAACCATGAGTTCAATCATACAGGCTTTGGGATAAAATTACCTTTGGAGGTGTGGTAAATGTTTGAAGAGCTGACAGATAAGGATATATACGACAGGGCAATTTCTGCGGAAAAGCCTGCAGTGGTCATTTTCTACAAGCCCGGCTCGGAGAAAAATCAAGAGCTCTTTGACCTTCTTGCCAAGTTTAAGGCAATATACGGTGATAAGGTCAATTTCTTTGCTATGAACGCAGAAGAAAACACCACTCCCGAAGACTTGGGCATC
Organism: Thermocrinis ruber; assembly: GCF_000512735.1. NCBI lineage: Bacteria > Pseudomonadati > Aquificota > Aquificia > Aquificales > Aquificaceae > Thermocrinis > Thermocrinis ruber. The sequence goes on from NZ_CP007028.1 coordinate 493,344, forward strand.
TTTTACTTTCCGACGGTGCTCTACTTTAGGGACACCATGGAACTGGAAAGGCACGATTACATACCCACAGAGGAGGAAGTAGAAACCGCAATAAGGAGGCTTTTGAGGCTATGAACCTTCTGTGGGCTCCTTGGAGAAGTTCATATGTGGAAAAGATAGACCAAACTTCTGGGTGCTTTTTGTGTGATGCGGTCTCCCAACCGGAGGAAAAGCTGAGGGATCATTTGGTGTTATATAGAGGTAAAAAAGCCTTTGTGATATTTAACAAATATCCGTACAATGCAGGACATCTTATGGTCGCCCCCATAGAACACATAGGGAACTTTTGTCTTTTGGACCAAGAGACGGTTTTGGAAATTCACAGGCTAACGGTTGTCTCCATAAAGGCTTTGGAGGAAGTTATAAAGCCCCACGGCTTTAATCTTGGCTACAATTTGGGCAGGTCTGCGGGTGCGGGCTTAGAGAGTCACATTCATCTTCACATAGTCCCCAGATGGAACGGAGACACAAACTTTATGCCCACCATAGCCAAAACAAAGGTGATATCCCAAGACCTTTGGGAGCTTTACGACCGCATAAAGCCCACCTTTGAAAGGCTTATAAATGCTACTTGAGGTAAAAGACCTTTCCCTAAGCTACGGTGATAAAAGGGTTTTAAAGAATGTTAGCTTTTCCTTAAACAGAGGAGAAGTCCTGTGTATAGTGGGCGAATCGGGTTCAGGGAAGAGCTCCATTTTGCTGTCTATTATGGGTCTTTTGCCCAAGAACGCAAAGCTGAGCGGTAGCATCCTTTTGGAAGGAAAGGAACTTTTGAACCTACGGGAGGAAGAATACAGAAAGCTAAGAGGTAAAGAAATAGGCATAGTCTTTCAGGAACCCTCTCTGTATTTGGACCCTCTTTTTAAGGTAAAGGATCAGATCCTTGAGGCATACACCGCCCACTTCGGTAAAGCGGGGGGAGAGGAGAGGGTCGTAGAGGTGCTAAAAAAGGTTGGTGTGCAGGATGTGGAGAGGGTTATGAACTCTTACCCTCATCAGCTTTCTGGAGGACTAAAGCAAAGGGTTTGCATTGCCATTGCGGTGGTTTGCAACCCAAAGCTGGTGCTGGCGGACGAACCTACCACCGCTTTAGACTTAACCGTTCAAAGAAAGATCTTGGGACTTTTTACCCAGTTGAAGGAGGAGGGAAAGGGCATTATTTTGGTAACCCACGATTTTGGAGTGGTGGCTGAGGTGGCAGACAGGGTTTTGGTTTTAAAAGAGGGAGAGGTGGTGGAGGAGGGCGATGTGGTTTCTATCTTTGATGCACCAAAAAGCCCATACACAAGAGCTCTGCTTTCTGCCACATACCTTAAAGCTTAAACGGTGCCCTCCTCTCTAACTCTCTGCCTTGAGAGGATGTAGTTCTTTCTTAGAATAGCCCTATTGAGGGCATCCACAAAGCCCTGCACACTTGCCTTTATCACATCCACATCCACACCTCTTCCGGAGGACTTAATACCATCAAGTTCTATCACAAGCCTTGATTCCGCTTGGGCGTCCGTGTTGGGCGTTAGGGCTTTTATGGAAAAATCCAAGAGTTTGGGCTCTATACCCAGTGCTTTTTGTATTGCCTTTATTACAGCATCCACAGGACCGTTTCCGGTGGAAGTGGCTGTTCTTTCTTCTCCCATGTAAGAGAGTACCACCGTTGCAGTAGGAAGTAGCTTGTCTCCCGTTTGAACCTGATAGTGTAGGACCTTCACCGGCTCTTCCTCTTCTATTTTCATAACCTCCTCGTAGATGATCGCCTCCAAGTCTTCCTCGTACACCTCTTTCTTCTTGTCCGCAAGGGCTTTGAACTTTTCAAAGATTTTGTCTATTTCCTCCTCCGAGAGCTCATAGCCCATTTCCTTTAGCTTGCTTTTAAGGGCATGCCTGCCGGAGTGTTTTCCGAGCACTATGCGTGTAGATGGAAAGCCTACATCCTCTGGGCTCATGATCTCATAGGTTAATGGATTAGAGAGCACTCCGTGCTGGTGAATGCCCGATTCGTGGGCAAAGGCATTGTCTCCAACCACCGCCTTATTGGGTGGCACAAAGCTCCCAGTGATCCGGCAAAGTAGCCGGCTGGTTTTATAGAGTTCTTTGGTGTTTATGTTGGTGTACAGCCCACCAAAGAAGTCCTTTCTTACCTTCAGAGCCATCACTATCTCTTCCAGTGCTGCGTTGCCAGCCCTCTCCCCTATACCGTTTATAGTGCATTCTACCTGCCTTGCCCCGTGCTTTATAGCCATCAGAGAGTTTGCCACCGCCATACCAAGGTCATCGTGGCAATGGACGCTAATTATAGCTTTGTCTATGTTTGGCACATTGTTGCGAATATCCTCTATGAGCTGGGCAAACTCTTCTGGCACCGCATAGCCCACCGTGTCCGGTATGTTTATAACAGTGGCACCCGCCTTTATTGCCCTTTCTATGATCCTATACAAAAACTCCCTCTGACTGCGCGTAGCATCTTCGCAGGAAAACTCCACATCGTCGGTAAATCTTCTGGCAAAGGCAACCGCTTTCTCTGCCCTCTCAAGCACCTCTTCAGGAGGTAGCCTTAGCTTGTATTTCATATGAATTTCAGAGGTGGCAATAAAGGTGTGTATTCTTTTCCTTTCTGCCCCCTCAAGGGCTTGTGCTGCAAGTTCAATGTCCTTTTCCAAAGCCCTTGCCAAGGAACATATCACAGGTCCTTTGACCTCTTCCGCAATAAGCTTAACCGCCTCAAAGTCCCCCTTAGAGGCCGCCGCAAAGCCCGCCTCTATTACATCAACCCCAAGCCTTGCCAACTGAAGTGCCATCTGGAGCTTTTCCTCCGTAGTCATAGAAAAACCCGGTGCCTGCTCTCCATCCCTAAGGGTGGTGTCAAAAATATAAACTCTCTCCATTCCGTTTCCTCCTAACTATTGATAATAATTCTCATTTAGCAAAAAGTCAAGGGTTAGGGAAGATTGGGATTTTTTCGTCGGTTATTATCAAGTAAGTCATCTGTTATTATCAAGTAAGCTATGCTGTCATCGTCTAAACCTTCTACCGAGTTTATCAAATTAGGTATGTCAGATATATCATAGACTTCTAAAATGTCTCCTACACGAGCACAAATTTTTGATTTCAAATTTTTTACCGCCTTTTTATTACCACTTTTTGCTTCTATTAAGCATATAAAGAGTTGTTTTCCTGTGGTTAAACCAAGAATTAAACCATCAACTTCCATAAGTTGATCTCCAGAGTGTACAGAATATGCAATTAGATTTGATATTGTCATACAAAGAATATCTTTTCCTTTTATTGACTCATCATTTTTAAGTTTTTCAACAACCTTAGACTTTGCCTCTAATTCTTTCTTTACGCTTTTGCTTGTTCCATTATGCTTTTTGTTAAATTCTGAAATGATATTGTTCTCGTAAAACTTAATGACATCGTCCGCGAAACCTATAACCGCATCAGGGAAATTGAAGTAGCTCCTAAGAAATGAAGTATGATCCCATTCCCATCTTACATCTTTACTATTAAAGAAGAGTTTCAGTGCCTGTTCTATGTATTTCTTAGCTATTTTTTCTATCACATCCCTTTTATGCTCTATATAACCCGCCCCATTATATTTATCCTTTATACACTTTAGGAACTTTTTAACCATATTAAACGATTTTTCAAATGCTGTTATTGAACTTCGCTTATCAGACCTGGAGTTGTATTGAATCACATAGAAGTTCAGAGGTGTTTTCCAAACTACTCTATAGTAGTTTGAATTTGAATTTATTTTTACTAATCGGGCTTTGCCCAGCCTCTTTTTAAATTGTTCACTAAGGTCCTCGTCTTCAAACTCAAACCTCATAATAGGTACGCATTTACTTTTGCTCTTCACATCGTTCTTGACTTCTTTTATAATATCTTTTATCAACTCATCGTAAATTTTATTAACAAAATCACAATTACAGATATCTATACCATTTTTCAAATCTTCTATTTTCGTTTTTAATTTTTCCTTCAAATATTCGTAGTATAGGCTCTGTATTGCCAAGACTTTCTCGTTTAAGTACACGCTTTTATACAACTGTCTGTAAAGAAATTTTAATGTATTAGAAATTTCAGTTTCACCGAAAACTATGCTACGTATAAGTTCTGGATTATCAAATAGCAATACAGGGGAAAGGTTAAGCCCGGATGGAGTATAGAATGAGTCCAAAACAAGAAAAGCAATGTTTCTTACAGTACGATATAAGCTTTTTAGGTAGGGTAAATTATTTTTTTCCACTTTATCAGAAAAGTCATCAACAATATATCTTTCAAACATCTGCTTATATACTTCTTCAAACCAGATTTTGTCTTCTTTATTTATTTTGTCCTTATTCTTTTTATACAAACAATCAAACCTCAAATAAGCTAAGATTTGATAAAAATGGCTATAATCACAGAATTTAAATATTTCTTTGGCTCTCTTCTTTATTTTTTCTCTATCAATGTTTTCTATCAATCTTGTATAAAGTTTTTCTTCAAAAAAAACTCTAACAGGATCCTTTCCGTGAAAAATGTCCACTCCAAGTGCCCGATATTAAATAATAACGCCCAGCATTTGATTAGATCTTTCCCTTTTACCTCCTTTTCTCCAGCCTTAAGTTTAAACTTTACATTTGATGCATGAATTTCATCTACTTTTTGATCCCATTGGTCTATCAAAGCAAAAATTAAGGCAATGTAGTCAAACCTTGAATGTCTTGCTCCGTCAATAACCTCCCTCACAATACCCAGATGGTCTAAGTTCTTTAATCTGTCAATTTCTCCAACTTCATCTAAAAAATCGTATAGGGTTTTCACAGGTTTTGCCTTTTCTATGTTCAGATTGTAAATACCAATGCCGGGTATAAAGTAGTGCGTGGAGTTATCCTCCAAGTATCCCATTACTCAAATTTTAACTCAATCTCATAGGGTGTAGTTTTTTAAACACTGCTATATTATTTTGCTTTATCCACCCCCGTGGGTTAAATTAATAAGCAAAACTTTTGCGAGGTGGTCCATGAGTTTAAAGCCTTTGAAACTCAGAAATAAAGTGTTAGAAGTTCCCATAATACAAGGTGGTATGGGTGTTGGTCTTTCTTGGGAGAAGCTGGCGGGTGCTGTGGCAAGGGAAGGTGCTATGGGTGTTATTTCTGCGGTGGGCACAGGTTATAGGTTTCCGGAGCTTGTCAAGAGGGATAAGTTTGGGCGTCCTATAGGTTCTGTATACACCCACAGCAAAGAGGCTTTAACTTTGATGATCCAAAAAGCCAAAGAGATTTCTCAAGGTAGGGGTGCTATAGGGGTAAATATTTTGTATGCTATAACGGATTATGGGCGTGTGCTTAGGGATGCAATAGAAGCGGGGGCGGATGCCATAATAACCGGCGCGGGATTGCCTTTGAAAATGCCAGAATACGCAGAGGGTGCGGATGTTGCCCTTATTCCCATAGTTTCCTCTGCAAGGGCTCTTAATCTGATATGCCGGACATGGGAGAAGAGATACAAAAGGCTACCGGATGCGGTGATTTTGGAGGGTCCCAAGTCTGGAGGGCATCAGGGTTTTAAGTACGAAGAGTGCTTTATGCCTGAGTATCAGTTGGAAAATCTGTTTCCTTCAGTTCTTGAGGAAGCCCAAAGGTGGGGTGGAATTCCCGTCATAGTTGCGGGAGGAATTTGGAGCTACCAAGACATCCTTTGGTATATGGAGAGGGGTGCGAGCGGTGTTCAAATAGCAACTCGTTTTATAGCCACCGTAGAGTGCGACGCACCGGATATATACAAGGAAATTTTGCTGAAGGCGGAAGAGGATGACATCATACTCTTTAAGTCTCCTGTGGGTTATCCACTGAGGGTGGTAAAGACGCCCTTTGTGGAAAGGCTGTTGCTTGGGTATAACGGATGGAACGGTTGTGTTTCCCACTGCGTGGTGCCTTGCAACAAAGGAGAGGAGGCGAAAAAGGTGGGATTTTGCATTGCGGACAGGCTGGGTGCGGCGTGGCTTGGAGATTATGAGGAAGGCATATTCATAAGCGGTGCTAACGGTCATCTTTTGAAAAAGCAGTGCATAATAACCGTCAAAGAGCTCATTGAAATTCTTACAGGAAAAAGGGAGGACCCTACTTTAAAATAAAAGCTTAATGTCCCGGAGCGTCCTCCTGATAGACAAGGAAGCTTTATTTCATAACGTAAGGAGTCTTTATCAGTTTTCCGGCAAGCCCATCATAGCGGTTGTCAAATCTGATGCCTACGGCGTGGGAGTAAAGTATATTGCAAGCCTTTTGGAGTCTTTAAGGGAGGTGGAGTTTTTGGCGGTTGCCTGCGTGGAGGAGGGCATTGAATTGAGAAAATTAGGGGTAAAAAAGCCCATCCTAATCTTGGGTGGAGTGCTAAAGGGTGAAGGAAAAGCTTTGGTGGATTATAAGCTAACACCGGTTATATCCCACAGGGAACACTTGCGGGCGGTGGAGGGGCTAAAAGTTCCTTTACATCTCAAGTTTGACACGGGTATGGGAAGGCTCGGTTTTTTGGATGAGTTTGTAGAGGACCCAAGGGTAGAGGGTTTGCTAACACACCTTTCCTCTCCCGCAGACGAGGAGTTTTCCAAAAGGCAGATAGAAGTTTTCAAAAAAATCCTTGAAAGATACAAAGGAATAAAGTATGTGCACTTGGAAAGCTCGGCGGGACTGATCTACAGAGTGCCCTTTGCTACCCACATAAGGGTCGGTCTTGCCCTGTATGGAGAAAAGCCTTTGCCTAACTATCCCATTGAATTGAAGCCAGTCCTCACTTTGAGGGCAAGGCTAATATCCGTTAAAAATCTTCCCAAGGGACATCCTATATCCTACTCAAGGAGCTATATCCTTGAAAGGGACACCTTGGTGGGTGTGGTTGCCTTTGGTTATGCGGACGGGCTCATGAAGAGCCTTTCCAACAGGGGCGTCCTTTATTACCAAGGAAAGCCCGTAAAAATACTCGGCAACATCACTATGGATATGACCATCGTGGATTTGGGCGGAACACAGCCAAAGGTAGGAGATTGGGTAGATATAGTTTGTCAGAGGCAGAGCTTTACAGATTTAGCCAAACTGGCGGGAACCATACCCTACGAGCTTATGTGCAATCTTTCAAAGAGAATAAAAAGAAGGGTTTTATAATTTTTGAACCCAACCATGCGAAAAGAACTGAGCCCTTTCATAGTAATGGACATTCTAAAGTTAGCCCAAGAAATTCCCGATGTTGTGCATTTGGAAATTGGAGAGCCAGACTTGGAGCCACCACCGGGTGTAATAGAACGTTTAAATTGGGCTGTCTCAAAGGGACTCTTTAACTACACTCCAAGCCTTGGGCTGTGGGAACTCAGAGAAAGGATTGCCAAACATTACAGGGACTATTACGGAGTTGATATAGACCCAAACCGGGTGGTTATTACCACCGGCACATCCTCTGCCTTCTTGGTAGCCTACTCCATACTCTTTGACATTGGAGAGAGGGTAGCCCTAGCAGACCCATCTTATCCTTGCTACAAGAACTTTGCCCATCTTTTGGGTGTGGAGCCCGTCTTTATCAATGTTGATGAAAGCACAAACTATCAGATCACACCAGAGCACTTGGAAGGTTTGGACATTAAGGGTGTTCATATCTCTTCTCCATCAAACCCAACGGGCACCCTCTACGATGAGGAAAACCTCAAAGCCCTGTGTGAATACTGCAAGGAAAGGAACATATACTTAATATCCGATGAGATATACCATGGGCTTGTTTATGAAGGAAAGGAGAGAACTGCTCTTGAGTTTTGGGACAGGGCTATTGTTATAAATGGCTTTTCTAAGTTTTTCTGTATGCCCGGTTTTAGGGTGGGATGGATGATCCTACCAGAGGACCTCATAAGAAGGGCGGAGGTAGTCATGCAAAACATCTATATCTGCGCTCCAACCCTCAGCCAGTATTCCGCCTTGGGTGCCTTTGATTACGATTACCTTTCAAAGGTCAAAGAGACCTTCAAAAGACGCAGGGACCTGCTATACGAGGGCATAAAGGATATACTGCCTATAAAGGGAAAACCCAGTGGTGCCTTTTACCTTTGGGCGGACATCAGCGAATACTCCCAAGATGCTTACGAGTTCTGCCTTGAGGTTCTAAAAGGGGCAAAGGTAGCCCTCACACCGGGCATAGACTTTGGAAAAAACCAAACCAATCACTTTGTAAGGCTGGCTTACACTCGTAGAGAGGAAGAGCTAAAGGAAGCAATAAACAGATTAAGGGAGTTTCTCTCATGAGCTTTCTGATGGACACTTACAAAAGGCTTCCTGTATCTTTTGTGCGCGGAGAGGGAGTTTATCTTTACGATGAAGAGGGTAAAAGGTACTTGGACTTGGTGGGTGGAGTGGCGGTGAATGTGCTGGGACACTCGGACCCAGACCTTGTAAGGGCACTGTGTGAGCAGGCACACAAACTTTGGCATGTTTCTAACCTTTACCAGAACCCTTGGCAGGAGGAAACTGCAAAGCTGTTGGTGGAGCAGTTTGGTGAGCCTGCAAAGGTCTTTTTCTGCAACAGTGGTGCAGAGGCAAACGAGGGGGCCATAAAGCTGGCAAGAAGGTACTTCTGGGAGAAGGGAGAAAAAAGATACAGAATTATAACCTTTAAAAACTCCTTTCACGGAAGGACCTTTGGGGCAATGTCCGCCACAGCCCAGGAGAAAATCCATAAGGGGTTTGAACCACTGCTTGATGGTTTTGATTATGCAGAACTCAACGATATAAAATCTGTGGAAAGGCTTCTGAGGAAAGAAACTGCGGGCATAATGCTTGAGGTGATCCAGGGGGAAGGGGGCATAAACGAGGCGGAGGGCGAGTTTTTGGTAAAGGTGGAGGAACTCTGCAGAAGAGAGGGGCTACTTCTTATAGTGGATGAGGTTCAAACGGGCTTAGGAAGGACGGGTAAGTTCTATGGCTATCAGCACTTTGGCATAAAGCCAGACATTATAACCTTAGCAAAGGGTCTTGGTGGTGGCTTTCCCATAGGCTGTGTGATTGCAAGGGAGGAGGTAGCCCAAGCCTTTAAGCCCGGAAGTCATGGTTCTACCTTTGGGGGCAATGCTTTAGCCTGCGCCTGTGCAAAGGTGGTAATAGAAAAGGTTTTAAAGCTCTTGGACCATGTGGAAGAGGTGGGAAACTACTTCAAAGAAAGGCTCAGACCCTTTGGAAGGGTAAAGGGAAGGGGGTTGATGCTGGGGCTTGAGAGGGAGGAAAACTGTCAAGAGGTGGTTTTAAAAGCCTTAGAAAGAGGACTGCTCATAAACTGCACCGCGGAAAGGGTCATAAGGTTTGTTCCACCTTTGATAATCCAAAAGGAACATGTGGATTTTGCCATAGAGGTGCTGAGGGAGATTTTGTGATGTTCCGGGTAGGCTTTGGCTTTGACGCCCATCCCTTTGAGGAGGGCAAACCTTTAATTTTAGCGGGTGTGCGCGTAGATTTCCCAAAGGGGCTAAGGGGACACTCGGACGGAGATGTGGTCCTGCACTCTATCACAGACGCCCTTCTGTCTGCGATCGGAGAACAGGACATAGGACAACTCTTTCCAGACACAGACCCAAGGTGGAAGAACGCAGACTCTGCCATCTTTTTAAAGACCGCATTAGAAAAATTGCACCAAAAGGGCTACCGCATAGTCAATGTGGACTGCACCTTGGTGGCAAACCAACCAAAGATCGCACCCATCAAAGAAAGGCTCATAGAGAACTTAGCCAAGCTTTTGGGTGTGGAAAGGGAGCAGGTTTCCCTAAAGGGCAAGAGAAGGGAAGGGTTTTGCCAAGAGGAGGGAATAGCCTGTTTCTGTGTGGTTTTGGTGCAAAGGTATTAAGATTTTAATAAGGAGGTGAGGTAAGATGGAAGCAATAGACCTTATAAAGGTTCATCCGCCGGTGGTCCATTTTGCCATAGCCCTGCCCGTTGCCCTTTTGGTGATAGACCTTTACTACAGGTTTAAAAAAATCCAGCCCGACGGACTGCACGCCCTCATCACCTACCTGAGCGTTCTTGCGGTGGTAGGAGGCACTATTTCAGGCATCATAGCCCACGAGCCAATAGAAGATATTCTCCATCATGCACCAGCCTTTGAAATTCACGAGTATCTTGGTTTATCCCTGACGCCTCTCTTTTTGGCTTTGGGTGTTGTAAGGTTTTTGATGGACAAAAAACCCGCCTTTAGAAATGTATTTACTGTTCTTTTGGTGCTTTTGGTGATCCTGCTTTTCTATCAGGGGTTTTTGGGAGGAAAGATAGTTTATGAGCATCTAATAAAGCTTTGATCTTTGCTAAAATTTTTTCATGCGTTTTGCCAAGCTTCAGGGTTCGGGCAATGACTTTGTGGTCATAGACAACAGAGATGGAAAAGTTGAAGAGTTTTTAAGGTCTTTGAACCTTGATATTAAAGAGTTTGTAAAAAAGGTTTGTGCCTTTCATACGGGAGTTGGGGCAGATGGGCTAATACTGATAGAGAACCCGGAGAATCCAGAGAACCACTTTAAGTGGCAATTTTTCAACTCGGACGGGTCTGTGGCAGAAATGTGCGGTAATGGTTCTCGCTGTGCGGTTAGGTTTGCCTTTGATGAGGGGATAGTGGGCAAAGAGGTGCGCTTTGAAACCTTGGCGGGGGTTATAAGGGCTTACGTTCTGGACGGTGGAAAGAGAATAAAGGTCCAGCTTACACCACCTAAAGATTACAGAGAGGTCTCCTTGAGCTTGGACACACAGAGTATAGAAGGATACTTTATAAACACGGGCGTGCCACACTTTGTGGCAGTAGTAAACGACCTTGAAAAAATTGATGTGATAAAGCTTGGCAGGGCAATAAGGTTCCATCCTGAGTTCCAACCTAAGGGTACAAACGTGAATTTTATAGAGCGGGAAGGAGATGATGCCATAAGAATAAGAACATACGAAAGGGGCGTGGAGGGAGAGACCTTAGCCTGCGGGACAGGTGCCACCGCCTCCGCCATAGTAGCCTACAAAAAGGGTATTGTCTCAAAGAAACCCGTGCGAGTTCTAACCAAAGGTGGAGAGGTCCTTGCCATAGACTTTGACAACGATTTCAGGGAAGTTTTCCTTGAAGGTGGGGTTGTCAGAGTCTTTGATGGCTTTTTGAGGAGAGAACTCTTTGAATGTTAAAAAGAAGGGTCTTACTCAGGATAATTGTATCTTTTTTAATAACCTTTTTACCCACAGTAGCCTTTCTTTTCTTTATTTTTCAAAGAATAAGCCAACACAGCTTAATCAAGGAAAGGGACTTTCTGTATAACAACCTAAACAGTTTGCTTGAGCATAAGCTTAAGGATCTTGAACTTGTTAGCGCTTTGCCAAAGCCACCAGAGAATAAATACTACATAGCCTTTAGGATTAATGGCAACTGCACTGGCGGACCTTACTATTGGCTCACCACCGATTCAATTTATTACGGGAAAAATACTTCAATAGGCAACGAATGCTGGTTTTTGGGAGTAAATTTTGTGGAATTGTTGGAGGTAATAAGGAAGTTTAATAGTGTAGAGTGGGTAATTTTGTACAACAGGTACTATGTAGAAGAACTTCCTAAGGAATTTTTGGACAGATTTGTAAAAGGCAAGATATTCAAGGATAACTATGTCATCGCGGGCATGTCAAAACAGGATGTTTTAGATGTTCCCCTTGATACAAGGGGCTATGCGGTGTATGGTAAGTTATGGAACAAAAACTTGGTGGTAGAGTTCCCTCTCTCGGATAGGAAAGGATTTCCTATGGGAAAGGTGCTTTTTATAAAGGATGTCTCCCAAATATACATAAGTTTCTATGTGCTTATGGGTATTCTTAGTGTTTATTCTTTTGCACTTTCCCTTTTGTCTTTTCTACTCCTCTATTTATTCTCTGAAAATTTGGTGAACAGAATAGTAAAGCTTCAGAAGTTATCCAGCGGGATCAAAGAGGGGAATTTTTCAGGAATTGAGCTTTTGAAGACTGACAAGCCGAAGGATGAGCTTGACCATTTAAGGAATAACTTAGTGGATACAGCCCTTACCATAGGTAGGTTGCTTTCGGAGCTTGAGGAGAAAAACAGAGAGCTTCAGGAACTGGCTTATTACGATCCACTCACCGGTTTGCCAAACAGAAGGTTTTTCTTTGAACACGCAAGCCTTATCTTTGAAGAGGTAAAGAGATACGAAAAACCCCTTTCCCTTTTGGTTATGGACATAGACCATTTCAAGAAGATCAACGACACCTATGGGCATGATGTTGGAGATTTGGTTTTGAAGACCTTTGCGAGTGTGCTCAGAGGTATAGTAAGAAAATCGGACATATGCGCAAGGTTTGGCGGAGAGGAGTTTGTGGTTCTGCTTCCCAACACGGAGTTGGAGGGGGCAAAGGTTTTGGCGGAAAGGATAAGGACAGCAGTTGCCAAAAACCCGGTAGAGCATGGTTCTATTGTAATCGTATTTACGGTGAGCATAGGCATCTCTCAATACAGGAAGGGTATGCAGAGTATAGATGAGCTTATAAAGGAGGCGGACATTGCCCTCTATTGGGCAAAGGAGGGAGGAAGAAACAGAGTGGAGGTCTTCATTCCCGATGAAACAGTGGAAGCTCAAACTTAGGATTTCCTAAGCTTCTTAGCATGCCCCTTTTGATAACCTCTATGACCTCCGAGGAAAAGGTCCTATCCTTCTGCTTTATGAAGTGATGGAAAAGCACGCCACTGGCTTCTAAGCCCAAACCTCTGTTGTTTAGAAACGCCTTAGCGTCTAAGCCCTTAAGGAAGGGATTAGCTTGGTTTAGTCTTCTTTTGGTTGGTCTTCCCACAAACTGATAGCCATAGACCTCACCTTCTTTTAGAAATACCTTAATCAAGTACTCTTCGTATTCAAAAACCAAGGATTCTTCCGCATCCTCAAAGAGCCCTCCACTGCCCGCGGGCACCGAGCGTGTCTTTACCGCGTTGTAATCTACAAGACCTGAGTGCTTTACCTTTAAGCCTGCCATGTTGTAGCCCGCTACCGCACCACCCTGCTGGGCTGGAGGAAACAGGGCAATCCATCTTTGCCTACCCCAAGCATCAATGCCCGAGCATATGTCCCCGGCTGCATACACATCCGGGTCTGAGGTTCTTTGATATTCATCCACAAGGATACCACCCACCACCCTACCACGGACCTCATCTATGTGAAGCTTTATGTCTGTGTTGGCAACCAAGTGGGTTCTCGGTCTAACGCCGGTGGAGAGGATCACCAAATCTGCCCTCAAGAACTTCTTCCTGTCGCTCCCGTTTTGAACTATCTCCACCGCCTCCACCCACCCATCCTCTCCATGAATTGCCACAACCTGATGGTTCAGATAAAACTCTATACCCTCCTCCCTCTGCAGGACTTCCATGTACCTGTGCGCCATGTATTTGTCCAACATCCTAGGAAGAACTCGGTCAAAGAACTCCACCACTGCAACTTCTAAACCCATGCTTCTTAGCGTCTCCGCATCCTCTACCCCTATGGGACCAGCTCCCACGATCACAACCCTTTTAACCTTTCCAGAGAGCACAAGATCTCTGATCCTTTTGGCATCGTCCAAATTCTTCGCGGTGGTTACACCTCCCAATTCCCTTCCGGGTATGGGTGGAATAAAGGCGCTGGCACCCGCCGCAAGCAGGCACTTATCGTAGGGAATTTCCTCCCCGCCCTTGACGATCACCACCTTTCTTTTGTTATCAATACCCACCACCTCCTTGTTTGGTCTGAAATCCACCTTGTAGCGCTCGTAAAACTCAAAGCCACCCTTGTAAAAGAGGGCAGACTCTGAAATGTCCCCCCGGATCACATTCTCCATACAGTTGGGTGCGTAGGTAGGGTAAGGTTCATCAGACAGCACAATGATTTCCGAGTCCTGATCCACTTGTCTGAAGGCTTCTATGGCAGAGGCGGAGGCTGGACCGTTGCCCACTATTACAACTCGCATTATATAATATTAATATAGCAGGCGGCGTAGCTCAGCTGGTTAGAGCGGAGATCTCATAAGTCTCAGGTCGGAGGTTCGAGTCCTCCCGCCGCCACTTACTCCTCAATCTTAACCTTCCTTTGCATCTGGAACATTCTCAGCACCTCTTCCACCGTGGTAGCATCCTCTGGCAGTTTGTCTGCCCTGACAAAGCTAACAGCCCTTGGAAATCGGAGGGCGTATCCGGGACCATCGCCTACCTTCCCGGCAGTATGCAAAGGTGAGCGGGTGATCTCGTCCGCAGAGACGGTTATAACATACCTTGGTTCTACCCACACGTCGGGAGTTATAAGAGAATCAACCCTCGCGTGCCTGTGTTCTAACTTTATGTGGTCTAACATTTCCTTTAGCCTGACCCATTCTTCTTCTGTGAAACCCGAGCCTACCTTAGAGATAGTTTTAAAGGTGTCTGTGGAAGGGTCATAGACCGCGGTAAGCAGAGCACCTATTCCAAGTTTGCTCCTTGCACCCCTTCCGTAAAAGTAGCCCACGATCACCAGGTCCAAGGTGTCCGCCAACTGTCCTTTATAGCTCCTCTTTAGCTTTACCCAGTTAAAGTTTCTTGAACCTGCTGTGTATGGCGCATCAAGCCTTTTGCCCATAATACCCTCAAGTCCTCTAACTATGGCATCCTCAAAGAAATCCTCTACCTCCTTTGCCGAGTCCACGATTTTGAGCTCCGAAAGCTCCAGAGTATTACCGGGAACTATTAACTCCTCCAACTTTTTCCTTCTTTCTATGAAGGGCTTGACCGTATAGTCCTCCCCTTCCAAATACAGCAGGTCAAAGCAAAAGAGCTTTAGTGGGTACTCCTTGGCAAACTCATAAACATCATACTTTCTCTTTCTTTGAATGGTAATCTGAAAGGGATAGAACTCTCCCGTCTGCTCATTAACCGCCAACGCCTCACCCTCTAAGATAATTTTTTCTATCGGAAGTTCTCCAATGGCAGACTTTATCTCAGGAAACATATCCGTCATGGGCTCCAGATTGCGAGAATAGATATACACCTCCTTACCCTTTTTGTGGACTTGCAGTCTAAAGCCATCATACTTTGCCTCTATGGCGCACCTTCCAAGCCTTCTGATTAACTCCTCTGCATCTGCAACCCTCTCCGCCAGAGCCATCCGAACAGGGTATCCGGGCTCTATCTTAAACTCCAAAAGTCCATCCTTTCCTTTTTCCACCAGTGTGCGGGCCACAAGACCAAGGTCCGAGCACAGATTGTATGCCCTTTCCACTAAATCTTTGTAAGACCTACTTCCCAAGAGCAATGCCAATGCTTCTATGATAGTTGCTGTGCCCACTCCCAAACGAAGGTTTCCTACAATGATCCTTAGTGCAAACTTTGCCTCAATGCCAGATAATGCTTTAAGAAGGTTTATAAGAAGCATAACCTTATCTAAGGTTCCCCTTGCCCTGGCTATTGCCATCAGCTCATCATAGACCTGCGAAAGGCTAAGCCCCCTTCCTTCCCTCTTTATGACCTCCATAGCAACCATTCCCACATCACCAAATCTTTTATAGATCTGCTGTATTTGGGCTAACCTAATACCCACCGCCTTTGAAAGGGCTTCTAGGGCTAACTTTTCCGAAACTCCAAACTCCAAACCTACAAAGGAGGGCACCAATTCTCCCATAGTGAGATAGACAAGCTTTCCAATCTCTTCTTTATCAGCCTTTGAAAAAAGCTCATAAAGTAGCTCGGACATTTCAAGCCGGCTGGTGGTCTCCTCAAGCTTCTGAAAGAATTGGGCAACTTCTAAGAATTTCACCCTTATAATTTTATCCGATGGACATACTGGAAATAATGCAAATCCTCCCCCACAGATATCCCTTACTGCTCGTGGATAGAATTTTGGAGATAGAACTGGGAAAAAGGATAGTAGGATTAAAAAACGTGTCCATAAACGAGCCCTACTTTCAAGGGCATTTTCCGGGCTTTCCCCTCATGCCGGGTGTTTACATCCTTGAAGCTTTGGCACAGGTGGGTGGAATTTTGATGATCAAGTCTTTGAACTTGGAGATCGGCAAATACGCCGTAGTTTTTGCGGGCATAGATGACGCCCGGTTCAAAAAGCCCGTCTATCCGGGTGATCAACTTATCCTTGAGTTGGAAGCGATCGCCCTCAAAAAGAGCCTTTCAAAGATGAAAGGCACTGCCAAGGTGGATAACCAAGTGGTGGCAGAGGCGATCCTTTATGCGTCCGCAAGAGAACTTTCACAACTGAAAAAATAGTGTTATATTTTTACGTATGGCAGAGTTTGAAGAAAGAGAAGAAATAAGGAGGGAAGAGGTAGAGCCGGACCTTTCGGCGGTATATACGGGCTCCCAAGCTATAGCAAAAGCTCCGGAGATCTACGGAGTAGCAACCGGCATAGAGGGTTTAGATGACCTCTTTTTCATAGTAAAGCAGGTAGGCAAAAAGTTGGAAAAGGTCTCCCTAAAAGGCATACCAGCCTATTCTGTTATGAACCTTACGGGGGTTTCCGACACGGGCAAGTCTCTGATGGCAGAGCAGTTTACCGTTTTCCGTGCCAGCAGAGGGGATAGAGTTGCCTTTGTAACCGTTGAATCTCCCGCCAATTTTGTGTCTGCATCCCTAAAGCTTAGGGCAATGGCTATGGGTTTGGACTTTGACCAATTCCAGGATAACATAATCCTCATAGACGCTGCATCCTCCACAAGAATCAGGGAAAATGTGCCAGACCTTTTGGCAACCTTAGCCTACGTTATAAAGAACTACAAGGTCAAATTTACCGTGATAGACTCTGTGACGGGTTTATTTGAGAACAAGGAGATGATGGCGAGGGCTGTTGTTAGACGGCTATACAACTTTATGAAAAAGTGGTATCAAACTGCGATCTTCGTGTCTCAAAAGAGAAGCGGTCATGAGGAGCTAACCGCGGAGGCAGCTGGAGGCTACGCGGTAGGGCATATAGTGGATGGCACAATGGTCTTGGCAAAGGAGCTTATAGACTCTCCCTACAAGGCAAAGATGTATAAAAAGAGCGTAGGAGATATAGTTAGGCTCTTTAGGATAGATGGGTGTAGAATGTCTGGGCACGATACAAGAACCCACTTCCTTGAGATCACAGAAACAGGCTTGGTTAGAATAAAAGAACCCATAGGAGGTTAAAGCCATGGTAATTGAAATCACAGGAGTGCCAACAAGTGAAGCAGGCGCAGACCTTGAACAGCTTGTTACGAGGGTCTTCTTTAAGGCCATCGACCTTTTGGGTGGTCTGAGCAAGCTTACCGAATTCAGGACTCTTACATGGCTACCCAGCTTGGCAAGGGCAGCCTATGTGGTGGTTTTGAGGGAGGAATATCTGCGCACCGAGGAGGAGATAGCCCAAAAGGTAGGACTCACCAAAAACACAGTTAGGAGTATTCTAAGGGCAGACCCAACCTTGGCAATGGAAAAAATTCAAAAGCTTGAGGAGTTGGCAAAGGAAGAGCTGAAGGAGATGAAGGTGCATACCGCGGGAGGTATTGCAAAGCTTGCCTACAAGATGGTTAAGGAGGGCAACGAGGCTGAAATCCTCAGCCACTTTTGCACCGTTGTGGCAGAAGAGGTGGCAAGAGCCCTTGACATTCCTTGGGCTTATGCGGTGCTGAAGCACCTAAGGGGCGTGAAGTTTCCCATTCAAGATAGCCAAGTGCTAAAGGAAAGGCTAAAGGGTGTAAAGATAAAAACCTATCCCGCTGAGGAGGTGGTGGATAAACTTCCATACCCAATAAGAACACCAGCAGTTCTGTTGCACGAGATAAAGCTTGCAATTTCTGCACTTGAGGAACAGAAGTAATTTATAATTAAACCCTATGGTAAAAGTTGCCATAAACGGCTTTGGTAGGATAGGAAGATCCTTTTTGAAGGCATGCCTGCAGAAGGAAGGCATTGAAGTTGTAGCCATCAACGACCTGACGGACACAAAAACCTTAGCCCATCTCTTTAAATACGACTCGGTGCACGGGGTCTTCAAGGGAGAGGTGTACGCAAAGGATGACGCCTTGGTGGTAAATGGAAAAGAGATAAAGGTGTTCTCCCAGAAGGACCCAGCTTTGATCCCTTGGGGTGAGGTTGGGGCGGAGATCGTTGTGGAATGCACAGGAGCCTTTACATCAAGGGAAAAAGCGGTCCTGCACCTGAGGGATACGGTAAAGAGGGTAATAGTATCCGCACCCGCAAAGGATCCGGACATCACCATAGTGCTCGGAGTTAATCATCACAAGTATGACCCCGAAAGGCACTTTATAATTTCCAACGCAAGCTGCACCACCAACTGCTTGGCTCCCTTGGTGAAGGTCCTTCATGAGAACTTTGGCATAAAGAAGGGCTACATGGTTACCGTGCACGCATACACCAACGACCAGAGGGTTTTAGACCTGCCACATAAAGACCTCAGAAGGGCAAGGGCTGCGGCGATAAATATTATTCCCACCACCACGGGCGCTGCAAAGGCGATAGGAGAAGTGATCCCAGAGCTAAAGGGTAAGCTTGACGGCACCGCAAGGAGGGTGCCTGTGGCGGATGGTTCCCTTGTGGACCTGACCGTGGTAGTAGAAAGACCCCCAGCCAGTGTGGAGGAAGTCAACGAAGCCTTTAAAAAGGCTGCGGAAGGAGAGCTAAAAGGCATACTTCAGTACACGGAGGACCCGATAGTATCCCAAGACATAGTGGGCAACGAACACTCTGCTATATTTGACGCTGGACTAACTCAGGTGATAGAAGATATGGTTCATGTGGGTGCATGGTATGACAACGAGTGGGGTTATTCTTGCAGGCTGAGGGATTTGGTGCTGTACATAGCCAATAGATAATGTTCTGCCGAATAAGGAGCGGAGGGGTTATTGGTATTGACGGTTTTTTGGTGGATGTAGAAATAGACTTCTCTCCAGGGCTTCCTCAGTTTAACATAGTGGGACTACCAGACAAAGCCATAAACGAGGCAAAGGACAGGGTTAGGTCTGCCTTAAAGAACGTGGGCTTTCAACTGCCTTCCAAAAGGATCACCGTAAATTTGGCACCCTCCCACCTGAAAAAGCAGGGAACTTTATACGACCTTCCCATTGCGGTGGGTATTTTAAAGCTATCGGGAGTTTTGGATGTGGACGAGGAGACGGTCTTTCTGGGAGAGCTCTCTTTGGACGGAAAGGTAAATCCGGTCAGTGGCGTCCTTCCCATTGTTTTATCCTTAAAGGAGAAGGGCTTTAGAAGGTTTGTGGTGCCAAAGGCGAACGCAAAAGAGGGTGCCATCGTTCAAGGTGCAGAGGTTTACGGTGTTGAGTCCTTAAACCAGCTCATAGCCTTTTTGAGAGGAGAGAAGGAGTTAAAGCCAGAGGAGGTGGACCTTAACGAGCTCTTTTCAAAAGCCTTTGATTACAGCATAGACCTTGCGGACGTAAAAGGACAGTATGAGGCAAAAAAGGCTCTGGAGATCTCCGCAGCGGGCATGCACAACTTACTGCTGATCGGTCCTCCGGGGGCAGGAAAAAGCATGCTCGCCAAAAGGATCGTAACCATCTTGCCTCCTCTGTCTTTGGAGGAAGCCTTAGAGGTTAGCAAAATATACAGCGTGGCGGGTATGCTCAAGGAGCCTCTGATGGTTCAAAGACCCTTCCGGGCACCTCATTACACAGCCTCAGAGGTGGCGTTGATAGGTGGCGGTAGCAATCCAACGCCCGGGGAGATCTCCTTAGCCCACCGGGGAGTGCTCTTTTTGGACGAAATGGTGGAGTTTAACCGTAAAACCTTGGAAGCCCTCAGGCAACCCATAGAGGACGGCTACGTTAGCATATCAAGGGTGGGTGGCAGGGTAACCTTTCCCTCCAACTTCATCTTGGTGGGTGCCACAAACCCATGCCCCTGTGGAAACTACCGAAATCCCTACAAGGCATGCGTATGTTCTCCTGCCCAAATAAGGGCTTATCAGTCCAAGCTCTCGGGACCCATCTTAGACCGTATAGACCTAAAGGTATGGGTGGAGCCAGTGGAGGTCCAAGAACTGGTAAATCCAAGCCCGGGCGAGAGCTCCAAAGAGGTCAGGGAGAGGGTTATGAGGGCATACCAAATTCAGAGGGAGAGGTTTAAAAACTCCAGGACCAAGTTCAACGGACAGATGACAGAAAAGGAGATAGAAAAGTACTGCATCTTAACGCCAAAGGCAAAGGAACTTTTGGAGAGGGCTATGGACAAGTTTCATTTGAGCGGAAGGTCTTACGCAAGGCTTTTAAAGGTTTCAAGAACCATCGCAGACTTGGAGGGGGAAGAGCAAATAAAGGAACATCACATAGCACAGGCAATCCAGTATAGAATTGAGGACAAGCTTGAAAGCATGTAAAATTTAATTTGATGCTCAAGAAGATTCTCATAGCAAACCGAGGGGAGATCGCAGTCCGGGTTATAAGGACTTGCAAAGAGATGGGCATAAGAACGGTGGCAGTCTATTCGGAGGCGGACAGAGACTCCATGCACGTAAAGTTGGCAGATGAGAGCATATGCATAGGACCACCGGAGCCCCTAAAAAGCTACCTTGATATTCCAAGGCTCATGGCGGCGGTGGAGGTTTCCTCTGCGGAGGGGGTGCATCCGGGTTATGGCTTTCTTTCGGAGAACCCCAAGTTTGCCCAGATCGTAGAAGCGAGCGGAAAGGTGTTCATTGGACCCTCAGCAGAGACCTTGGAACTTATAGGAGACAAGATAAAAGCAAAAGAGGTTGCCAAAAAGGTAGGCATCCCATTGGTGCCGGGGAGCGACGGACCAGTAGATTTTCAAAAAGCCTTGGAAATTGCCAGAGAAATCAAGTATCCAGTGGTTATAAAGTCTGCAGCTGGCGGGGGTGGAAGAGGCATAAGGGTGGTGTATGATGAGAGGGAGCTGAGGGAAAAACTGCCATTGGCTATGCAGGAGGCAAAGTCTGCCTTTGGCGACGAGAGGGTCTATGTGGAAAAGTACATAGTGAACCCCAAGCACATAGAGGTTCAAGTTCTTGCAGACAGGTACGGCAATGTTATAGCCTTGGGCGAGAGGGAGTGTTCTATACAGAGGAGATATCAAAAACTGGTGGAAGAGGCACCCAGCGCCAGCATCTCGGAAAAACAGAGGAAATACCTGGAGGAGCTTGCCATAGCCTTCTGCAAAGAGATCAACTATGTGGGTGCGGGCACTGTGGAGTTTTTGATGGACCAGGAGGGCAACTTTTACTTTATGGAAATGAACGGAAGAATACAGGTGGAACATCCTGTCACAGAAATTATCACGGGCATAGACATAGTGCGGGAACAAATAAGAATAGCAAGCGGTGAAAAGCTCAGCATAAAAAAGGTGGAAAGGAGAGGCTACGCGATAGAATTCAGGATCAACGCGGAGGACCCAAACACCTTTTTACCTTCTCCGGGTAGGGTAGATAGACTCTTCCTCCCGGGCGGATTGGGCATCAGAGTAGATACCCACATTTACTGCGGATACAAGATCCCTCCCTTTTATGATTCACTCATTGCCAAGCTTATAGTTTGGGGCAAAAGCAGGGAGGAAGCCATAGACCGAGCCAAAAGGGCTCTGGAGGAGTTTATCATAGAGGGGGAAGGTCTGAAAACCAACATAGATTTTCACAAAAGGCTCCTTAACACCAGGGAGTTTAAAATGGCAAAGCACCATGTAAAGTTTTTAGAGGAGATGATGTTGTGAAGATCTGCTTGGTGGCAGGTTCTGGTAGTCTTCCCAATGCCTTTGTAAAAAAGGCAAAAGAGTTGGGGGATGAGGTCTTTGTGGTAGGCGTTAAAGGCATTACATCCATAGAAGCAAACGCCTATTTGCCCCTTGGAAAGGTGGGCACATTGGTAAAGCTTTTAGAAAAGCACCACATAAACAAGCTCGTCCTGCTTGGAAAGTTTGAACACAAACTGCTCTTTTCCCACCTTTTGACCTTAGATAGCTTAGCTTTAAAGATCCTCAAAAGGGCAAAGGACAGACGTGCCCAGAGTTTAATAAGGGCACTGATGGATGAATTGGAGGAGATGGGCTTTGAATTCATAGACCCAAAGCCCTATTTGGAGGAACTTTTGGCGGGCGGGGGCACATTGAACAGCCTTGAGCCCTCAAGCCAAGCCATGGAAGACGGACTTTTTGGCTTTCCCATAGCAAAGGAGATCGCCCAGTTGGATGTGGGACAGACCATCGTAGTAAAGGAGGGAACGGTGGTAAGCGTGGAGGCGATGGAGGGCACCCAGGAAACTATCTACAGGGCTGGCAAACTGGCGGGCAAGGGCTGTAGGGTTATAAAGGTGGCAAGAAAAAACCAAGACTTTAGGATAGATGTTCCCACCGTGGGCTTAGATACCTTAGAAGCCCTAAGGCAGATAAAGGCAGACGCCCTCTTTTTGGAGGCGGGCAAAGTCTACATTGTGGATAAGGACAAATTTTTAAAGCTTGCGGACAAGTATAAAATTTCTGTGGTGGGATTACCCATTACATAGAGGAATTAACCTTCGTGCCTTCTTAGGCTGTTGAGCATAAACCTGAGTGCCAAATATCCCAGCAAGACCAAAATCCCGATCTCCAAAAGTCCGGGAGTGCCCACTTGAAAGCCGTGTCCCAAAAGCAAAGACAGCAAAGCACCCAGTATCAAGCCTCCCACAAGCCACCTAAAAAGAGGGTTTGTGTATGTGGGGTTTTGTGTTTGGTTCGCAGGCTTTGACTTCTCAAGCTGGGTTTTATTTATATCCTTTTGCTGTGTGTTTGTCTTGCCCTTTTCAAAATCCTTTGGTTGGTAGGGTTTTACTTTTGATGGGGTAAGGACCTTTGGCGTAGGAGATACGCTTCCTCTCCTTGCAAAGGAAATGTCTGAAAAAAGGGCAAAGACCAAAACAAACGCCACAAAAAACCAAAGCTTTTTCATAGTTATGCCTGCTTAATCAGTTCTTCTGCCATGTCAAAGTTTGCAATCACTTCTTTCACGTCTTCCAGCTCTTCAAGGGCCTCCAACAGTTTGAGGAGTTTTTTGGCGTTCTCTGGGTCGTTTACCGGTACAGTGCTGTTGGGTTTGTAGGTGATCTCAGCTTTCTCCACTAAAACACCCATAGATTCGAGTTTCTCTTTAACTTGGTATAGCTCCTCCGGAAGGGTGTATATGAGATAAATCTCCTCTCCCACCTGCACATCCTCAGCGCCCGCCTCTATAGCCTTTTCGTATAGCTCCTCTTCTGAGATGCTTTCCCTTGGAACTTCTATGAGACCCACCCGGTCAAAGAGGAAGGCTACGCAGCCGGAAGAGCCTAAGTTTCCTCCATGCTTGGATAGGACGTGCCTTATTTCCGATGTGGTTCTGTTTCTGTTGTCCGTAGTGGCAAGTATCATCAAAGCTACACCACCGGGACCGTAGCCTTCGTATATAACCTCTTCGTAGTTCTCTCCGCCCAGCTCACCGGTTCCCTTCTTTATGGCCCTCTCTATGGTCTCTGCGGGCATGTTGGCCCTTTTGGCGTGTTCTATGGCAGCCCTCAGCCGAGGGTTGGTTTCCGGGTTTGGTCCTCCCTGCCGGACTGCTACGGTAATCTCCCTTATGATCTTTGAAAAGAGCTTCCCCCTCTGTGCATCAAGCTTTGCCTTCTTGTGTTTAATTTGTGCCCAATGACTGTGCCCTGCCATGGTTTATATTTTAATCCCTATGAAGTTTTCTGTCATCAACCTTGGGTGCAGGAGCAACTACTTTGACGGTGAGCTTTTAGCCCAGAAATTAACAGAGAAGGGCTACACAAGGGTTCAAGAACAAGCAGACATATACATAATAAACACCTGCACCGTAACCTCTGAGGCGGACAGGTCCTCCCGACAGTTTATATACAGGGCAAAGAGGGAAAATCCAAAGGCAATAGTGGTGGCTACGGGGTGTTATGCCCAGACAAACCCACAGGCACTGGCAAGGCTAAAGGAGGTGGATTTGGTGGTGGGGAATTCCCACAAGGACCGGCTCGTGGAGATCCTTGAGGATTACCTTCAGGGCAGGGGTGAAAGGGTCTTTGTGGATAACATCTTCAAAGATAGCCAGGTTAAAAACTTCGACCTGGTGGTCTTTTTTGAGAGGGTAAGACCCTTTCTCAAAGTTCAGGAAGGATGTAATAACTTTTGTACCTTCTGTGTGATCCCTTACGCGAGGGGCAAGCTCCGTAGCGTGCCAATGGAAAAGGTCCTTGAGCAAGTAAAGAGCTTGGCAGAAAGGGGCTTTAAAGAAATCGTCCTTACGGGCACCCAGCTAACCCAATACGGATGGGACCTAAACACAAACCTTTATCAACTGCTCTTGGAACTGCTACGCATAAAGGACATAGAACTTTTTAGACTCTCTTCCCTCTATCCGTCCGAGATAGACCAAAAGCTTTTGGACCTAATCACACAGGAAGAAAGGATCGCACCCCACTTTCACCTCTCCCTTCAAAGCGGTTCCAACAGGATTTTGAAGCTTATGGAGAGGGACTACACGGTGGAAGACTACACAAAACTTGTGGAAACCATAGTCCAAAGGAGACCCATATCCGCCATAGGAACGGACATTATAGTGGGCTTTCCCACAGAAACGGAGGAAGATTTTGAGGAAACCTATAAACTTGTCCAAAACCTACCCTTCGCTTACCTTCACGTCTTTAGCTATTCAGACAGACCTCACACCAAGGCAAGCAAGATGTTCCCAAAGGTGGAAGAAAGGATAAAGAAAGAGAGAGTTAGACTGCTCAAGGCTTTGGACCAAAAAAAGAGAGAGGAATTCAAAGGTTCAATGAAAGGAAAGACCCTGAGGGCTATAATCTTAGAAGAAGGAAAGGCACTTACAGAAAACTATATTCATTTAGAGGATGAAGGTTTTAAGGATGTAGGAGCGATTGTATCGGTGGTTCTCTGAAGCTTTGCATCAATGCACGCTTTTATGAAGGATACAAACAGAGGGTGCGGGTCAAAGGGTTTGCTCTTGAACTCGGGATGAAACTGGCAACCTATGAACCAAGGATGGTCCTTTAGCTCTACTACCTCCACCAACCTGCCATCGGGAGAAACTCCAGAAATAACAAAGCCATTCTTTTCAAAGAGTTCCCTGTAAGCGTTGTTGAACTCATACCTGTGCCTGTGCCTTTCGTATATTACCTCCTTTTTGTAAATTTCCCTGACCTTTGTCCCTTCCTTTAACACGCACGGGTATGCCCCCAAACGCATGGTTCCCCCAAGCTCTTCTATCTGCTTTTGTTCCTCCATTATGTCAATAACTGGATGGGGCGTGTTAGGGTCAAACTCGGTAGAGTTGGCACCTTTGAGGTTCAAAACATTCCTTGCAAACTCCACACACATAAGTTGCATACCAAGGCATATACCAAAGGTGGGTTTTTTGCTGAGCCTTCCGTAGTTGATGGCTTTAATTTTGCCCTCTATACCTCTTTCTCCAAAGCCCCCTGGCACCAGTATACCGTCCGCTTCGTGTAAAAGTTCCTCTTCAACGTTCTCCGAATTGACCCAAAGGATGTTCAGTTTAACACGGTTGGCAATGCTTCCGTGAGTAAGTGCTTCCACCACGCTTTTGTATGCATCCCTTAGGCTAACATATTTGCCCACGAGGGCTACCTTTACTTCCTCTTTTGCGTTCTTTATTATGCTGACGATCTTTTCCCACTTTCCTTCACCATCCTTGGGTTCTAAGTTAAACCTTTTGGCAAGCCAAAGATGTAGTCCCTGTTTTTTGAAAAGCAGAGGCACTTCATAAATGGTCTCCACATCGTGGGCAGATATTACCGCAGAAGGGCTAACGTTTGTAAAAAGAGAAATCTTTTCCTTTACTTCCTTTGGTATTTCACACTCAGACCGGCATATTAAAACATCGGGCTGAATGCCTATTGCCCTCAGCTCTTTAACTGAATGTTGGGTGGGTTTTGTCTTTAGCTCTCCCACGCTTTTTACATAGGGAACATAGGTTACGTGCACATAGACGCAGTTTTCCCTTCCAAGCTCCATTCCAAGCTGTCTGATGGCCTCTAAGAAGGGAAGGCTCTCTATATCTCCCACAGTTCCACCAACTTCTACGATAACAAAGTCGTGGTCCTTTTCAATGGACCTTATTAGTCTTTTTATCTCGTCGGTTATGTGGGGTATTACCTGGACCGTTGCACCAAGGTAATCTCCCTTTCTTTCCCTCTGGAGGACGTTGAAGTAAACCCTCCCGGAGGTGATGTTGTTTTCTCTGCCCATCTGAGCTTTGGTAAACCTTTCATAGTGCCCAAGGTCTAAGTCCGTTTCCGCACCATCCTCCGTCACATAAACCTCCCCGTGCTGATAGGGACTCATGGTTCCAGGGTCCACGTTTAGATAAGGGTCCAGCTTCTGGAGGGTGACCCTGTAGCCCATTTCCTCAAGGAGGGAAGCTATTGCGGCAGAGGATACTCCTTTGCCTAAGGAAGAGAGGACACCGCCCGTTACGAATATATACCTTGCCACGGAGGGAATATTTTAACCTACAAGATACATAGTTTCCGCTTCCACCGCCTTTTTGCCATCTTCTAGGATCATATCCCTGTAAGATTTGCCCGCGGGCACCATGGGAAGAACGTTTTCTTCCTTATCCACAACAAAGTCAAGGACTACTGGTTTGTCTTGGATCTTCAGGGCTTCTTCTATTATTTCCCTTACTTCTTTAGGTTTTTCTGCCCTGAAACCCACCGCACCACAGGCTTCCGCCAATTTTACAAAGTCCGGCTGAACGCTCAGGTCCACCTCCGCATACCTTCTGTCATAAAAGAGCTCTTGCCACTGACGAACCATTCCCAAGTAGGCGTTGTTTATTATGGCGATCTTTACGGGCACCTTATACTGCACTGCGGTAATGAGCTCTTGCATCGTCATAACAAAAGAACCATCCCCGTCTATAACAAACACCTCTTTTTCTGGTCTTCCGATCTTTGCTCCAATGGCAGCGGGTAAGCCAAAGCCCATTGTTCCAAGTCCTCCGGAGTTTATAAACTGCCTTGGGAATTTGTATTTATAAAACATGGCCGCCCACATTTGATGCTGACCCACGCCTGCGGTAATTATGGCATCTCCCTTTGTAGCTTCCCATATTTGCTCCACCACGTACTGAGGCTTTATAACGCTGTCAGAATTTCTGTACCTCAAAGGATAGTTCTTTTTCCAACTTTCTATGAGCTCTATCCACTCCTGTCTTTCTTTGGGGAAGAGGATCTTTGCACCCTCCTTTTTCAGTTCCTCTATGAGCTTTCTGAGGACTATTTTCACATCTCCCACTATGGGCACATCCACCGTTATGTTCTTGGATATGGATGCGGGGTCTATGTCTATGTGTATGATCTGGGCTTGGGGTGCGAACTCCTCTATCTTTCCTGTAACCCTGTCGTCAAAACGGGCACCCACCGCGATCAAAAGGTCGCAGTTATAAACCGCCATGTTTGCATAGTAGGTGCCGTGCATTCCCAACATATGCAGAGCCAGTGGATGGTCTTCGGGGAAGGCACCCTTACCCATATTGGTGGTGGTAACGGGTATTTTCATAAGCTCCGCCAACTCCACCAACTCTTTTTGTGCCTCCGATTGAACCGCACCACCGCCCACATACAACACTGGTCTTTTTGCAGACATTATTAGCTTTGCAGCCTTTTTAATCTGTTGAGGGTTACCCTCCACGTGGGGCTTGTAGCCGGGAAGGGATTCTCTGACCTCCTCATCCGTTGGAATGGAAACATCGGAGAGCTTTTGGGTTATGTCCTTTGGAATATCTATGAGCACAGGTCCCGGTCTTCCTGTGGATGCTATGTAAAAAGCCTGCCTTATTATGAGGGGAAGGTCTTCTATACGCTTTACTAAGAAGTTATGCTTGGTTATGGGTCTGGTAATTCCTACTATGTCCACCTCTTGGAAGGCATCGTTGCCTATCAAATGAGTGGGAACTTGTCCGGTGATGAAGACCACGGGTACCGAATCCATGTATGCATCCGCAATAGGAGTTACCAGGTTAGTAGCACCAGGTCCAGAGGTTGCCATGGCAACGCCCACTTTCCCGGTAGCCTTTGCGTAGCCCTCTGCCATATGCCCCGCACCCTGTTCGTGTCTTGCCAAAATATGCTTTATTCCACCATGCCTGTAAAGGGCATCATAGACCTCCATTATGGCACCACCGGGTATGCCAAAGATAACCTCCACCCCTTCTTTTTTTAGGGTTTCTATAATGATGTCTGCACCCTTTCTTAGCATAGGACCACCTCCATAGTTTTTAGGCTCCCAAAACCCACTCTCCCCTACCGTCTTTATAGACTTCTTTCTTCCAAATAGGTGCCCTCTTTTTTACTTCGTCTACCACATACCTACAGGCAGAAAAGGTCTCTTCTCTGTGCCCACCGTAGGCTACCACCAAGAAAGATGGCTCGCCCACCTTAACCACACCAAGCCGATGATGGATAAAAACCTCCTTTATGGGAAACTTGGCTAAGGCTTCCTGCCTTATCTCCTCCATTACCTTTATTGCCATCTCTGGGAATGCCTCGTAATGAAGCTCTTGCACCCCATCATCCTCCCGGGCTATGCCAAGGAAAACCACACTGGCACCACAGTCCTCCGGAGGCTGATAGGAGGACAGTACACGCTCCGCCCCCAACCATTCCACACCTAAATACACTTTTGGAACCATAGAAGTTAAATATATAACCTACCTTCTGTATGTTGCAATATTTTTCAAATGGTCCTTGTAATTGGAACTAAAAGCATGTCTGCCATTGCCCATGGAAACAAAGTAAAGGTAGTTGGTTTCAGCGGGATTCAAAACCGCCTCCAAGGACTGAAGGCTTGGGTTGCATATGGGGGATGGGGGAAGTCCCTTGTGGTAGTAAGTGTTATAAGGGTCATCCAATTGTAAATGTTTCCTGGTTAAGACACCCTTCCACTCTCCCCTTCTTTTTAGGGCGTATATGACGGTAGGGTCTATCTGAAGGGGCATTCCCAACTTTATCCTGTTTAGAATTACCGAGGCGATGATAGGTCTCTCCTCCGGCACCGCAGTTTCCTTTTCCACCATAGAGGCAATTATTACCCACTCCTCAAGGGTTAGCCCTCTCTCTTCTAACTTTGGCCTGAGGTGTTCTGTCCTTCTGAGGAAGTTTTTAAACATAACATCCACCACCCGGAGAGGATGAGTATTTTTTGAAAAGTAGTAAGTATCCGGGAACAGAAAACCTTCCATGGTGTAAGTTCTGAGCCCATATCTTTTGGCGGTTTCTGGAGAGTTGGCTACTTTCAAAAAGTCTTCCCTTTTGCAGATGGAGTATTCCTCCAGAAGATCTGCTATATCGTACAGGTCAAAGCCCTCCGGCACGGTGATTTTGTAGAGCTTTCTTTGCCCTCGGTGGATTTTTAGGTAAGCGTCCCAAGGGAAAACCCAACCCTTGAACTCATACTCTCCCGCTTCCAGCTTTCCCCTAATTAAAGAGTGGATAGCCATAAAAGATATAGGGCTTCTTATCACACCCTCCCTGTAGAGCAAAAGGGCGATATCTAAGCTGGTCTTCCCGTAGGGAATCTCCACCGTCCTCTCGGTCTTGACTGGGAAAAAAGAATAGACAAGAAAGACAAAGATCAAACCGAGAACAGCCAAAAGCTTTATCATAGACTGTCAAAGAACTCAATGAGCATTACATAAGCTGAAAGTGAATCCTTCAGTTCTTTTTTCTTACGGGAGCCCTCCACTAGCCTAAGAGCTTCTTCTGTGGTGTATCTTTCGTCCCAAAAGTCAAGGGATACACCCTCTGGGAGCATGGACTCCAATTCCTTTGCAAACTTTCTAACTTCCAGAGCCCTCTGTCCTTCCTTCCCGCTGGGTGTTAGAGGAAGACCCAAAAGGACAAGGTTCACTCCATACTCTTGGATTACGGAAAGGATAGAACTGTAAACTCCCTCCCTGTTGGCGAGAGGTTTCAGTGGGACCGCCAGCTTTAGGGATGTGTCCCCTAAGGCGAGCCCTATTTTCTTTGTGCCCCAATCTATAGCCAGAACCTTCACCCGGTCCTGAAGCCCACCAACTTGTAAAGAAGACAAAAGCCCGTTATTGCGGTTCCTATAAGCACCAAGCCTATTATACCCAAGATCCACCATAGACCACCCTTGGTGAAGGCAAGGTAAATAAATATGAGCCCTATTATTACCCTTATTACCCTATCCCATACCGCAAGGTTCTTTTCCATGGCAAAACCTCCTTTTTTTTATATAGGCACGGGCGGACTCGAACCGCCGACCTCCGCCTTGTAAGGGCGGCGCTCTTCCATCTGAGCTACGCGCCTTTCCCAGTTTAATGCTTAATATAATAACACAAGATGAGAAAAGTTATAGTCATAGGCGCAGGTCTAGCTGGTAGTGAGTGTGCTTGGCAGTTGGCAAATAGGGGCATAGAGGTGCATCTGTACGAAATGAGACCTCACCAGATGACGCCCGCACACAGAACGGGTAATTTTGCAGAGCTTGTCTGTAGCAACACCTTTGGTAGCATGGAGCTTACCTCCGGGGCGGGGCTTTTAAAGGAGGAGCTTTTAATCCTTGACTCTTTGATTATAAAGACTGCCAAGGAATTTTATGTACCCGCAGGCACAGCCCTCGCAGTGGATAGAGAAAAGTTCTCCCAAAGGATCACAGAAATTTTGACCCATCATCCCAACATAAAGGTCTTTTATGAAGAGGTTAAAAAGGTACCAAGGGATGAGGTGGTAGTGATTGCCAGCGGTCCTTTGACCTCTCAAGCCCTTGCGGAGGATATAAAGGAGCTGGTAGGTTATGAATACCTTTACTTTTACGATGCCATCTCTCCCATCGTAGAGGCAGACAGTGTGGATTTCTCCAAGGGCTTTTGGGGCTCAAGGTACAACAAAGGGGGTGAGGAGGACTACTTCAACTGCACCCTAACAGAGGAGGAGTACAGGGTTTTTTATGAAGAGCTACTCAAGGCGGAAAAGGTGCCACTTAAAGATTTTGAAAAAGCGGTATACTTTGAGGGCTGTATGCCCATAGAGATGCTGGCGGAAAGGGGCTACAAAACCCTCCTTTTTGGACCCATGAAGCCGGTGGGTTTGATAGACCCGAGGACGGGTAAGGAACCCTTTGCGGTGGTACAACTCAGGAGGGAAAACAGAGAGGGAACGCTTCTCTCTCTGGTAGGCTTTCAAACCCGAATGACCTACTCAGAGCAAAAGAGGGTCTTCAGGCTCATACCATGCTTGAGGAATGCGGTCTTTGTAAAGCTTGGTTCTATGCATAGAAATACTTTCATTCAGTCTAACCGTATACTAACACCCTTTTTGAACATGAGAAAATATCCAAACATCTTTTTTGCCGGTCAGATAACGGGCGTGGAGGGTTATACTGCTTCCGTAGGCACCGGGCTGATGGCCGGCATAAATGCGTCAAGGTTGATAAGAGGTTTGGACCTTGTGGTCCCCCCAGAGGAAACCATGCTGGGCTCATTGATAAGATACATCACCTCTAAACAAGGGACCCTCCAGCCTATGGCACCCGTCATGGGGCTCTTGCCACCCTTGGACCAAAAGGTCAAAAGTAAAGAAGAAAAAAGGAGATTGCTTGCAGAGAGAGCAATCAGAGCAATGAAAGCCTTCAAAGAAGAAATTTTGAAGGAATGAAACCTCTAATAAGGCTAAGTGGGATTAAAAAAACCGTAGGTTCTGAGCAGATTTTAAAGGGCATAGACCTGGAGATTTATGAGGGAGAGTTTGTTTCCATAATAGGTGCCTCGGGCTCTGGCAAAAGTTCCCTTCTTTACATAATGGGGCTTTTGGACAAGCCAACAAAAGGAGAGGTATTCTTTGAGGGTGAGAAAATAGACTACTCCAACGACAAACGTCTTTCTTACCTGAGAAATTCTAAAATTGGCTTTGTCTTTCAGTTTCATTATCTGGTGCAAGAGCTCAGCCTTTTGGACAATGTAATCTTGCCAGCTATAAAAAAGGGAGTGCCTATAAAGGAGGCAAGGGAAATGGCTATGGTTCTCTTAGAAAGACTTGGGTTGAAAGGAAAGGAAAACAGAAAACCCTACGAAATCTCTGGAGGAGAGATGCAAAGAACAGCCATAGCAAGGGCTCTTATAAACCAACCAAAAGTCCTTTTGGCGGACGAGCCCACCGGAAACTTAGATTCCACCAACACTCAAAGAGTTATGGACATTTTCAAGGAGATTAACAAAAGTCAGACAACCATTGTAATGGTTACCCACGAGATAGACTTAGCCAGACAAACAAAGCGCATTGTGGAGCTCAGGGACGGGTCTGTAATAAGGCAAGAATATCTTCAACCGTTTTCACCGGGTCCTGGGACCTGAGGATACTCCTTCCTAAAACTACCATGTCTGCGCCATTCCTTATAGCCTCTTCCAAACTGACAACTCTCCTTTGGTCTTCCCTCTCTTCCTGTCCGAGCCTCACGCCGGGAACTACCGCAAAGAAGTTGAACCTTGACTTTAAAAGGGGAAGTTCCTTTCCAGAACACACAAGACCTGTAATACCACACTCAAGGGCAAGGCTTGCCAGCCTTAGCACGTACTCCTCCTTTGACAGACATACACCAAAATCCTTTAGATGTTCTTCTTCCAGACTTGTTAGAAGGCTAACGCCCAGCAGTTTTAGACCATCGCTAACTTCAACCGCTCGCCTCAGGGCATCCCTTCCGGAGGTTATATGAACCGTTATATAGTCCGCCCCAAGCTCCTTTGCAGACAGCACGCCGTTTTGAACTGTGCTTGGTATGTCGTGGAGTTTAAGGTCCAAAAAGAGTTCAAAGCCCTCCTCCTTTATGGGCTCCGTGATCCTTCTGTGGTGAGATATGAAGAGCTTATAGCCCACCTTGAAGGTTATATCTTTGCCCCTAAGGGCTTTGACAAGCTTAAGGGCATTCTCGTATTCGGTGTCCAGTGCTATACAAAGTTTTGGCATTGGTATTAATATATTATTTTGGAGGGGTGACCGAGCGGCCGAAGGTGGGTGATTTGAAATCACCTGTGGGTCTTTAGGGCCCACCGAGGGTTCGAATCCCTCCCCCTCCGTTTGTAATTAGGCAAAACACAAACCACTTGCTACAAAGCTCAACCCTGTATTTAAGGCGGATTTATTGACATTAAGGGCAAACATGCAAACTATGGAAGCAAAACTTGAGGCAAAAGTTGAAAAGGTTGGATTAGAACTCAGGGGAAAAAATCCTAAGGCCTGACCGTAAATTTATCATAATCTTTATCATTCTCTTTTTTACCCTGATACTTGTTAATCAAAACGTCCTTTAGTTTTTGTTAAAGGTTTTGGGAGTGATAAAGTAAGTTTTGCGGTCTTTTAAGTTTAGTTTGTTTGTGCTAAAATTCTTTTCATGCGAATTGCTTTTTTGAAAGTGGGAGAGTATGAGGGCACGCTCAGGCACTTTAAAGCCTTTGCCGGCAGGTTCAGAGAAAGGGGTGCGGAGGTTTTGGAACTGGACATAGGGCAGGGAGACCTCAACGATAGGGTAAAGGAGCTTATGGACTTTGGTCCTATGTTCTGCGTTGACCTGAACGCCAACGGGGTTATAACCGTCAGCCAAGAGGACAAAAGGCTTGCCCTGTCGGACGCCATGGGCTTTGTGCATGTTTCCATCTTTGCGGACGAACCTCTTTTTAACTTTGCACCTCTCTTAGATATGAGAAACGCCAACAACTTTTTGCCAGTGGTCTGCGACCTTAAATACGCAGACAGCTTGGCATTCCTTGGCATCAAACAGCCTCCCTCTTACATAACGCCCTTTTTGGACCCAAGCCAGATGAAAGAGCCCACCCAGGATAGGGAAATATCATTAGCCTTCTTTGGACCGGTCATAGATCCAAACATAATTGCGGGGCAGGTGGTAGAAAATTACAGGCAGGAATTTTTAGGCATCTTCTTTGAAGTGGGAGAGTTTTTGTTTAGAAACCCGGAAGTTCATGTATTGCAGGCACACGATTATATCCTTTCTATGTTTAATCCCGCCTTGCAAGAGGAGTATGCCAAGTGGAGGGAAGAGAACCCTAAGGACTTTTTAAACTTTTTGAACCTTATTTCCATTTATGCCACCGCCAAAAAGAGGTGGTTTCTTTTAAGCTTTTTGGATGGAATGGAGCTAAAGGTCTTTGGAGAAATTCAAGGCACGCCCTTTGAGGGGCATGAAGCGGTTGTTCCAAAGGACTGGACGGAGCTTTTGGAACTTTTAGGAAAAAGCCAGTTGGTTATAACCTCCTATCCTCACAGTGTGCCAACGGGTGTGGGCTTTTCCCCCTTGGAGATTGCATACATGGGCTGTGCCTTGATGGTAGACTATAGGGCTACTCTGCCGGGCTTTTTTGTACCAGAGGAGGAGGTGATCACATACCTTCCCTTAGACAGGGCAGAGATTGAAGAAAAGGTGCTGTTTTACCTTGAAAACCCAGATAAGGCTCTGGAGATAGGTACAAGGGCTCGCCAAAAGATCTTTGAAAGATACACCTTTGAAGACAGGGCGGACTTTTTGTATGACCTCTTTTCTAACATCCTAGCAAACGCCCAGCAGGTACAATAAATGTTTTTGGGCTTTGGCACGGTCGTAAATTTTGGGTTGGTCTTGCTTGGCTCTTCCTTTGGTTTATGGGCAAGGAGGGGCATTCCCGAGAGATTGAGGGTGGGAGTTATGCATGCAATAGGGATATTTACCCTGCTTTTGGGAGTAAAGCTCTTGGTGGAAAACAAGCCGGAGACCATAAAGGTTTTCTTTCTTTTGGTCTTGGGAGGTGCAATTGGCTACTGGCTTTCGCTGGAGGAGAGGCTGGAGAGGTTGTCCCAGGGCTTTAGAGGTTCTGGTTTTTTGACTGCGTCTTTGCTCTTTACTGTGGGTCCCCTTACCTTCACCGGCTGTCTTTTGGAGGCGGTAAAAGGAGACAGTGGGCTTTTGCTCTCAAAGGCTTTTATGGACGGCATTTCATCCACCCTTCTGAGTGCTACCTTTGGCAAGGGCGTTCTGTTTTCTGCCTTCTATGTGCTGTTTTTTCAGCTCTCTTTGACCTTTGCCTTTTACTTTTTTGGAAACTTTATAAGCCCTCAGGCTATGGCTAATACTCTCTTTTTGGGTGGTGGGCTAATGCTTGCCCTTGGTTTAAAAATTTTAGGCTTGCTCGAGGAGGTTAAACTGCTAAACCTTATGCCCTCTTTGTTGCTCTCTGTGGTTGTTTAAGCTTTGGGATTGTGTGTGAAAAGCCACCGCTTGCATTTTAAAACACCTTCGCTTATCCTTAAATCTATGGAACTGGAAGTTTTGCTGAAGGCTCAGAAGGATGTTTCTTTAAGGCGGATCGGTGAGAAGGTTTTGGAGGGCAAAAGGCTTAGCCCAGAGGACGCACTTACCCTATTCAATTCCAACGAGCTTGCATACATCGGCGCGCTGGCGGAGTATGTTAATAGGCAAAAGAACGGTATGTTTGCCTACTTTGTGGTAAATAGACAGATCAACCCAACCAATATATGCGTCTATCAATGCAACTTTTGTGCCTTTGGTGTTCTCAAGTCTGACCCAAGGGCTTACGAAATGAGCTTGGAGGAGATTCTAAAGAAGGTGGAGGAAACCTATCAGCAAGGTGGTAGAGAGGTGCATATTGTGGGTGGTGTGCCACCCCATTGGAAAGTGGAGGATTATGTGGGCTTGGTGCGGGAAATTAAAAGCAGGTTTCCGCAGATGGTGGTAAAGGCTTGGACTGCCATAGAGATCCACCACATGGCAAAAATATCAAAGAGAAGTTATGAAGATATCCTCAAAGAACTAAAGGATGCTGGGCTTGACGCCATTCCCGGCGGTGGTGCGGAAATATTCTCCGAGAGGGCAAGGAAGATCATCGCACCCTACAAGGCCAACGCAGAGGAATATTTGGAGGTTCATAGAACTGCCCACAAGCTTGGCATTCCCTCCAACGCTACCATGCTTTACGGACACGTGGAAACCTACGAAGAGAGGGTGGAGCATATGTTAAAGCTAAGGGAACTCCAGGATGAAACGGGTGGCTTTCAGGTGTTTATTCCTTTAGCCTACTGGCCCGAGGGTACCCGTTTGGGTGGCAAACGCACCTCTTCGGTGGATGACCTAAAGACCATAGCCATATCAAGGCTCTTCTTGGACAACTTCCCACACATAAAAGCCTACTGGATCACCTTGGGAGAAAAGATTGCCCAAATTGCCCTAAACATGGGGGCGGATGACCTAGATGGCACCATAGAGGAAGAAAGGATCGTCCATTCTGCCGGCACCAAGAGCCCTTACAGGCAGAGCAAAGAAAAACTCATAAACCTTATAAGGTCTGCGGGCAAGATTCCTGTGGAAAGGGACACCTTTTACAACACAGTAGCCATCTATCCATGAATGGAAAGGGCTAAGCTTTTCCTTCTCTTTTTCCTATTCTTTGTTTTCTTTGTGGGCATAAACATACTCTTTTTGGACAATCTTAGGAAAATCTGGACAGTAGGTTTTCCGCTGATCCTCTTGGTGATAAACCTGGACCTTCTCATTCTTGTGGTCGTTTTTTCTATCTTCTTTAGAAAGTTCATAAAAACCTACCTGCAAGCCCAGAGGGGAAACCTAAGGAGGCGTCTCTCCAACCTTCTCTTTTTGTATATGTTCCTGCCCATACTTTTTCTAAACTTGGCATCCTCAATTGTTCTGTTGCAATCCACAAAGACCTTTGTTAGCTCCCAGCTCAAGGAAGTGGCACAGAAAACGGAGGAACTTTTGCAGATGGCTAACGCCTACGAGAGGGACAAGCTTGAAGAGTACAGGTCTTTTTTTTATACCCTAATCAGCAAAGGGGAGGACCCAAGGGGGTTTGTCTATGTTCTAAAGGGTGTAAAGAGTGTGGAAAAAGCACCCTGCGTTGAGGAAGAAAGGGAAGATGCCTTCATCCTGTGCGTGGGAGATTACAGGGTGGAGGTTCTAAAAGACCAGAGGCTAAAAAGTGGCATCAGTGCCCTTTATGAGGTTTCCACCAGCCTTAGGAACTTGGTAAAGTCAAGGGATATTTTAGGTGGCATATACATATACTTTTTGGTGCTCATTTCCTTGGTTGCCCTGCTTGCGTCTTTGTGGTTTGGAAACTTGGTGGCAAGGCACATAAGCATCCCACTGGAGGAACTCTCTTCAAAGGCTCGGGAGATCGCTAAAGGAAATTTTGATGTTTATGTGAGGGTGCCAAACACGGAGGATGAGGTTTCCCAACTTGCCAGGTCCTTCTCCACCATGAAGGAGGAGTTAAGGGAACTGTACAGCAGGCTTGAGAAGGAAAAGGAGACGTTGAGGTCTTTGATAGAGAGTTTGCCCGTGGGCATAAGGTTCGTTGGAAAAGGAGGGGAGGTTATTGAGAACAAGGCTTACAAGGAGATTAACAAAGATGACCCACAGGTTAGAAAAACAGAGGTTCAGCTTCCGCTTGGTCTTTTGGAGATCTACGAGGACCTCCGTCCCGTAATTACAGCGGAGAGGTTCAGAACTTGGCAAGAGGCAGTCAAAAGGCTCGCCCACGAGATCAAAAACCCGCTTACTCCCATAAGCTTACATCTGGAGAGGCTAAAACTCCTTGCCCAAAAGGATAGGCTAAGCAAGGAGGAGGTAATAAACGTCTGCGGGTTGCTTTTGGAGGAAATAAACAGAATTAAGTCTGCGGTCAATTACTTTAGGGACCTCTCTTATCAAAGGGAGATAAAGATAGAGGGCTTTGAGTTGGGAGGACTAATAAGGGAATTAGCAAGGCTATATCCCAACCTGGAGGTGGAGGTAGTTGGCAGTAGCTTTGTAAAGGCAGACAGAAGCATGATAAAAGAATGTTTTTTTAATCTTTTTAACAACAGCGTAGAGTGGGGTGCCAAAAGGGTAAGGGTGTCCCTCACCGAGGAGGGCTTTGTGTATGAAGATGACGGGAAAGGTATCCAAGAGGGGGAGGAGGAGATTATATTCATGCCCTACAAGTCTTCAAACCCGGAGGGTATGGGGTTGGGGCTTGCTATGGTAAAGCACATCTTTGAACTGCACGGCTGGAGCATAAGGGTTTTCCCAAAAAGGGGAGGATTCTATGCGAAAGTCTCATTCAGAACTCCCTTGGAAAAGGGAGGGTAGGATTTGCAAAATTCTTATCAGGTGATTTTCCCATATTACATCCAAAACCTCAGAGACTGCGTCCTCCTGCTCCTTTGGGCTCAGCCTTTTAAAACTTTCAGATTTGACACCCTTTTCGTGCAAAAGAAGAGGGACAAAGAGCTTACCCACCGCATAGAAAAGAAAACTTAGCTCAAGGTCCGAAAGCTGAGGAAAGCCACCAAAGGTTTTGTATGTTTTTATGCCCGCCCAGTTGGTCCAATAACGCACCTCTTCATCTTCCAACCTTTTTTCATAACCGCCCACGTACATGGATGCAAGAGCCTTCAGCAGTCTTTCCGTTTTTTCCACATCAAAACCCTGCAAGGAGCTTTCTAAAAGAGAGAGGTCCTTAGAATTGATCTCTTCGTAATCCTTTAAAAATCTCTCCTTCCATTGGGCGTATCTAAAAAACTCCTGAAAGGGATTTTTCAACCGGGCTCCTCCGAGTATTCATACTCGGGACAGTTCAGGGTGGTTAGGTCTATGTTGGGGACATATTCTTCTACAGTGTTATGATAGCCACACACAAAGCACTCTACCACTGTGGCATAGCCGGAGTGCAGATGCCCTATGTCCCACCCGCAGAGGGGACACTCTCCCTCGCCAGCCTTTAAAACCTCCAAAAGACGGTTGCCATCCTTCACTGCGTTTTGTATACCCTTTACTTTTGCTATTGCCTTCTTCAGTTCATCGGTGTTCCACTCCGCACCGCATTCCAAACATCTGAACTCCGAATAACTCCCTTCGTTTATCAGCCTTATAACCTTTTGAGAACCGCATCGGTCATCTACGCACTGACTGCCAACCAGTTTTCTTCCCAGCTTGTCCAATATTTCCTTGAAGTCCTCCTTGTTTAGCCTCATGGGCTTGTCATAGACCTTGTATCCACAGCATTGGCACTCCGCCTCCACCCTTGGGTAGGGCTCGTCGTATTCGCACACCTTCAAAGCAATCCTCTTACAATGTGGGCAAAGCTCCAAATGGGTTAGGCATATCATAATATTTCAGATTATACCGCCTCTCTGAAGTTTCAAGCCTCTAAATTTTCATGAGAAATTCATTTTGACTTCCTAAAATTAAAACTATCAAAACCCTATAAGGAGGTTTAGCCATGAGGAAGCTAACAGCACTAGCCTTAGCCCTAGCCTTTGTGGGTATTAGCCCAGCCCAGCAAGCACAATCGGGCAGTTCTCAGGGACAGTATCCTATTGGTGGTGGAAAACAGTACAAGGAGTGGTGGTGCAGCCAAAATTGGGAAAAATGCAAGCAGATGAAATTAGAGGATCTTTCTGCAAAAAAAGAGTGCTTGGAAAAGAGCGAAAGCTATCAGGCTTACAGAGAATGTGAGTTTCTGCGTAAGCATGGGCATAGGCTTAGATAACAAAGAAGACAGGAGAGGAGGGTACTATAAAAAAGTTTTCAGAGCTTGCTGGGTGCCCGTTGTGGAACCAATGGAGGGAACCCTGAAGACGGGAAGGACCTTAAAATCCTTGCCATTGTCCAGCAGGTTCTGAAGGTAGCCCTTCTTTTTCCTATTCTTAGCAAGAAAAAACTCTTCCATCTTGCACAGGAGCGTAGGACAGGTTAGTGGAAGGTTTAGTTCCCTCATCCGCTGGGGGAACGATACCGATAAGGGATTATCAGAACAGCTTCAGACAGGAGATGAGGTAGTTGAAATAGAACTGATGTGGATAAGGTTTATACAGCTTTTTTAGGGAAAGTAAGCTAAAGGGCTAATTTTTCAGGCAGAGTTATATAATTAGCATATACCTACTGAGGTGAATGAAATGAGGACGTTTACTGTAATAATTGAAAAGGATAAAGAAGGTTACTTTGTAGGAGAAGTTGTTGAACTACCGGGTTGTCACACCCAAGCTAAGTCCCTGGATGAACTAATGGAAAGGATTAAAGAAGCTATTGAACTCTATCTAGATGTTCAGGGGGAAGCACTGGAGAAAGAACTTGAGTTCGTTGGAATTCAAGAGATTACTATATGAAGTTGCCTGCTTTAACAGGCAAACAGATAGTAGAAATCTTAAAAAAAAGCTGGTTTCGAAGAAGTTAGACAAAAGGGTAGTCATGTATTTTTAAAACATCCAGATGGGAGAAGAACTGTCGTGCCAGTCCATGCTGGAGAAACTATAGGACCTGGCTTATTCTCAAAAATTCTCAGGGATGTAAAACTTACAAAAGAGGAATTCTATCGGTTAATGAAAGGTGAAAGTTAAAGCCCAGTTTTTTTGTATGTGGTAAAGAAACATCATAACTTTTATACTAATTCCCATGCATATCCTTCTCATAGGTCTTGGAAATATGGGCAAGAAATACCTTTCAAAGCTTGAGGAGATGGGAAAGCTCCCAGTTCTCTGCGACAGGGATCCAAACAAGGCGGTTGGTAGCTATCCCTTTTATTGCCACTTTGAGGAAGTCAAAGAGCCTGTAAAGGCAGTCATAATAGCAGTTGACCCTGCGGAGCACGTTAAGTTAGCTAAGTTCTTTTTGGAGAGTGGAGCATCGGTTTTGCTTGAAAAACCTCCAGCCCTCAGCAAAAGGGAGTTTATGGAAATATACCATTATCCAACGCTTTATATTTCAGAAATAGAGAGTTTTTCATCGTGCCTTGATTACTTTCCAAAAAATGTGGAGGAAGTGCACATTGAAAGGTTAGGGAGAGGGAGAGGCTACCTTTCTCCCCTTTGGGATTTGGCATGGCACGACCTTTACCTTCTTCAACTGTTTTTCAAGGATCTGCAGATTACATCCCTCAAGGTGGGTGATGTTTGGCATCTGGAGGGAAAAGCAGACGGCGTGCCCTTTTCTATAAAAACCGCTTGGGAACATCCCAACCCTTCAAGAAGATGGTTCATAAACCGCGGTAGCTTGATCCTTGATTTTGCCAAGGAAGAGGTGTGGAAGGAAGGAAAACTAATTCACAAAGAAAACAGGGACAAGCTCAGACTCATGGTGGAGAGCTTTCTCTCTGGAAATTTTGACCATAGGAGCAAAGACAGGGCAATGAAAAATCTGGAGCTTTTGGAGAGCTTAAAAGCCATTGACATCTCCTGAGTAACTCCCAAATTCTAAATACTTATGAAAGGTCTTTCAAGCTTTGAACATGTACTAGAGGAAAGAATAGATCAAGCTACCGCTTTGGAGCTTTTGGAAAAGGCAGACCTGGCGGTCTTGGGCTATTTGGCGGACCAAGTGCGTAGGCGCTTTCACCCAGACAATGTTGTTACCTTTGTGATAGATAGGAATGTGAACTACACCAACGTTTGCGTGGCAGGGTGCAAGTTCTGCGCCTTTCAGAGGAAGCCAAGCTCACCGGAGGGTTATGTTTTAGACACGGAGGAGATTTTAAAGAAAGTGCAAGAGCTGGTAGATTGGGGTGGGACTACTCTACTTATGCAGGGAGGACTAAATCCGAACCTTCCCCTTAAGTTTTACACGGACCTTTTGAGGGAAATAAAGAAGCACTTCCCTATGGTGCAAATCCACTCCTTTTCTGCACCGGAGATCGTCTATCTTGCTAAGATTGAAGGGCTTACCATAGAGGAGGTTATAAAGGCTCTGAAGGATGCTGGACTTGACTCCATTCCCGGTGGTGGTGCGGAAATTCTCTCCCAAGAGGTTAGAAGCTTTTTAAGCCCCGGCAAATGCACGGTGGAGCAGTGGGAAGAGGTGCACAGAACTGCCCACAAACTTGGACTAACTTCCACCGCTACAATGATGTTTGGGCATATAGAAAAGCCAGAACACATTGTAGAACACTTAGAAAGGGTCAGGCGTATACAAGATGAAACGGGCGGATTTACTGCCTTTATACCTTGGACCTTCAAAAAGGGCAATACCATGCTTGACCACATAGAGGAGGCTTCATCGGTTTATTATCTGAAGGTGCTTGCCCTCTCGCGGATATACCTTGATAACTTCAAAAACATCCAGAGCAGTCATGTAACCCAGACCATGCAGGTGGGTATTGTGGGACTTCACTTTGGTGCCAACGACCTCGGCAGTGTGATGATGGAGGAGAATGTGATCTCTTCCACCAACTACAAGGTTTCCATACCAAAGGTGGAGGATATGGTGTCTGCTATAAGGTCCGCTGGCTTTGTGCCAGCCCAAAGGGACACCTACTACAACATCATAAGAGTCTTTTGAGCCTCAGCATAGCCCGGTGGATGAGCAAAGGGTCGTAAATTCCAAAATCCTTTAAAAACCAACCATCACCCCCTGTTAGGATAACTTTAAAGTCCCTTTGGTAGCTTTCCCTCAGCTCTCTAAGTAATCCCTCCAAGTAGTAAAAAACTTCCTTCTTTAGCCCACCCAGAAGGGCAGACTTTGTGTCTCTACCCAAGGGTACATCCACGCTCTCTAAGGAAAAGAGAGGAATAAGCTCTGCCCTCTCGTGCAAGCATCTTAGCCTTGCCCCTAAGCCCAAGGTAATAAAGCCTCCTTCAAAAACGCCATCCACCAAAACATCCGCCACCAGGGCAGTGCCCGCGCTTACCAGAAGGCAGGTGTCTGCGTAAAACTCCAAGGCACCGTATAGGTTCAAGAGTCTGTCTATGCCTACCTTTTCCTTTCCCTCAAAGGCAGTTTTTATGGGAACATCCTCCGGTTTAAAGAGGAAGGCCTTAGCTATCTGATCTTGAACGGAGGGCTTTACGCAGGATGCGAGGATGTTCTCATACCGTTTTGTAAGCTCCCCAAGCTCTTGATGGGAAAACTTGCCAAGATAGACAAGCTCCCTTCCATCAAAGACGCAGGCATCCACGCTTGTGTTTCCCACATCAATGGTTAGCCACTTCATCCCACAGCTC
This sequence comes from Thermocrinis ruber, assembly GCF_000512735.1. Classification (NCBI taxonomy): domain Bacteria; kingdom Pseudomonadati; phylum Aquificota; class Aquificia; order Aquificales; family Aquificaceae; genus Thermocrinis; species Thermocrinis ruber. Next base: position 536,388 of record NZ_CP007028.1, read on the forward strand.
CAGCAAAATCTCATTGATCAAAAGCCAACCCCTCTTGGAAAGCCTCACTCTATCACCTTCCTCCAAAAAGAACTCCCTTATATGGTCTGGAATGTTTGGTAGCACCTCTTTTGGAACGCCATCCCTTGTCCGCAGGGCTACGAAAAGATAGTCCTTTAAAAGTTCCTCCCCTTCAAGGCTTTCCTCCATTTCTATGGGTTTTTCCCCCTGCAGGACTGCCCTCCTGTATTTTTCCAAGTTCCTGTAGTTTCCAAACCTCTTTTTGTTTATAAAACTCCAAGCGGAAACGCCAAGCCCCAAAAATTCTTTGTGGCTCCAATACAGAAGGTTGTGGGCACAGCGGTAGCCCTCTTTAGCAAAGTTGCTTATTTCATAGTGTTCAAAACCCATTGAACTTAGCTCTTCTGAGAGAAACAAAAACATCTCCTCTATTTGCTCATCGGAGGGAAGCTTTAGCTCGCCCTTTTGCCAAAGACGTCCAAAGAGGGTGTCCTCGTAAGGTGTTAGCAGGTAGGCAGAAAGGTGGGTTATGGGTAGGTCTTTTATAACCTTTAGCTCTTCCTTTAGGTCATGGATGGTCTGTCCCGGTAGCCCGTAAATTAGGTCAATGCTTAGGTTTTCAAAGCCTGCGGACTTTGCCTCAAGGATAGCCCTTATGCCTTCTTTGGGCGAATGCCATCTTCCCAAAAACCGCAGGTTTTTCTCCAAAAAACTCTGAACTCCAAAGCTCAGTCTGTTTATTCCCAGTTCCAAAAGCCCTTCAAAGTCCTCCCTTTTATAGCTTTCTGGATTGCACTCCATGGTGATTTCTTTTACTCCTCTTGTGTCTAAGTCTTTGAAGAATTCCCTCCAAAGCTTGGTAGGATAAAGGGAAGGAGTACCTCCGCCCAGGTATACAGTCTTTAGGTCAAAGGGTAAGTCTTTGTAAAGCTCCAACTCCCTCTTTAAAAGCTCTAAGTATTCTTTAGAAGGTTCAGAAACAAAGGATACGAAGTCGCAGTAAGGACACTTATTGGCACAGAATGGTATATGAATATAAAGCCCTTCAATCATTGGAGAACCTTATGGGTTTTTGCCTAAGCTCCTTTACTATGGAGAGGGCTGTGCCCACCATCAGACTAAAGGTCAGTGCGCTGGAACCACCGTAGCTAACAAAGGGCAGTGGAATTCCCACCACGGGCATAAAGCCCATAGTCATGGCAAAATTCACAAAAACCTCAAAGATAAGAAAGGTGGAGAAAACGCCCAAGAACAGCACCTCTTCCTTTATGTCCGCCCTTGGAATGTAGCTTAAAAACTTCCAAGCCATCACAAAAAAGGCAGTTATCAACAGAAAGCTCACAAAAAAGCCCATCTCCTCTGCTATTACAGAAAATATAAAGTCTGTGTGCTTTTCCGGCAGGAAAAGTAAATGGGATTGGGTACCCTTCAGAAAGCCCTTTCCAAAAAGGCCACCCGAGCCAATGGCAATAACCGACTGAATAAGCTGATAACCACTGCCCAGATAGTCTTCATAAGGGTCAAGGACTGCCAGTATTCTCTTTTTTTGATAGTCTTTTAAAAAGTGCCACAGCAGAGGAGACAAAAGCAAAAGAAGGACAAAAAAGCCAATAAAGTATCTTAGCTTTAGCCCAAAGAAAAAGAGGGCAGAAAAGAGAATAAAAAAGTAAGTAATTGCAGTGCCAAGGTCTGGTTGCTTTAGCACCAAAGCGGAAGGGATCAAAAAGGCAAGAAGAAGGATAAAAAATTCCCTGCTTTTTAGGGAACTTATGCGAGAAAAGGCGTAGGCACTTAAAAGCAAGAGGGAATACTTCATAAACTCGGAAGGTTGTATGTGAACGGGACCCAAATCTATCCACCTTTTGGCACCGTAGACAGTTTTTCCCACAATGGGTACAAGGACCAGAAGAAACAGATTTAGCCCATAAACAACGGGTGCATACTCCAAAAGGGTTCTAAAGTTGAACCTTGAAAGCAAAAGGATAATAAACCAGCCAAAAACTACGTAAAAAAGCTGTTTGAAAAACAAGGTAGATGTTTGCCCCGAGTAGGTGGCACTATAAACACCCAAAAGTCCCACTACTGAAATAAAAAGCATACAGAGGAGGATTATTGGGTCTCTAGTATAGAATCTTTCCACAGTTTGGACACCTGACCTTTTCGCCCTTAATTAGTTTAGAGTATAGCATGGATGGAAGCTTGGTGCCACAGCTTGAGCATGTGCCCATGATGTCCGCCTTTACGATGGGAGGAAAGCCTACAGCCTGTTTAAGCTTTTCGTACTCTTGCACTATATCTTGGCTAAGGCTTGCCCGGAGAAGTTCCAACTTCTCCCTCTGATGTTTTAACTCCCTTTCCACCTCTTCTCTTTCTTTGATCAACTCCTCCTTTTCTTCTTCCATCCTCTTTAGCTTTTTCTTTTTGTCTTTGTCCTGCAGGCGGTCTTCTATGGCTTTGCGTTTTTGTCTTAGCTCCCTCAGGGTTTGCTCACCCTTTATTATGCAGTCTTCGTTCTTTGCCTTCTCCCTCAGGAGGGCTTTGTATTCCTCTACCTTTTTGACTAATTTTTCCCTCTCTTTACATCTCTTTAAATTTTCTTTACACCTTCTGACCTTCTGATCTTCCTCCCTTATGGCTTCAATTATCTGGTTCAATTCCGCTATTAGGATCGTCTGTTCTTCTAAGATTTCGTTTATGCTTTGGTCCAACTCCTTTATTCTCTTTTTTAGCCTTTCAAGGTACCTTTCCCTTTTGAAGACTTCCTCTTCCTGCTCTTGGAGTTGAAGAAAAGCACTAAAGTCTTCTTCCTTCATGGGAGCACTTCCGCCAGCACTTGACTACAACGCCTGCAAACTTCCCCTTCAAACTCTTCTTCCCTGTAGTAAAGCCAGCATCTTGGGCACTTTTTGCCCTCTACCCGCTTGGCACCCACCCACAAATCTTGGAAGCTCTCGGAGGGCAGACGCTGATTTCCACCCTCTTCGAGGGATACCTTACTGACGGTAAAGAGATACTTTAGGTCCTCCTCATACTTTTTGAGGACCTTTAAGACCTCTTCGTTGCCCCAGATGTAAACTTCCGCCTCGTAGGGATGGTTAACTTCCTTTTCCTTCCTGCAGAGCTCCACCGCAGACATCACATCATCCCTTACCTTCAGTATGATCTCGTAATCCTTTAGAACCTCTTTGTCCTTTAACCTTTCCTTTGGCGTTGGTATGGTGTGCAAAAAGACGCTTTCTGGCAAGGATGGGTCAATCTTTCTCAGATGCTCCCAAACCTCCTCCGCCGTAAAGCTCAAGAATGGTGCAATCAAAAGGGTGATAGCCTTTGCCATTTCAAAGAGGACTGTTTGGGCAGACCTCCTCTCCCAAGAGTTGCTCGCATACACATAAAGCCTGTCCTTTAGCACATCCAAATAGAAGGCAGACAGCTCCACCGCACAGAAATTTCTAATTAGATGCAAAACTCGGTGGAAGGCATAGTTCTCGTAAAAGTTCAAAGACTGCTCTATTATTCCCTGCAGGTAAGAGATTGCCCATCTATCCAAGTGATGAAGTTCCTTGAAGGGTACCGCCTTTGAGGGTTCAAAGTCGTAAAGGTTCCCGAGGAAAAACCGTAATGTGTTTCTTATTTTTTTGTAGTCCTCCGTTAGCCTTTGTAGGATGCCTTTGCTGAGCCTTACATCCTCGGAGTAATCCTCGGAGGCTACCCAGAGCCTGAGTATGTCTGCGCCGTACTGCTCTATTACCTCCTGCGGTGCAATCACATTGCCCAAGGACTTTGACATTTTTCTACCCTGTTCATCCACCGTAAAACCATGGGTCAAAACAGCCTTGTATGGTGCGGAGCCATAGGATGCAGACGATTCCAAAAGGGAAGCCTGAAACCAGCCCCTGTGTTGGTCGGAGCCCTCCAGATATAGGTCTGCCTTTTCTATACCCCTGGGTCTCAGTACAAAGGCGTGAGAAGAGCCAGAGTCAAACCAAACGTCCAATATATCTTCCTCTTTTACAAACTCCTCCGAACCACACTTGGGACACTTATAGCCCTCTGGAAGGAGCTCTTTGGCACTGAGCTCAAACCAGATGTCTGCACCATCAGGATGATTTTCTACCAACTGGGCAACCCTTTCAAAGACATCCTCCTCAGCCACTACATGCCCACAGTTTTTGCAATAAAAGACCGTAATGGGAACACCCCAATATCTTTGCCTTGATATGCACCAGTCGGGTCTGTTTTCCACCATAGCCCTTATGCGGTTTGCCCCAGAGGCTGGAAACCATTGAACCTTGTCTATCTCCTCCAAGGCAAGCTCCCTTAGACTTTTACCATCAACAGAAGCAGACATGGATATGAACCACTGAGGAGTAGCCCTAAAGATCACTGGGTTTTTACACCTCCAGCAGTGTGGATAAGAGTGGATGTATTTTTCTTCGTGCAGTAGCAGATTCCTTGCCTTTAGGTCTTCTATGATAAGTGGGTTTGCGGAGAATACTCTAACGCCGATTAAAAACTCCGGTGCGGGTGGAATGAATTTCCCTTCATCATCCACTGGTGCAAAGGGCTCCAAACCATACCTTAGACCCACTATGTAGTCCTCTCTACCGTGCCCCGGTGCCATATGCACCAAACCAGTGCCAGCGGTAAGTTCCACAAACTCAGAAGGATAAACCTTCCCAATTCTTTCCCCGTAAGGTGTGTAATACTCCAAGCCCACCAACTCTTTACCCAAAACCTCCTTAACCACCTCTCCTTCAAGATTTGCCTTTTTCTTTACCTCCTCAAGGAGTGCCTTGGCAAGGATGTAAGTTTCCTCTCCCACTTTATAAAAGACATACTCAAAGTCCTCTCCCACCATCACGCCCAAATTGGCTGGCAGGGTCCAAGGGGTGGTGGTCCATATGAGAAGGTAGGTGTTGTCTTGATCCTTGAGAGGAAACTTTACGTATATGCTTGGGCTTTCCTTCTCGTAGTATTCCACTTCTGCCTCTGCCTCGGCGGTTTTATCGTATATACACCAATAGACTGGCTTTTTGCTCTTTATCACCACACCTTTTTTAAAGAGCCTTCCCAGTTCCCTTATCTCCTGTGCCTGATATTTTGGGTCCATGGTTATGTAGGGCTTTTCCCAATCTCCCAAGACCCCCAGCCTTATAAACTCCTCCTTTTGAATTTCCACAAACCGACTTGCGTAATCCCTACAGAGCTTTCTAAAGGCGGTTTTTGACATATCCTCCTTTTTGAGCTTTTTTGCCTTTAGTTCCTTTTCCACCTGCTGTTCTATGGGCAAGCCATGGCAATCCCAACCGGGCACATAATCAACTCTGTAGCCCCTCAGGAGCTTATACTTTACGATGATATCCTTTAGGATTTTATTGAGGGCGTGTCCTATGTGAATATGCCCGTTGGCATAGGGCGGTCCATCGTGCAACACAAAAGGCGGAGCATCCTTTCTCGCAATTTGTACCTTTTGATAGAGCCCTTCCCACTTCTTTAAAATCTGCGGTTCCCTTTTGGGAAGGTCCGCTTTCATAGGAAAGTCAGTTTTTGGAAGGTTCAGAGTGTCTTTGTAGTCCATACAGATATTATAAAGATAAAGGGGGCAAAGCCCCCGAAGGATTAGTTTTTAGAACTTCCAGTTCAGACCAATGGAGATTGCATTTTGGGCATTTTGGGCTTCCACAAACATTGCACCCGAGCTATCTGTAGCACGCACCTTCTTGTTAAAGGCGTGCTTGTATGCAAGGTCTATGCCAAAGTTCTTGGTGAATTCATAACCAAAACCAAGGGTTATGTGATGCTCTGTGATGGCTGGGAAGCCTATAAGATTAAACACAGCGATATCAAAGTCGCTAAACTGTGCAGCAAAATTTGGGATTGTTTTGTTTTGAGTTGTATCTTTGACTCCACCCCTTATGGGAGACCTTCCGAAGTTGTATCCTGCCCTGAGGGCGAGCCTTTGCATTGGTTTGAACTCACCACCCAAAGCTATAACCCACTGGTCCTTCCATTGGAAGTGTTTGTATCCCTTTGCGTTCTTCCAGTTTATCCACCTGATGTCCATACCCACCTTGAGGTTATCCATAGGCTTTACACCAATACCAAAGGCAAGCTCTTGGGGTTGGGTTAGCTTAAGGTCTTCAAATTGTCCATTAAGGTCGCTATCAAACACCCTCTTATAAGTCATACTCACCGGGCTTTGGTATGTTAAACCCGCATACACAAAATCTCCCATGTTGTAGGCAACACCAAGCTGGGCACCAATGCCGAAGGTTTGAGATTGTCCGCCACCAAGATTTATAGGTCCAATTCCAATCCCCATATCCAAGGAACCATAAGCCAAATGCAGTGCACCGGATACAGAAATGGCATCGTTTACCTTGTAGGCAAGGGCTGGTATAATTCTCATAAACTGGAAGGTGGTGTGCATGTTGAGAAAGTTGATATCTTTATTCCTGTAGTCCACACCCATACCGGACACACCGAAAGCCCCTATACCGAAGGTAAGTTTGTCGTTGATCTGATGCACTATTCCCACTTCAGGAACCACAAACATCTTTGATTGGCTGGTGGCAGATGCCTCAGTGCCTGTGGGAAAGTTACTCTTTGCCTTTACTTCTGGGAAAAACAGAATTCCACCGAAGCTCATGTTAAAGCCCTTGTAGTAGCTCATCCATGCGGGGTTTCTGAAGATGGTGTCGGTGGGTCCTACGGGCATACCCACGCCTATACCACCCATACCCCTTGAAGCAGGAGACACACCTATAAGGTTGTCTCCGTTGGTGGCAAAGGAAAGACTTACAGCACCCAGCAGTGCGGACGCTAAGATAACTTTTCTCATGACATCACCTCCCTTTTGTTGATAGTGGGAATTTTACACCCTGCATTATGAAAAATGTCTTAAAATTTGCTTATAGGACTATAAGCCCTTACTATAGTTCTTCCTTTTCTCAGGATAGTTTAAAATGGAAAAGAAGGGAGTTTTTGATGAAGCCGATGGATAGACAACAAAATCAAGAAATAAGGCTTGTAGAAATACTCTATAAAGCAACTGTTTTAAAGGCATCGGACGTTCATATAACCGCAGGTTCAAGACCTGTGGTCCGAATAGACGGAAAGATAACACCTTTGATGGAATATCCCATCCTGACTCCAGAAATGACGCAAAGACTGCTCTACTCAGTTATGTCCGAAAAACACAGGAAGCAGTTGGAAGAAAAGGGCCAAGTAGATTTTTCCTTTGGTGTGAAGGATGTAGGCAGGTTCCGTGCTAACGTTTTCTTCCAGAGAGGTTCTGTAGCTGGAGCCTTCAGAAGGCTCCCCAGCGAAATAATGACCATTGATGAGATAGGACTTCCCAGAAAGGTATTGGAGCTCTGTCATAGAAGTATGGGGCTTGTTCTCGTCACCGGTCCCACTGGCTCTGGTAAAACCACAACTCTGGCTACTCTCATCAATTACATAAACGAAAACTTCCCTCATCACATAATAACCATAGAGGACCCTATAGAGTATGTGTTCCACCACAAAAAGAGTATAGTAAATCAGAGGGAGATAGGTGAAGATGTGGATAACTTTGCGGATGCCCTCAGGGCAGCACTTCGTGAAGACCCAGATGTGATCCTTGTGGGAGAAATGAGGGATTTAGAAACAATGGAAATAGCCCTCAGGGCAGCGGAGACGGGGCACTTGGTCTTTGGAACTTTGCATACTAACACCGCAGTTTCAACCATCACCCGTATAATAGATGTTTTCCCTCCAAACCAACAGGAGCAAATTAGAATACAGCTTTCCTTTGTTCTGCAAGGGGTTATTTCTCAAAGACTCATACCCAAAATAGGCGGAGGTAGGGTTCTGGCATATGAACTGCTTATTCCTAACACTGCCATTAGGAGTTTAATAAGGGAAAACAAACTGCAACAGATATACTCCATCATGCAAAACGGACAAGCAGAAACGGGCATGCAAACCATGAACCAATCCTTAGCCAGCCTTTACAAAAGCGGTCTTATAACCCTGGAGGATGCATTCAGGTATTCTCCAGATATCAAAGAACTGGAAAGAATGCTTGGTGTTAGGAGTCAAGTGTAATGCCAAGGTTTAGATACAAAGCAATAGATGAAACAGGGAATGTGATTGAACGGGAAGTGGTGTATCCAAGTGAAGAGGTTCTTCTGGGAGAGCTTGCAAGAAGCGGTCTTTCTTTAGTGAGAATAGAGAGAATAGACGAAGAAGAAAAGGAGAAAAAATCCATAAAGATAACACTTCCCTTTGGTGGGGGTGTAAGCGACCAAGACATATCCATTTTCTGCAGACAGCTTGGCACAATGATCAACGCAGGTCTCAGCGTGGTGGATGCTTTGGACATAATAGCAGAACAGTTGCCAAACAAAAGACTCTCAGAAGCGGCGAAGGATGTGTCTGCCAAGGTCAGAGAGGGTATGTCAGTATCCGCCGCCATGCAAAGGCATCCAAAGGTTTTTCCGGAGTTTGTGGTAAATCTGGTAAGGGTTGGTGAAGAGACGGGTAGTTTGGATACCTCACTGCTAAAAGCTGCGGAATATTACGAGAAGATTGCTATGATAAAGAGTAAGATAAAAAGCGCTTCCTTCTATCCCACCTTTGTGGTTGTGGTGGCCACTTTAATCGTTTCTGGTATTCTTTACTTTTTGGTTCCTACTTTTGCGCAGATATACGAAGGGTTGGGAGGAGAGTTGCCTTTGCCAACTCAGATGTTGATAGCAGCGTCAAACGCCCTGAGAAATAGCCTTCCAGCAATAATAGCATTTATAGTGATTTTTTCCTGGATTTTTAGATATCTTTACAGAAATAACTACACCTTCAGAAAGGCTATACACAGGCTTTCCCTCAGGGTACCAAAGATGAACGATCTGGTGGTAAAGAGTACGATGGCAAAGTTTGCCAGAACAATGGCTACCCTCTTTTCCTCAGGTGTTGCCTTAGAGAGAGCCTTTGAAATAGCGGGGCAGACGGCGGGTAATATCGTAATAAAGGAAGCTGTTGATCAGGCAAGAAAGGCAGTTATGGAAGGAGAGCCTATGTACAAAGCCCTTGACAAAACGGGTCTCTTCCCAAAGATTGTCATAGCTATGATAAGAGTGGGAGAGGATACTGGTAGGCTTGACGACATGCTAGAAACTATAGCAAGATTTTACGAAGATGAGTTTGACAAAACGGTTGATGGTCTCATAAAGCTTATAGAACCCATGTTGATTGTGTTCATAGGTGGCGTGGTGGGGCTCATACTCATAGCCCTTTACTTGCCCATATTCAAGCTTGGTGAGCTTATAAAGAGCTAAGTTGTGTATTCCGCATTGATCTTTATGTAATCGTAGGTTAGGTCCGAGGTGTAGTAGGTCCAGCTTTCCTTGCCTTCCCTTAGGTCTAAAGTGATTTCAATTTCTCTGTTTTCCTCCAAGTACTTTTTGGCGGACTCTACTGCCTTCGGATGGGGCTTTCCATCATAGACGAGATGGCTTCCTATATAAACTCTCAGCTTAAACTGGTCTATAGGGAATGGAGTGGAACCGGCACTGGCGACTATCCTGCCCCAGTTAGGGTCTCTTCCAAATATGGCAGTTTTAACCAGGTTTGAGGTGGCGATCTTTTCCGCTATGGTTTTAGCTTTTAGGCTTATGGATGCGTTTTTGACAACCACTTTGATGATCCGAGTGGCACCTTCCCCATCCTCTACGATCTTTTTAGCCAAGCTAAGGGAAACCTCCTCCAAAGACTGCCTTAGATTTTCCAAGTCCTCCTTCATAAACCCAAGGCTTATGATGCCAAAGCTATCGTTAGTACTGGTGCACCCATCTACGCTTATGGAATTAAATGTCCTTTCGTTTATTTCTCTATGAAGTTTCCTAAGGACATCACCTTCTACCTCCGCGTTGGTAAAGATAAAACTCAGCATGGTTGCCATCTGGGGATGTATCATGCCCGCACCCTTTGCAAAGCCAAATACCTCTAAAGCACCCTTTTTGACAAAGGCATACTTGGGAAATCGGTCTGTGGTGGAGATTACCTCGCTTGCCCTCTTTAGGTCCAACGGTTCCAATATCCTACAGGCGGAGGCTATACCCTCAAGAACGCTTTCTATGGGCAAGGGCTTTCCTATAATTCCAGTGGAAAAGACAAGGACCTCCCTATAGTCAATGTCTAAATGCTTGGCGGTTTCTCTTGCCATCATTTCCGCATGGATTATACCCTCCTCTCCTACTCCACAGTTGGCGTTCCCACTGTTTATAACCAATGCCCTTATGGTATCCCTTTCCCTTAGGACTCTTTCTGAGTATATAACGCTTGCGGACTTGAAGTGATTGGTTGTAAAGAGAAAAGATGCGGTGCAAGGATGTGGCAAAAGGATTACCAAAATGTCCGGCTTGTTGCCCGCTTTTAAACCACCCTTTCCAACTCCCATTAAAACTTCCATAGCATAGATTATAACTGGATTTAGATGAGAGATTATCTTAGATTAAATTAAATGCTATGCGTTCAGGTTATATTAAACCAAAGAGATATATAGTTTGGAGCACGGACAAAGAAATAAACCTTGATGACCCTTTCCAAAGAAAATGGTATATACAGCAGGTTTTAACATATGGAAGGACAGAAGACATTATGGAGCTTGATTGGGAAGAGGTCAGGAGACTTTTACCTGAGCTGAGGCTTCCAGAAACAATAAGGGCGTTGTGGGAGGAATATTTTGCTTCTAAAGGGCAAAGGGATCATAACTGACTTACAAAGGAAGATTTTACTAGTCTTTTCTGAAATACCAGGAAGTGAGATGTTCTACCTAACAGGCGGGACAGCTTTATCAGAGTTCTATTTAGCCCACAGGAGGTCCTATGACCTTGATCTTTTTACTACCGAGAAAGGCTTTGCAATCCAATTTTCACATACCTTTGAGGAGACAATGAAGAAACTTTTTCAGGTTAAGACCATAAGAAGATTATTAAACTTCGCTGAGTTTGAAGTGTCAGATGGAATTGCGCAAACAAAGGTTCAAATAGCCCTTGATTCAACCTTCAGGTTTGGAGAACCTGTGGATTCAGACATAGGTATTAAAGTTAATGACTACACAGATTTAATAGTTGATAAACTTCTTGCGTTTTTTGGAAGAGTGGAACCCAGGGATGCTGTTGATCTGTTTTTTATCTTGAAAAATGAAGATTTTTGGAAACTAACAGAGCTTGCCAAACAAAAAGATCTAGGGTTTGATCTATACTGGTTGGCTGTTGCTTTAAAAGAAGTTGAAAGTTTTCCAGACCAGATTGAACTTTGGGCTGTTGATATGATAGAGCCAGTGGACCCAAGAGAAATAAAGGCGAAATTTTCAGAGCTAAGAATTGAAATATTAAGGAGAATAGAAGAAGCTAAAGGACTTGGTTTTAATCTATAATTTTTCCATGCGAAAAGCAAAAGTTCTGAGGGAAACAAGGGAGACTCAGATTGAACTGGAGATTAACCTGGATGGCTCTGGGAGGTTCAACGTTAGCACACCGGTAGGTTTTCTCACACACATGGTTGAAACCTTTGCCCGGCACGGACGCTTTGACCTTGAACTGAAGGCAAAGGGAGATGTACATGTTTCCCATCACCACACGGTGGAGGATGTGGGCATAACCTTGGGCATGGCGGTGCTTGAAGCCTTGGGAGACAAAAGGGGCATTCAAAGGTATGGTTATAGCATTGTTCCCATGGATGAAGCTTTGGTCTTGTGTAGCATTGATATTTCTGGCAGACCTCTTTTCTTTTATGAAGACTTAGGATTGCGTGGAAAGATCACAGACTTTGACTTTGAGCTTATATGGGAGTTCTTCAAGGGCTTTGCCTTGGAATCCAAAAGCACATTGCATATAAGGGTTTTATCCGGAAGGATCCTCCACCACATTGCTGAAGCTTGCTTTAAAGCCTTTGCCTTAGCCTTAAAGCAGTCTGTTTCTCTGGTGGGTGGAGAGCTTCCCTCCACAAAGGAAAAGCTCTAAATCTGCCACTTTAGGGCACCCTTCCTCCAAGCATAAACAAAGCCCAAAAAGAGTATGGCTATGAACAAAACCGCCTCAATGAGCCCGTATATGCCGATGTCTTTGAAGACAACCGCCCAAGGGAACAAGAAGGCAACCTCTATGTCAAAGAGAATGAGCAAAAGTCCCAGCAGATAATAGCCTTGCTTGAAGGTGCCCCTTGCTTCTGGGTCATACAGAGGCACACCGCATTCGTAAGGATAATCCTCCATCTTTTCCTTGATCCTTGGTCCAAGGATACTGTTTGCTACGGTGAAAACAAAACCGACCCCCAACGCTATCACAAAAAAAATCAAAATCCCCAAGTATTCGTTCATCTTACCACCTCCCATTCAGTGATCAGGTGATGTCCCCTCTTGAAGTGGGCTCTAAGTCTTAGATTGAGAACGTTCTTCAGACTCTTAAAGCCCTCCCCACCCACTAAGGTGGGTACATTCTCCCCACCCACTATAACAGGCAGGTGTATAAGCCTTATTTCATCCACATACCCCCTCTTGACGAACTCCCAGTTTATGGAGGACCCACCCTCCACCATAAGGCTCTTTATACCCCTCTCGTAGAGCATGGGAAGGAGCTTGTCAAAATCCACAAGGTCCTCGCCCACTATCCAAACCTCTGCACCCAGCTCCCTGATCTTTTCTATCCTCTCCTTTGGAGCCCTCAGGGTGGAAACTATTATGGTGGGTGCGTCCTTTGAAAAGATGTTGGCGTCTAAGGGCACGTTGGCGGTGGAGCATGGTATTATACGCACAGGGTTTTTACCTTCCGCGTACCTAACCGTTAGGCTTGGGTTATCTGTCCTTACCGTCTCACAACCCACCATTATGCCATCCACCTTAGCCCTTATTTCGTGTAAATACCTGTATGCCTCCATATCCATAAGACTCATCAGCTCTTTACTTGAAGCCCCCCGGTAGAGGGTGAGCTTTCCGTCCACACTAACCTCAGAGACTATGATCACATAGGGCCTCATTCTTCGTACACCTTTCCGAAATGTTTATACAGATATGCTATGCGCAAAAATAGGGAAAGCAGTGTAAGGAGTGCGATAAGCTTTATGCCAAAGGAGAGTCCCAAGGGCATGTTGAACCTCTCAAGGACCGCAAAAAGGGCTAAGGTAAGGTGGGTTTCGGGTCTTCCAAAGAAGCCTACCCCCTCCAAAGGATCCTGGATTTTTCCTTTAATCCTCGCACTGTAGCCTATTTCTGAATAGACCACCGGCTTTATGAAAGAGTGTAGCATGGATGCGGTAATTGCCAGTATGGCTGTAAAGGGACCCGCATATAGGTATCCTACGGTGCCAAGCACAAAGCCATCCACCCACTTGTCCGCCAACCAATCAAAAACCGCACCGAACTTTGAAGCCCTTTCAGAGAGCCTTGCTACCACGCCATCCATAAGGTCCAAAAGCCCAGAGAGAAGCAAAAAACCCACCGCGGTTAAAAGTTTGCCATGCCAGAAAAAGTAGGCGGATAGCATGCCCGTTATAACAGACAGCAAGGTTATAAAGTTAGGAGGAAGGTGTAGCCTGTAGAGGGCAACGCCCAAGGGCGTGTAGAGCTTTTTTAAAGATTCCCTTCTTTTAGTCAGGTTCATTTTAGCTCCTTACCCGTGATCCAAGGCATCATCTTTCTGAGTTCTTCTCCTACCTTTTCTATAAGGTGGTGTCTATCTCTCTCAAGGAGGGCATGAAAGACAGGTCTTCCTGCTTGATTTTCAAGGACCCACTCCCTTGCAAACTCACCTTTTTGGATCTCCTCAAGGGCTTCTTTCATCAAGGGCTTAACTACCTTGTAAATTCTCTCACCTCGGGTGAGGTCCCCATACTTGGCAGTGTCTGAAATGGAATATCTCATACCCGCTATACCGTATTGGTATATTAAATCTACGATCAGTTTTAGCTCGTGCAAGCATTCAAAGTAGGCAACCTCTGGCTGGTAGCCTGCTTCCACGAGGGTTTCAAACCCTGCCTTTATTAAGGCAGTTACACCACCGCACAGAACCATCTGTTCCCCAAAGAGGTCTGTTTCTGTCTCCTCTTTAAAGGTGGTTTCTATCACACCCGCCCTAGTACATCCAAGGGCTTTGGCGTAAGCCAGGGCTTTTTCTTTGCAGTTGCCGGAGGCATCTTGATAGATGGCTACCAGGGCAGGCACACCTTTACCCTCTTCATACATCCACCTTACCAAATGCCCAGGTCCCTTGGGTGCCACCATAAAAACGTCCACATCCTTTGGTGGAACTATCTGCTTGAAGTGTATGTTAAAGCCGTGGGCAAAGGCTAAGGTTTTCCCAGGGTTTAAGTGAGGCTCCACGCACTGTTTGTAGAGTTCCGGTTGCACAGGGTCTGGCGTCAAAAACATTATAATGTCCGCCCTCTTTACCGCTTCTGAGGGTTCGTAAACCTCAAATCCATCCCTCTGTGCCTTTTCCCTTGACTTGCTGGTTGGATGTAGCCCAATTATCACATCAATGCCACTGTCCCTGAGGTTGAGGGCATGGGCATGCCCCTGACTGCCATAACCTAAAATGGCTACCCTTTTACCTTTTAGCGCTTCTAAACTGGCATCTCCGTCATAGTATATTTTTGCCATCTAAGCCCTCCTGTTTAAAGCTTCTATCCTATGATTATACTTCAAATACTCTTTAAGATATTGCCCTGTGTAGGAGTTAGGATTTTCCATCACCTGCTCTGGAGTCCCCTCTGCTACAATGTACCCGCCCCTGTCTCCACCTTCAGGACCCAAATCTATGATCCAGTCCGCACACTTTATCACATCCAGGTTATGCTCTATAACCACAACCGTGTTTCCCCTATCCACGAGCCTTTGGAGAACCTCTATTAGTTTTTTCACGTCGTCCATGTGTAGCCCAGTGGTGGGCTCGTCCAAGAGGTAGAGGGTCCTTCCTGTTTCCTTCTTTGAAAGCTCTCGGGCGAGCTTGATCCTCTGGGCTTCTCCACCGGAAAGGGTAGTAGCCGGTTGCCCCAGCTTTATATACCCAAGCCCCACATCCCTCAAAAGTTCAAGCCTTCTGCGTATGGGAGGATGATGATAGAAGAATTCGTAGGCTTCATCCACGGTCATGTCTAATACTTCCGCTATGTTTTTACCCTTATAGAGCACTTCTAAGGTCTCCCTGTTGTATCGGGTCCCTTTGCACACTTCACAGGTCACATACACGGGTGGCAAAAAGTGCATTTCTACCTTTATCACACCCTCTCCTTGACATGCTTCGCACCTTCCACCCGGCACATTAAAGGAGAACCTACCCGGTGTGTAACCCCTTGCCCTTGCGGTAGGCGTCTGGGCAAACAGGTTTCTTATTGAGTCAAACAGCTTTGTGTAAGTAGCGGGATTGCTTCTGGGAGTTCTACCGATGGGAGACTGATCCACGTTGATAACATAGTCAAAGTACTCAAGCCCCTCTATACTATCCACCCCTTCCACATCCACGTTGCCACCATAGAAAAGTCCCCTCGCATACTCCCAAAGTATGTCGTATATTAGTGTGGATTTTCCACTACCGGAGACCCCCGTTACACACACAAAGAGACCCACCGGAATCTGGACGGTTATGTTTTTCAAATTGTGCTTTCTGGCGTTGATTATTTTTAGCCACCTCTTGCCCGGAGGTCTTCTCTTTTCTGGCAGAGGTATGCCCTGCCTACCAGAAAGGTAGGCACCTGTTAAAGAGTTTGGATTGTTCATTATATCCTCAGGTGTACCTTCTGCTACTACATAACCTCCGTTTTTCCCAGCTCCTGGACCGAGGTCTATGATCCAATCAGCAGAGAGTATAGTCTCCGGATCGTGCTCCACCACTATGACTGTGTTGCCAAGGTCCCTAAGGTCCTTGAGGGTTTCTATGAGCTTATGGGTGTCTCTGGGATGCAAACCAATGGAGGGTTCATCCAAAACATATAGCACACCCGTTAGCTTGGAGCCTATCTGGGTGGCAAGCCTTATCCTTTGCATTTCTCCCCCAGAGAGGGTGGTTGCACTGCGTGCTAAGTCCAAATAGTCCAAGCCTACCTTTATCAAAAAGCTAAGCCGGTCGGTGATCTCCTTTATGAGCCTTTCTCCCACTATGCGGTCTTTGCCTGTCAATCTTTCGTAGGTTTCCTTGAAGAATTCCATAGCCTGTCTTATAGGCATACTACATACTTGGTATATGTTTTTACCGTTTAAGAGCACGGAGAGGGCTTCTGGTCTTAGCCTTGAACCTCCACAGGCAGGGCACGGTCTTTCCTTTATATACTCTCCGATTTCTTCTCTCAGCCTTTCTGAATCCTCTTCCAAAAAGCGTCTTTCAAGGTGTGGAATTATGCCTTCAAATTCTGTATTTAGCACCTTACCCCCATAAAGAATGAGCTCTTTAACAGAATTGGGCAGTTCTCCAAAGGGTGTTTCTGGATGGTAGCCAAGCCTTCTCAGTATGTTGGCAACAGGGTATCTAAGGTAGTCAAAAAAGCCGTTTTTTGTAATCCTAAAGGCATCTACCGCAGGTTCTTTTTCATCCACCAGAAGCTTGAGGTTGATCTCCCACCTTACACCAAGCCCCTTACACGTAGGACACGCACCGTAAGGAGAGTTAAAGGAAAAGAGTCTTGGTGTTAACTCTGGCACCGAAAAGCCATGTTCGGGACAGGTCCTACTCTGACTGAATATTAGTTCCTTTCCACCGTCCACATCGTCAATTTTCACAAGACCCTTTGAATGTTCAAAGGCTTTCTCTATGGCGTTTAAAGCCCTTGCTCTTTCATCCTCTTCCAAAACGAATCGGTCTATTACAAGGTCAATATCATGCTTTTTGTTTTTTTCCAAAGGTGGAACATCCACTATGCGGAGATACTCTCCATCCACTTTAACCCTACTGTAGCCCTTTTTGTCAAGTTCCCTCAGGAGGTCCCTAAATTCCCCCTTTTTGCCTCTGACCAAAGGTGCCAAAATTGTGATCCTTTTGCCTTTTAAATCTTCGTACACCTTTTCCAAGATCTCATGGGCGGATAGTCCTTCCAAAAGCCTTCCGCACTCTGGGCAGTGGGGCTTTCCCACGTTTGCCCAAAGGACCCTCATGTAATCGTAAATTTCTGTGACTGTTCCTACCGTTGAGCGAGGGTTTTTAGAGGTGGTCTTTTGGTCTATGGCTATGGCGGGAGATAGCCCTTCTATAACGTCCACCTCCGGCTTTTCCATAACACCTAAGAATTGACGGGCGTAAGAGGAAAGGGATTCTACGTACCTCCTTTGCCCCTCCGCATATATGGTATCAAAGGCTAAAGAAGATTTCCCACTGCCGGATGGACCAGTTATGACTATAAGTTTGTTTTTGGGAATTTTTAGGTCTATGTTCTTTAGGTTGTGCTGTCTTGCACCTTTTATGATGATGTGGTCGTACATGGGTGAATAAGTATAAAATAAACCCCCGGGACGACCTACTTTCCCGTGCCGTTCGCCCGGCACAGTATCATCGGCGCTGGAGGGCTTAACTGCCGGGTTCGGAATGGAAACCGGGTGTTTCCCCTCCGCTATGGTCCCGAGGGAATCTTGGCAACTCAATAGGTCTTTCTTCCTGTGGGTGTGCAAGTCGAACGGGCTATTAGTACCGCTCGGCTACACCCCTTGCGGAGCTTCCACCTGCGGCCTATCAACGTGGTAGTCTCCCACGGCCCTTCAGGGAGTCCTTATCTTGGGGTGGGCTTCGCGCTTAGATGCTTTCAGCGCTTATCCCGTAGCAGGATGGCTACCCGGCGCTACCTCTGGAGAGATAACCGGTACACCAGAGCCTGCCCCGTCCCGGTCCTCTCGTACTAGGGACGGACCCCCTCAAGACTCCTGCGCCCGCGGCGGATAGGGACCGAACTGTCTCGCGACGTTCTGAACCCAGCTCGCGTCCCCCTTTAATGGGCGAACAGCCCAACCCTTGGGACCTGCTTCAGCCCCAGGATGGGGGGAGCCGACATCGAGGTACCAAACCTCCCCGTCGATGTGGGCTCTCGGGGGAGATTAGCCTGTTATCCCCGGAGTAGCTTTTATCCGCTGATCACCGGCCCTTCCCCGTGGGACCGGTGGGTCACTAGGCCCCGCTTTCGCGTCTGCTCGGCCTGTCGGCCTCACAGTCAGGCACCCTTCTGCCCTTGTACTCTACGGCGGATTTCCGACCCGCCTGAGGGTACCTTTGGACGCCTCCGTTACCTTTTAGGAGGCAGCCGCCCCAGCTAAACTGCCCACCTGGCACGGTCCCCGCCGAGGTTAACTCGGCTGGGTTAGGGTCTCAGCCTATCCAGGGTGGTATCTCACCGGCGCCTCCATCCCTCCCGGAGGAGGGACTTCACTGGCTCCCACCTATCCTGCGCAGGATAGGCTAAGACTCAGTACCAGGCTGCAGTGAAGCTTCACGGGGTCTTTCCGTCCTGCCGCGGGTAGCCGGCGTCTTGACCGGCATCACAATTTCGCCGGGACTCTCCTCGAGACAGTGCGGCACTCGTTGGGCCATTCATGCAGGTCGGAACTTACCCGACAAGGAATTTCGCTACCTTAGGACCGTCAGAGTTACGGCCGGCGTTTACCCGGGCTTCGGTTTGGGGCTTGCACCCCGCCCCTTCACCTACGGGCACTGGCCAGGCTTCAGACCACATACAGCCCCTTACGGGTTTGCGTAGTCCTGTGTTTTTGGTAAACAGTCGGCACCGCCCGGTCTCTGCGACCCGCAGAAGCTTACGCCGCGAGGGCTTCACCTCCACGGGCCCCCTTCTTCCGAAGGTACGGGGGCAACTTGCCGAGTTCCTTGAGGAGAGTTCCCCCGACGCCTTAGGCTACTAACCCAGCCCACCTGTGTCGGTTTCCGGTACGGGCAGCGGTGCTTCAACGCCAGCGCCGTTGTTTCTCGGCAGTGTGGCGTCAGGAGAGTTACCCCATCGGCTCTCGGAGTATAGGGTGACGGATTTGCCTGCCACCCCCTCCTACTACCTTGGACCGGCATTCCATAGCCGGCTCTCCCTAGCCTCCTGCGTCACGACTCTGGCTCCACACCGCTGGCGCGGGAATGTTGACCCGCTTCCCATCGGCTACGCCTTTCGGCCTCACCTTAGGGTCCCGGCTAACTGGCGGATGATTTACATTGCCGCCAAAACCTTGGGCTTCCGGCGGACAGGTTTCTCACCTGTCTTCGCTGCTACTCATGCCAGGATTCTCACTTCCCTGCAGTCCATCCCACCTTACGGTGGGACTTCAGCCCACAGGGAACGCTCCCCTACCGCTCGCTTACGCGAGCCCGCAGCTTCGGTACCGGGCTTAAGCCCCGCTAAATTTTCGGCGCACGGCCGCTCGGCCGGTCAGCTGTTACGCACTGTTTAAAGGATGGCTGCCTCTAAGCCAACCTCCCGGCTGTCTTAGCAGCCGCACATCCTTCCCCACTTAGCCCGGATTTTGGGACCTTAGCTGGCGGTCTGGGCTGTTTCCCTCTCGTCCACCGGAGCTTATCCCCCGGGGACTGACTGCCACCCTACCTATCCCGGCATTCGGAGTTTGGCAGGGTTCGGTACCCCTCTCGGGGCCCTAGCCCAACCAGTGGCTCTACCTCCGGGAAGGAACGGGTGACGCTAGGCGTCGACCTATTTCGGGGAGAACGAGCTATCACGGAACGCGATTGGCTTTTCACCGCTACCCACACCTCATCGGACGGTTTTGCAGCACCGACCCGTTCGGGCCT
The DNA here is from genome assembly GCF_000512735.1 of Thermocrinis ruber. Lineage (NCBI taxonomy): Bacteria > Pseudomonadati > Aquificota > Aquificia > Aquificales > Aquificaceae > Thermocrinis > Thermocrinis ruber. Next base: position 556,148 of record NZ_CP007028.1, read on the forward strand.
CCAGACGGAATTACCCGTCCTTCACCCTGGGCATGGGTAGATCGTTCCGCTTCGCGTCTGCCCCCAGCGACTTAACGCCCTATTCGGACTCGCTTTCGCTACGGCTTCGCCTAACGGCTTAACCTCGCCGCTGAGGACAACTCCCTGGCTCATTTTGCAAAAGGCACGCAGTCGGGCCCACAGGACCCTTCCACTGGCTTGTGGATCCGGGGTTTCAGGTTCTATTTCACTCCCCTTCCGGGGTTCTTTTCACCTTTCCCTCACGGTACTATGCGCTATCGGTCTGCCCGGAGTACTTAGCCTTGGAGGGAGGTCCCCCCTGATTCCCACGACCTTCCACGAGGGCCGTGGTACTTGGGATCGTACCCCCGGGAGACTTCTCACCTTTAGCCTACGGGGCTTTCACCCTCTATGGCGGAGCATTCCAGCTCACTTCGGCTAGGTGGAAGTTTTGTAACTCCCTGAGAGGCTGGCGGACCTCTCCGGGTACGTCCCGCAACCCCGCACGAGCTACGGCCGCCACCATGGCACCCGTGCGGTTTGGGCTGGTCCCCTTTCGCTCGCCGCTACTCGGGGAGTCTCGTTTTGATTTCCTTTCCTGGGGCTACTAGAAGGTTTTACTTCGCCCCGTATCGGCTCCGCTTAACGCGGATGACAGGGCTCAACGCCCTGCCGGGTTTCCCCATTCGGGCATCCGGGCCTCACAGGCATTTTGCGCCTCCACCCGGCTTATCGTAGCTTTACACGCCCTTCATCCCCTCGGGCAGCCGAGGCATCCACCCCGGACCCTTACTAACTTGCACACCCACAAGGAAGAAAGACCTATTCAGTTGCCAAGTTAACACGGGTTCATTGCTGAACCCGCTACCTGCCTTGTAAGCATGGAGATGGAGGGATTTGAACCCTCGACCTCCTGCTTGCAAAGCAGGCGCTCTCCCGCTGAGCTACATCCCCTGCTGTGCCCCAGACAATGGGCCTCGGTGGACTTGAACCACCGACCTTGCCCTTATCAGGGGCACGCTCTAACCGACTGAGCTAGAGGCCCTTGGGAGAGCAACTCAATAGGGAGGAAGAACCCGATCTCATCTTATTGGCGGGACAAGCCTGAAAACTTGACTCCGTTAAAAAGGAGGTGATCCAGCCGCAGGTTCCCCTACGGCTACCTTGTTACGACTTCGCCCCAGTTGCCAGCCTTCCCATCGTCCCCTGCCTCCCTTGCGGGTTAGCTCGGGGCCTTCCGGGAAGACTGACTTCCGTGGCGTGACGGGCGGTGTGTGCAAGGCCCGAGAACGTATTCACGGCGGCTTAGCTGATCCGCCATTACTACCGATTCCGGCTTCATGAGGGCGAGTTTCAGCCCTCAATCTGCACCATGACCAGGTTTGGGGGATTTGCTCCCCATTACTGGGTCGCATCCCATTGTCCTGGCCACTGTAGCGCCTGTGTTGCCCCGGGCATAAAGGGCATACTGACCTGACGTCATCCCCACCTTCCTCCGGCTTATCGCCGGCAGTCCCCTTAGAGTGCTCCCCATTCGGGGTAGCAACTAAGGGCAGGGGTTGCGCTCGTTGCGGGACTTAACCCAACATCTCACGACACGAGCTGACGACGGCCATGCACCACCTGTGGTGGGATTCCGTCCAGAGGACGGCACCCCTCGCTTTCGCAAGGGTTTCCCACCATGTCAAGCCCGGGTAAGGTTTTTCGGTTAGCATCGAATTGAACCAGACGCTCCACCGGTTGTGCGGGCCCCCGCCAATTCCTTTGAGTTTCAGGCTTGCGCCCGTACTCCCCAGGCGGGGCGCTTACCGCGTTAGCTGCGGCACCGCCACGAGGACGACGCCAAGCGCCCATGGTTTACGGCTGGGACTACCCGGGTATCTAATCCGGTTTGCTCCCCCAGCTTTCGTCCCTGACCGTCAGGACAGCTCCAGCAGGCTGCCTTCGCCTTCGGTGTTCCTCCCGATATCTACGCATTTCACCGCTACACCGGGAATTCCGCCTGCCTGAGCGTGCCTCAAGACAGGCAGTTCGGTACGCCGTTCCACCGTTGAGCGGTGGGCTTTGACGCACCGCTTACCCGTCCGGCTGCGGACGCTTTACGCCCAGTGAATTCGCGCAACGCTCGGGACCTACGTATTACCGCGGCTGCTGGCACGTAGTTAGCCGTCCCTTCCTCTGGGGGTACCGTCATGCCCTGGGATTATTCACCCCAGGACACATCGTCCCCCCCGACAGGGGTTTACACCCCGAAGGGCTTCATCCCCCACGCGGCGTCGCGGGGTCAGGCTTTCGCCCATTGCCCACGATTCCCCACTGCTGCCCCCCGTAGGGGTGTGGGCCGTGTCTCAGTCCCACTGTGGCCGGCCACCCTCTCAGGCCGGCTACCCGTCATAGGCTTGGTAGGCCGTTACCCCACCAACTACCTGATGGGCCGCGAGCCCCTCCCTGGGCGGTAGCATGCCCGTGAAGGGCAGAGGCCACCTTTCACCGGGAGACCTTAGTGGTCCCCGGCTATATAGGGTATTAGCCCCCCTTTCGGAGGGTTATCCCCTTCCCAGGGGCAGGTTACTCACGTGTTACTCACCCGTTTGCCGCTGAGGGGCTCATCACCCCTCCGCACGACTTGCATGTGTTAGGCACGCCGCCAGCGTTCGCGCTGAGCCAGGATCAAACTCTTCAGGAAAACCTCGGGTTCTTCCTCCCTATTCAGTTGCCAAGTTGACAAGGGGCTTTAAACTTTCGCCCCTCAGTTCCCCTTACGGGGATTTTGATCTTAATTATAACTTAACAGCTCAAACTTGTCAAGCACTTTTCAACAAGGGGCTTTTTACGCCCCTCAGTTTTTCTTAAGTGTTTTTTAATTATAGCTCAACTACCGAACTTTGTCAAGTGCTTTTTAACAAGGGACTTTGAACTTTCGCCCCTCAACCTTGCTCAAGATATTATTAATTATACACCATTCTTCATAGGATGTCAAGGGGTAAAAACTCTCCACAAAAAACCCTTTTTCCGCTTGGTTTATAATACTAGCTTATGATAAGGCATTTTATTGATCTGTGGGACATTACAGTAGAGGAAGGATGGCTAGTATTAGATGATTCCCTTAGGATAAAGGAAGGGGCACCCCAAGAGAAAATTTTGGAAGGTAAATACTTTGCCCTTATATTTACAAAACCGTCCACCCGCACAAGGGTATCCTTTGAGATTAGCATAAGAAAGTTAGGTGGTGAGGTTATGTTCCTTCAGGAAAACAACCTCCAGTTGGTGAGGGGAGAGGACCTAAAAGACACCGCACGGACCCTTTCAAGGTATTTGGACGGTGTAGTGATACGCACTGATTCCCACGAAAAGCTCAAAGAGTTTGCCGGTTATTCATCCATTCCGGTCATAAACGCCCTGACGGATATGTCCCATCCTTGTCAGGTCCTCAGTGATGTTTTTACTCTTTACGAACGCTTTGGGGAGGGCATAAAGGATCTCAAGATCGCTTACGTGGGAGATGGTAATAACCTTTGCAACACCTGGCTTGTGGCTGCTGGGCTATTTGGCCTAAAGCTTTTTGTTTCTACTCCTGAGGGTTATGAGCCTTCCTCTTACTACTATCAGGCGGGAGAAGACCTTTGCAAAATCACGGGCGGTAGCATCTATCTTACTCCCAACCCAGTGGAGGCGGTAAAGGACGCGGATGTGGTATATACGGATGTTTGGGTGAGTATGAACCAGGATAGGGATGAGGAGAAGTTGCAAGCCCTAAAAAACTATCAAGTAAACAGTGAGCTCTTGAAGCACGCAAAGGACACCGTACTGGTGATGCACTGCCTGCCTGCCAAAAAGGGAGAAGAGATCACGGAGGATGTGTTTGAAAGGTTTGTAGACTTTATCTTCACACAGGCGGAGAACAGGGTATATGCCCAGATGGGACTCTTAAAGCTTTTATTCACTCAACAGTGACGGTCTTTGCCAAGTTTCTCGGCTGATCCACATCCAAGCCCAAGTAGTCTGCAATATAGTAGGCAAAGAGCTGTAAGGGAAGCACTGTCAAGAAGGGGCTCAGTTCCTCTGCCACCTGGGGAATTTCAATAAAGTCCTTTGAAAGCTTTCTGAGGTTTTCATCGCCCTCAAAGCCGACGGATATAACGATACCTTTTCTTGCGAGAACTTCCTCTATGTTGGAGAGGATCTTTTCATAAACCCTATCCCTTGGGGCTACCACCACAACGGGCATGTGCTGGTCTATAAGGGCTATGGGACCGTGTTTCATCTCGCCCGCAGGATAACCCTCCGCGTGTATGTAAGAAATTTCCTTCAGCTTTAGGGCGCCCTCTAAGGCAACTGGGTAGCTTAGATACCTTCCCAAGTAGAGAAGGTTCTTCTTTTGGGAATAGTTAAGCGCTACCTCCTTTATGCCCTCAGCCTTTGACAGAACTTCCTCCATAAGGTTGGGAACCTTCAAAAGCTGGTTTATAAGATTTTCCCTCTCTGGATGTTCGCTTATAGCTAAGGAAAAGAGAACTGCCAGTTGGCAGGTAAAGGTTTTGGTTGCTGCAACACCTATCTCGGGTCCTGCGTGGGTGTATAGGGTGTAATCAGACTCCCTGCTCAGGGCACTGCCCATCACGTTCACGATAGACAACAAAACTGCACCCTTTTCCTTGGCAGATAGGGCAGAAAAGCGTGTATCTGCAGTTTCGCCCGATTGGGATATGGCAATCACCAAGTCTCCCTCTCCTATGGGAGTGTCCGAATACCTGAGCTCCGAAGCGTACGATACCTCCACAGGAACACCCACAAACCTTTCAAAGCCAGTATTTTCCTATAAGTCCTGCGTGATAGGACGTTCCGCAGGCGGTTATAACGATCCTTCTAAAGTCCTTTAGGGAGAAGGGTAGTTCGTAATCTCGGGAAATGTAGCCCTTTATTGTATCTGCCACTGCCCGAGGTTGTTCAAAGATCTCTTTTAGCATAAAGTGTTTGAAACCTCCCTTCTCGGCGGATAGCAGGTCCCACTGAACAGTTATAGATTCCTTTACCTTTAGATTGCCCTCAAAGTCGTAGATGCTAACACCATCCGGAGTAATGTCTGCTATCTCTCCATCCTCCAAAGGTATAACCTTTTTGGTAAAGGGAAGCAAAGCTGGAATATCCGAAGCCAGAAAGTTTTCACCCTCTCCAAGTCCTACCACCAGAGGACTTCCGTACCTTACGCCCACTATGCGGTTAGGTTCCATAGAACTGATTACCGCAAAGGCATACGCCCCCTTTAGCATAGGTAGGACCTTCAGCACAGCCCTTAGGAGGTCTCCCTCGTAGTTAAGGGAAATCAGATGCACTATAGCTTCTGTGTCCGTCTCGGAAACGTACTTTACACCCCTTGAGATTAGATACTCCTTTAGCTCTCGGTAGTTTTCTATAATGCCGTTATGTACCAAGGCAAAACGTCCTTCACCGTCGGTGTGAGGGTGGGCGTTTAGCTCACATACACCCCCATGGGTAGCCCATCGGGTGTGCCCTATGCCAGTGGTAGCGTTGAGTTCCTTTCCCCACAGGCTCCTTATCAGTTCCCTTATCTTACCTACCTTCTTATCCACAAAGATCCGTCCCTCTTCCAGAAGGGCAACGCCAGAGGAGTCGTAGCCTCTGTATTCAAGGCGTTCCAGGGCTTCCAAAAGTATAAAGATCGCCCTCCTTTTGCCTGTGTATCCAACTATACCGCACATTTGGGATGTATTTTAACACTGCATGGTTTAAATTATTCACACTATGGCTGTAAGGAAGATTGTCCGATTTCCAGACCCTATTTTGAAAACCCCCACCCTAAAGGTGGATGTTATAGACAGAGATATAGTAAAGCTCGTGGAGGACATGTTTGAAACCATGTATCATGCAGAGGGTGTGGGCTTGGCAGCAAATCAGATAGGAGAACCCCTCCGCATAATGGTCATAGATACATCCCCAAAAAAGGAGTCTCCTCCTGTAAAGCTGGTGCTCATAAACCCCGAGCTCTTGGAGGGACAGGGTAGCATAAAATACAGGGAAGGTTGCCTATCCTTCCCCGGTCTTACGGTGGAGGTGGAGAGATACCAAAAGGTAAGGTTCAGGGCTATGGACCTAAAGGGAGAGATAAAGGAGTATGAGTTGGAGGGATTTCCCGCCATAGTATTCCAGCACGAACTGGACCATCTGGATGGCATCACCTTTATAGACAGGGTGAATGGTCTTAAGAGGAGGTTAGCCCTTGAAAGATACGCCAAACTCCAACGACAGGGTACCGGAGGTTGAGCTTCTGAAGTTTTACCCCTTTGAAGTAAGCGCCAAAAGACCTCGCCTTTTGGGCTATGCAGATGTTAAGATAGACGAGATAATAATAAGGGGCATAAAGCTCTTTGAGGCAAAAAACGGCGGACTCTTTATCCAACTGCCAGCCATAAATCAAGGTGGAAAGGACTACCCGGTGGTGGAGATAAAATCTAAAGTTCTCCTTGACAGAATAAGGAGGAAGGTAGTAGATTACTATAAGGCTCTTGAGAATGCTTAAAGGCTATGCCTTTTTGATCCTCTCCTCAGTATTTTTTCTTGGGGTAGTTATTGCAGGGCTCTTTCATCTCAAGCAGGTTGGAATTCATTATTTTGCCCTTTTGTTTGTCTCGGGTTTTCTGTTTGCAGTGTCCTTTTTGAAGTTCCTCTGGGATAGCCTAAGGGCACTCTACCGAGACTACAAAAAGTTTAACAGCCTTCCTGTCTTTCTCTTTGAGTTTTTTGCCAGTATAAAGCTTGCCATATTTTTGATGATCGCCATAGGCATTCTCTCTATGCTAGGTTCCACCTACATAGAACAAAACAGACCCTTTGAATTTTATGTGAATAAGTACGGTCCGGCGAAGGCAGAGTGGTTTTGGAAGCTGTGGCTAAACGATGTTTTTCACTCATGGTATTACATCCTGTTTGTTGCTTTGCTTGCCCTAAACCTGATCCTCTGCTCTTACAAGAGACTGCCCAGCGTGTGGAAGCATACCTTTTCGAAGGAGAGGTTTCAAAAACTGGACGAGCACTTGGAAAAACACCTAAAACCCATAGAGGTCAAGATAAACCCGGACAAGGAAAAGGTCATAAGATTTCTCCAGTCAAAGGGCTTTAAGGTTTATGCGGAGGAAGAAGGAAACAGGATTTACCTTTACGGAGAAAAGGGTAAATACTCCCGGCTTGGGGTTTATGTGGTACATATAGCCCTACTTGTGATAATGGCAGGGGGACTAATAGACGGACTCTTTGGAAAGAGGGGCATGGTCATTGTGCCGGAGGGTGCAAGAGAAAACATAATGACAAGCCTTAGCCAGGATAAGGTCTATAGGCTTCCCTTTCAAATTAAGGTAAATGCCTTTCACATAGTTTCCTACGAAGAGGAGGCAAAGAGAAAGGGAAAGGAGTTTAAAGGGGACCCAAAGGTAAAGGATGCCATTGCAAGCTTTGAAAGTGAAATAGAGATCATAGAGAACGGCAGGGTGGTCGCCAAAGGAACAGTGGCTGTAAACAAGCCCTTTGAGTACGGAACCTACAGAATATTCCAGGCTAGCTACGGGCTAACGGGCAGTGCGGGCTATGTTAAGCTTTCTGTCTTTGACAGAAGAGTCCTTCCGGAGGACCCCCAAAGGGCGCTTTTGGGAACGGTGGAGCTCAGGGCTGGGCAGGTGGCAGAGTTTAAAGACATGCTCCTTTCCATTGACAGGTCTGTGTTGAACTTAGAAAACCCAGAGGACACAGAACATCTAAAGCCTGCCCTGATGATAAAGGTGCTAAAGGATGGAAAATCCTACGATGTACCGGTTATTTACTCTCCTGAGCTTACCATCTTTGCCTTCTTTCAACTTAGGGAACTTTCTGACTTTCCTTACATATTCTTCTTAGAGGACTTTAGACCTCAATTTTTTAGTGGTCTGCAGGTTTCCTACAGCCCGGGTACCACTTTGATCTGGGGAGGTTCTATACTTTTGGTTTTGGGACTGGTCTTAGCCTTCTACACCATCCACCGTAAAGTTTGGGCAAGGATAGAAGGAAACAGCCTTAAAATATCCTTTTGGTCCCACAAGCTACGGGAAGAGTTCAGAAGGAGCTTTATAAAGGACCTGGAGGAACTCGGTTATGTGGAGAAGAATTTTAGAGAGCGGTAAGGCAATAGCCCTCTTACCGTCCCTTAGTTTGTTTTTGGGTGCGGTCTTTTTGAGTTTTTACGGCATTTATATCTTGCTTGAGACACTATACAAGGCATTTACTGACGAGGCTACCAGAGACAGCACCATCCTTGCCACCAAGTTCATATCGGTGATGGACATTCACCTCCTTTCTGTGGTTCTGTACATCTTTGCGGTAGGGCTCTATGAACTTTTCGTGGGGAAGCTTCAAGTGCCCGAGTGGCTAAAGATAGAAAACATAGACCAGCTAAAGTCCAAGCTTGCAAGCGTGATTGTGCTGATCCTTGCCATCACCTTTACAAAGAAATTTGTAGAATGGAAAAACCCCTTGGATACTCTCCTCTTTGGTTTGGCAGTATCTGCGGTTATCGCGGTGCTTATCTTTTACTACAAAATCAAATCGGAACATTGAGCCATGGAGCTTTTGTCCCCTGCCAAGCTGAACTTGGGACTTTGGCTTTTAGGAAAGCGTCAAGATAACTACCACGAGATTTTTACTATCTTTCAGGCTATAAACCTCTTTGACAGAATAGAGATTTTAGAAAAAGGTCCCCTGCGGGTTGAAACCTCCAAAGGCATACCCCAAGAGGAAAATTTGGTTTATAAGGCTTTAAGGCTCATGGAAAGAGCCCTGGGTACTGACTTGGAGGTACAGGTTTACATAGAGAAGGTCATCCCGATAGGCGGAGGTTTGGGTGGTGGTTCCTCTAATGTGGCGACCGTTTTAATGGGTGTCAACAAACTCTTGGGTGAGCCACTAAGCTTTGAGGAGCTAAAAGCTATAGCTTCTGCGGTCTCCTCTGATGCGGTGTTCTTTTTGTACGGCGGTTCCGCTGTGGGCACTGGTAGAGGGGAAAAGATCCAGCCTATTGACCTTCCCAAGTTTAAGTTTGTGGTGATCTATCCGGGGGTCGCGGTTTCCACTAAGAAAATCTACTCCCTGGTGGGTGAAAAACAATTGACACCCAACTTGGACCGTGATAAAATAATAGATTGCTTAGTAAGGGGTGAGCTCGAGGTTCTGGAGAACAGGTTGGGCGAGCTGTGTGCGGAAGAGGTGCCCCAAGTGGGCGAAGTGGTTAGGTTCTTGAGGAGTGTGGGTAAGAGGCCTCTGGTAAGTGGAAGCGGTTCCTGCGTGTTCTTTGTGGGAGAGCTGGAAGAGGATCTAAGAAGGGCTTGTCAGCTGAGAGGTTGGCAAGTCTATGAGGTGGAAAGCTTGGGGTGTAGCTCAACTGGCAGAGCACCGGACTTTGGATCCGGGGGCTCCTGGTTCGAGTCCAGGCACCCCAGCTTTCCCCTCCCATAAAAACTAAGAGGTTGGATTATGACAGGTTCTATTAAACTTTTGACCGGCACAAGCAATCAAAAGTTAGCAAAGGAAGTTTCTGAGTATTTAAACATCCCCCTCTCTGATGCGATCGTTTCCCGTTTTAGCGACGGAGAGGTAAGGGTTCAGATAAACGAGTCTATGAGAGGCGAGGATGTTTTTGTGATCCAGTCCCTCTGCCATCCCATAAACGAGAGCATAATGGAGCTTCTTCTCATCTTGGATGCCATAAAGAGGGCTTCTGCCGGCAGGATCACCGCAGTGATACCTTATTATGCCTACGCAAGACAGGACAGAAAGGACAAGCCGAGGGTTCCCATAAGCGCAAGACTGTTGGCAGACCTTATAACGGTTGCTGGTGCCCAAAGGGTGGTGGTGGTAGATTTGCATTCTCCTCAAATTCAGGGTTTTTTTAACATACCCGTTGATAATTTACACGCGTTGGGTGTTCTTTACGATTACCTCAAGGATAAAGTGGATGGTGATACGGTGGTGGTTTCTCCCGACGCGGGGGGTGTGGAAAGGGCAAGGCTACTTGCCAACAAAATAGGTTGCCCCATAGCCATAATTTACAAAAGAAGACCCGAGCCCAATGTAGCGGAGGTTCTTGACATAATAGGGGATGTAAAGGGTAAAAGGGCTATAATCGTTGATGACATAATAGACACCGCGGGTACCGTGTGTGCTGCCAGTGAGCTGTTGCTCTCAAAGGGTGCCAGTAGAGTGGATGTGGTTGCCACCCATGGACTGTTGTCCGGTCCTGCGGTGGAAAGACTGAGGAAATCGCCCATAGAGGAGGTGGTTATAACCAACACCATACCAGCAGAACATAAGAACCTTGAAAAGCTTAAGATCGTATCCATAGCCCCCCTCATAGGGGAAGCCATAAGAAGGATCCACGAAGGAGAATCTGTTAGCATGCTATTTACATAAAGGAGGAAAGCATGAAAAGGATAGAAGTTAAGCTAATTCCCAGAACACTCGGACGCAAAAGTGAGAGAAAGCGAATGAGAAGAGAGGGTTATATCCCTGTAGAGATCTATGGCAAGGGAGTAGAAAACGCCCACGCATACATGAGCCTGAAGGACTTTTTATCTTTGCCTCACGGTGAGACCTTTCTGATTGTGGCGGATTTGAACGGCGACAAAAGGGTGTGCTTTTTGAAGGAGGTTCAATACGGTTGGCTCGGAGATAATCCTATACACATAGACCTTTACAATATTTCTAAGGTCAGGGAGATAGACATAGAAGTGCCTATAGAGTTCGTGGGCGTACCGGAGGGTGTAGCCTTGGGTGGAACCTTTGAGGTGGTTCTCTCTACCCTTACCGTAAGGGCAAGCGTGGAAAACATACCCGACAAGATCGTAGTTGATGTTAGCAAGTTGGGACTTGGAGACTCTTTGCACGTTAGGGATATACAACCTCCGCCTAACTGTATCATACTAGACAACCCCGAGGAGGTGGTAGCGGTAGTCTTAGAACCCGAAGCGGAAGAGACAACCACTGAAGAAACTACCACCACTTAATGATAAGGCTTTTGGTAGGTCTTGGAAACCCGGGGAAAAAGTACGAAAGAACCCGGCACAATGTGGGCTTTATGGTGGTGGATGAATTTTTAAAAAAACTGAGGGTGAAAGACTACAAAGAAGAGTGTCTTTCTCATCTGTTCAGGGTTAAGGTTTTTGATAGGGAGGTTTTGGTGGCAAAGCCACAAACCTACATGAACAACTCGGGGCTTGCGGTTTTAAACATCCTCGAAGAATACGAAATCCATCCAGAGGAGATGATGGTAATTTACGATGACTTGGATCTACCCTTGGGTAGGATACGCCTGCGTCTTGAGGGCAGTAGTGGAGGTCATCATGGCGTTGAGTCTATAATAAAGGAAATAAAGTCTGAAAACTTTGTAAGGCTTAGAATAGGCATAGGAAGACCCAAAGATAAAAACAAGGTGGTGGAGTATGTGCTCTCTCCCTTTTCCCCCGAGGAGGAGCCTTTGCTGTATGCGGTGTTAGGTAGGGCTTGTGAGTGTATTCTTAGGTGCCTTGAAACCTCTCCTCAGGACGCCATGTCCTTTTGCAACGCACCGTTGGAATAAATCATTTTTAATAAAGCCCGCCCTCCCCTCCCCCACAAATTTATTCAGAAGGTGTAAGACGCATTTATGTAGAAAGTTCTCCCGGGCTCTGGCACTTTAACACTAGGGGGCATTGCGAAAGGATTTCTCAGATAGGATAGATGTTCAAAGTACTTTTTGTCAAATACGTTGTCAATGCCCGCGTTAATAGTAAATCCTTTGAAATTCCCGCCCACTTTAACATTTACCACACCATAACCAGAAGTTCTTTGCTCATTTAGGTCTGTGTCTACCCTACTCTGAGTTGCGGAAAGGACCGTTTCCACTTCTCCAAAATATATGCCTTTGTCGTACCTAAGGGCGAGCCTTGTTTTAAGAGGTGGGATTTCTGCAACTTTGGAGCTTCTTATGTTTTTCTCGGGTTTTGTTTCTTTCCTTGCCTGCACATAAGACATTCCACCAAAGAGAAAGAGCTCTTGAGTTAGAGAGAGCCTTAAATCCGCCTCACCACCGAAAAATTGGGCGTTTACGTTTTCATAAGAGAGTGGATTACCAGGACCGGCTGGCTTATGAACTGTTATGTAGTCCTGCACATAGCTGTAAAAGGCTGTTGCTTTTATGAGTATTCTGTCAGTAAAGTGCTTTATACCCAGGTCAAGCTCCGTATTCCTGGAAGGCTTGAGTTCCGGATTTCCTACCCGGATATTACTCCCCATGCTGAAGGCAAAGTATCTTTCCTGAGCGTCTGGCACTCTCACCGAATGTCCTAAACCTACAAACAGTTCAGTGCCCTCTTGAAGTTCATAAAAGAGCTGTATATTTCCAGAGGGATAGGTGTCTCTTTTTGATGTGCTTGTGGTGTTTTTATAAGTATTATACAAGCCTGTGTTTGCTTTTGATCTGTCCGCTTCGGTCTTTGTGGTGTCAAGCCTTAGCCCTGTTACTAACCTTAGCCTGTCCGAAAGGTTCCTCTTGTACTCGCCATAAAAACCAAAGCTTTCAGTATCCACATTGGGTATTACGTACTGAGTCATCATCCCCATACGGTTGACAGCATCCCAATTTCTCCTGTAAGCCTCAAAGCCTAATGTGAGATTACCAAGGTTAGCTTCAAGCCTGCCTCCGTAGGTTTTTGATTTGGCATCCGTTCGCATATACGTACCAGTTCTGAAACTAGTATCCATCGGGTGATCCACTTTTGTGTAGTAGAGCTGAAACTTCAGGCTCTTTAGCGTGTCTGATATTCCGTCTATTTGGTAGTTCATGTTAAACCTATCCGTCTTATCGTAAATGGCGTCCATACGAAGGTAAGGGTAAAGAACGTGTCTTGCGTCCTGTTTTGTGTAAGAAAATTCTACGCTGTGATTTTCAATGGGCTTAAAACCAAGTTTAGTCCAGTATGTGTTAATTTCAAAGGCTTTTTTGTTTCTAAACTCTGGTCTGTAGTTGGCATTCTGGGCCTCAGTAATCCTTCTTCCATCGCCATCTTTGTAAGGTTTAGAATATCTGTAAGAGTAGCCCACAAGTATGCCAAACTTGTCATCTGCATAAGAAACCACTGGAGAAAGGTTGATAAAGTTAAAGGAACCGGCAGATGCGTTGAGTTTTAAGTGAAAGCCTTTTTCAGGCTTCTTGGTGATTATGTTCACAAGCCCTGCCATAGACCCTTGATGTCTTACGTCAAAAGGTCCTTTAATGATCTCTATCCTCTCTACTTCTGAAAAATCCACGTGAAATGCGGGCGGGTCCATTCGGTTGGGACAGGCAGCATACACTCTACTACCGTCTATTAGCACGTTTATGTTGTCCCTGTAAAATCCTCTGAGGACCACATCGTTTGCTATTCCGCCCTTCCTTATTTTCCAGATACCTTCCAGTTTGGTAAGGGCTTCTCCCACATCTTTTGCGGAGCTTTCTCTTACCTCTCTTACTTCCAAGCTGTCTTTGAACGTCTCCTTCTTAGCCTTTAGCTCCACCTCTTTTAGCAAAATCTCCTGGGCGTAGCCAAAAGATACTATGGCGGTCAGCAAAAATGCCTTCTTCATGCCTTACCTCCTTTGTTAATATTGTCATTATTTTACGTTAATTTTAGTTTAAAGTCAAGTTTAATTAACATAAAAAAGTCTTGGCGGATTTTTACGGAAGGGAAGTGGTGAGTTGTATATAAAATTTTTCTCTGTGAGGGAGAAGGACTTTTCCAACTTAGAGCTGTGGAAGGTCTTTGAGAGGCTCAAGGGATACTTCAATTCAAAGGCAACGGAGAAATTCTTGCAAACTCTAAAACCTTATATAGATGTGGAGGGGCTAAGGCAAGAAATTCAGCTGGTGGAGGACTTTCTTGCGGTTGAGGAATCTTTGACTCTTTATCCCTTTGGAGACATAGAGCCCTATATAAAAAAATCTGTCCTGCAGGATGCAACCCTCAGCTTGGAGGAAATATTAGAGATATACAAAGTTATAAAGCTCATAAGGGACGCAAGAAAAGCCCTTGGTGCCCATGTGCCCCTTAGGAAGAGTTTGGGGAACCTTCTAAAAACCCTCTATCACTTTCCGCAGATAGAAGGCATCATAGAGAGCACCATAGACCAGAGGGGCTTTGTTAAAGACAGTGCCAGCCAAGAGTTAGCAACCATCAGAAAGAAGATAAGGGATTTAGAAAAGGAGGTCTCCAAGAGGTTGGAAAACATCCTCAACCGTCCCGATGCAGACAGGCTTCTCTCAGACAGGATCATAACCATAAGGAATAACCGCTATGTTTTGCCCGTAAAGACTACGGAGATCAACAAGATCGTAGGCATAGTGCATGGCACTTCGTCTTCTGGATACACCACCTACTTGGAACCTCACAGTGTGGTGGAATTAAATAACCGCCTTGTGGTATTAAAGGAAGAGGAGGAAGAGGAGGTCAAAAAGGTTCTAAAGCGGATCACCTCCTACATCGGAGAGTTCAGCACAAAGCTTATGTCTGCCTACTACACCCTGCTAAAGCTGGATTACCTAAAGGCGGTAGCCCGCTTTAGCAAGGAAATAGGGGGCAAGTTTCCAAAGCTTTCGGATGCTAAGATTTTTTTAAAGTCCGTCAGGCATCCCCTTTTGGTATTCACCAAGGACCATGTGGTGCCTATAGATATAAAGATTGAGGGTAAGAAAGGGCTTGTCCTTACCGGTCCCAACACGGGTGGAAAGACGGTAGCCCTAAAGTCCCTTGGGCTGTGTGCCCTCATGTTCCAGTTTGCACTGCCCATCCCTATAGAGGAGGGAGAATTGCCGGTTTTTGAAGGCATATACACAGATATAGGAGATGAACAGAGCATAGAGCAGAACCTTTCCACCTTTTCTGCCCATGTCTCAAACTTGGCAGAGTTTTTGCCACTGGTTAATGAAAAAAGCTTGGTGCTTTTGGACGAGCTGGGCGCAGGAACAGACCCCATGGAGGGCTCTGCCTTGAGCATAGGTGTCCTTGAGTATTTAAAGAACAAAAAGGCTTATGTCTTTGCCACAACACACCATACACCCGTCAAGCTTTATGCTTTGGAGTCTGACTACTACACACCCGCCAGCGTATCCTTTGACAAAGAAACCTTAGAGCCCACATACCATATTCTTTACGATGCGGTGGGTAGCAGTATGGCCTTTGAGATCGCCAGAAGGTTTGGTATGCCAGAGGAGGTTTTGGAATACGCCCGCAAAAAGATGCCCGCAGAGTTTGAAAGATTCTCAAAGGCTAAGGAAGACTTAGAAGAGCTGATAAAAGAGTATCAGGGAAAGCTAAAGGAAGTGGAGCAGGCAAAGGAAGAGTTGGAAAGGATGAAGGCAGAATATTCGTCCTTGCTTGCCCTCTCGGAAGAGATCAAGGAAAGGGCTTACAGGGAGGGAATGTCTCGGGCTTTGCAGTATTTACAGGAGATAGAAAGGGAGGCGGAGGAGCTCTTAAAAAGCGCAAGGGAAAGGCAGAAGATAAAGCAGTTTGTTAAGGAAAAGAAGCAAGAGGTTATGAAAGAACTGAATGAGGAACCGATAAAGGTAGGCGATTGGGTGGAGTTTATGGGCTCAAAGGGAAGGGTTCTGGAGGTGAAGGAGGAAAAAGTGCAGGTGTCCTTTGGTGGTGTAAAGGCTTGGATAGAAAAACAGAAGCTAAAGAAAGCACCTCCACCCGTAGTAGAGCAGGAGGAATACTCCCTTGAGGTCAATAAGAGATTTCCTACGGAGATAAATCTAATAGGACTTAACACGGAGGAAGCCCTTTATAAGCTTGAGTCTTTCCTGAAGGAGGCTAAGGCGCTTGGGATAAAGAGCGTAAAGGTAATCCATGGCACGGGGGTTTTAAAAAGGGTGGTGGAGGACTTTTTGGAAGGTTCAGATTTGGTAGTTTTTCGTAGGGAGGGATACCCAAGGGAAGGGGGAGCGGGCGTTTCGGTGGTTTTTTTGGAAAAGCCATAAAGCCGAAGCTGAGATAGGATGGATAAAGTTTTTAGGGTTTACGGAAAGGTGGTTAAGGTAAGCGGTGTGTATCTTGAGGCAACGGTACCGGAAGGTGCGGTGGGCAACCAGTGCATCATAAAAACAGAAACGGGGGATGTAGAAGGCGAGGTTATAGGTTTTCATGAGAACAGATGCCTTATTATGCCCTTCAGTAGTTTGTTAGGAGTTAAAACAGGAGACAGGGTTTGGATAAAGAGGGAACCTGTATCCACCATTGTGGGTGAAAAAGCTTTGGGACAAATACTGGACCCTTTCGGTAGGAGAATTTCCGACGGAAGGTTAATACATGGCGAGAGAAGACCCATTGAGCTAAAGGATATAAATCCCTTACAACGGGAGAGAATAAAGGAAGTCTTTGACACGGGCGTTAGGACCATAAACGCCCTATTCACCTTGGGCAGGGGGCAAAAGGTTGGCATATTTGCGGGGGCGGGTGTGGGGAAAACTACCCTTCTTGGGATGATCACCCGATTTAGCAAGGCGGATGTTGTGGTCCTTGGGCTCATCGGGGAAAGGGGAAGAGAGGTCAGAGAGTTTGTAGAGGATATTCTTGGGAATTCAATAAAAAGAAGCGTGGTGATAACCACCACCGCAGACCAAACCCCCATACTGAAGGTTAAAGGTGCCATCAGTGCGTTGGTGCATGCGAGGTACTTTGCGGAGAAGGGACTAAATGTTCTGCTGGTTTTGGACTCTCTGACGAGGTTTGCAATGGCACAGAGGGAAGTGGGACTTTCTGCAGGAGAGCCTCCCACATTAAAGGGCTACACACCCTCTGTTTTCTATCTGATGTCAAAGATAGTGGAAAGCTGTGGAAACTTTAACAGGGGAAGCATAACGGGTATATTTAGCGTTTTGGTGGAGGGAGACGACATAAGCCTTGACCCTGTGGCTGATGCCCTCATGGGTATGCTGGACGGCCATATAATCCTCTCAAGAAAGTTGGCAAACAGTGGTCTGTTTCCAGCTATAGATCCTGTGAGAAGTCTAAGCAGGCTTATGCCTCAGATAGTTTCAAAAGAGCATATGAGGGCTGCCCTCTACTTAAAAGAGCTTTTGAGTGCATATGAATCGTTAGAAGATTTAGTGAATCTTGGCTTATACACCAAAGGAACAAACCCTGTGGTGGATAGGGTTATCAAGCACGAAGAGCTCATAAAGGACTTTTTAAGGCAAGATTACACAACTCCCGCCGACTTTGAAAGCAGTGTATCAAGCCTGATGGAGTTATACAGAAGGCTAACTCAGGAATAGGGCTTTATCTACCAAGCTTTTTCTTTGCTACCTCCGCTTCCTCCGAAAGGGGAAATTCTTTCAGGATTGCCTCGTAATACTCCCTTGCCTTCTCGTTGTTTCCCTGTGCTTCGTAGAGCCTCGCCAACTGTAAGTAAGCAGAGGGCAGTTTATTGCAATCCACCATTTCTCCCCTTTTACACCTTTCCTCCAAGGTGCGCCACACCGCCTCCGCCCTAACATTATCTCCCAAATCTCTATAAACAACACCTAGCCAAAGGTATGCGTTATCCGTAAGAGGAGTCTTTGGATATTTTCTTATGAACTCAATAAACTTCTCCTTTGCCTGATTTAGCTGTCTTAAGTTATACAGGTCAAGGGCGGACTTGTATTCCTTTTCGTAGTCGGGGGACAGAGTCTCTACGCCTCTTTGTCCTTCTTGGGGTCTTTGGACAAATGGTTCAGGTTGAATAGGTTGCGTTCTAGGCTGTCCTTCTACCTTTGCAGGTTGGGATTGGGATACATTTTCTGGCTTTGATGGAATAGGCTGTGGGAGACTGGTTCTCCCTTCCACCCTCAATCTTTCCACCTCAAGCCTTAAGCTTGCCAGATTTTGTGAGAGGGCATCCACTCTCTCTTCGGTCTTTATCTGCTGGGCTCTAATGGTTCTCTGCTCCTCCTCCAGTTTTTCTATACGCCTGTTGATCTGGGCTAATCTGGCGTTTAGCTCCTCTTGGGTAACTGCACCGCAGGAAGAGAGTAAAAAGCAAAGGAAAAGAAT
Organism: Thermocrinis ruber; assembly: GCF_000512735.1. Lineage (NCBI taxonomy): Bacteria > Pseudomonadati > Aquificota > Aquificia > Aquificales > Aquificaceae > Thermocrinis > Thermocrinis ruber. The sequence goes on from NZ_CP007028.1 coordinate 574,237, forward strand.
ATTCTTTCTCATGGAACTTTATTTTAAACTATTTGCTATGTTTGAAGAGTTTTTAGCCTTCAGGTTCAAAGATGGTAAGCTCCAGCCTATAGCACATCCGCACCTGCCAAGCTTTGAAAGCCTTCTCTTCATAGACAGACAGAAGGAGGAGCTTAAAAGAAATACCCTACAGTTTGTGAAAGGCTATCCTGCCAACGACGCCCTCCTCTGGGGAGACAGGGGAACAGGGAAGTCCTCCCTTGTGAAGTCCATGCTCACACTCTTTGGCAAAGAAGGATTAAGGCTCATCCAAGTCTATAAAGCTCAGGTGGAAGACCTATCACAGCTCTACGAACTGCTCAGAGACAGCAAAAAACGCTTTATTCTCTTCATTGACGACCTTTCCTTTGAACCTGAGGAAGACCAATACAGGCTTTTAAAGTCCATGCTGGATGGGGACTTAGAAGAAAGGCCAGAAAACATACTGGTGTACGCTACATCCAACCGCAGGAACATTGTAGCAAACAGGGAAAGGGATGGAAAGTTCCCAGAAGAAGACTACAGAGAGATGATATCGTTGGTGGAAAGGTTTGGGCTTAGGCTTGGCTTTTTCTCCTTTGACAAAGCACAGTATCTAGAAATCGTGAAAGCTTATGCAAAGGAGAGGGGAATATCTATTCCTCAGCAGGAGTTGGAAGAGAGGGCGCTCCTTTGGGCGACCGAAAGAGGCAGTTTTTCCGGAAGGACCGCTTATCAGTTTATAAAAGATCTGGAGGGAAGGCTAAGGCTTAGCCAAACCTTCCCGTCACATATTCCTCCGTGAGCTTTTTGTCGGGCTTGGTGAATATCTTTTCTGTGGGGTTGAACTCTATGAGCTCACCCAAATACATAAAGCCCGTAAAGTCAGATATCCTCGCAGCCTGTTGCATGTTGTGGGTGACGATAACTATGGTGATCTTCTTTTTGAGTTCCACTATAAGCTCCTCTATTTTGGCGGTGGATATGGGGTCCAGGGCGGAGGTGGGCTCATCAAAGAGCAATACTTCCGGCTCCACTGCAATAGCCCTGGCTATACATAGCCTTTGCTGTTGTCCTCCCGAGAGGGAGAAAGCGCTGTCTTTGAGCCTGTCTTTGACTTCGTCCCAGAGGACAGCGTCCTTTAAAGCCTTTTCCACTCTGTCCTTTAGCTCGGTACCCTTTATACCCTTTAGCCTTAGACCAAAGGCTACATTGTCAAAGATAGACATGGGGAATGGCGTGGGCTTTTGGAAAACCATACCCACCTTGCTCCTGAGGTCTATAACATCCATCTTGAATATGCTTTCACCATCAAGGAGGATGTCTCCCTCGTATCTGTTGTTAGGATACAGGTCGTGCATACGGTTAAGACATCTCAGAAGGGTGGTCTTTCCACAGCCCGAGGGTCCGATTAGGGCGGTTACCTTTCTGTCGTATATGGGCATGTTTATGTTTTTGAGGGCTTGATTGGAGCCGTAGTAGAAGTTGAGGTTTTTAACCTCCATGCGGGTCTTTAAAGCGGTCTGAGTCTCTACCATAGCTTATCCTCCTTTCTTACCTGTTATGGAACGCACTATATAAAAGAGAGGTTCAAGTATGTTTCTGTGGAGTAAAACCCTTGCTATTATGGAAAGAAGCAGGACACCCATAGTAAGTATAAACGCCGCAGCCCAAGCTTGCTGGTGCCAGTAGTGGTAAGGTCCCATCACATAGTTGAACATGGTTACAGTCAGAGATGCCATCGGGTCCCTAAGGTCAAAGGTCAAAACGTTGTTGTTGAAGGAAGTAAAGAGCAAGGGTGCAGTTTCTCCTGCAATACGGGCAACGCCAAGGAGCACTCCCGTCAGTATTCCCACCTTTGCCGCCCTCATGACCACACCCTTTATAACTTGCCATTTGTAAGCTCCCAGAGCGTACGCTGCTTCCCTCATCTCTCTGGGGACCAACTTTAGCATCTCGTCGGTGGTGATGGCAATAACGGGTAGCATCAAAAGGGCCAAGGCAACCGCACCAGAAAAGCCGTTAAAGTGTCCCACAGGTCTGACCAGCACCGCATAAACCACCGCACCCATCAAGATTGAGGGAGTGCTAACCATTATGTCCGTGATCTGTCTGAGGGTCATGAAGAACTTGCTGTTCCTTCCGTATTCCGCAAAGTATATACCAGCCATTATACCTATGGGGACTCCTATTACAGTTGCAAGGGAGGTGATGATCAAGTGTCCCACAAAGGCGGGTCTTAGACCTCCTCCCTCCTCTCCGGGTGGTGTAGGGTCCAAATAGATAAGCTCGGGGCTAAGATACCTAAAGCCATTTACAGCGAGACTGCCAAGGATCCAAAAGAGCCAAAAAATTCCATAGGCGGCGGTAAGGAAGGATACAAAAAGCATAAAATTGCTAAAGAGCTTTCTGCGGGTTTTCCTGCTCATGCCTTCCACCTCTTTTCAAGTCTTAGCACCATGAACTTGGCAATACCGAGCATGGCAAAGGAGACCAAGTAGAGCAAGAGCCCCGCATAGTAGAGGGCGGAAAGATACACATCCGTGTCTGCTTCGGTGAATTGGTTTGCCAGGGCAACGGTTATGGTGGTGAAGGGCTCCAACAGGGACTTGGGGATCTGTGGGCGATTTCCTGCCAAAAAGGTTACCGCCATGGTCTCTCCCAGAGCCCTTCCTGCGGAAAGAATCAAACCTCCAGCTATGCCCGATGCGGTGTAGGGGATTACCACCTGCCTTATAACCTCCCACTTGGTAGCCCCAAGCCCGTAGGCAGACTCCTTCATTATGGGAGGGACCATGTTAAAGGCATCCCTCACAACCGCAGCCATAAAGGGTATGATCATTATGGAGAGCACAAGGCTGGTGGTCAATACGTCAACACCGGTAGGCGCACCCTGAAAGAGCTTTCCTATGAGGGGCACATCTCCCAGCTTGTCTTGGAGCCAAGGCTCCACTTTGGTTGCCATTATGGGGGTAAGGATAAAAAAGCCCCAAAGTCCGTATATGATGCTTGGAATGGCTGCCAAGAGTTCCACCGCAGTGGAGACTATGGGTTTAAACCAATTGGGTGCCAGCTCGGTGATAAAGATGGCTATGCCTATGGCAACGGGTGCGGCGATGAGCATGGAGAGAAGAGTGCTAACCACCGTACCAAAGATCATGGTGGCAGCGCCAAAGTCCTCTTGCACAGGATCCCAGTTGGTGTGGGTCAAAAAGTGTATAAAGCCAAACTCTTTTATGGCGAGCCTTGCTTCGTAGAGGAGGATAAGTCCCGCAAGTATTGGAAAGAGGAGCCCCGCGAAGAGGGCCCAAAAACCGAGGCTAAGCTTTAAAAACCTCTCTAAGAACTCTCCGCGGGTTTTGATTTCCCTTAGGCTCTTCTGTACTTCTGCCACGTTCTCCATGATTATACCACCCTTATGGTGCTACGCCATGATCCTTCCAGTATTCCATGACGAGCCTTTTGACGTTTTCGGGCATGGGTATGTAATCAAGTTCTTGGGCATACCTGTCTCCCTTTTCAAAAACCCACTTGAAGAAGGTGGTAGCCCTCTTAGCCCTCTCGGGTTGGTCTTTGGGAATCAGTACGAAGACTGCGCCCGTTATTGGGTAGGCATCTCTACCGGGTTGGTCTGTGAGGACTTCGTAGAAGTGCTTGGACTTATCCCACCTGGCGTTCCTTGCAGCCTCTTGCATGGTTCTTACGGTTGGCTCCACAAAATTTCCTTCCCTGTTTTTGATCCTTGCAGCGGGTAGGTTATTCTGCTTGGCGTAGATGTATTCCACATATCCTATACCGCCCTGGGATCTCCTCACGTAGTTTGTTACGCCTTCATTTCCTTTTGCACCAACGCCCGTAGGCCACTTGACGGAAGTTCCAAATCCCACCTTTTCCTTCCACTCGGGGCATACTTTAGAGAGCCAGTTGGTGAAGATCCAGGTGGTTCCAGAGCCGTCGGACCTGTGCACTACCACTATGGGTCTGTCGGGGAGCTTTACGTTGGGGTTGAGCTGTTGCAGGTATGGGTCGTTCCACCTTGTGATCTTGCCCATGTAGATGTCGCAGACCGCCTTTTGGTCCATGTTTAGCACAGTTCTCCCCAACTCTGGCACGTTGTAGGTAACCACAACTGCGCCTATAACTACGGGGAATTGGAGGAGCTTATGCCTTTCCAACTCCTCGGGTGTTAGGGGTGCGTCAGAGGCTCCAAAATCCACCGTCCTGTTGATGGCCTGCCTGATACCACCACCGGAGCCTATGGACTGGTAGTTTACCTTGTGTCCCGTCTCCTTGTTGTACTCAAAGGCCCACTTGCCCATGATCGGAAAGACAAACGTGGACCCGGCACCGGTGATTTCAAGGGCTAAAACCGTTCCGCTGAAAATTGCAGTGGCTAAAAGTACTTTCTTCATGGCTTCACCTCCTTACTGGGATTTTTGTTCCATAGCTTTTCTCATCTGTTCAATAGCCTTGTTTATCATGGACTCAATTTCTCTGTTTCTTTCGGCCATGTTCCTTTTGAGCTCCTTGGCATACTCTTGGGCTTCCTCGGGTGTTATCAAGCCCTTGTCCATGAGTATGTAGAGGATCGTGTCAAGGGCAGGATGGTTTGTGCCCGCAAAGGCAAAGGTGGAAAGGGCTAAAACTCCCAACGCAAGCTTTCTCATATCAAACACCTCCTAACTGTTTTGTTAGTTAAGATTTTAGAGAAGAATTGTTAAGATTTTGTTAAGAAGCACTCCTGAATATATCCACCGGGTTTAGCCTGCTTGCCCTGTAGGAAGGATAAAGGCTGGCAAGCACCGCAAAGAGGACAGAAAAGATTCCGCCGTAGATGTAAAGGCTAAAGCTTCTATAAAGCACAAAGCCCGGAGTCCTTATGAGCCCCTCCACGTCTAACTTTACGGATTCCAAATACTCTTGCAAGCCATAACCGATTATGGAGCCAAGCACCGCACCCACTAAGCCCACAAAAACCCCCTGCACCAAAAAGATCAAAAGTATGTCTCTCCTTGAATAGCCCATAGCCATCAAAATGGCAATATCCCTTTTCTTTTCCAGCACGGTCATCATTATTATGTTGAAGATCCCAAAGGCAGAAACTAGCAGTATTGCAAAGACAATGAGGTAAGTTATTATGTTTTGAATTTTAAAGATGCTCAAAAAGTTCCTGTATGCCCTCTGCCAACTTTCAACCTCGTAGTTGAGCCCTGCACCAAAAACTTTGGCTAACCTTTCTGCCCTTTCTGGGTCCTTTAGCTTTATGACGATCTCGTTTACCTGCCCCTCTTTGCCCAAGATGGATTGCAGGGTGTTTATGTGCATATACACCCTCGTGTCGTCCAAGTTGGTGATGCCGGAGTCAAATATGTCTATGACCCGAAAGGTGGAGGAGGTGCCGTTGGGTGTGGTGATCACCACCTTTCCGCCCAGCTCTTTTATACCCAAGCTTTTGGCAACTAACACTCCGAGGATAACTCCATCCCTCCTGTTTTCCAAGCTTTTAAGGTTTTTATACACCAAGAACCTCTCTATTATGGATGCCTTGGGCTCCCTTGTTGGGTCTATGCCGAGCAAATTGACGGGCTTTTCTTTGGTGCCGTACTGAACTATGCCCCTGCTCACCAGCCTCGGTGCAGAACCTACCACTTCAGGATGCCTGTCTAAGCTCTGCATCAGGTCCCTCCAGCCCAGAATTTTTTCCTCCTCCTTTGGCTTTGCCCCAAGGACCACAGAAAAATCCTGCCTTAGACGGTCCTCCGCACTCTCCTTGGGTTTTATCCTTATGTGAGGCTCCAAGTCTATGACCTGTTGGATAAAGTAAGACTGAAAACCCAGCATCAGAGAACTCATCACCACAAAGGCAGAAACTCCTATGCTAACACCCAAAAAGGATATGACTGTCTGACGCTTTCTCTCCAAAAGGAGCTTTAGTGCCAAAAAGAGTACATGGTTCATCGCAAAATTACTCTATCACCCTCCTTGAGCCCCTCCAAGACCTCCACATACCCCTCGTACTCTCCACCCAACTTAACGGGCACCTCCACCGAACGAACCCTTTCATATCTCAGCACCTTTCCGTCTTTGACCGCTTCCTTTGGTACCAGTAGGGCGGACCTCTCTTCCACCAAGACCTTACCCTCCACTGTGGCAAAGGCGGGCGTGTTGGGTGGAAGGTTTGCCCGGACTTTCACCTTTAAGGTTTTCCTTGTCCTGTCCAACTGTCCCTCTTTGGAGTAAATGGTGCCCTCAAAGGTCTGCCCTGGGAAGGCATCAATGGAGAGAAAGACCCTTTGTCCCTCCTTTATCAGCCCCACATACTCCTCGTCTATTTCCAAGACCACTTCCAACCTGTTTGGGTCTCCCACACCAAAGAGAACATTCTCTTGGGAAAGGTGGTTTATGTAGCTTCCCTCCTTTACAAACTTAGACAGGACCACCCCGTTAATTGGACTTTTTATGAAATACTTTTCCCTCTGGGCGTTCAGCCTTTCTATCTGTGCCCGTAAGCTTTTGCTCTCCGCCTGTAAACTCCTTATAGCATCCCTGTATTGGCTTAGGTTTGCTTCGTACTCCCTGCGGTGGATTTCGTAGGTGGTTTTGAACTTTTCAAGCTGTTCCTTTGGAATTAGCCCCCTCTCAGCCAAATCCCTTCTTCTTTCATACTCCCTCTCCGCCTGCCTGAGTTGTAGCTCGGACGCTTCCACCTTCTCCTTCAAGAACCTAAGGTAAGGAGAGTCTTCTCTCAGCCGTTCTTCCACCAAGCTGAGCCTTGCCTGAAGGTCCTTTATGGAGCTTTCCAACTCTTGGGCGGAGATCTTTGCGAGCACCTGACCCTTCTTAACCTTGTCCCCCTCTTTTACATAAACCGCCTCTACTATTCCAGAGACCTCTGACTTTACCAGCACAAAGTCCTCGGGCTCCACATATCCGGACGCATACACGAACTTTTTAACTTCTTTTATTTGGGCAACCGCAGTTTTTGGCTCACGATGTAGATAGGACCATGTCAGAAAGACTAAAGGTAAAGCCAACAGTGGGATAAGAAACCATTTTTTCATTCACTTTTGCCAAAAACTTCCTTTTTGATCTCTTCCTCTCTACCAAAGACACCCATAATGTGATAGCCATTATCCACATGAATAACTTCTCCCGTTATAGCCCTTGCCCAATCACTGCACAGAAAAACTGCAGTATCTCCCACATCCTCTATGGTTATTGCCCTGCCAAAGGGATTAACCTTTGTGGTGTGTTCCATCAAAAGGTGAAAGCCGGTAATACTGTAAGCAGCGAGGGTCTTTACTGGTCCTGCGGATATGGCGTTTATTCTGTGTCCATATTTGGCAATATCGTAAGCCAAGTATCGTACTGTGCACTCTAAAGCCGCCTTTGCTATACCCATAACATTGTAGTGTGGCACCACCTTCTCCGCCCCATAATAGGACAGAGTTATGATACTTCCGTTTCTTCCTTCCATCAAGGGCAAAAGTTCCCGTGTAATGGCTATTAATGAGTAAACAGATATGTCCATTGCAATTTTAAAGCCCTCCCTGGAGGTGTCTATTACTCCACCCTTGAACTCCTCCTTTGGTGCGTACGCTATGGAGTGGACTATTATGTCAAGGCTTCCCCAGTTTTTTTCAAGCCACTCCCTTAACGCCTTGATATGCTCGTCTTTGGACACATCGCACTCAAAGGTCAAGTTTGAACCAAACTCACTGGCAACCTCCTCCACCCTCTTTTTGAGCTTTTCGTTGGCATAGGTAAAGGCAAGCTCCGCACCTTCCCTGTGAAAGGCTTTAGCTATGCCGTAGGCTATGCTCCTTTCGTTGGCAACGCCCATAATAAGTGCCCTTTTGCCCTCCAAAAGACCCATTCATTTACCTCCTTCCAACAGGCTAAGAGCCTCCTCCACGGAGGCGTTCTCATGAACTAGCTTATACAAAGCTTTTACCATTTGGACCCTGTTCTTGGCTTGAAAGACGTTCCTACCCACCGATAGCCCCTTGGCACCCGCCTGCAGGGCACCGTAGACCATTTCAAGGACCTCCCTTTCCGTCTTCATCTTGGGACCACCCGCAATAACCACCGGTACTGGGCAACCCTCCACCGCAGGGGCAAAGGTTTCTGGAGAACCCGTATAGGGAACTTTTACTATGTCTGCCCCAAGCTCCGCCCCCAGCCTTGCACAGTGGGCAACTACCTTTGGGTCATACTGGTTCATATCCTTTCCCCTGCCGTAAACCATTGCCAAGAGGGGCATACCCCACTCTTCACAAGCTTTGGAGACTATGCCAAAGTCCCTGAGCATCTCCCTCTCTAAGTCCGCCCCAATGTTTATGTGGATGGAAACTCCGTCCGCTCCAAGTTTTATGGCTTCCTCCACAGTGCACACCAAGGTCTTGTCATTTCTTGTGGGAGCCCAGTCGGTGGAGGCGGAAAGATGCACTATGAGTCCTATGTCTCTGCCTCGCCCCCTGTGTCCTGCCTTTACCATGCCCTTGTGGAGGACCACCGCATCTGCACCACCTTCCGCTACATCCTCCACAGCCTTTTTAATATCCACTATACCCTCTATGGGACCAGAGCTCACCCCATGGTCCATGGGCACTATTATTGTTCTACCTGTCTCCCTGTTTATGATCCTCTCAAGCCTCACCAACTTACCGATCATCCTCAGCCTCCTTTAAACCTAAAGGTTATAATGCCTGTTTGTATTATATTACCTTCTATTGGTTCAAACCTTATACTCCTTAAAAATTGCACTAAAGCACTGTCTATCTCCGGCACGCCACTCCTTTTTAGGACCTCAACCTTAGCAACTCTACCCGAAGGCTCCACCCAGAGCTTAGCCTGAAAGGTGGAGGGTAGTTCAGTAGCCCTAAGCTGTGGAAAGGGAGGGATGTACAAGATCTTTCTCGTAGCACCTTTTGCCAGATCCACCCCACTTCCTGAGACCACTCCGCTGAGCTCACCAAAGCTCTCGCTAACAGTAGGTCTGCCCTGAGTAGCTTCCGCTTTTTGGCTTTTGACCTTCCTTTCTATCTCCGACAGAATGGACTCCTCGGCGGTTTCTTTTGAGGCTACTGGCACATCCCCACTCTCGGTTTCCACTGGAGGAAGGGAAGGAGCGGGCATACCTCCCTTAGCCTTTTCAAGCTTCTCTTTAATTCCTCCCGCTCTTAGCGTTCTCTTCTCAAAGATTACCTTCTCCTCCCTGGGCATTTCTTCCAAAAGCAAAGTAATGGGTTTATTCACCTCGTGGCTAAGCCTCGTAATCAAAAGGTAGGTGGAAAGCAGTGTAAAAAGGATAAGGTTTATAACGAGCGCAGTTAAAAAGTAAAGACCCTTTTCTAATAGGCTCTCTTCCTTTGTCATGGATGGAAGGGAATATTATAACTCAGACAGGGCTTTCACCAGTTGATAGTTAAGACTGTGCCCTCCGTAATGGGATACAACCTTGCCCTTTAGCCTTTTGCCCAAAAGGGAAAGGTCTCCTATTAGGTCCAAAAGCTTATGCCTTATGGGTTCATCCTTGCATCTTAGACCCTCTCGGTTGTAGGGCTTGCCCTCTTTGGTCAGCACCACTGCGTTTTTCAGACTGCCTCCCTTTGCCAAGCCCATGTTCCTGAGGGCTTCCACTTGATAATCGTAGCAGAAGGTTCTGGCAAAGACTACGTCTTTGGCGTTTCCCTTGAACTTAACCCGATGGTCCTTGAGGGAACCCTCCACGCTCCCAACGTACTCCACCGAAAAGTCTTTGCTCGGTAGGGCATCAATCCTTGCGGTGCAGTTTTTAACACTTATGGGCTTTTCTATCTTTAAAAACTCCTTATCTTGGTCAATCTCATAGACCAGGTCCTTCAGAGACTTGTAAAAGTAATAACCACTGCCATCCATAGCGGGCACTTCAAAACCTTCTAAGAACTCTATCACCACGCTGTCTATACCAAGGATGTAAAGGACCGCCAGAAGATGCTCCACCGTTTTTACTACCACGCCGTTTTTTCCCAGGTCGGTGGAGTGGTTTGTGTTCACCACATACTGGTAATGGGCAGGAATTATCTCACTCTTTATCAGAAACCTAACAGAGCCACCGTCATCTGGGTGTAAAACGATCCTTGAAAACTCACCCGAATGAAGTCCCACACCCTCAAAGCTAACCTCTTGCTTTATGGTAGCCTTCTTCATCTCCTTATTTTTATATGCAAAAATTATGCCAATTTCTTTAGGAGCCTTAGGATATCTTCCATTGTTGGTTTTTCTGGGGTTTCACAGGGGGTACCAAAGGTCCTTTCCCACTCTCCTTTGGTAGTTTTGCCAATGCAGATAATTTTTTTATCCTTTAAAAGGCTTTTGTCTCGTAGTTTTTGCAAATTTGCAAAAAAGCCCTTAACCGCAGATGGGCTGGCAAAGACTAAAAAGTCCGAGAGCTTTACCTTGGCTTCAAATTCCTCCGGTGGATAGTCTAAAAGCTTGGTTTCATAAACATTAAGTGGGACTACCTCAAAGCCAAGCTTCTTTAAGCTTTCAATTGCCTCTTCCCTTCCTACAGATGACCTTGGAATCAGAACCCTTCCACAGTAGCCCTGTAAAAGCTTTGCAACCTCCTCTGCGTAAAACTCGGTGGGAACTGCCCAAACATTGTAGCCATACTTTTCCACCTCTGCCTTTGTCTTTTCTCCCACCGCCAAAATTTTTTCTTTCCCTGTTAAAGAACACTTAGCGAAAAAGTACTTTACGCCTTTTGGCTCTGAAAGAGCACAAAATCAAAGGGACCTTCTGGCATATCAAAGTCCAAGGGCACATCCTGTATGAGGGGCAAAGCTATAACCTCAAAGCCCTCCTTTTCAAAGGGCTTTCTGTCCCTCTCTATATCGTCCTTCGAACGGGTAAGGAGAACCCTCTTCAAGGGTAAAACTCTCTTTTTAGTCTTACCATCTCCTCCAAGGAGAGCTGACCTTCTGCGGTGGCAGACCGGTAGAAGGCGTAGCTTATTACACTACCAAAAATGTATCCTGCCAAGCGGGAGATTTTTCCGTATTTACCCATAGCTATTATGATCTTTTCTCCCTCCTCCTTTTCGCAAAGGCACAAGAGCCTTGCGGTGTCCTGGTAGGAGTTGGCTTTTACCGCCACCTTTACTATGTCTGCAGACCATCTTCTGGCTTGCCTGAAGACCTCCCTCAAGATCCAATTGGCGGGTGTTAGCTCAAAATTGTGGTAGGAGATGATGAGTTTTTTCCCTGAGCCCTTCACTAAATCCCTCACAAAGGGGAGGAGGTCTTGGGAGGAAAGTTCAATGTCTGTGTAGTCTGAATGGGGGCAAGCCCTTTCAAAGAGCTCTCTCCTGTTTGGGACCTCTTTGCCACCCTCCTGCGGGCTCCTTATGGTCAGAATGGTCAAAAGACCTAAGGACTTTGCCTTTTGCAAACACCAAAGGACCTTATCCAGGCTTTTGTCCTCAAAGAGGTCTACCCTAACCTCTACCGCATCCGCACCTAAATCCTTTATAGCCTTTGCGTCCTCTTCAAAGTTTTTATCTGTCAGAGGAACCGCTATGAGCATTCTTTACCCTCCCAAGGACCTTTAGGGGAAGTCCAAAGACCTTTGTAAATTGGGCTCCCGCTTTGTGGTCAAAGGCATCCTTTTCTGAATAGGTTGCCAAATCTTCCACATACAAGGAGTTGGGCGATTTCCTTCCCACTACCTGTGCATGACCTTTGTACAGCTTGAGCCTTACGGTGCCATTAACAAACTGGGCTATGCTTTCTGTGAAAGCATCCAAGGCAGTCCTCAGGGGAGAAAACCAGAGGCCCTCATAGACGAGCTTGGCATATTCGTGGGGTATGTGGGTCAAAAAGTAGTGAAAGGTCCATCTGTCTGTGGTCAAAGAAAGAAGGTCTTGGTATGCTTTGTATAGAACCGTTGCCCCGGGCGCCTCATAAACCTCCCTGCTCTTTATACCTACAAGGCGGTTTTCTACCATGTCTATACGTCCCACACCGTGCCTTCCTGCAATCCGGTTCAAATCAAGGATCAGTTCGCTGAGCTTTTCGTAGGTTTTTCCGTTTAACTGGGTGGGAACTCCCTTTTCAAAGGTGATCTCCACATACTCAGGCTCGTTGGGGGCTTTCTCTGGGGATACGGTCCATTCAAAGGCGTCCTCGGGAGGCTCTGTCCATGGATCCTCCAAGGGTCCGCACTCTATGGAGATACCCCAAAGGTTCTTGTCTATGGAGTAGGGCTTATCCTTGGTAGCCTTAACGGGTATCTGATGACGTAGGGCATACTCCACCTCTTCCTCCCGAGATTTGAACTCCCACTCCCTCACCGGTGCCAAAACCTCTAAGTTTGGGTTCAGAGCCCAAACGGACAGCTCAAACCTCACCTGGTCGTTTCCCTTTCCTGTGGAGCCGTGGGCTACAAAGTCTGCCCCAAACTTTTCTGCATACTCCACCAGCTTTTTGGCAATGAGCGGTCTTGAGAGGGATGCAGTCAAAGGATACCTTCCCTCGTAGAGGGCTAAGGCCCTTAGGGTGGGCAAACAGTACTCCCTTGCAAATTCCTCCTTTAGGTCCTCCACTATGGCATCCACTGCCCCGGAAGCTTTAGCCTTCTGTGGGATCTCTGTGAGTTCCTCTCCCTGTCCCACGTCGGCGGTGTAGGTGATCACTTCGTAGCCCCTTTCCGATAGCCAACGCACTATTACGGAGGTGTCCAGCCCTCCCGAGTAAGCTAAGATAACCCTCTTCATGACTTTACCTCCACCTCGCAAACATCGGTAGCCCCAAAGGCATCCCTCTTGCAAGCCTCTAAGGGAACCACCTTGTAGAACTTCTCCGCAAACTCCTCAAAGTTTTCTAGGATATACTTTGCCCACTGGCTTTGGGTGTATTTGTAGTGCTTGTCTATCAGTTTCTTTAACTCCTCCTTTTCCGCCTCGGAGATGAGCCTTCTTGCCAACACATAGGAGGTGTTGATCTTCTTTGGCAATTCTGGGTCCAACACATAGGCATAGCCTCCGGTCATGCCCGCACCAAGGTTGTAGCCCACAGAACCAAGAACTACCACTATGCCCCCCGTCATGTACTCACAGCAGTGCATACCAGCTCCTTCCACAACTGCGATGGCTCCGCTGTTTCTTACTCCAAAGCGTTCTCCTGCCCTTCCCGCCGCAAAGAGTTCTCCGCCCGTTGCACCATAAAGGCATGTGTTGCCCATGATCACGTGGTTTTGAGTGTCCTCCACATCCAAAGGTTTTAGGACGATTCTTCCCCCATACATACCCTTGCCTACATAGTCGTTGGCATCGCCCAGAAGGGTCAAAGACATACCCCTGTGGTTAAAGGCACCAAAGCTCTGTCCTGCAGTGCCCACAAAGACCAAGTTTATGGTATCCTCCGGAAGCCCTTCATCCCTGTATTTTAGGGCTATGTAGTAGGCAAGGCGTGTGGGCACGCTCCTGTCTATGTTTCTTATGGTGTATTCTCTATGGACCTTCTGCCCTTTTTCTATGTAGGGAACAATTTCCTCCTCCAACTGCTTGGCTAAGGTGCTCCTGCGTGGGTTGTCGTTTCTTTCCACCAAACACCTGAGGGGCTTGTCCTTTGGATAGTCTTCCTTCAAAAACTCCTCAAGCTTTACACGCTTGGAGCCGGGTATGTGGTCAAAGCTAACAACCTCCAAAAGGTCCCGCCTTCCTATGATCTCATCCAGGCTTCTAAAGCCCATCTCCGCAAGGATCTCCCTTACCTCCCTTGCCACCGCCTTAAAGTAAGCCATCACATTTTCCACCTTGCCCTTGAATTTTTCCCTGTATTTGGGGTCTTGGGTGGCAACGCCCGTAGGACACTGATTTGTGTGGCACAACCTTGCCATTACGCATCCTTCCGCTATCATGGCAGCGGTGCCAAAGCCAAACTCTTCCGCACCCAAAAGGGCAGCAATGATCACATCTTTGCCCGTCCTCATGCCCCCATCCACCCTCACCCTTATCTTGTCCCTCAGGTTGTTTTCCATCAAAACCCTTTGGGTCTCCGCAAGTCCGATTTCCCAGTAGTTGCCCGCGTTCTTGATGGAGCTGTAGGGGCTTGCACCAGTGCCACCCTCCGCACCGCTAACTTGGACTATATCTGCGTATGCCTTGGCTACTCCCGCTGCAACTGTGCCCACTCCCGTTTCTGCCACAAGCTTTACGCACACCTTGGCTTGGGGGTTTGCCTCCTTTAGGTCGTTTATGAGCTGTGCCAAGTCCTCTATGGAGTAAATGTCGTGGTGGGGTGGGGGAGATATTAGGGTTATACCCGGTTGGGCATGCCTGAGCTTTGCGATGTATTCGCTGACCTTGTGCCCGGGCAGTTGCCCACCTTCTCCGGGCTTTGCCCCTTGGGCGATCTTGATCTCCAAATCCTTGGCGGATGCCAAGTAGGTGGGCGTTACTCCAAACCTACCGGACGCCACCTGCTTTATGGCAGAGTTCTTTATGGTCCAGTATCTTGCTGGGTCCTCTCCACCCTCTCCCGAGTTGCTCTTCATACCGAGCCTGTTGCAAGCCTCCGCCAAAACCTCGTGGGCTTCTGGAGAGAGGGCTCCCAAGGACATGCCACCAGTGACGAACCTCTTTAGAATGCTCTCTTCGGGCTCCACCTCCTCCAAGGGAATGGGTTGGTCTGCCTTTTTGTAAGTTAGAAGGTGTCTTATAAAGGTTGGTCTTTCTTCGTTGGCGATCCTTGAAAATTCTTTGTAATCCTGATAGTCTTTTGTTTCCAAGAACTTATGAAGTGCTCTTACCACAAAGGGAGACCAAGCGTGCCACTCTCCACCCTTGCGGAACTTCATATGCCCCCCATAGTCAAGCTGAGGCTGATCCACCTCGTATCCCGCATCGTGTCTTATCAGCAAGCTCTCTTGCACTTCAAAGATGCCATCTGCCTCCAGGGTAACGGGCGTGCCCGGGAAGTATTCTTCCACAAAATCTTTATTTAGGCAAACCGTGTCAAAGATCTTTGCACCCTGATAGGAGTTGAGGGTGGATATGCCCATCTTGGACATGATCTTCAAAAGCCCATCCTCCAAAGCCTTCTTGTAGTTAAGGATTGCCTTTTCAAAGGGCTGTTTGATCTCTCCCTTTTGGCAAAGGTCCTTTATGGTTTGGTATGCCAAGTATGGATACACTGCGGACGCACCGTAGCCTATCAAACAGGCTATATGATGAGTGTCCCTTGCCTCTCCCGTTTCTACTATTATGGAGACCTTGTTGGAAAGCTGTCTTTCCGCTAACCATTTAAAGACTGCAGAGACCGCCAAAAGGCTTGGTACCGCCAAACGGTATTTATTTATGTTCCTGTCTGAAAGCACCACGATCTCCGCACCCTCGCGCACTGCGGACTCCACCCTTCTGCACACAATCTCCACACCCAGCCTCAGGTCGCATATGCTAACACCCTCATACATGGCGTCGTACAAAATGTCCGTGATCCGACGCTCACCTGCCAGATCCTGAAGCTCCACAACGCAGTAGCTTCTTTCCTTGGGATAGGTCATGGGTATCCAGGCAACCTTAAAGTCCTTCTGCTCAAGGATAGCCTTAAACTCCTCTGGTAGTAAAATGGGACTCTCTATTTGAAGCCTTTTTGCGTGTTCTGGAGTTTCCTTGAGAAAGTTCCTCTTGTAGCCCAGGTTCATACGCAAGGACATTACAGCCCTTTCCCTTATTGGGTCTATGGGTGGGTTGGTAACCTGGGCAAACCTCTGCTTGAAGTATCTAAACAAAAGCACGGGCTTCTCAGAAAGTGGTGGTATGGGCGTGTCGTCTCCCATAGAGAACGTCAGCTCCTTTCCCTCCTCCGCCATGTAGGAAAGAACATTCTTTATCTCCTCCTGTGTGTAGCCAAAGGCTACTTGCTTTCTTATAAGATCTTTGTCCTCTTCTATGTCAATGGCTTGATCTTTAACAAAGTCCTTTAGCCTTTTGAGGTGTTTTTCGAGCCACTCGCCGTAGGGCTTTTGGTCTGCAAGCCTTTTAAGTATTTCCTCTGTCTTTTCTATCTTTCCCTCTTTAGGGTTAACCAAAAGGGTGTCTCCGGGACCGAGCCTTCCTTTTTCCTTGATCTTTCTCCCAGAGAGGTCTATCATTCCCACCTCGGAGCCAAGCACCAGTACGTTGTCCTCGGTAAGGATGTAGCGGGAGGGTCTAAGACCGTTTCTGTCCAAGTGGGCACCGATCACCTCCCCATCGGTGAAGGCAATGGCGGCGGGTCCATCCCAGGGCTTCATCAAAAGGGACTGATACTCAAAGAACTGAATAACCTCCTTTGGTAGCCAAGGCACAGACTCCCAGGCGGGTGGGATGAGCATATTGATAGCATGCTCGGGTGAATAACCCGCCAAAACCAAAAGCTCAAAGACCCTGTCCAGAGAGGCAGAGTCGCTTTCATCGTAAGAGACCAAAGGTTTTACAAGCTTTATACGTTCTCCAAATAGTTCGTGTTCAAGCTCGTGTTGAATTGCAAGCATCCAGTTTCTGTTTCCCAAAAGGGTGTTTATCTCGCCGTTATGGGCAAGGTATCTAAAGGGCTGTGCCAAGTTCCAGTTGGGAAAGGTGTTGGTGGAATATCTTTGGTGAAAGAGGCAAAACCAAGAGGTTAGCCTTTCGTCCAGAAGCTCCGGATAAAACACATCCAACTGAGGAGCCACAAGCATCCCTTTATATACCAGCTTCCTGGAAGACAAAGAGGCAAAGTAAAGCTTGTTGCCAAGCTTCCTGTCTGTTTCTATGGACCTTCTCAAAAGGTAAAGCTCCAGTTCCCTGAGGGAGGGTTCCACCTTCTCGCAATCCAAAAGGAGGTGAAAGATCTTTGGCATAACCTTTAGGGCGGACTCTCCCACCGCAGACTTATCCACAGGCACCTCCCTCCAGCCCACAAGCTTGAAGGGAGACTTTTTGATGTGCTCCTCCACCGCGGAGCGCACGTCTTCATAAAGAAAGACCGCACCCACAGCCAGATTGTCCAAGGAGCTTATGGAGAGTCCCTTTTCCTCTATGTAATCTGCAAAGAATTTCCTTGGAATTTCCAGCATAATACCCGCACCGTCTCCAGTTTTACCGTCTCCACCCACTGCACCCCGGTGGGTGAGGTTTTTGACCGCCTCTATGCCCCACCTAACTATCTGATGGCTTCTTTCACCCTTTGTGTGGCATACAAATCCAACTCCGCATGCATCATATTCCCACACCGTCATCGCACACTCCTTTAAAAAAAGAGTATAATATTTTAAACTTACACTTTAAGATGGAAAAGGCGAAGTTTGGCGTACTAACAGTGTCAGACAGGGCAAGCAGAGGAGAGTACGAAGACATAAGCGGAAAGTACATAATAGAGTATCTCCACGAGGTGGTCTCTTCGCCCTTTGAGGTCGTTTATCGCATAGTCCCAGACGAGAGGGAGCTTATAGAGGGTGCCCTTATACACATGGCGGATGTGGAAGGGTGCTGTTTGATACTTACCACCGGTGGCACTGGACCCGCACCAAGGGATGTGACGCCGGAGGCTACTGAAGCAGTCTGTCAAAAAATGCTTCCGGGCTTTGGTGAGCTGATGAGACAGGTATCCCTACAGCAGGTCCCCACCGCCATCCTCTCAAGGCAGACTGCGGGCATCCGAAACTCTACCCTGATCATAAACCTTCCCGGAAGGCCCCAGTCTATAAAACTGTGCCTTGATGCGGTATTCCCTGCAGTTCCCTACTGCATAGAACTCATTGGCGGTCCGTACATAACCACCTATGAACATCGCCTGAAAGCCTTCAGACCTCAGAAGTAAAAGACAACCCTTTCCCCCAACTCTAAGTTAAAAAGCTCTCTGGCACTTGCCAGTGGAACAAAAAGTTCCATGTAGCCAAAGCTACCGCACAGACTGTTTAGTTTCCCCCTCTCCCCCGCCAAAAAGTGGCTAACTACCTTTATTTCCTCTCCTCTGAAGACAGCCTTGGAGCAGCGTGCGCATGGCACGTTGGTTATAGCGTTTCCGTATCTGTCAAAGTAGGTAAGCTTTCCCTCCACTCTGTCCTCAAACTCCACCGCCTTCTCCCACTTGAGCAAAAACTCGTATTCTATTTTCCTGCCCACCAACTCCAAAGGCACACCCTTTGAGAGGTAGCCGCAGACTGGTGCAAACACATCCCTCCCATGAAAGGTTTCGTTGACCCTTGGCAGGGTAAAGTTTTCAATCAGCCTACACTCTATAGGTTTTTTTATGTCCTCCAAGGCAAGGTCAAAGAGACCGTTCATAGGACCTACAAAAAAGTAATCGTCACAACGGACAGCTACCGCCTTCCTTTGGGAGCCAACCCCCGGGTCCACCACGCCAAGAAATATACTACCCTTCGGAAAATACCTGTAGTGTGCCTTCAACACAAGGGCACCTTCTGTTATATTAAAAGGTTCTATGTGGTGGGTGAGGTCTACAAACTTCAGAGAGGGATTTATGGAGAGCATTACCCCCTTTAAAACACCTACAAAGCCATCCTTTTCGCCAAAATCTGTTAGCAGGACTACCAAGCTCAACTGTTTATAACCTGCACCTTTTCCCCTTCTTCTATAAAGGCAGAGTGTAGCTCTCTAACCGCCAGCTCTCCGTATTTTTCCTCTATGAGGCACGAGATCTTTATCTCGGATGTGGATATAGCCATTATGTTTATGTTGTTTCTGTAAAGCACCTCAAACATCTTTGCAGCGGTGCCATAGGAGCTCTTCATGCCTATGCCCACCACAGAGACCTTTGCCACGTGGTCGTCCCTCTCCACACCTTCTGCGCCTATCTCCTTTGCCACCCTTCTGACGATTTCCTCCGCCTTGTCCGCATCAGCCTTATTTACCGTAAAGGACAGATCCGTGTAGCCTTGATGGGACACGTTCTGAACGATCATATCCACCACTATGTGAGCATCCCCAAGGGCTTTAAAAATGCTGTAGGCTATGCCCGGTCTGTCGGGCACCCTAACCACCGTAAAACGGGACTCCTTTGTGTCCAAGGTTATAGCCCTAACCTCCACCTTCTCCATGACTTCCTCCTCCGGTACTATCCATGTTCCTTCCTCTTCAGAAAAGGAGCTTCTAACATGTATTCTAACACCGTACCTCATGGCAAACTCAATACTCCTTGCCTGCATTACCTTTGCCCCAAGGGAAGCCATTTCCAACATCTCTTCGTAGGATATGTAGGGAATCTTTCTAGGTTTGGCAACAATCCTTGGGTCTGCGGTAAAGACACCGGGCACATCGGTGTATATCTCACAGTCGCAGTTTAGGGCGTACGCCAATGCTACCGCAGAAAGGTCAGAACCACCTCTACCGAGGGTGGTGATCTCCCAATCCTCCGAGACCCCCTGAAAACCCGCCACCACCACCGTGTATCCCTCATCAAGAAGATTCTTAATCCTCTGAATGCCGATCTTCTTTATTCTTGCCTTGGTGTGCACCTTATCGGTGATTATGGGAACTTGCCATCCGCAGAGGCTAACCGCAGGCACCCCTAGCTTGTTTAAGGTGAGGGCAAAGAGAGCTATAGCTTGCTGTTCCCCGGTGCTTATGAGCATATCCACCTCTCTCTCTGAGGGAAAACGGTCTATTTGCTTGGCTAAGTTTATAAGCCTGTCCGTTTCACCCGCCATAGCAGAAGAAACCACCACTACCCTATAGCCCTCCTGTAGTCTCTTTATCACCCGCCTTGCAGCGTTCTCTATTCTTTCCAAACTTCCCACCGATGTTCCGCCAAATTTCATCACCAAAGTTTTGCTCATAGGACTTTTATTTTAAATGAAGAAGGGTTATAATATTCTTCGTTAGGAGAGGTGGCCGAGAGGCCGAAGGCGGCTCCTTGCTAAGGAGTTGTAGGGTTTACAGCCCTACCGCGGGTTCGAATCCCGCCCTCTCCGTTTAATCCGTTTCAAGCTCTATCTCGCAACCTTCCTTTTCTATGACCAGCTGACAGGTTAGCCTCCTGTTCTCTTCGTATTCGCCGATCCTCCAGAGGGTTTCCTCCTCCGTCTCCGACGGCTCCGCAAGACACTCCAAGCCCTTCTTCACAGTGCATACGCACACACCACACTGTCCGTCGGTGCATCCAAACTCTACGCCTGCCTTTTCTATCTCGTGGTGCAGTTCTCCAAACCTAACACCCGCTGGAATCTCAAAAGTCTTATTGTTAATCTTTACCTTAGCCATAGGGAAATTTTATACCCATTTTAGCAAGGCATAGATGATTACCATCAAGAAAAATGCTATAATCATTAAACATGATGGAGGAGATTTTCAAAAGCACAGAAGAGGATATGAAAAAGGCGGTTCAGTACTTCAAGAATGAAATAGCGGGCTTAAGAACAGGAAGGGCGAGCACCGCTTTAGTGGAGGAGATTAAGGTAGATTATTACGGCTCAAAGGTTCCCATAAAACAGTTGGCTTCTATCAGTGTCCCGGAGGCAAACCAAATAGTCCTGCAGGTTTGGGACAAGGGAGCGGTGGACCTGGTGGAAAAGGCAATAATAGAAAACTTAAACATAACACCCCAAAAGCAAGGAAACGTCCTAAGGCTAACTCTACCACCTCTAACTGAGGAGAGAAGAAGAGAGTTGGTGCGCATGCTCCATAAGATGGCGGAAGAGGCGAGGGTGGCGGTCAGAAACATAAGGAGGGACGCAAAGGAGCTAATAGAGGATCAGGAGGGCGTCTCTGAGGACGAAATAAAGAGGGCTTTGGAAAGACTCCAAAAGCTAACGGACAAATACATAGAGGAAATAAACCAGTTAACGGAAGCCAAAGAAAAGGAGATCCTTGGCTAAGGCTCACACATGTAAAGTCTGTAGTTGCCGTCAAACTCCCTTGCCTTCAAAATTTCCCTGCATTCCCTTATGTCCTCTTTGCTTATGAGCATTGCCCTGTGGTTGGGAACATGGTCTATCTTCGGCACACATCTTTTCAAATAAAAGGGAATGGAGGATATCTCGGCTCCTCTGTAGAAATATACGGGTCCGTCAAAATCCTTTAGAAAGGGCAGTGCCTTCCTTTGAAACCGGTTTTCTTCATAAAAATACACACCCATACTTAAACCTAATAGGAAAACAGTGGCTATCACCAAAACCCTCTTTATGTAATCCATAGAAAGCTGGTAAGCGAAGGCTATGGAGAGGGCAGGATAAGAAAAGATTATGTAGTGGTGCAGTTTGTTTTTGGCAAGGCTGAAAAAAACAACCACAAACACAGCCCAAAGCAAGAAGGGAAGGATTTTTGGCTCCTTTTTAAAGAACTTTGGAATGGCCGGAAGGTAGAAAATGAAGGCAACGGCAAGAACGATAAGATAGTAATAAAAGGGGTAAGAATGGATGATAGTTTGCCCTGTGTATCTCATTATGTTTTCATAAATGAAAAACTTTTGAAAGTATGCCCAGCCAAAGTTGTAGAGCATGAGATAATACCAGCTTCCTCCCACCAACAAGAAAAGGAGGACGCCCTTTAATTGAAGAAATGCAAGATCCCTTCTGAGGATCAAGTAAGCACCCAGAGGTAAAAACACGCCCACCGGTCCTTTGGTTAAAAAGGCAAAGGCTAAAAAGAGCCATCCCAAGGTGGTTCTGTTAGTTAAGAAAAAGTAAAGACCTCCCAGCATAAAAAAGTTAAGAAGCATCTCGGGGACAAAAGCCCTTGACTCCACCCACACGTGGGGCAAGGTAGCAAGCACCAAAAAGGATTTAAGGGCAGTTTCCCTGTCAAAGAAAAGCTTTGCCATAAGATATGTGAAAATTCCCACACCAAAGGCAGAAAGCCCGGAGACCAACCTAAGGGAGAACTCGTTCAATCCAAAGAGCTTGGCAAAGACCAATCCAAAATAGTAAAGCATGGGTGGTTTTTCAAAACGCACCTGACAGTTGTAGTAGGGCACTAAAAAGTCTTTGGAGCTTAGCATGTTTAAAACCGCTGAGGCGTTCCTACCCTCATCCAAAGAGGTCAGCCCCAAAAACCAATTGCCAAAGATGAAAAAGAAGAGACCAAACAAAAACCACATAACCCCTTATGCAAGGCGTAGGGCAATCAAGAAGGAGAAGATGCCTATGAGGGCTCCCGCAAAAACATCAAGGGGAAAGTGTGCTCCCACATATACTCTACCGTAGGCTATCAGTAAAGCATAGACCAAAAAGACAAAACCCAACTTTGGATTGAGCCAGAGGAAAAAACTAGCCAAGGCAAAGGCCATTGCACTATCCCCCGAGGGGAAGGAGCTCAGATGCAAAGGCTCCAAAAGATAAACATCCTCTAAAAGGGTTGCGGGTCTTGGTTGTTTGGTGAGTTTCTTTAAAACCTCCACCAAAACGGTGGATATGCCCATGGTGTATAAAAACACCTTAAGGCTTGCCTTTTGAAAAATAAACAAACCGATAAAAATCGGGATTAAAACCCAACCTTTGCCCAAAAGGTAGAATTTGGAAAAGAACGCATCCAAAAGGGGATGCCTGTTGTGGTTTATGAGATAAAAAAGCTCTCTGTTAAGATAAAAGTTCTCAAAGACAACCCTAAACACCTTCCCTCTCCAGGGCAACCTTTCCAGTCCTTGCCATCTCCTTTATGCCAAAGGGTCTGACCAATTCCACAAAGGCGTTTATCTTGTCTTCATCTCCCGTGATCTCCACCGTGTAGGTATCTGGAGAGACGTCCACGATCTTGCCCCTAAAGATCTCTGTAAGTCTGAGAACCTCATCCCTTGCCCTTGGAGTGGCGGTATATACCTTTATCAGGGCAAGCTCCCTCTCCACATGGGGGCTATCTGTTAGGTCTCTAACCTTTATGGTATCTATGAGCTTTCTTAACTGTTTTACCACCTGCTCTATTACCACATCGTCCCCTATTACCTCTATGGTCATCAAAGAAAAGCCTTTCTCGTGAGTCTCTCCCACCGACAATCCCTCTATGTTGTATCCCTTGCCCGCTATGAGGGTTGCGATCCGGGCGAGAACTCCAAGCTCGTTGCGCACGAGCACAGATATTATGTGCCTCCTTGTCTCTCCCTTCCTTACTTCCCTCAGCAGCGGTGCCTTTATGGCAGACAGCTCGTTCTTTCCACCCACCGTATCACTCATTTTTCCACCTCTGTAGTAAATTTTAAACGCTTTTTAAGTATCTCCATAGCCCTGTAGTTGGTTAAGTCCAGTTGCAAGGGTGTTATGGACACGTAGCCATGATAAACAGCCCAATAGTCAGTACCCTCCTCCAAGTGCCATCCAAACTCAGTGGCGGTGATCCAGTAAAGGGGCTTTTTGCCCGGATCAAGGAGTTTTAAAACCTTTTCTTTGTATGCCCTCCTGCCCTGTTTGGTGATCAAAAAGCCCTTTATTTGGTCTTGGGGCAAATCGGGAATATTCACGTTCAAGTATGTGTCTTCGGGCATACCCTTTTCTAAAACCTCTATAACTACCTTTTTTGCCACCTTTGCAATCTCTGAAAAATTCTTACTCTCTCCTCCAAAGGCGGAGAAGGCTATGGAGGGTATTCCGAGAATTCGGCCTTCCATGGCACCGGAGACAGTGCCCGAGTAAGTTATGTCCTCGCCCAAGTTGGGACCCTCGTTTATACCCGAGCATACCATGTCTGGCTTTTTACCATCAAGCAAAACGTAGTAGCCCAAATGTACGCAATCTGCGGGAGTTCCACCTATAACCGTCCAAAAGTCCTCATCTACCCTCCTGATCCTCAAGGGCATGCTGAAGGTCAAAGAGTGTCCCACACCGCTGAGATTTCTATCAGGGGCAATCGTTATAACCCTTCCAAGACTCTTTAGCTCTTCCCTCAGGGCCCTTATACCCTCAGAAAAGTATCCATCGTCGTTAGTTAGCAGAAATACTGGCATGTCTACCCTTGAGGCTGATCCTTAGCATGGAGATAACAAAGATAACGCCACCGATGACTGCAAACACAGTACCCACCATCATCAAACCCAGGGACAAAAGCACAAAGGGGTCGTCGGTAAAGCCTGTGCCGTAGGTCTTCCTTGGGGCACCCTTAAAGCCCGCAAAGTAAAGTCCCAGAACAAAGAGCACCATACCAAAGCCATACATGAAAAGCTGAAACCTTGCCACCTTTGGAAAATCCTTTACCCAACCATACTCCTTTACCAAGTGGTAGGAGATACCCATTAGGGCTAAGGTCAGGCTAGTTACCGCGCCATGGTAGTGGGCGGGAACCCTAAGGTCTGACTTCAACCCTGCGTAGGCGATAAGGATTCCAAGAAAGTAAAGGAGCATAGAAAGCCAAAGAGTAATGGAATAAACAGAGTAGTTAAAGACAAGTCTTCTCAGGATGTTAAAGGCGTGTAAAAAGATAGGAATGCCAAGTCCTATGGCGTAGGATATCTCAGTGAAAACCTTTGCAGACCTTGAGACGGGGTCTTCAAAGATCACAGGCACAAGTACCAAAAGTACTGAAAAGAAAAGAAAGGAAAGGTTCGCATATCTCAAGAGTTTTAGCTCGTGCTCAACTCCCAAGAGTTTTGCTAAGAAGTACCACGAAAATAGTAAAACTGCACCGTTCAGAAACTGATGGATGTGTCCAGGTGCCCAATAGAGCCTTTCGTAGAAGAGGTAAAGCTCCGAATGACTACCCGTTTTAGGTATGGAAGTCAGGGTTGCCAAAAGCATCATAAGGGCTAAGACTACGCTTGCGCTCAAGCTGTTTATCGTCGGGTCCTTGGAGAATAAGTTCTTTATGGCTAAATCAAGCCTAACAATGCTCGCAAGCCAGAAGCCCGAAAAGAAGAGTATAGCACCTGCAAAAAAGAGGGGATGGTCTATGGTAGGAAGGTAATTGTTGGAGACCGCGGTACCCTTGCCGGAGAGGGAAATAAGGGCTATGCCCAAGAAACCTAAAAGGACAAGATAGAAGCTAATGGGATCCCTCTTTGGTATGATCCTGTTCCAAAGAAGCATAGTAAAGGTGAGCAAAAAGACCACAATAGCCAAGTCTACATGTCCCACCAAGGCATGGTAAAAGTATCCGGGAGGGAAGAGTTTATAAAGAATTGGCGTGCGTGCCAGCGCCACCAAAAAAGCCAGAAGACCACCGAGACCCAAAGAGACAATAGAAAGTAAAAAGAGCGGTCTTTCCATCACTATCTCCTCATATCAAAGACCATAATGGTAAATAGAAGGGCCAAGTATAAGATTGAGTAGAAAAACAAAAAGCCACCCTTTGGCTCCTTTGAAGAAACAAACTTCAAGGTTAGGGCTAAATAGATCAAGCTCAGCAGTGATGCGGACAAAAAGTATATTTCACCAGCCATACCGTAAAAGTAGGGCAGAAGGCTTACGGGCAAAAGCCCAGCGGTGTACAGAAGGGTTCTAACCTTTGTATGCTCTATACCTCTTACAACAGGCATGGTGGGAATGCCAGCCACTTTGTAATCTTGGGCGTACTTTATAGCCAAAACCCAAAAGTGAGGAGGTTGCCATATGAACATGATCAGAAAGAGGATGAGAGGTTCAAGGCTCAGGCTTCCAGTAACCGCAGTATAGCCTATAACCGGGGGCATTGCACCGGCAACACCCCCTATTTCCGTAGCCAAGGGGCTCTTTCTTTTAAGGCTAAGGGTATATACGGAAATATAAAAAAAAGACGCCAAGGCGGTAAAGAAGGTGGCTATAGGGTTTGTAAAGAAGAACATGATCAGGAAGGAGAGGGAAAGTAGAGATACTCCAAACCAAAAGGCGTGGGATGGTGCCACA